>CAJUKJ010000003.1 GCA_910587365.1 uncultured Christensenellaceae bacterium | reverse complement strand
ATGCCTAAACCTTTTTATTTGCGTTTTATTAAATTCCCTGTGGGAATTACGGTAATCGCCTCCGATTTTTTTACTTTCTTGATTTATTGCTGTATCTGGTTATTCTCATGTGTTTTATGGGGCTTTCCCGTAGATGAGGGGAAGATGTAGTGCATAAGTGATATCAACCAGCCGGAAATAGGCACAGCCGCCTCTATTACGACTACTATTATTAATATCTTTGCATAGTCCCATTTAATATCTTTCCAGCCCGTGTATAAAAGCTCAGCAAGCTGCGGAACGGCAAACGCCGTTATGCAAAGCGCGAGCATACATACGCAAAGCACCGCGCGGTAAACGTTCAGCGGTTTACATACTCTGTACACCATTACAAGACCGGAGAAGATAAGCGCGATCATACACATTGCCAAATAGTGTTGCCCAAATTCGTCGGGGTCTATTTCCTTGGTAACGTACATTGCCATTACGCAAATAATCATTACCAGCGCGCCCGATAGTGCGCCGCTCATAACGTGCGTAATAAATTTACCTTGTACACGCTCTTTATTGGGTTGCAGCGAGAGGAAGAATGAGGGGATAGCTATGACGCAGAATTCCAAAAGCAGCACGTTCTGGGGCATAAACAGGTATGGAGTACCCATACACAGGCATATAACCGCAAGCATTGCAGTAAACAGCGTTTTCATAAGGAACAGCGATGACGAGTTTTTAATGTTGTTTATAACGCGTCTGCCCTCGGCAACGACCTTGGGCATATTGCCGAAGTTGTTGTCCATTAAAACTATATGGCTTACGTTCTTTGCCGCTTCGCTGCCTGACGCAACCGAAATAGCGCAGTCCGCTTCTTTAAGTGCTAAAATATCGTTTACACCGTCGCCCGTCATTGCAACCGTGTTGCCTTCCGACTTGATAGCACGGACGAGTATAGCCTTCTGTTCGGGCGAAACCCTGCCGAAAACGGTGTATTTATTTGCAACGTTTTCAACTTCTTTTTCATTCAGCCCTTCAAGCGAAATAAACTTTTCCGCATTCTTTATTCCCGCACGCTTAGCCACTTCGCAGACGGTAACGGGGTTATCGCCCGATATTACTTTAACGTTTACGTCGTTTTCCCCGAACCATTTAATGGTGTCAATCGCGTCCTCGCGGATATTGTCGGCAATCGATATTACGGCAACGGGCTTTAATACTGCGGGCAGCTTGTCGCCGACTATGGGGGTGGGGGAGTGAGCAAGCACTATAACCCTCAGTCCCATCTGGGCATAGCTTTTTACTATTTTTTCCACCTTGGCGGGGTAAGGTTTAAGCACAAACTCGGGTGCGCCCATAACGAACGTTCCCACGTCCTCGAACGTCGCCGCCGAAAGCTTACGCTTTGACGAGAAAGGAACAGTCGCAACGGGAGAAAGCTTATCGCTTATACCGAAGTGGTTATGCAGCGCGATTGAAGTCTGGTTGTTGTCGTCAAGCGCGGCAAGCATACTTCCCATAATATCGTTTAAGGAGTATTCGCCCACGGTGTTCAAAATAACGCAGTCGTTGACGCGCATTCTTCCGTCGGTAATAGTACCCGTCTTGTCAAGGCAAAGCACGTTAACCCTTGCAAGCATTTCCAAGGAATACATATCCTGTACCAACGTATGGTTTTTAGCAAGTCTGACAATGCCTGTAAACAGCGCAACGCTTGTTAAAAGAAGCATGCCCGAGGGTATCATTCCGATTACAACCGAACAGGTTCGCT
Organism: uncultured Christensenellaceae bacterium; assembly: GCA_910587365.1. Lineage (GTDB taxonomy): Bacteria > Bacillota > Clostridia > Christensenellales > Borkfalkiaceae > Coproplasma. The sequence continues at coordinate 171,547 of CAJUKJ010000003.1, read as the reverse complement.
GTATAGCATAATTGATTTTAGCGGAAAACAGGTAGTCTGTAACGTCCGTTACCGCAGAATCATAGTTGCCTCTTGCAATAAAGAACATTCCTATTGCAATGGGAATAATCAGCAGTGAAATGACCTTGATTATAAGCTTAGTGGAATTCATAAGCTCGGAATTTGGTCTTTTATATTTTTTTGCCTTTGAAGTAAGCTTTTCAATATAAGTTTCCTTGCCGACCTTGTCAACGCGGCACTTGCCCGTTCCCGAAGAAATAAAGCTTCCCGCATAAAGTGTATCGCCTACGTTTTTCTTAATCGCAACCGATTCGCCGGTCAAAAGGCTTTCGTTGACTTCAACCGTACCTTCCGCAAGTATACAGTCGGCGGGTACCTGGTTGCCAAGCTCGACGATAATCACGTCGTCCAGAACAACTTCGTTTACGGGAATTTCCGTTATATCCCCGTCGCGTATGGCTTTTATAGTATTCGCACTGAGAATGGAAAGCTTATCGATTGAAATTTTCGACCTTATTTCCTGGAAAATCCCTATAAATATATTTGCAGACGTAATGAACAGTACCATATAGTTGGTAATGCCCTTTGTGTTTGCAATAAGAAGCGCGATGCCCGCAATCAGACACAACAGGTTGAAGAACGTACAGATATTTCCTATAAAAATACTTGCGTAGGAACGGGAGTATTTCTTATTAGTATCGTTGAACAAAAACTGTTTAAATCTCGTTTCTACCTGTGCGGTGGAAAGACCTTTTTTAAGGTTGGGCGTAAACCTGTCAACCTTGGTGTTTACAGTCTTTTTCGGGTGCTTTTTAAAATATTTAATTAATTCTTCCTTGTCGAAATCCCCGTCGGCGTTTACTTCGGCTTCGGTTTCTTCAACCTTTTCCGTTTTTACGGCTTTTGGGTTACGGCTTTTTTCTTCTGTCGGAAGCAGCGCAACGCTTTCTGCGGCGGCAGCTTCCTCAACGGCAGGGTTCGTCTTAACGGCTTTTTCTTCGCCGCTGTCGGAATCCTTTTTGCCGTTTACTTTAAAAACAATTTTACTCATAGTTTACCAAAATTAAAATATTACTACAAACCACATTATAGCACGATAAAACTATTTTTTCAAGATATTAACGGCTATTTAATTGCAATTGGCAAAAATTTGAAGTATAATTTTATTTGTATAAAAAAGGAAATAAACTTCACGGGCTTTCAAACTTGCAATATCTTGCCTGGTAGCAGCGTGACGTAACATTCCGATAGATATAGGTGTATATATATGATTGACATAAACCTTATAAGGGAAAACCCCGAACTCGTAAAATCAAACATAAAAAAGAAGTTTCAGGACAAAAAGCTTCCTTTGGTGGACGAAATTCTTGCTTTGGACATCAAAAAACGCGAGCTTCAGTCCGAGGGCGACGCCCGCCGCGCACAGCGCAACACGCTTGCAAAAAGTATAGGCACGTTGATGCGTGAAGGTAAAAAGACCGAAGCTGAGGAGGCTAAGCGTCTTTCAAAGGAAAATAACGAGCGCATTGACGCAATCGAAGCCGAAAGCGCGGAAGTGGAGCGCAAGCTTAAAACAGCAATGATGGCAATTCCGAATATAATTGCAGACGACGTTCCAATCGGCAAAGACGACAGCGAAAACGTCGAGGGCAAAGTCTTTTTGGAAGCTAAGGAAAAGCCTTTCGACGTTCCTTACCACCTCGATATTTTGGAAAGCCTAAACGGCATAGATTTGGATTCGGCACGCCGTACCAGCGGAAACGGCTTTTACTATTTAACGGGAGATATCGCCCGTCTTCATTCCGCAGTATTAACATATGCCCGCGATTTTATGATTGACAAGGGCTTTACCTATTGCATCCCTCCTTTTATGATAAGAAGCGACGTCGTTTCGGGCGTGATGAGCTTTGAAGAGATGGAAGGTATGATGTACAAAATAGAGGGCGAGGACTTGTACCTTATCGGCACTTCCGAGCATTCTATGATAGGCAGGTTTATGGGCGAAGTCCTTACGGAAAGCTCGCTTCCGCAAACTCTCACTTCGTATTCGCCCTGTTTCAGGAAGGAAAAGGGCGCGCACGGTATAGAGGAACGCGGTATTTACCGTATCCACCAGTTCGAGAAGCAGGAAATGATTGTAATTTGCAAGCCCGAAGAAAGCGACTATTGGTATGAAAAGCTGTGGAATTACACGGTCGAACTGTTCGTATCGCTGGAAATTCCCGTAAGACAGCTTATCTGCTGCTCGGGCGATTTGGCAGACCTTAAATATAAAAGCTGCGACGTTGAAGCGTGGAGTCCCCGCCAGAAAAAGTATTTTGAAGTGGGAAGCTGCTCCAACTTAACCGACGCGCAGGCAAGAAGACTTGGAATAAGATATAAAAATTCCAAGACTGGTAAAAACGAGTATGCACATACCTTAAACAATACGGTAGTCGCGCCGCCAAGAATGCTTATAGCTTTCCTTGAAAACCATTTGCAGGCAGACGGAAGCGTTTATATTCCCGAAGTACTCCGTAAATATATGGGCGGCAAGGACAAAATTGTACCTAAAAAATAAAATAATAAGGCTGGAAGTTTTAAAACTTCCAGCCTTAATTTTCAGCCTAAAACTTTTCTGAATTTTCTTTCCGCCAACCAAGAAATTTTAAATTCCTTGTTGCGCAGTTTTTGTAATTTGGCGTATGTAAACCGCTTTTCAAGTGCGAGATATAAAACAATTTCCGCTTTAAGCTTGCCGTCAAACGCAATAAGCTTATCCGCGGTAAGCTTGCCCTCGCGTATGGCAAGCATAGCGTACAGATAGTAGGTTACAAGTCTGTCGCACAGGCAGTTGAACGAGTAGGTGTAAATTTCTTTGGGAAGCTTAGCCTTAATTTTGCCAAACGTTTCCGCGCAAAGCAACAGTCCCGCAGTATTTTCATCGGTAAACGCGCCCGCAGCTTTTTCAAATGTAAAAGGGTTGTAATCCGTCTTTAACAGATTTTTGCACGCAAACACGCCAAGCACGCGGCAGGAAAAAGCGTCCTCGCAGTCCTTAACCACGTTCTTCAAAACGGCTGTTTTCAAAGCAATACCGCCGTTGAAGCAAACCATATCCGCTGTATTTTTATCAATGATATTCAAAAGCGGCTGAACGTCGGCAAACAAAAATTTTGCGTCAAGAACAACCGTATATTTTCCCCTTGCGGTCTTTAAGGCGCGTGAAAGAAAATCCTTTACGCCCTCGCCGCCGTCGGGATATATAAGTTCAATTCCGTCGTACAGTGGTGCGGAACGTCCGTCCGCGCCGTTACCGCATACGACAACAGTCAACAAAATTTTCATACGCAAAAATTATAATATAAACCCGTATATTTGTCAAGGGAGATAAGGCGTACAACTTGATATTTTGCATTAAATAATATATAATGTATGGGTATGAACTTAGTTTTTTTCGATATAGAATGCGCAAGCGTGAATAAAACCACGGCAAAGATATGCGCGTTCGGCTACGTCGTCTGCGACGAAAATTTCAATATTATCAAAAAGGAAGATATCCTCGTTAACCCCAAGGGCAAATTTCATCTTACCGACAGGAAGGGGGATAAGGGCATAGTTTTACCGTATGCCTATGAGGAGTTTAAGAAGTATCCGCCGTTTACTTCGGTGTATCCCTGTATCAAGGAGCTTCTCGAAGATGCAAACAACGTCGTTCTGGGTCATTCCACAATGAACGATATAAAGTATCTAAATCTGGAAACAAAGCGGTTCAAATTGCCGTCGTTCAAATTTTCGTTTTCAGATAGCCAGCTTATTTATATGACCTTTATCGAAGATTATACAAGGCAGTTCGGACTTGAATATATTGCCAAAGAGCTGGGCGTGCATTTTGTTCCGCACCGCGCCGCCGACGACGCCTACGCCACAATGCGTGTGGTTCAGGCAATGTGCAAAGCCAAGGGGTGCGGCTACTTCGACCTTATAAAGCTTTTACAGGTAAATAGCGGAAAAATCAAGAATTATAACGTTACCGCGCCATCGTCCAAAGGAGAAAGAAGATACCACGACCAAATGCAGAAAGCAAAGGCGGAGCGCGCAAAAAAACGCGTTGCGTATTTCAATTATATCTCCCGTAAAAGGATAAAACGCGGCGGAGGACTATACGGCAAAACATTTACTTTTTCCCGTGAAATCGAGGAAAATCTCGGGCTTTCAAAAAGTCTTGCGGATAAAATTTACGAGTGCGGAGGAAAGTATTCACAACACGTCACACAAAGCAATTATTATGTTGCGGAAAAGGATGATAATTCGCCGCGTACCCAAAACGCGGCAAAGCAAGGCGGGCTGGTTTTGATAGACCTTGTTGGGTTGGAGGAAATTTTAAATGCAGCTTCCCGCTGAGTTTTTATCGCGTATGCGCGGAATGCTCGGTAAGGACTTCGGCGTGTTTATTAAAAGCTATGAAAGCCCCGCGCAAAGGGCTATACGCGTCAATACCCTTAAAATTCCGGTGGAAAAATTTAAGCGCATTTCGCCATTTTCTCTTGAACAGGTTCCTTGGGAAAACAGCGGGTTTTACGTTTCCGCCGAGGGGTTGGGTAAAACGGTGTACCACGCGGCAGGGCTATATTACGTTCAGGAGCCGTCGGCAATGTGCGCCGCACCGATGCTTGAAGCCAAGGGCGGCGAAAGGGTTTTGGACTTATGCTCTGCTCCCGGTGGCAAAGGAAGCCAGCTTGCGCAGTATCTTGACGGCGAAGGCATAATTTTTCTGAACGAAATTAATTTTTCACGTGCAAAAATTCTTTCTTCAAACGTTGAACGCCTTGGAATTAAAAATTCGGTTGTAACCTGTTCTTCTCCCGAAAAGCTTGCCGAAGAATTTGTAAGTTACTTTGATAAAATACTTGTTGACGCGCCGTGTTCGGGCGAGGGGATGTTTAAAAAAGAACCTAACGCTATTCCGGAATGGAGCGTTGAAAACGTGAAAGCCTGTGCCGTAAGACAGGCGGCAATATTGGACAGTGCCTATAAAATGCTTGCCGTCGGTGGGAGGATAGTATATTCAACCTGTACTTTCGCACCTGAGGAAGACGAGGGACAGATAGAAAATTTCCTGAAAAGGCATACCGACTGCAAGCTAATAAAACAGCAAAAGCTTTACCCGCATGAATTCCGCGGGGAAGGGCATTTTTATTCGGTTTTGCAAAAGAACGGCGGCGAACGCAGGGATGTAAGGCTTTTGACCCCGTCTTTGAAAGACAAAAAACTTCTATCGGTTTATAGACAGTGGGAGAGCGAGTTTTTAAATATTAAATTTGAAAACCTGCACCTTATCGGGCAAACGTTGTATTCTCTTCCCGACGCTATGCCTTTGACAAAAGCGCAGACGTTGCGCGCAGGGGTAAGGATAGGAGAGTTTACGGGAAGCCGTTTCGAGCCGTCGCATTCTTTGGCGATGTGTCTTGCCGACGGCGAGGCGCAGTGTCTGGACGTTGACGGGCATACCGCTTTAAATTATCTTCACGGATTGACTTTTAATTGCGGGCAAACTATTAAGGGTTGGTACGTTGTAGCTTTTGACGGGTTTCCGCTCGGTTGGTGTAAGGTTTCCGACGGAACCGCGAAAAACAAATTACCGAAGGGAGTAAGAATCTAATTAAAATAAATACCGCGGCTGAATTAACAGCCGCGGTTTAAAAATACCCGCCGGTTACACGGCGGGTATTTAATTAAGTTTTATTGCTGTTCGTTGCCGTCTTCGGGCGTCGTATCTTCCGTAGTCTTTTCAACTACTTCTTCGGATTCAACACTTTCGGTAGCGGGCTGTTCAACAGTTTCCTCTATGGGTTCAGCGGCGGGTTGCTCAACAACTTCCGCAGGCTCTTCGGGCTGTTTTTCGGATTCAACCGCGTCGGTTTCATCAAACTCTTCCTTCTGGATGCCTAACTTTTTGATATAACGGTTAGTTCTTTGCTGATTGTACTTGTTGTTGCCTGCTGCCTTATTGCGGCGGGTCTTTTTCAACGTATCCCTTACGAAAATCGCTATCATTGCGAAGATAAGCGCAACTACGAGGAGGATGGAGGAAATCAACAGCCAGATGTTGGTATTACTGTTATCTTCTTCCTCATCGTCGTCATCGTCATCATCGTCTGAAACGTTATCGAAGCTGATTGACTGGTCAACCGTTGCATAGTCGGTAAATATCGTATATGAATTACCGTCTTTCACTTTAAGATATGCAAGCGATTCTGAATAATTGTTAATCGAATAGTCGTAACCGGTTGACTCTGCGCTTGCGACGTCCTTATTGAAGGGCTGGAATGATGCCGAATCATACAGACTGTAAGTGTAGTAGTGTGCGGTGTAGTTTTTAAGAATACCGTCAACCTTGTCTGTAAGACCGTTTTCCTCTACAAGCTTTTCATAATAACTGATATTCTCGGTGGAGGAGTTAAAGCCCGTAACGCCGTTTGCGAGTAGAAGCTTCTGGTAAGCAAGTATGATATCGTTTTCATATTCGCTTCTTAAAGTGTCGTCGGAAACTGAAGTGTAGCTGTAATCGAAGATTATGGTTCCGTTTTCATTGTTGCCGTCTGTATTAAGCTTATCGCGTTCGCCGCTCCAAAGTTCAAGGCGGTACGACTTGCTTTGGCTTCCTGCGTGGATAACAAAGTTAACGGTTACCCAGTCATCGGTTTCGTTGCCGTCGATTTTCTGTACGTACTGCTCGGAAACGGAATTGTATTTAAGGTAAGAATTGCCGTCTGCATCCTTTAACTCGAAAGGATTAATTACATCATCAAGCACCTTGCCGTCTGCAATATAATGATATTTGCCGTCTAACGATTTGTAAAGCTTTACGCCGCTTGTATTGACGAGGAAGTGGTCTGCTTCGATTGTGCAGGCACTGTCTTTGTAATAGGTCACTCCGTCTACAAGCTCGTCAACGGAGAAGCTTCCGTCTTTCGTATAATAGGTTATGTTATCTTTATATAATTTGGTATAGTTCCAGGTGTTTGCGAAAAGTTCGCCCTTGTCGTTTTCGTACAGACCGTCGCTGCGCAGCTTGTACAGAACGTTTGCGCGCCTTTCTGCAAGGCTCCAATCCTCGTCGGGTTCGCCTTTAAGCACGTTGCCGTCCTCGTCGTACCAGAACGAATAGGAGGGGGTGGAAAGTCCGAGTACCTTTTTCTCGGAAGAAGTGTCTACAAGGTAAATGTATGCAACCGCGCCTTTGCTTACCCTGACCCTTACGCTGACTGTTGCGTAGCTGTTTGCGGAAACCGACTTTTCGCTTCCGATAAAGCCATAGTTCATTACCTCGACAAGCGAATAGTAAGTTTCTTCTTCGTCGAACTTAGCGTCGGAAGCAACCTTTTCAAATATGCCGTCTTCGTTCTTTACATAGTAATTCTTGAACGTGCTTTCGTCCGCATCCTTTTCGATAATATAGCTTTCTCTAAGCTTGTTTACTATAATAAGGGGCTGGATTGATTTATTTCCGAATACTTTGTTCCAGTTTGCAAGTGCGTCCGTAGAGCTTGCGTTGAAGTTGGAAAGCAGCGTCTTGTACCAATCGGTTGATGCATAATTTTCTATATAATCTTTATTAATAAGACCTGCAAACTTTTCGTTTACTTTTTCGCCGTTCTTATAGCCGCTGCTGTTAATATCGTCGAAAGGTATTGAAACGTGTCCGTTATTCAATACGGAAGAGCTTGCACCGTTAACGCCTTTATAAGTGGAGGGGTTAACCATTCCGTTTTCAATCTCGTGCGACTGGCTTCCGTAAGCTTCGTCAAAGACGTTTGTCTTTTTAACCGTTTCTTCGGTTATTGAAAGGGAACCCGTATAGCTTCCGCTTCCCGTATAAGCAAATACATCTTCTTCAACGTACAGCGTCTGCATATTTGCAAGTGCAACCCATCCCGATTTATAAGCGGTAACCGCAGTATCCTTAATAGTGGTGTTGCCGTAGCTGAAATCGACGTTAAGCTTTATATCCTCGTCCAATTCGTTGTTTACGAATAAGAAGCACTGTACCCAGCCGTTGTAAATATCCTTGTGGTCAGCGTCAAGGTCAACTGCCGCAACGCTTGTGGAATCGAGCGTAATGCTCGTAGAGTTGCTGTCGTTACCGTTTTGCGTAAGCTTTACGGTAGCTGCAGTGCTGCCTTTCAAGTCGGAGGTTTTAACCCAGAACGAAATTATCTGGTGCTTTTCCTTTTCGACGGTAAGGTCGAAGGAGGAGGTGTACGCCGCTCCGAAAGCCGAAAGCATAACCATAAGGTTATTGTCGGTATTCGCGTCAACCTTGGGTAAGTCATTCGCGCTTGAAAGTGCCTCGTTTAAGGTTTTGTAATAAATCGTTTCCTCTTGCGTGAAACTGTGGTTTGCTTTTACGAATGCAAGCAAGTCTTTGCTTGTATCAAGCGAAGTAAAATCTTTGGGAAGCTTTGCAGTCGAAAGGTCTGTCGTATTGTTGAAGCCTATCTTATTAGCTGCTGCCGTCTTTGACGAAACGTAATTGTCTTTATCTATCGTAAGCTCTGCTTTGGCGGCTGTGGTAAACGATACTGCTTCGTAGTTCTGTTCGGAAGCAAGGTCGACAAGATAGTGGGTGCTGTCCGAGAACCTGTCGTCTTTTACCTGTCCGTCGTTACGCGAATAGCTGTCCGCTTTGAAAATCTTTTCGCTTGCGTCGCTTGTAAGCGTACAGCTTGCGTTCTTGCTTTCGATATCGGCTTTGTTTGCGGAATAGGTACAGTCGCTGTTTTCAAGGTCGGTGTACTTGGTTACGGACACGTCGTCGAAGAAAGCATAGCCTTCAACGGCGTAATCGCTTTCGCCGAGTCCGAGCCTTAAACTAACGGTACTCGAAGCAAAGTCGCACGCATTGATATAAACGGTGTATTCAACCCAGCCGTTGTATTCATCAGAAACTTTGCCCTCTTTAATAAGCTTTTCGGTGTTTATGTCGGTTATAGCAAAATCGCTGAGCGAGGAGGAGCCTGCCGTATGCGTAACGTAAATGTTCGCGCCGCGGTCCTGCTTAACCTCGGTACCCTGGTGGAACGAAAGACCCGAAGTCTTTACCCAAACCGAAACCTCTGCCGCGGTGTTTGCGGGAAGGCTGATATCTACGGAAGAATAATTTTGCGCAATACCGTTATGGGCAGTCGCGTAGTTGTGCAGCATAAGCACGTGACCTACGGGCTGGCGGTATTCGTCCTTATCCTTTTCAAGATAATACTCGCCTGTTTCTTCCTCGACGTAAATCGTCTGTCTTTCCCCGTTCTCGTCAACGAAGTAGGGGGTGTCGCCGTCCTTGAAAATGTTGTGCGCTAACGGATTTTCGATAAACTGGGTTTTAGGGTCAACCTTATCGCCTTCGCTTTCGTCCTCATCCTTGTCGGGATTGAGTACGGCGTAAGTATCTTTATAAAGCAAATCGCTCGACTTCATTCCGTTGTAGTCGACGTATCTGTCCTTATAATCGCTGTCCGAAGATTTAAGCTCGTTATTGATATCAAGCTTGTCCGCAAGCTCGGTTGAATGGAAATAGTCCGTCCAGACCTTGTCCGCAGTTGAAATAATACCCGACATGGTGTAGGAGGTTGTGCCGCCGTGCGACCAGTTGTTGGGGGAATTGATAAGGTAAACGGGAGCGTTCTCATCTTTCTTCTTTTCGGGAACGTCGAAAAATTCAAAGTTTCCGTTTTTAAGAAGCTGGGTATCCTCTTTCGAGGTTTTCTTGTCGTCGTCCGGATCCTCGGTATTGCAGGCAGAGCATCCCGCAATCGAGAAAGAGGTAAGGCACGCAAGTGCAACCGCTGCGTATTTCAATGCGCGTTTCTTTGAGTAATTTTTTGCCATATTATATTATCCTTAATAAATAATCGTACTTTGATATTTTAATATAAAAGGCAATTATAATCAAGCAATTATCGCTTAAAACGGCTAATTTTTTTTATTATTTTTGCTGTAATTGCAAAAACTACCATTATATAATGAAATTGAAGGTAAATTTTTTCAAACAATTGACTGCGGGCATACTTACGGGCGCGGTAAACGGTCTGTTCGGCGGCGGGGGCGGTATGGTTGCCGTACCTATTTTAAAGGGGATGCTCGGCTATGAGGAAAGGCAGGCGCACGCCACGGCGATATTCGTAATCGCGCCCGTGTGCGCCGCAAGCGCGGTTACCTACATTATTAACGGCTACGCCGCGTTGGACGTGATAATACCCGCAGCCTTGGGTTCGGTTGCGGGTGGAATGGCAGGTGCGTACTATCTCAATAAATGTCCTAAAACGATAATAAATTATATATTCATTGCCGTAATGCTTGCCGCCGGTATAAGGATGTTATTTTGAGCTTTATACTTTTTTTGGTTGCGGGTTTTTTTTCGGGAATGCTCGGCGGAATGGGAATGGGCGGCGGTACGGTTTTAATTCCCGCGTTTACAATACTTCTCGGCGTTGAACAGCACGTTGCGCAGGCAACAAATTTAATAGCCTTTCTTCCTATGGCTCTTTTTACTTTAAAGCTTCACAAGCAGAACGGGCTGTTAAAGACGGACGGGCTATGGTGGGTTGTAATACCCGCGCTTATAACTTCCGTTGCCGCAGGCTTTGCCGCCGCGCTTTTGCCTTCGGTCGTCTTAAAAAAGCTTTTCGGCGCGTTTTTAGTCGGGCTTGCCGTAAAATTTCTTATTGAACAGCTTTCCGTCAGGTTTTTGAAATAAGCTTTTTAAGCGGGTGGAATGTAAACATTTCAAGGCAATACAGGAACGCTCCCGTAAACGCCAGACATGCGGGTGCGCATATGACCATCTGCCATACGACGGAAACGTAATTGCTTACTATGCCATCCAGAAGCATTCCGAACGCACACGACGCTGTAACCACAATAAGCGCGTGTACCATATATTTTATAAACTTTATACCGGGACACTGCTTTTTTAAAAGCCTTAAATTAAGAATACCCGTTATAACGAAGCTTGCGGCAAGCCCTATCATATATGAGTAAACCCCGAGATATTTCGTCAGTACAAGTATGCTTGCAAGCATAGCGGCTGCACCGAAGAAAAAGTACATAAGGGTTTTCTTTTCGCAGTTCATCGAGTTAAGGATAGTGGTCGTTATCATCGATATGCACATAGGCAGAAGAATGAATGCGCACCTTTGGACTATTTCCCCGCTCATCTCGTTTGAATATAAAAATTCCCCTATTTCATCGCCGAGGACGAAGAGTATCGGAATTAGCAAAGTAGCGATAAATATTGCCGCCCTTACCGATTTTTCCACGTCAAACTTAACAAGCGAAGTGTTCTTTTTGTAAAAATTTTCTGCAAGCTCGGGTGCGACTACTACGGAAATAGACCCGATAAGCGAAGAGGGTATAAACAGAATGGGAACACTCATTCCTATGGCGATTCCGTAAAGGCTTATCGCTTCCGAATTGGTAAGCCCGTAAGCGTTCATTAAAAGCACGGGTAAAAGCACCGCAACGGCGGAATTTATCACGGAGGTAGAGGTGCGCATAGCGGTAATCGGCATTGACGATGCGAATAGAGGCTTTAACTGCCGTTTGGGGTTGGTAAACCTTCCGCCCTTTTTAAAATACCAGAAAAGCGAAACTATGAACGAGAACACGTATGAAACGAGTACCGCTATGGTTGCACGTTGCGCACCGAGTACGGGGTCGGCCACGCCGTAAACGAGTATGCAGCCTAAAATTACCATAACGGCGTCTTCCAGAAGCTCTATGACGCTGTAAGGTAAAAACTGTTTGTTTCCCCAGAACGAACCCCTCATAACCGCATAAACGGAGGTAAGCACAAGCCCGGGAAGAAGCAAAAGGAAAATGTTTTTACATCTGTCGTCGGAGAATAAAAAGCCCAAAGCGTTTCTTCCGAAAAACAGCATTACCGCCATAGGTATCGTAAATATAAGCGTTCCTACGACGCCCGCAGTCACTGCTGCGTTTTTGCTTTTCAAATCTCCGGAGGCACTGCCTTTTGCAATCAGGCGCGAAACCGTTATGGGTATCCCGCTTGACGCCGCCGTCAGAAATACTGCGAAAACGGAAAGGCAAATCTGGTAAATACCAAGACCTTCCGCACCGATAATGCGCGATAAAACTATTCTGTAAAAGAAGCTTAACGATTTTTCGATGGTGGAAAATACCGTTACCATCGCGGCTGATTTATAAATATTTTGTTTCATCTACATTATTCTACAAAATTCATCGGCGGAATATGAACGTTTTTGCTTTCATTTGCGTATGATATATAAATGTTTAAACATTCTTCTATGTTTACGCTCGTTACGGACAGAAGTAAATATTTCAGGGTTAAACGCGGACAGTGCGCTAAAGAGATTGAAAACGTCTTCGATTTTCCCGTTAACGGCAGGGCGTTCTCGGGTGCGATTGTAGTGATAGGGGAGAAAAACCTTGTCAGATATACGGCAAAGGTCGGCGATACTTACCGTACCGTCGCTCTTAAATTCGGAACGGACGAAGACAGGCTTAAAAGCATAAACGGAAATAAGCCCGTTTACCCGACCTGTAAATTATTTGTGCCGAAATAGCCGCATTGTATCAATGCGGCTGGGGCGTGGCATAAAATGTAATAACAAAGTAATTTGAAAATAAACGGAGGTCAAAATGTCATTTTTTTCCAATTTCCAATCGGATAAATGCCCCGGTTCCATAAGCGGTAATCCCTTGAACGGAATGTGTGAAAAAGTGTGTATCCAGGCGCAGAAAATTTTCGACGCATGTATCAAGCAGATACAGGTGGAAAACTACACTTTAACCCTTACCGACGCTATTCCCGCAGACCCTACATACCCCTTGACTTTTATAAGCGCAAGGTCTACTACTTCAACGGGCGTGATAACCGCACTCAACGTGGAAAGGCTTGCCGATAAGCCCGGCTGTGCAAGGGTGCAGGCTACCGTAAATATTCCCGTAGAGGTTGTGTATACCGACGCGAACGGGGTGGAGGGCGTTGCACAGGCAAACATTTCGGTCGCACAGGACGTACTTTTGTTTGTTCCCGCACCGTCGATTATGCCCTATAAAGTAACGGCAGAAGTAAGCGCGGTCTGTGCCGAAGGTACGTTCAATGCCGATACGAATACGTTCAGCGTCAACGCTTGCCTTACCATAATTTTAAAGGTTGCAATCGACGTTGAAATACTTGTTCCCAGCTACGGCTATTGCGCGATACCGCCCGCACAGGAATATTCGCAAGAGGTGTGTACGGGCTTCTTCGAGCTTCCCCTATATCCCCAGGGTAAAACCTGTTCAAAGCAGTAACGCAAGTTGAAAAATTGCCGACGGCGGAGTTTTTTTGGCTCCGTCGTCTATATTTTTACAATAAAAATAGTACTATGTCACGCATAATTGCTTAGATAATAGACAAAATTGCAAAAAATGTCTATTAAATATTGTGTCTTAAAACGCTTTAAAAAAATAAAAAAATATGTTAAAATAGCTGTATGAAAATATTTTCGATAAGCGATTTGCATCTTTCGGGAACGTCCGACAAGCCTATGGACGTGTTCGGCGCAGGGTGGGAAAATCACTTTGAAAAAATTAAATGCGACTGGCAAAGCAAGGTTTCGGATGAAGATATCGTTTTGGTATGCGGCGACATCAGTTGGGGTACGGTGCTTGAAGAAGGGCTTTACGACTTAAATTCGTTAAAGGGTTTAAATGGTAAAAAAGTCTTTATCCGCGGTAACCACGACTATTGGTGGAACGGCATAACCAAGCTGCGCGACGCCGCGCCGGACGAAAGCTTTTTCTTTCTTCAAAACGATTGCGTAAAGTTCGGCGATGTTATAATTTGCGGTTCTCGCGGCTGGTCGTGTCCGGGAAGTGCCGACTACTCCGACCACGACGAAAAGCTTTACCTACGTGAAGCGGAAAGGTTCAGGCTGTGCTTCAAACAGGTTGAAAAGGTCAGGGAGGAAGGCGACAGGCTGCTTGCAATGATTCATTATCCGCCGTTTAGCGCAAAATCCCCCCAAACTCTTTTCTCGCAAATTTTTGAGGAAAACGGCGTCGAAAAAGTGATTTTCGGACATATCCACGGGGAAACCTTTTTTCCGCTACGCACCGTAAAAAACGGTATCGAATATATACTTACTTCGTGCGACAAGGTAGGCTTTGCCCTGCAAAGAATTTTATAGAAGCCGAAGCGTATTTTGTAATTATAACTTTCAAAATTTTATAAAAAACCATTGAAATACTCTTTACAATCTTTTCGGTATTATGCTATAATTTAGGTATGCAACAGACGAAGGTATTTATAAAAGGTAAATATTTTTAAAAATAAAGTGTTTAAAGCGAAAAAGGTGTCTTTTTCGCTTTTTTTTCGTCTGTAAGGGTAGCCAACCCCGATACATTTGCCTGTAAGGAGATTGCAATGCTCAAACGTAAAGATATGCTCGGCTTGTATGAAACAGACGCGGAAGAGATATGCGAAATTCTCGATACCGCGGACAAAATGCGCGAGTTTTTGGACGGTAAAAATAAAAAGTCGGATTTGCTTGCGGGCAAGTCGCTCATCACGCTTTTTTATGAAAACAGCACAAGGACGCGTACCTCGTTCGAGCTGGCGGGAAAATACCTCGGTGCAAACGAAGTGAATATTTCTGCCGCCGCAAGCTCGGTCCAGAAGGGGGAAACCCTTATCGACACGGGCGAAACCCTCGACTCTATGAAAATCGACTTCATAGCAATACGCCACCCAATGGCAGGTGCGCCCAGACTGCTTGCCGAACACGTTAAAGCAAGCGTTTTGAACGGCGGCGACGGAATGAACGAGCATCCGACCCAAGCCCTGCTCGATATGCTTACCGTAAGAAGAAAGTTCGGTAAAATCAAGGGACTGAAAATCGCCATTCTCGGCGATATCAAGCACAGCAGGGTTGCGAAAAGCAACTTGTTCGGACTGAAAAAACTCGGCGCGGAAGTCTGGATGTATTCTCCCGAAACGCTGATGCCCAAGGCGATTGAAAAGCTTGGGGCAAAGGTCGCAAAGTCGCGTGAAGAGGCTATCGAGGGAGCGGACGCCGTAATGGGGCTTAGAATTCAGCTTGAACGTCAGCACGGCGGACTGTTTCCGTCGCTGTCGGAATACAGCAAATTCTACGGCGTAAAGGACGAACTTTTAAAGTACGCCAAAAAGGACGCGGTAATTCTGCATCCCGGTCCCGTGAACAGGGGTGTGGAGCTTACTCCTACGCTTATAGACGGCAAATCGAGCGAAATTTTAGAGCAGGTTACCTGCGGCGTTGCCGTCAGAATGGCACTTTTAAAATTGTTGTCTGAATACAGAGAGGCGAATTTATGAAAACTTTGATTAAAAACGGCACGCTTGTATTGCGGGACGGCGAAAAAAAAGCCGATATCCTCATTGAGGACGGTAAAATAAGTAAAATAAGTGCAAATATAAAAGCCGACTGCAAGGTTATAGATGCGGCGGGCAAACACGTGCTTCCCGGTTTTATCGATATGCACGTCCATTTGCGCGAACCGGGTTTCGAGGGTAAAGAGGATATAGAAAGCGGTTCAAAAGCTGCGGTAGCGGGCGGCTTTACGCAGGTTTGCTGTATGCCCAACACCAACCCCGTGTGCGATAACGCGGTTGTTGTTTCATATATTAAATACAGGCAGCAACAGGTCAACCTCTGCAAAATCAATCCAATCGGCGCGATTACACGCGGACAGGAAGGCAAGGCAATGTCGGATATCGGCAAGATGAAAGAGGCTGGCGCGGTTGCCATAAGCGACGACGGAAAGTCGGTTGCGGACTCAAACGTTATGCGCCTTGCAATGGAATACGCAAACGGGTTCGGAATAAAATGTCTTTGCCATTGCGAAGATGCGAACCTCGTTGACGGGGGTGTGGTAAACGAGGGTTACAATTCAACCCTTACAGGACTTAAAGGAAGCCTGCGCGCCGCGGAAGATATTATGATTGCACGCGAAATCGCGCTTTCCGAAAGTCTGGGTATTCCCGTCCATATCTGCCACGTTTCCACTTACAGCGGGGTTGAAATTATAAGAAGCGCGAAAAAGCGCGGGGTTAAGGTTACCGCGGAAACCTGTCCGCATTACTTTATTCTTACCGACGATATAATAACTTCGTTTGATACGAACACCAAGGTCAATCCCCCTGTCCGTGAAGATAAGGACAGAAAAGCTATAATAAAGGGTTTGAAGGACGGCACGCTTGACTGTATAGTTACCGACCACGCTCCCCATTCCCTTAAAGATAAACAGGTTGAATACAATCTTGCGGCGTTCGGTATCAGCGGTATAGAAACAAGCTTTCCCTTAAGCTATACTTATCTTGTAAAGTCGGGTCAGCTTACGCTTTCACGGCTTATGGACTTAATGAGCTACAATCCCGCAACGGTTTTAAATCTTGGCGGGGGCGAGCTTAAAGAGGGCGCGCCCGCGGATATAACAGTGGTAGACTTAAACGAAAAGTATGTTATCGACAGCAAAAAATTCATTTCAAAGGGCAAAAACACGCCTTTCAACGGCTTTGAAGTATACGGAAAAATTATCTGCACCTTAGTTGACGGGATTGTAAAATATGCTGAATAAAATTTTAAAAATAGTATTTGCGGTAATTGGTATATAAAGCATTGCCACGTTTAGCGTTTTGGCTGTTTTGCATTTTACGTTCGGTTTAAAATATAATTTGGTGTTTATTCCTGCGGCGGCAGCGTCGCTGTCAGGCGTGGTTTTATCTATATTAAATTTAAAAGAATTAAAAAATATAAAAAAAGATATCAAACAGGAGAGAGAAAATGATTGATAAGTTAATTGAAAAAATTATTGAGATGCAAAACCCGACCTGTGTGGGGCTGGATACCGATTTCAATTATCTTCCTGAGGAAATGCGTGAAGATATTACCACGTTCGAGGACGCGGCTGAACGCATAACGGAATTTAACTTGAATATCATCGATAAGGTTTGCGATGTGGTTCCCGCAGTCAAGGTGCAGGTCGCATATTACGAAATGTACGGGTACGAGGGTTTAAAGGCTTTCAACTACACCGTAAAGTACGCTCACGGTAAAGGTATGGTGGTAATTGCAGACTGCAAGCGCAACGATATAGGCTCTACGGCAAGCTGTTATGCAAAGGCATATCTCGGTTCAACGCCGTTAAGCGGAACAAACGTCAAAGCCTTTCCCGCAGATATGCTTACCGTCAACGGTTATCTCGGCTGCGACGGGATAAAGCCTTTTATCAATGAAATAAAGGCTAACGATAAGTCGATATTCGTGCTTGTCAAAACCTCCAATCAATCAAGCGGCGAATTACAGAACTTGAAGCTTGAAAACGGGGAATACGTTTACGAGCGTATGGGTTCGCTCGTTAATGAATGGGGCAAGGACGTAATCGGTAAGTACGGCTATTCCGAAGTCGGCGCGGTTGTCGGCGCAACCCATCCCGAGGAGGCGGCAAATTTAAGAAAACGCCTTCCTAACACGTTCTTTTTAATCCCCGGTTACGGTGCGCAGGGCGGAAGTGCGGAAATGCTTAAAGTCTGCTTTGATAACCGCGGTTTAGGCGGTGTTGTCAATAGCTCGCGCGGAATTATCTGCGCATATAAAAATCCTGAATACAAAGGTATGAGCTACTACGACGCAGCCCGCGCCGCATGTATAGATATGCAGCAGGACCTGGCAAATTCAATAGGCAAAATGAGTAGGTAATATAGCGTTTTTAAGGATATGTGATTAATGAATGTTAAAAATCAGTTAATTTTAAATACTCAACAATTTGTAAAGTGCTTTTTTGCGGATGATAAATTTTTTGCTGTTAGACTAATTGTTTTTATCGTTACTGGATTAAGTGCTTTTTGGTTTTATTTACTGGATGCTGTATTTCTTTTTTTAATAAGACTTTTACAAATTCCGGGAGAAGAGTTGGATTGTTTTATAAAAGATGATTCAAAACCTTCTTTAGTTCGAAGTGTTATGCTTATAGTTTTATCGCCTGTGGCATATTTAAGATACTTAATTCTTCCTTTTTTATATATGATATATTGGGCTTGTAATTTTCTCTTTAATTGTTTTGCTTATATAAATAGTTTAGGAGAATCTGGCTGGAGCGGCATATCTGTCAACTAAGGCGAAATTATGAAAGATTTATTATGTATAGTAAAAAGCAATAAATTAATTGCGGAAAACATTTTTATGATGACGTTAACCCTTTCCGAAGGTGCCGGGTGCATCCGCGGCGGGCAGTTCGTCAACCTTTCCACTGGCGACGGCTCGCAGCTTTTGCGCCGCCCTCTCGGCGTAATGAAGGTTGAGGGCAACGACGTTTCGGTCTGCTATCAGGTTAAAGGCGAGGGTACGCAAAATCTGGCAAAAACCGAAGCGGGGCAAACGCTTAAAATTTTGCTTCCGCTCGGTAACGGTTTCAACCTTGACGGTAAAAACAGCGTCGTTGTAATAGGCGGGGGCGTGGGTATATTCCCCTTAATCGCAACTATCCGCGAACACTTCAAAACCAAGAAATTCTATTCCTATATCGGTTTCAGAAATAAAAACGCAGTGTGCCTTTTAAACGAGCTTGAAAAGTCTGAAAGGCTTACCGTAGTTACCGACGATGGCAGCTACGGCGAAAAAGGCAACGCGGTTGAA
The DNA here is from genome assembly GCA_910587365.1 of uncultured Christensenellaceae bacterium. Taxonomy (GTDB): domain Bacteria; phylum Bacillota; class Clostridia; order Christensenellales; family Borkfalkiaceae; genus Coproplasma. The sequence goes on along the minus strand of CAJUKJ010000003.1, from coordinate 152,870 downwards.
GCCTATCTTAAAGATGCAGACAAAATAAAAGCAGACTGTATAATAGCTTGCGGCCCGCCGGTTATGCTTAAAGTTTTAAAGCAAAAGCTTTCCGAGCGCGATAATACGCTTCCTTGCCTCGTTTCTTTGGAAGAGAGAATGGGCTGCGGTTTAGGTGCGTGCCTTGTATGCGTTTGCAAAAAATCGGATGGCACGAATGCCCGCGTCTGCAAGGACGGTCCCGTATTCGATATTAACGAGGTGCAACTTTAATGGCTGATTTATCAGTAAAAATATGCGGCGTAAAACTTAAAAATCCCGTAATTGCGGCAAGCGGAACATTCGGTTTCGGCAGGGAATACAACGAAATATACGATATTTCCGTAATAGGCGGTATAAGCACCAAGGGTATGACTTTGGAACCCCGCCTTGGCAACCCCGTTCCAAGGATTGCCGAAGGCAAAAGCGTTATTTTAAACGCCGTTGGGCTTCAAAACCCCGGCGTAGACCATTTTATCAAGGATGATTTACCTTTTCTTAAAGAGAAAGGCGTGACTATCGTTGCAAACGTGGCGGGCAAGTCCTTTGACGATTACGGCGCAATATGCGCTAAATTGGACGGGCTTGTCGATTTTGTCGAGCTGAACATATCCTGCCCCAACGTAAAGGCGGGGGGTATGGCTTTCGGAATTAAGCCCGAAAGTATAAAGCAAGTGACGCGCGTTGCAAAAAGCGGGTTAAAGAAAACTCCGCTTATGGTCAAGCTTTCGCCCAATGTGGAAAGTATTCCCGTTAACGCGCAGGCGGCGCAAAGCGGCGGTGCGGACTGTGTTTCGCTGATAAACACCCTTACGGGAATGGTAATCGACGTTGAACGCCGCAAGCCGGTTATTGCCAATAACACGGGCGGAGTTTCTGGCGCGGGTATCAAGCCCGTCGCGCTCCGTATGGTGTACGAGGCTGCACATTCGGTCGATATCCCCGTGATAGGTATGGGCGGAATAACCTGCGGCGTTGACGTAATTGAATTTATGATGGCGGGTGCTAAGGCGGTTCAGGTCGGAACTGCAAATTTTACCGATGCAAACGCAATGCCACGTATCATTTCGGAAACAAACGCTTGGCTCGATAAACACGGCATAGGCAATATTAACGAAATTGTAAATACATTGAAATTAAATTAAAACTTCGTATATGCGTTGCAATACTTTGTTGGGCTACATTTTCCGCAGTCAAATACTATTTGTATGCTCCTGTCGGAAAGCCCCGCCCGCATTGTCTTGCTTGCATCTCCGCAGTTTTGTCAGGTAGAAAAAAAGGAGCATAAAAATGGATTACAAACAGCAATTTATTAAATTCATGGTGGAAAACGGAGTTTTAAAGTTCGGCGAATTTACTTTAAAAAGCGGAAGAAAAGCACCTTACTTTATCAATACCGGCAACTATAAATCGGGTGCGCAGCTTTCAAAGCTCGGAGAATATTATGCGCAATGTATTGCCGACAATAAAATCGATGCGGATACGCTTGTAGGGCCTGCATACAAAGGTATTCCTCTTGCGGTAACTACCGCGGTTTCGCTTTATTCAAAGTTCGGTAAAGACTTAAATTATTGCTTTGACAGAAAGGAAGTAAAGGACCACGGCGAGGGCGGACTATTTGTAGGTAAACAGCTTGAAGACGGCGAAAGGGTAATTTTAATCGAGGACGTAATGACGTCGGGAAAGGCACTGCGTGAAATGCTTCCTAAATTGAAACAGGCGGCAAACGTTGAAATTGCGGGTATGGTCATCTCCGTTGACAGAATGGAACGCGGTCTTGAAAGCAGTCTTTCCGCCGTACAGGAGGTTTATAAGGAGTTCGGCGTTAAGGTTTATTCGATTGTAACTATGTCGGATATTATAAAGGCGATAGAGGAAGGGGTAATCGAGGGCAAAGAATACCTTGAAAAAATGAAGGAATACCGCAAAACTTACGGTGTCGGCTAAACAGTAATTTAAATTTTAATAAGTTTACCGCCCGCGCGTTATGTAACGCGCGGGCGGTATTGCATTATAGCCTTCTTCTTGGGGAAGGTCGTCGTAGTTGCGCCGAACAAGACGGATTAGGTAACATTTAACACTTTAAAATGCCTCGAATATATATCCCCGTTCTTTATAATATTTTATTATATCTTTAAGTGCGGAAGCGGTTGCCGATTTGGTTGTGGAATCGTGCGCAAGTATGACGATATTGTCTGCGTTTGCCGCCGTGCTTATAGTCGCGTTAAAAATCTGGTTGGGGGTCGCGTTAAGAATTTCCGCGTCACGGGTTGAAGCGTTCCAGTCCACATAACGCATTCCGTGCGCCGTCACTGCCGAAATCAATTTGTCGGACAAGCCGAAGCTTCCCCCCGGGAAGCGGTAAAGGTTTGTGTACTCGCCCGTAATTCTTTTAATTACATCGTTGCACTTATCGATGTCTTCAATCAGACTTTCCGCCGAAGAATAAATTTTTCCGTAATTATGCGTGTAGGAGTGGACGGCAACGGTATGTCCCTCTATATATTCTCTTTCAATAAGGTACTGCCTCGTTTCTGCCTGTAAACCGATTATGAAAAAGGTTGCTTTTACTTGCTCTTCGGCAAGCACGTCCAAAATTTTAGGCGTAACCCTGTCACTGGGTCCGTCGTCAAACGTTAAGTAAACCGTCTTAACCGTGCTTTCTGTTTCGGCAAAGGAATACTTGCGGTCGTTTGACCATACACCGCCGTAGAATACAAGCATAATTGCAAGCGCGAGCATAGCTGCGCAAAATGCGGTAAAATTTCTGTTCATATCCGTATTTTGCGCAAAATTCCAAAAATTAGCAGGCTTTGATAAAAATTCTTAATTTAATAAAGCTCGGTATTTACTATTGTATCGATAACGGCAATTTGTAAATAGCGCATATCCTTTGAAAGTAAAAATCCGACCTCTTTATCTTCGCATTCGGCAATCATGAAATTTAACTTAGGTGTAAAGCAATTATCGCCGTTAGAATGTAAAAGTCCTATAAGCCCCTGTTTAATATCGCCTACAACCGATTTTGAATTGTTTTGCGTGTATTCGCCTGTATCAAGCCCATTGGCGCACTCGTATGCAAGCATAGAAAGAGTGTGTAGGGTGTTCAGGTTTCCGAGATATAACTCTTCGTTTCTTTGCGCCGCGCTGCCCTTAATTTTAAAATTTTTTGTCGAAATCTTTAAAACAGTACAATCCAAATCGCGTTTTTTGAGACTTGTGCATACCGTGTCCGCATCGGTTTTATTGTAGTAGCACGAAACAGTTATGTAATAGTTTTTGCCGTGGTTTAAAATATAACCCGCCCCGCCGTAGCTGGATACCGTACCCGAAATCGAACTCGCCGAAATGCTGTTGTCGGTAACTCTGTAGCAGACGAAGTAATATTCAGCCTCAAACGCAATTTTCTTGCCCGAAAAGGAAAACGCGCAAAAGCAAATTATAACGCTTACGCAAAGCACCGCCACTATGGCAATTGCGAATTTAAAATCGCGTATACATTTAAACATATTATAAGATATTTTTTTAGGTTGAATTTTATGTTAAAGGCTATGTAGGGGTAAAAATCAAGGAAATTAAATTCGGCTTTCTTGCTTTTTTATTGCTGGTTTGTTATAATAAAATTACGAAAAACGGTAATTTAGCGGAGAAATTGTAGGTTTATATGCTTGAAACGATACCTAATGCTGAAGAAATGACGTGTTTGGTCGGTAGACCTTTATACGAAATATGGACTGATTTGTGTGCTTTAATTGAAGATAAGTACGATATGGATTGCTTATGGAATAAAGGCGGCAAAGCGTGGAAATACGAATACAAATATCGTAAAGGCGGTAAAACGCTTTGCGCCTTGTATGCAAGAGAAAATTGCATAGGATTTATGATAGTTTTGGGTAAAGACGAGCGGATAAAATTTGAAGCTGAAAAAGAAACCTATTCAAAAGAAGTTCAAGAAATATATGATAATACTCATACTTACCACGACGGGAAATGGATAATGTTTGAACCAATAGACACTTCCTTGTTTAATGATTTTATTAGACTGTTGTGTGTTAAACGAAAGCCAAATAAAAAATAACAATAAATTTCAATTTGACGTGCGGTGTAGTCGGTTAAACAGTTCGGCAATAAAGATACACGGCTGCGGCGATACGCCGCTAAATTTCAATTTATCGCTCTAATATAAAAGTCAGCCTTGGCAAAGCGTCGGCAACAAAGTTGCCTCGCGCGAAATCGGTTTGAAACCGTTACTATATACAAAAAACAGAGTTGCCTGAAATAGGCAACTCTGCTTTTTTGGAGCTAATAGCCGGATTCGAACCGGCGACCTGCTGATTACGAATCAGCTGCTCTACCAGCTGAGCCATATTAGCGTACCATTAATTGACTATATAATTATATCAAATAAAAATAATTTTGCAAGCAATTTAAGAGGTAAGAAATAAATTATTTTTAAATATCGCATAAAGCTATTTATTATCTGCTTTAAGGTTAAGTATATGTCTTGCAAACGCTTCAAAAGAGTACCCGTCCTTGCTTGGATAACCGTCGGCGGCGTTGAAAAGGCAGGAGGGTATTTCCTTTTTTCTGATATTTTTTGCTATGCAAAGTGAACATCCTTTATCGTGGTTGGAGGGATGAAGCGGACAGGCGCGATCCTTGCAGGTGCAAAATTCACTTAAATTTTTCTCCATTGTAAACTTTTTAATGCCGAATATGGAACTATTATATATTCAAATGTCGGATTAGTCAACTTTATGCATCGTTTAAGCCGCATATTCATATGTGCAGGTTTTTTTAGTTTACTTTTATTTTATATTAATGTATAATAAAACTGTATAATTATAAATTTAAGAAATACGGTATGGATAAGAAAGAAGAAAAAAGCGGAAAGAAAAAGTTATCAAAAATTCAGCTAAGGACGATAATCGTTGCAAGTATTGCATTCGCTGTCGCGCTTTCGTTGATAATTACCAATGTCTTTATTCCCGTTAAGTATCTTTCAAGCTATATCGTAATAAGAAACAAGGGTGCTGACGCAGGGGTAATGCGTGTGCGCTTCGTTGACGTCGGTTACGGCGACTGTACGGTAATAGAGCTTCCCGACGGTAAAAATATGTTAATCGACGGAGGTAACGGTTCGGCGTCCAACCAGTCGCGCATACTCAAATATTTAAATTCCTGCGATATTGACGTTATCGACTATCTCGTATGCACGTCGGTAAGCGCGGAACACTGCGGCGGTCTTTCGGAAATAATGAAATTCAAGACGGTAAAAACTGTTTTTATGCCCTATTGTTTAAACAGCTACATTACCGACGCGTTCAGAAAATTTACTCTTTCGGCAAATAAAAGCGGTGCCGAGTTGAAAATAAGCGAATACGGAGAGTTTGTCGTAAATGCCGAATACGGATACTCTTTTAAAATTTTATCGCCGTCTGTACATTCAAATCCTATGGGAGAGTACGAACAGCTTATCCAAAACCCGACTTCACAATACGCAATAGACAATTCTTCGGCTGTCGTCTGGCTTGAATATGCGGAAACGTCTTTTCTGTTTGCGGGCGACGTAAGAGACAGCGTGCTTGAAGGCATTTGCAATTCCTACGATTTATTGCTTGACGAATATCCTGCCGAGCTTGAAAACTGCAATATTTTAAAAGTACCCAACCACGGCAACGAATTTTCGTCTTGTTCAAGGCTTTACGAACTGTTAAAGCCGGAGCTTGCGGTAATTTCCGTCGGGGAAAACGGCGACGGCTGTCCGTCGCAAACGGTGCTGTCAAACGCAGCAAAATATGTGGGAGATAACCTTTACCGGACAGACGTACACGGTACGGTCACTATACAGGTAACGTCAGACGGCTATAAAGTCGTATAGGAGTTGAATATGAAATTAATAACAGCGGGAGAATCGCACGGCAAAGCTTTAATAGGAATAATCGAAGGGCTGCCGTCAAATCTTACAATAAACACCGACGAAATAAATTATTACCTCGCGTTGCGCCAAAGCGGTTACGGCAGGGGCGGTAGACAGAAAATAGAAAAGGACAGGGTTGAAATTTTAAGCGGCGTCAGAAACCGTCTTACGCTCGGAAGTCCGCTTTCGTTTGCCGTGGTAAACGCAGACTATGCAAACTGGAAGCCGTATATGGCACCCGAGGGCTGCGACGTCACGCAAAAAACTCTTACCAAGGTTCGCCCGGGTCACGCAGACCTTACTGGACTTTTAAAATACGACCAGACCGACGCACGCAATATTTTAGAGCGTGCAAGCGCGAGAGAAACGGCTGTGCGCGTTGTCGCGGGAAGTATTGCAAGGCAGTACCTTAAAGAACTCGGCGTCGGAATTTCCGGTTACGTTAAAAGCGTTTGCGGTGTTACGGACAGCGGCTTATATGAATTTGAAAAGCTTGAAGAGGCTAAAAGCCAACCGCTTTTTATGCTGAATAGCGGGGTACAGGAAAAAGCAATTAAAAAGATAGACGCACTTAAATCGACGGGCGACACGGCGGGCGGGGTCATCGAAATCCGCGTTAATGGTCTTAAAAGCGGATTCGGTAGCTGTATGCAGTATTCGTCTAAGCTCGACGCAATTTTGTGTTCCGCGCTTATGAGCGTACAGGCGATTAAGGGCGTGGAAGTGGGGCTTGGCTTCGGCGCGGCAGAGCTTGAGGGTAGCAGGGTTCACGACGAAATTTTCTGCGACGGAGAAAAATTCTTCCGCAAAACCAACAACGCGGGCGGTATAGAGGGCGGTATGTCCAACGGGGAAGAAATTGTTCTCCGCGCGGCAATGAAGCCTATTCCCACGCTTATGAAAGGGTTGAACACCGTTGACTTCATAACCCGAGAGTCCGCAGTTGCGGCAACGGAAAGAAGCGACGTAGCGGCTATATGTGCGGCGGAAGTCATTCTTGAAAGCGTAACCGCGTCCGCGCTTGCCGAGGTTGTTTCGGGAAGGCTCGGCGGCGACAATATGCGCGAAGTAATTCAAAGATATAAAGGTTTAAAATGATAGATATTTATTTACAGACAAATACGATGCAAAGCGTTATCCATTGCGGTGCGGGCGTGTTTGATAAATACGCTCCCCGCCTCAAAGGCAGACAGCTTTTTATAGTCACAGATAAAAACGTTTATTCCTATTACGGAAAAGCGATGCACGAAACGTTCGGCAACAGCGTTCCTGTAAAAATTCTGCCCGCGGGCGAAAGCAGTAAAACCCAACGCTATCTGTTTGAAATTTTGCAGGCTATGGTAGACGCGGATATGAAACGCGGTTGTACGGTCATAGCGTTCGGCGGCGGCGTCGTGGGGGATATCGCGGGTCTTTCGGCTTCTCTGTATATGCGCGGAGTCAGGCTTGTGCAGATACCGACGACCCTTTTGTCGCAGGTTGACAGCTCGGTAGGCGGAAAAACCGCAGTAGACTTTAAAAACGTAAAAAACCTTATAGGTACGTTCTACCAGCCCGAAGAGGTGTTGGTCGACCCCGTATTCTTGCGCACCTTGCCCGCGCGGGAAATCAGGTGCGGACTCGGCGAAATTATAAAATACGGCGCGCTTGACAAAGATATCTATGAAAAGCTTTGGAAAAACCGTACTAAAATGAAAAATCTTGACTTCTTAGGCGAAATTACCGCTGACTGTATCCGCTATAAAGCCGCCGTCGTGTCAAAGGACGAACGCGATTTAAACGGATTAAGAAAAACCCTTAACTTAGGTCACACAACGGGTCACGCATTCGAGCTTTTTTACGGAAAAAAATCCCACGGAGAATTCGTTCTTATAGGTGCCTATTACGAAATATTTATTGCACAAAAGCTGGGAATAGGCGGCGGCAAATATTACGAAAATCTGATAACGCTGATAAAGCGCGTAATTAAAGACATACCCGCATACGAAGATATCGAAAGTGCCGCGCTTATGGCTAAGTTCGATAAAAAAAATTCAAAAGCGGCTAAAATTTCTATGATAGTCCCCAAATGCGAGGGGGAAAGTGCGGAAATCGATATCGGCATTGACGAATACGTTAAGCTTATTACCGAGTGCCGCGACTCGCTGAAAGGTGTAAAATGAAAACATTAAATCTTGCCGTAATAGGTAAAGACGTTTCAAAATCGGACAGTCCCGCAATTCATACATTCATTGCAAGTAAAACGGGCAACAGCGTAAGCTATAAAAAGATTTCCATTGACGAATCCGAATTTGAAGACAGGGCTGAGGGATTGTTTAAGGAGTTTGACGGTTTCAACGTAACCATACCTTATAAGCTTTCGATTATACCCTACCTTAATAAAATTTGCGGCGACGCGCAAGCCTTCGGTGCCGTCAATACGGTAAACGCGGGCGACAGGCTTGGATACAACACCGACGGAATGGGGTTCGCGCTTATGCTTAAAAACGACGGCGTAGACGTTTGCGGTAAAGACGTGCTTCTGCTGGGCGCGGGCGGTGCGGGAAGAAGCGTTGCCAAAAAACTTGCGGACGCAGGCGCGAACGTATTTATCTACGATACGCGGTTTGAAAGCTCGCAAAAGGTTGCCTCGGAGTTCGGCGCGACGCCCGTTGAAAACGTTACGGCAAAGCCGTACTATGCAATTATAAACGCAACGGGAATTGGTATGCATAAAACGGAGGGAATTTCTCCCGTCGGGGAAGACCTTTTAAGTCTTTGTTCCGTTGCGGTGGATTTAATTTATACCCCTGAAAAAAGCGCGTTCTTGCAAATTGCAGAAGCCTTAGGTAAAAAAATAGTAAACGGTAAAGCAATGCTGTTTTACCAGGCGTATTATTCGCAATGTATCTTTTTCGGAATAGCTCCCGATGAAGAACAGGCAAAACTGTTATTTACGCAATACACGGAGGAAAATATATGAAGTTTTTATTTATAAACGGAGTCAACTTAAATATGACCGGCGTCAGGGAAAAGGGGATTTACGGCGACTTGACCCTTGACGAAATCAATCTTGAAATCACAAACCGTTTCAAGGACGATATCTGCGAGTTTTTTCAAAGCAATATAGAAGGAGAAATATGCTCGCAAATTCAAAACGCGCAAAGCGAGGGCTTTGACGGCATAATTCTCAACGCGGGCGCGTTTACCCATTACAGCTATGCTATACGCGACGCAATCGCGTCCGTATCTGTTCCCGTAATAGAGGTGCATATGTCCAACGTACACTCGCGCGAGGAGTTCAGGCACAAGTCTGTAATATCCGAAGTGTGCAAGGGAGTAATCTGCGGTTTCGGAAAGAACAGCTACGTTCTTGCGGCGCAGTCCTTTAAACTATGAATATAGTGCTTGCGGGTATGCCGGGTTGCGGCAAAACCACCGTTGCCGAAGTATTTTCAAGACGCGGTATAAAGGTTTACGACACCGATGCGGAAATAGTAAAAAACCACGGCGCGATAAGCGATATTTTCGCTGACTTCGGCGAACAGTATTTCCGTGATTTGGAAACACAGATTGTTGAAATGTTAAGCGTTTTAAACGGCGTTGTAATAGCAACGGGAGGCGGCTGTCTGTTGCGCAACCGGAACGTTAACCTTTTTAAAGCAAACGGAAAAATAGTTTTTTTAAGAACGGGTATAAAAACGCTTTTAAAGCGCGTCGAGGGAGATACTGCGCGTCCGCTTTTACAGGGCGACACCCGCGCACGGCTTGAAAAGCTTTACAACGAAAGAATAGACATATACGAAGCTGCGGCGGATATTATAATAGACACGGACGAATTATCGCCCGTACAGGTAGCCGACGCAATCGCGGAGAAAATAAAATGAAAACTGCACTTATAACGGGCGGAACCAAGGGGATAGGCAAGGCGATAGCCCTTGAATTTTTAGCACAGGGCTACGAGGTGGTTATCAACTATCACAGCGACGAACAGACTGCGATTGCCACACAGGAAGAATTTAATATGCTTGGCTACTGTCCCGTGCTTATGCGTGCGGACGTTTCCGACGAAGCGCAGGTAAAGCAGATGTTCAAGGAGTTTTTCGGCATCTACGAAAAATTGGACGTGCTTGTAAACAATGCGGGCATATCGCTCGTCCGCGTCATACAGGACACTTCCGCATACGATTGGGACAAGGTTTTCGGCGTAAACGCAAAGGGAGTGTTCTACTGTTGCCGCGCCGTAACCGATATGATGATTTGCAACGGCGGCGGAAGCATAATAAATATATCCTCAATCTGGGGCGAAGTGGGCGCAAGCTGCGAGGTTGCATATTCCGCTTCTAAGGGTGCGGTAATCGCTTTTACAAAAGCTCTCGCCAAAGAACTCGCGCCTTCGAAGGTTCGCGTAAACTGCGTATCCCCGGGCGTAATCGATACAGATATGAACAGCCGTCTTACCGAAGAGGAGATGGAAAGTCTTATCGAACAAATTCCCGCTGGACGCATAGGCTATCCCGAGGACGTGGCAAAAGCCTGTATATATCTCGCGGAAGCGGACTACGTGACGGGCGAGGTATTATCCGTCGGCGGCGGCTTCGGTAAATAAAATATTAAAATTATTATTCAAAAAATATTGTATAAAAAAAAGGAAATTCGTAAATTTTTTCGTAATTAATAATAGTAATGGAAAAGATGCAGTCTTTAAAACAAAAAACATATGCAATAGAGCAGGCTTTTTTATCGCCGTATGCAACGCAATCGAAAAATACCCGCGGCAGACAGCGTGAAGAGGCTCCTTGCGCTATGCGAACGGATTTTCAGCGTGATAGGGACAGGCTTATTTACTGTAAAGCTTTCCGTAGGCTGAAAAACAAGACGCAGGTTTTCTTTTCGCCCGAAGGCGACCATTACATAACCCGCCTTACGCACACCCTGGACGTGGCGCAAATAGCAAGAAGTATAGCGCGCGCCCTATCTTTAAACGAAGACTTGGCGGAAGCAATCGCACTCGGTCACGATTTGGGGCATACGCCTTTCGGACACAGCGGAGAGCGAATACTTAACAAGTTATCGCCTACGGGCTTCGAGCATAACGTGCAGTCGCTGCGCGTCGTCGATGTACTTGAAAAGGACGGATTGGGGCTAAACCTCACGTTTGAGGTGCGCGATGGCATATTAAACCATAAAAAGAGCGGCAAGCCTGCCACGCTTGAAGGCAAATGCGTTTCCCTTGCCGACAGAATTGCTTACATAAACCACGATTTAAACGACGCCGTCCGCGCCGGTATACTCAGTATGGACGACGTTCCCGAAGATATAATAGGCGTTCTCGGAAAAACCTCCAAGGAGCGTATAAATACGGCAATTACGTCTATTTACAAAAATTCTTACGGCGTAAACGACGTTAAAATGGATTTGTCCATTGAAAAGGCAAGTGAAAAGCTGCGTTCTTTTATGTTTGAACGGGTATATCTTACCGACTCTGCCAAGGGCGAGGAGGAGAAAGCGGAAAGAATGTTATCCGCAATGTATTCGCACTTTATGTCCCGTCCCGAAGATTTACCCCAAACTTATATTTCACTAATTGAAAAATACCCACGCGAACAAGTCGTTTGCGATTATATTTCGTCAATGACCGACAGATATGCGGTCTATATGTTTAATAATATATTCGTACCCAAGGGATGGTCGTTTATTGACGAAGGCAGGTAAAACGTATATGCCCGCATTACCGCGTTTTGATATTTTATTATGGCAACAGCATTACAGGAGTTTTTAATTACTCTTAAAGAAAAACTTAATATTGTAGACGTTGCCGGCAGTTATCTCACGTTGGAACGCCGCGGAGGAAGCTATTGGGCTTGCTGTCCGTTCCACCACGAAAAAACCCCGTCGTTTTCCATTAATGAAGCCGACCAGTACTATCACTGCTTCGGCTGCGGCGAGTCGGGCGACGTCATAAAGTTCGTCCGCGAAATGGAAAACATCGACTTTATGGACGCTGTCAAAATTCTTGCGGAAAGGGCGGGCTTGCAGCTTCCGCAGTCTGGTTTTGACAATCAGAAGACGGTAGAAATGAAAAGAAAGCGCGACACTCTTTTAAAAATAATGAACGATTGCGCGCATTTCTATCTCGATAATTTAAATTCGGGCAAAGCCGACGAGCATATAAATTACATATTAAAACGCAATATTCCGTCAAAAATAGTAAGAACTTTCGGTATTGGCGCAAGCTTGAATTTCAGCGATTTGCCTAAGTTCCTTTTATCCAAGGGCTATTCAAAGCAGGATATAGTTGACAGCGGTGCGGTTAACGAGGTTGACGGCAGGCTGTCTGACGCACAGGGCGGAAGGCTGATATTTCCAATAATCAACGCAATGGACGAGGTTGTGGCTTTCGGCGGCAGGGTGCTTAAAAAAACGGATTTTGCAAAATATAAAAACACAAAAGAAACTCTTATATTTAACAAAAGCAAAACGCTTTATAACATTAACCTTTTAAAAAAACTAAGAAAGACCCAAACTATAAAAGAAGTGATTATGGTAGAGGGGTATATGGACACCCTTTCGCTATATCAGGCAGGCTTTAAAAACGTAGTTGCAAATATGGGTACGTCGCTTACGCAGGATCAGGCAAGGCTTATTAAACGCTATGCGGACACCGTGCTAAGCAGTTACGACGGCGACGGCGCGGGTATTAAAGCCAATCTGCGCGGACTTGATATCTTTAAGGAAGCGGGTCTTAATATAAAGGTAATACCTCTGCCCGACGGTCTTGACCCCGACGACGTAATAAAACAGCGTGGCGCGGACGAATACCGTAAATGCCTTAATTCCGCAATGCCGCTTATCGATTACAAGTTATCCGTTCTCGAACGCGGTTTCGACTTAAACAAAACCGAGGACAAGCGTAAATATCTTTCGGAAGCGATAAGGATAGTCCGCACGGCGGACAGCGCGGCGGAGCAGGAAGAGCTTTTAAAGCGTCTGCGCGATAAAACGGGAATTACTTACGAGTCGCTGAGCCGCGATTTAAATTCCGAACCGATACAACTTAAAGCCGAACCGGAAAAGCAACCCGTCCGTAAGGATAATTCAAACGTGACGGTAAAGGCTTCACGTTTCGTAATCGCTTCCTATCTCTTCGGTGCGAAGTACGCCGAGGGGGACGTTACCGAAATACCTTATTGCAGTGAGGTACACGATATAATCGCTAAATATATAAAGTCAAAAACGCTTATGGAAGAAAAAATTCATCCTGCGGAACTGTTTGAGTTTTTTGACGAAAATACCCCCGAGTATGAAGAGCTGTGCCGTATCCTCGACTACAGCGCAGGCGAAACTCTTTCCGGCGAGGTTGCGGTAAAAAGCTTTTACGACTGCGTAACTAAATTAAAGCTTAACCGAATTGACAAACGCATAAATTCTTTAAAGGCACAAAGCGAAGCCCAACGCGAAATTTCACAAAAAATCGCAATAGCGTCGGAAATTAACCAACTTATAAAACAAAAGGAAAAATTAAAAAGCGGAGAAAGACAATGAGTTTATCCGAACAGAAGTTAAACGACATTTTAAAACAAATAATCGACAATTACGGCTCGAAGGGTAGTATTACCACAAACGCGCTATGCGATATTATGGAAAAATACGAAACTACGCCCAATCAGATGGACTACGTCTATAAGTCGATTGCCGAAGCGGGCATACAGATAATCGACGAGGCGGAGCGCGATAAAGAGCTTTACGAACAAGCCCTTTCGGACATAGGGCTTGACGACCCTGTAAAAATGTATTTAAAGGACATAGGCAGGGTACCCCTTCTTTCTCCCGACGACGAAATAGAGCTTGCGCGCAGAATGCAGGACGGCGACGAGGATGCAAAGAAAAAGCTTTCCGAAGCCAATTTAAGGTTAGTTGTATCTATTGCAAAGAGGTACGTAGGACGCGGAATGCTCTTTCTCGATTTAATTCAGGAAGGCAACCTCGGACTTATGAAGGCTGTTGAAAAATTCGATTATCAGAAGGGTTTTAAATTTTCAACGTATGCTACCTGGTGGATAAGGCAGGCGATAACAAGGGCCATTGCCGACCAGGCAAGGACTATCCGTATCCCCGTCCATATGGTAGAAACAATAAACAAGCTGACACGCGTTTCAAGGCTTTTATTGCAGAAGTACGGCAGAGAACCGACCCCTGCGGAAATAGCCGAGGAAATGCACATTACCGAAGAGCGCGTCCGCGAAATCCAGAAAATCGCGCAGGACCCCGTTTCGTTGGAAACGCCTATCGGCGAGGAGGAGGACAGCCATCTCGGCGATTTTATCGAAGACGAGTCTACCGAAACTCCCTCGGACAGCGTTTCCACAACAATGCTGAAAGAAACGCTTTTGACGGTATTAAACAGTCTTACCCCGCGTGAGGAAAAGGTTTTACGTCTTCGCTACGGCGTGGACGACGGCAGACCCAGAACTCTTGAAGAGGTAGGCAGGGAATTTAACGTCACGCGTGAGCGTATTCGTCAGATTGAGGCGAAAGCACTTCGTAAATTAAGGCATCCTTCAAGGTCTAAACATTTGAAAGACTTCCTTGATACCTAAAACACATATACACTTCGCAATATTGTGTTGCGTTCCGCTTTGCATAGGGCCTTTTACGTTAAGTAAACTCCCCTCGCAAATGCTCACGCGGCTTGTCTTGCTTGTATCTCTGTGTTTTCAATTAACATAGGCTTATGGACAGAATAAAAAAACTCTGCACCTATTTACAGCCGTGCAATACCTTTGCGGACGTTGCGTGCGACCACGGCTACTGTGCGGAATATATGCTAAAAAACGGACTCTGTGAAAGAGCGGTAATTTCGGATATAAGCGAAAAAAGCCTTTCAAAGGCTGAAACTCTTTTGTCCGTATACATAAAAAACGGCAGATGCTGCGCAGCTTGCTGCGACGGGCTTGAAGGCTTGGACGTGAATACCGACGAAGTTCTCATTGCAGGTATAGGCGGGGAGGAGATTGTCAAAATCTTAAAAAACTCTTTTATTCCCAAATCGTATGTATTCCAGCCAATGAAAAACGCGGAAGAGGTGCGTAAATATCTTATTTCCGCAAACTGTGAAATTACAACCGACGATATTTTTACGGACGGTAAAAATTATTATTTTATCATAAAAGGAGTAAGGTGCGGCAGTCCGCAAAATTATTCCGAAGCGCAGTTGAAATACGGTAAGGACAGTTTGAAAAATACCGTGTTTTATGACTATTTAAAAACCGAACTTTCAAAAAAGAAAAGTTACTTACTAAGGACTATGACGGATGAAAACCGTTCGCGCCTTGAAACCGAAATTTCTTTTATGGAGGGGGTATTGAAAAGTGAAATTGACTGAAATTTTAAAAACGCTTGAAAAGGTTGCTCCCGTCGCGCTGTCGGACGCGTTCTGCAAAAAGTACGCAATGTACGACAACAGCGGAATAATTATCGACTGTAACGCACAGGTAAACGGCGCATTCTTTTCTCTTGACCTGTCAGCAAAAGCGGTTAAACAGGCTAAGGCGCACGGTTATAATTTAATCGTTACGCACCACCCCGCAATTTACGGCGGAGTTTCGCGCATAAACGCGGACGACCCTATTGCACAGTGCATAAAAAGCGGAATATCCGTAATTTCAATGCACCTGAATTTCGACGCAGCCCCCGAAGGAATCGACTATCATTTAATGCGCGGACTCGGTGGGGAGAATTGCGAAATTCTCGCGGATATCGCGGGTGGCGGTTACGGCAGGGTATACGCAATCCAACCGACAAAATTTTCCGAATATTCAAAAATCGTAAAAACCGCCTTTTCAACCGAACGCGCACTCTTTTACGGGGATAGCGGAAGACAGGTAAAAAAAGTCGCCTCATTCTGCGGGGCTGGCTGCGACGATAAGGCAATCGCATTTGCTGTTTCAAACGGGGCGGACGTGTTCGTTTCTTCCGATATGAAGCATCACGAAATTGCGGGACTTTTGGAAAAAGGTCTGAACATAATACATTTAACGCATTATTCAGCCGAAAACTACGGCTTTAATAAAATTTATAACAAAATTGCAACAGGTCTTCAAATTCCGTCGGAGTATTTTACCGATGAAGACTTGTTGTGACATAAGGAGTTTTTTATGGCACAAATAGAACAACTTTTAAAATATCAGACGGAAGACTCGAAGCTTTTAAGGATAGAGCGCGAAGCCGCTTCTTCCGAAGAGAGGAAGAATTATTCACAGGCGAAAAGCTTTTTAACCAAAGCACCCGAAAAGCTTGAAGCGATGGAAGCAAAGGCGGTTGAAATGTCCGCTATATTGAATAAGCTTGTTAAAAAATACGAAGAAATTGCCGAAACGTTAAAGGACTTTGAAAACCTTGACGAATTGGTTGAAGGTGGCGCGGATATTTCATTTTATAAGAAAAACGCTACCCAGATTACAGAAAGGCTTAAATCTATTAAGTCGGAAATCAACGCGCTTGTAAAGTCTGTAAAGGAAGCCGACGAAGAATATAAATCGTTCAAGAAAAAGACCTTGGATGTGCAGGAGCAGTACAAGGTTTCGTCCGCCGCATACGCCGAATATAAAAAGGTTAAGCTTGCCGAAATGGACGGGGTTAAAAAGGAGCTTGAAAAATTAGCTAAGGACATCAACCCCGAAGTTTTGAAAAGATACGAAATGAAGCGCAGCGAGCGCATCTTCCCCATTATCTGCGGGGTTGAAAACGACCGTTGCTCGAAATGCGGAATGGAGCTTTCGCTTGTCGGAAAAGAAAAAATTGCCGGCGGCGAAGTTACTGAGTGCGAAAACTGCCATAGATTTTTATATAAAAAATAATTTTTTGTGCAATTTGCACAAAAAATTTGATAAAGTATTGACTTTTTCGATAATATATGCTATTTTTGTAGAACTTAATACAGACTATTTCACGCGGCGGATAAGTTGCAATTTAATAGGATAAGGGGAAGGAGTCGGAATTTTTCGGCCCCTTCTTTTTTAAGGAGAAATTATGAAGGTATTAATGATTAACGGCAGCCCCAACCAAAACGGCTGTACTTACACTGCATTAACGGTAATTGCTGGCGAACTCAAAGCACAGGGTGTTGACAGTGAAATTATATGGATTGGCAATAAACCTGTCCGTAGCTGTATCGGTTGCGGCGGCTGTAAAGCAGGTAACGGCTGTGTGTTCGGCGACGACGTTTTAAATTTTATAGGGGAAAAGGTAAAGACGGCGGACGGCTATATCTTCGGCGCACCCGTACATTACGCTTCGCCCAACGGTGCAACGATTGCAATACTTGACAGGCTTTTTTATTCATACGGAAGATATATGCAGTTGAAGCCTGCGGCAAGCATCGTTTCCGCACGCCGCGCCGGTACGACGGCGTCATACGACGTTCTGAACAAGTATATAGGCATAAACAATATGCTTCCCGTGCCGTCGACATATTGGAATATGGTTCACGGCAGCAAGGCGGAAGAGGTTTTGCAGGACGAAGAGGGACTTTGCATTATGCGTGCAATAGGTAGCAATATGGCTTGGCTTTTAAAGCTGTTGCAAAGTGCGAAGGGAACGGAACTTGAAAAGCCCGTAATAATACCTAAGGTTAAAACAAACTTTATAAGATAAAAATAGTAGCGGAGCTGAAATGTCAGCTCCGCTATTAATTTATATTTGTGCAAACAAATTTTTGTGAACATTTTACGGCGTAACCCTGTTTATATCTCTGGGGAACATTGCCGCATATCTGACGTTTTTAAAGCCCAAAAGGTGCATAGTCAGCCTTTCAAGACCAAGTCCTAAACCTCCGTGCGGGGGTGCGCCGTACTTATGAAGCATAAGATAGGTTTCAAACTCTTCGGGGTTCATTCCAAGCTTTTTCATTTTTTCAACCTGTTGGTTGTAATCGTGTATTCTCTGTCCGCCCGATGTTATTTCTATACCTCTGAACAACAGGTCGAAGGACAAGGTAACTTCGGGGTCTTCGGGGTCGTCCATCGTATAGAAGGGACGCTTTTTTGAAAGGTAATGGGTTACAAACAGGAAATCGGAATTATATTGCTGTTTTGCCCACTTTCCAAGGAAAGCTTCTTCCTCAGGCTCGAAGTCCTTCATATCGGTTATGTTTTTCAGTTTTTTTACGCAAAGCTCCTTCGCGTCCTTAAAGCGGATGCAGGGGATAGAGGTAATTTCCGGTATGTCAACCTTTAAAAGGTCAATTTCCGCCTGGTATTCGGTCTTTAACAGGTTCATTATATATTTCAAAGCACCCGTTTCCATATTCATAATATCGGTAAAGCTGTCTATAAAGCCCATTTCAAAGTCCATTGAAATGTACTCGTTCAAATGCCTTGAAGTATCGTGGTGTTCGGCACGGAAAACGGGTGCAATTTCAAAAACGCGCTCGTAAACGGGAACTAAGGCCTGCTTGTAGAGCTGGGGGCTTTGCGCAAGGTAGACCGTCTTACCGAAGTAATCGAGCTTGAACACGTTTGTTCCGCCCTCGGCACCGGCAAAGTTAATCTTGGGGGAATGAATTTCGGTAAAGTTCTGGCTTATAAGATAGTCGCGGAAACCGCGCTGGATGCCTTCCTGAATTTTAAAAATCGCACGTTCCTTGGGGTTTCTCAAAGTGACGGGGCGGTTGTCGAGGTTAACGCTGAGGTCGCAGTTAACTTGTTTTTTTGAAATTACCACGGGCGGAATGTCGGCTGGGGTGGATAAAATTTCTATGTTGTGGATTTGCAGCTCGTATCTTTCGCTGCCGTCGCGCGTTTCGCTTTTTACAACCTTTCCCGTAAGCTTTGCACTGCACTGCTCGACTACGCTTCCGTCAAGGCGGTAGTCTGAAAACTCGGGGGAATAAACGCACTGTATAAGCTCGCGCGCAGTCCTTACGATTATAAACGCAAAGTCCGACATATCGCGTATGTTGTGTATCGCACCCTTTATGGTAACCAATTCCCCAATGTGGTTTTTAAACTCGGAATATGGAGTGGTAGAAGGGGTTAAAACGCCTGTAATTTCTTGCATATATTAAGCCTCTTAAATCTTTTTTTTAATTTTAATTCTTTTACAAATAAAAATCAAGTAAATATAAATGAAGTTGCTAAAATTTACTTGTTGCGTTTTATTATAAAATGGTATATAATAATATATAGATAGTCTGCGGTGTTCGTGGTATGGGAAATTCGTAATCCACAA
Organism: uncultured Christensenellaceae bacterium; assembly: GCA_910587365.1. Lineage (GTDB taxonomy): Bacteria > Bacillota > Clostridia > Christensenellales > Borkfalkiaceae > Coproplasma. The sequence continues at coordinate 133,723 of CAJUKJ010000003.1, read as the reverse complement.
AGTTTTTTAGGGAGCGGTACGTTCGCGGAAATAGGCAAGGTCTGTTTACGGAAAGTCCGAGGTTTCGCTTCGCCGCACCCACCTGCGAGATGCGGGTTAATACTTTTTCATATCACGGCACAGGCGGATTTTAATAAACACGGGTTTCGTATTTATTAAAATCCGCTTTCATATATTTTAAAAATATAAGCCCGCGTGCATTTGCACGCGGGCTTAAAGTTTTATTTAAGCGTAACGCTTATTCCTTGCCTGCAAGCTTTTTGTAACCTTCAAGTCTTTGTTTAGCAGACTCTTCCGTTCTCTTGAACAGCTCGTTGGCAACTTCTTCGCCCTGGGTCTTTGCAAGGGAAGCGTATCTCGTTTCTCCTGCAAGGAACGCCTGGTAGTCGCCCGTAGGGTCTTTTGAATCAAGCGTAAATTCCTCGGTTTCGGGGTTGTATCTGTAAAGCTGCCAGTATCCGCAGTCAACAGCCGCCTTTTCTTCAAGCTGGCTCTTGGTCATATTTATACCGTGGTTGATGCAGGGAGCGTAAGCAATGATAAGCGAAGGTCCGTGGTAAGCTTCTGCCTCGGTCAATGCTTTAAGAAGCTGGGCAGGGTTGGAACCCATTGCAACCTGCGCCACGTAAACGTAGCCGTATGATTTAGCAATCATACCCAAATCTTTCTTCTTAACCCTCTTACCGGCGGAAGCGAACTTGGCAACTGCGCCTATGTTCGTTGCCTTTGAAGCCTGTCCGCCCGTGTTGGAGTAAACCTCGGTGTCGAGTACGAGGACGTTAACGTCTTCGCCTGCGGCAAGTACGTGGTCAAGTCCGCCGTAGCCGATATCGTATGCCCAGCCGTCGCCGCCGAATATCCAGATAGATTTCTTTGCAAGGCAGTCTTTTGCTTCAAGAATTTCTTTGACAAGCGCGTCAGCCTCGCAGCCGCATCCGTTGCAAGCTTCAAGTGCTTTTACAAGCTCGGCCGAAGCCTTTTTGGAAGGTTCCCTGTCGCCGAACGCTTTAAGATAGTTTTCACAAGCCTTTTTACCTTCGCCGTTCCAAAGTTCGGCAAGCTTTTCAACCTTTGCCTTAACTGCGTTTCTTCTTGCGTCGTAGCCGAGGTTCATTCCATAGCCGAATTCCGCGTTATCCTCGAACAGCGAGTTTGCCCATGCGGGGCCGTGACCCTGTTTGTTGGTGGTGTAGGGACACGTGGGGGAAGAACCGCCGTAAATCGACGAACAGCCCGTTGCGTTGGCGATAATCATATCTTCGCCGAAAAGCTGGGTAACTACTTTGACGTAAGGCGTTTCGCCGCAACCTGCGCACGCACCCGAGAACTCGAAGAGGGGGGTAGCGAACTGGCAGCCCTTAACGGTGTTCTTCTTGAATTTGGAAGTATCGGCTTCGGGAAGCTCGACTGCATATTCCCAGTTTTTGTCTTCGTGCTTTTTAAGCGACTCTGCAAGGGGAATCATCTTGATTGCCCCGCCGTCCTTTACGGGGCAGACGGTTGCGCACACGCCGCATCCCATACAGTCGAGGGGGGAAACCTGCATCTTGTATTCGTAGCCTGCAAGACCGATAGCTGCTTTGGTTTCAAGCGACTTGGGCTTTTTGCTGCCTTCCTTAATAAGGGCGGGTCTTAAACATGCGTGGGGGCAAACGAATGAGCAAGTTCCGCACTGTATACATTTTTCCGTAATGATTTCGGGAACGAGAACGGCAACGCCGCGTTTTTCGTATTTGGTGGTGCCGGTAGGAACGTGTCCGTCCGCATTGAACTGCGAGGACTTAAGCTTGTCGCCTTCAAGGTAAAGGATAGGCTTAATAATTTCCTGATAGTAAGCATTATCCGCACCCTTAACCATTTCGGCACCCGTTTCAGCCTTTGCCCACTCTGCGGGTACGTCTATTTTAATAAGGTTGTCGCCTGCGGCTGCGTCTATTGCGTTATAGTTCATCTGGACTATCGCGTCGCCCTTTCTGCCGAATGACTTTTTAGCCATATACTTCATATATTCTATTGCCTTGTCGTAGGGCATAATCTGGGGATTTACGCGGAAGAATGCCGACTGCAATATGGTGTTCGTTCTGCCGCGGAGTCCCAATTCGGCAGCAATCTTAATAGCGTCTATAACGTAAAGATTGATATGCTTCTTTGCGATATCCTGTTTAACCTTTGCGGGCAGGAACGATTCAAGCTTTTTAACCGTCGTAGCGTCGGTATTGATAAGGAAAGTACCGCCTTCCTTGATGTCGCCCGTCATATCATAGCGGGTAACATACGAGGGGTTGGAACACTGAACGAAATCGGCAGAGTCGATAAGGTATTCGGACTGGATGGGCGAATCGCCGAAACGGAGGTGGGAAACGGTTATACCGCCCGACTTCTTTGAATCGTAGAAGAAGTAAGCCTGCGCGTGCTTGTCCGTATGGTCGCCGATAATTTTAATGGAGTTCTTGTTCGCACCTACCGTACCGTCAGAGCCAAGACCGTAGAACTTACAGCTTGTAGAGCCTTCGGGTGCGGCGTCGAATTTGTGCGAGAAATCGAGCGAAGTGTTGGTAACGTCTTCGTAAATACCGATTGTGAAGTGATTTTTGGGGTTTGCCTTTTCAAGGTTTTTATAAACGGCAAGCACCATCGAAGGCGTAAACTCTTTCGAGCCTAAGCCGTATCTGCCGCCGACTACTTTAACGTCGGTTACGCCCTTTTCCATAAGTGCGGAGCAAACGTCGAGGTAGAGGGGTTCGCCGAGCGAGCCGGGTTCCTTCGTCCTGTCAAGTACGGCAATTTTCTTTGCGGTCTTGGGAAGGGCTTTAACGAAAGCACCTGCAACGAAGGGTCTGTAAAGACGAACCTTAACAAGTCCGTATTTCTTGCCCGTCTTGTTGAGCTTGTTTATGGATTCTTCGATAGTTTCGCAACCCGAACCCATACATACGATAACCTGCTCTGCGTCCTTTGCGCCGACGTAATCAAAGAGGTGGTATTTTCTGCCGCACTTAGCCGATACGATATCCATCATCTTCTGGACGATAGCGGGTGCAGCTTCGTAATAGCTGTTTGCCGTTTCTCTGTTCTGGAAGTAAGTATCGCCGTTCTGTGCGGTGCCTTTCTGGATGGGATGTTCGGGATTGAGTGCGCGCGACTTGAAGTCTGCGATATCTTCGGCAAGACCTACTTCGTCGCATATAGCCCTTATTTCCGCATAGTCGTCGGCTTCGTCCCAAACGTCGATTTTAGCAACCTCGTGCGAAGTTCTGAAACCGTCGAAGAAGTTAATGAAAGGAACCTTCGTTTTAAGCGTTGAAAGGTGTGCAACCAAGCCTAAATCCATAACTTCCTGTACTGAGGAATTGCAAATCATAGCAAATCCTGTCTGGCGGCAAGCCATAACGTCCGCGTGGTCGCCGAATATGTTCAGCGAATGTGCGGCAAGCGCGCGCGCCGAAACGTGCATTACCATAGGCATAAGCTCGCCGGATATCTTGTACATATTGGGAATCATAAGCAAAAGTCCCTGCGACGCGGTATAAGTGCTGGTAAGCGCGCCCGCGCAAAGCGATCCGTGAACTGCGCCTGCTGCTCCGCCCTCCGACTGCATTTCAGCAATCTTAACTTTCTGACCCCACATGTTGGTTCTGCCGGCAGTCGCCCATTCATCCGCGACTTCCGCCATAGGGGAAGAGGGCGTGATGGGATAGATTGCCGCTACTTCCGAGAAAGCATACGCAACATGGCTTGCGGCGGTATTACCGTCGATAGTCAATTTTTTCATCAAAAAAACCTCCGATATTAATTTTAATGTTAAAAACGTGCAATTGTTTGCACTCACATTATTATAAAACAAAGTATATAAAATGTCAATATGCAACATTAACTTATTTTTTAAAAATTTTATTTGACTTTCACTTTTAACACCCCGCAATTTGTTGTTAAAATAATTTTTTAATGCTATAATTTTCCTATGGAAAAAACGGAAAACGTCATTGAGTTCGATAACGTAAAATTTTCATATCCCGGTTCCGACGGAATATTTGCGGTAAACGGCGTAAGCCTTACCGTAAACCGCGGCGAATTTATTTCAGTTATCGGTCATAACGGAAGCGGAAAATCAACGCTTGCCAGACTGATAAACGGTTTATTGGAAGCCGACTCGGGTAAAATAACCGTTCTTGGGCTTGACGTTTCGGAAGGTAAAAATCCGCTTGAAATAAGAAAGCACGTGGGAATTGTATTTCAGAATCCCGATAACCAGATGGTTGCCTCAATCGTTGAGGACGACGTGGCATTCGGACCCGAAAATATAGGCGTTGAACGCGAAGAGATAGGCAGAAGAATTGATTGGGCTTTAAAAGCCGTCGGAATGGAAGAGTTCCGCCATTCTACGCCTACAAGACTTTCCGGCGGACAGAAACAACGTATAGCCGTTGCGGGCGTGCTTGCGGTCAAACCCGATATTCTTATTTTGGACGAGTCTACCGCAATGCTTGACCCTAAGGGCAGGCGCGAGGTCATAGAGGTCGTCCAAAGGCTCAACAAGGAAGAGGGAATGACGGTTATCCTTATTACCCACTTTATGGAAGAAGCGTTGCTTGCCGACCGAACGATAGTTATGAACAGGGGCGAAATAGTGCTTTCAGGCACTCCCGAAGAAATATTTGAAAGCGGGGATAAGCTTGAAACCTACAATCTATGTCTTCCGCGCATAACCGAAATAATAAATACGCTGAACGGCGCGGGTATGAAAATAGATAACGTTCTCCGCCCCGAACAGCTTTCGGCGCAAATACTCGAAAACCTTAGCGGACGCGGAATAACCGAGGCTGCGTCCTCGCCCGTTAAAAAGACCGAAATATTGTGCGCACACGAATGGGATATCGACGTAAGCGACCTTACGTTTACTTATTCCAAAAAATCCCCGTTTGCGACTAAGGCTTTAAAGGGCATCAACCTGCATATAGACGAGGGCGAGTTTTTCGGGATAATCGGTCATACGGGCAGCGGAAAATCAACGCTCGTACAGCATTTAAACGCACTTATAAGGCTGCCTCAGGCACAAAAACGCTATCGCGCCAAAAAGGCGAAAAAGGGTCAGCCCGCGCCCGTAGTTCCGCAAATAACGGTAGGGCGGTTTGACTTAACAAACAAAAAAACAGATTTCAAAGCCCTGCGCGCAAGCGTCGGTATGGTATTCCAATACCCCGAATACCAGCTTTTTGCGGAAAGCGTATTCGCAGACGTTGCGTTCGGACTTAAAAATTTCAATAAAAACTTAAAACCCGAAGAGGTTGAACAAGCCGTAAGGGAGAGTATCGAGGTAGTAGGTCTTGACTATAACGGGGTTAAGGACAAATCCCCCTTTGACTTGTCGGGCGGACAAAAACGCCGTGTTGCCATTGCGGGGGTTATAGTTACCAAACCGCAGGTGCTTATTCTCGACGAACCCGCCGCAGGGCTTGACCCACTCGGTAAAAAGGAGATAATGGAGCTTTTGCACAGGCTTCACCGCGAGTGGTGCAAAACTGTAATTATAGTTTCGCACGATATGGACGAGGTAGCGGAAAACTGCACAAAGGCGGCGGTAATATCCAACGGCGAAGTGGTAAAATGCGACAGCCCCGCAAATCTTTTCTCCTGCGGGGACGAGCTTTTGGCTTTGGGGCTTGACGTACCCTTGACCTCGAAAATAAGCGGAGAACTTAAAAAATCGGGAATAAATATACTATGCGACTGCACTGCGGAAGATTTTGCCCGCAAGGTAATAGAAGTGTACGAAGGGGGCGACAATGCTTAACGACGTAACTTTCGGTCAATATTATCCCACTAAATCATTCGTACACAGGGCAGACCCGAGGATTAAGCTACTCGCGTTAATTGCGTATATAGTCGCGCTTTTTCTTGCAAAAAATTTTTATGCAATGGCGGCTTGCGTTATAGTCCTTATAGCAACAGTAATCGCTTCCCGCGTACCGTTCGGCAGTGTTCTACGTTCTGTAAAAGCCATAATATTCCTGTTAATTTTCACGGCTGTACTAAATTTATTTTTCCACGGCGGGGAGCATCTTCTTGTCGAATGGGGTATAATAAAAATCTACCGCGAGGGAATAATTTTTACTGTATTCTTTGTTTTAAGGCTGTTTTTCCTCGTAATGGGTTCCGCGCTTTTAACTTTGACGACGACTCCCGTCGAGCTTACCGACGGAATAGAAAGCTTGTTGACCCCCTTAAAATGGATACGCTTTCCCGTTCACGAACTCGCGCTTATAATGTCTATTGCGTTAAGGTTTATACCTACGCTTATTGACGAAACAAACCGTATCATTTCCGCACAGAAGGCGAGGGGTGCCGATTTTGAAAGCGGAAACATATTCAAGCGAATTAAGGCGATAGTCCCCATTTTAATACCCCTGTTAATAAGCGCGTTCAGGCGCGCGGAAGAGCTTGGCGACGCAATGGACGCACGTTGCTATTCGGGTTCAAAAAACCGTACAAAATATAAAAAACTCAAATTCGGCTGGCGCGATATCATAATTACGTTATTATTTGCCGCCCTTATTACGGGCGTGGTGCTTTTAAATATCTACGGCAACCGTATATTCCCCGAAATTTACGAATTTATCAGGTTAAGCTGATGAGGTACGCGCTTTTAGTTGCCTACGACGGCACGCATTACGGCGGTTGGCAAATACAGAAAAATTCCGTAACCGTACAGGAAAAACTCAATAACGCTTTAAAAGAAACTTTGGGACGGGAAGCGGTTATAACCGCAAGCGGAAGGACGGACAGCGGGGTTCACGCTGCGGCACAGGTGTGCCATTTCGACGCGGACACGTCAATCCCTGCCGAAAGGTTTGCAGACGCGCTCAATTTCCGTTTACCCGACGATATATGCGTTTTAAAATCCGTCGCCGCTCCCGAAGGGTTCGACGCGACGGCAAGCGCGAAGAGGAAAACTTACTGCTACCGCATATATCTTTCCCCCCGCAGAAGCCCCTTGAAGGACAGGTACTCGGTCAACGTAAAATACCCTGTCGATACCGTAAAACTTCAAACAGCGGGAAAGATGTTTGAGGGCAAGCACGACTTCAAGGCGTATTGCGCCGCTGGTTCACAGGTAAAAACTACGGTAAGGACGGTCTATTCCGTCGTCGTAAAAACTTCGGAATGCAGGGGCAGCACCGACGTGGAAATTTACGTAACAGGCAACGGTTTTCTTTACAATATGGTGCGCACCCTTGCGGGAACGATGCTTTATTTTGCCGCAGGACGGATAGGCAAAGAAGATATTTCCCGCTCCCTTGAAAATTGCGACAGAAACGCCGTAGGTAAAACTATGCCTGCAAAGGGACTTACCCTCGAAAGCGTCGATTACGGAATAAATCTTTTCTGAATAGCGTTGGCTTTCTTTTAACAATAATTTCACATAAGGTTTTTATTTTTTACATTTAAGGATAATAAAATATAATACGAAAGTTAACGTAAGGGAGATTATATGGACTTTTTTGAATACGCCTCGTTCGCGATGAATTTTACGGATACGCTTTGGGTGCAGTTCCTTATAGGAGGTCTGTGCTTTTTAATCGTATTCGTGTTTGAGGCAATTGCTCTTTACACGATAGCAAGAAGGGAAGGGTATAAAAACAAGTGGATGGCGTGCATACCCTTTTTCAATACGTACTATATAGGCGTGTGTGCGCAGAAAAACAGGTTTTACAACATCGATACGAAAAAGATAGGTATTGCCGCGGCTGTGTTTGAAGCAGTTATAGTCGCGCTGTATATCGTTTATTACGTAGCGTGCATAACTATGCTTAAAAGCGACGTCGCTCCCACGGTTACGACAAGTTGGCTGGGTATAGAACAGTATTTTTACGAGATGGCAAGCGTCCCCGATAATCTTAAATGGGCGGCGTGGATGTACGATTATATGTACGAGTACATTTTAAGCTTTTTAGATTTGTTTTTCTGTCTGTTACAGGTGGTTTTGCTTATATGCTTCTTCCAAACCTATGCGTGCAGAAGATACGTGCTTTTTACCATTACCAGCATACTTTTTCCCATACAGGGCATTCTGTTCTTCGTAGTACGCAATAACAGCGGCATAAACTATAAGGACTTTGTCAATGCCGAACAGGCAAGGCAGTACCGTATGTATCAGCAGTACCAGCAACAGAACTACCAAAATCCCTATAACCGTGACAGCTATGGACAGAATCCATACAACAACGGTTACAATGCGTCGGGTAACTATTCTGACGGCAACTCTTCGCCCGACGACCCTTTCAGCGATTTAGGCGGAAGCGGTTCGGACAGCTCGCCCTTCGACGATTTCGATAAGAACTGAAATTTTTTTCAAGACGCGTGTTTTACGCGTCTTTTTTGTTGCGCGGGCAAACGGTTAGTGGTATAATCGTAGTTAAGTATAAGTAAAGGTTATAGATAATGAACGACGTTATTTCGGCAATTTCCACTGCGGCGGGTACGGGCGGGGTTGCCATTATCAGGCTAAGCGGCAGCAATTCTCTTGATATCGCAAAAAAAATGTTTTCGCCTTCGGGGAATATACAAGTGAAGGATTTTGTCCCAAACGTAATGTATACAGGTCGGATTGACGGCGCAGGGTTTACCGATTTCGGTATGTGCGTATACTTCAAATCCCCCAAATCTTTCACGGGCGAAGACGTTGTTGAGTTTCATTGCCACGGCGGCGTGCAGATAACGCGCGGTATACTTTCAAAAACCCTTTCGCTCGGTGCGCGCGCTGCGGAAAAGGGCGAATTTACCAAACGCGCATTTATAAACGGCAAGCTTTCCCTGTCGTCGGCGGAGGGTATGATTGATATGATAAACGCCGAAAGCTTGGCTTCGCTCCGCGCAGGAAGTATGCTGTATAGCGAAAAGCTGACCGAAGAAATAAAACGCCTGCAAATGTCTTTGACTGATGTGCTTGCGGAAATTGCCGCGGATATAGACTACCCCGAAGAAGATACGGAGGGAATAAACACGCAGAAAATCAGTGCGGAAATTTCCGTACTTTCAAATAAACTCGATAATCTTGCGTCAACATATTCAAGCGGAAAAAAGATAAAGGACGGCGTAACCGTCGCTATCTGCGGAAAACCCAATACCGGCAAAAGCTCGCTTTTAAACGCTCTTCTCGGTTACGATAAGGCAATAGTTTCGTCCGAGGCGGGAACCACGCGCGACGCGGTTGAGGGCAGTATACTAATTGACGGCGTAAAGTACAATTTTATTGATACGGCAGGTATACGCGAACAGGCGGGCAGCGTTGAAAGCATAGGTATAGAGCGGGCTAAAAAAATTATTACTTCCGCCGATATAATACTTTCCGTTACCGACGGAAACGGGCAAGCCGAACTTCCGGAAGCCTGCGGCGGAGTGATAAGCGTATTCAATAAATGCGACCTGAATAAGGTTAACGGCGTATACGACGCCGTCGTTTCGGCGCGTACTGGCGAAGGGCTTGAAGCTCTTAAAAAACTCATTGCAAAAAAAAGCGTGGGGGAAACTTCGCTCGATAAAGCCTATATAATAGAGCAGCGTCACTACGGCGCGCTTGTCCGTGCAAACGAGGCGTTGCATTCGGCAATTCAAAATATGGGCATATATACAACCGACGTTCTTGCCATAGACTTAAAGGAAGCGTGGGACTGCCTCGGCGAAATTACGGGCGAAACCGCAAACGAACAGATAATAAGCACCGTATTTGAAAAGTTTTGCGTAGGTAAATAACCAAAAACGTGCGCCTCGGGGATATTATATGGTCAATTTAGAACTATACAAAGTTTTTTATACGGTTGCAAAGTGCGGTTCGCTTACAAAAGCCGCACAGGAGCTGTACATTTCGCAGCCTGCCGTTTCACAGTCGATAAAACAGCTCGAAGGACAGCTTGGCGTTTCGCTTTTCAACCGAACGCATAGCGGAATGCAGCTTTCAGCCACGGGCGGAAAACTCATTTTCAAAAATGTGGAAAAGGCGATGATTGCCCTTGAAAATGCTGAAACGAGCATAGCAGAGCTGAAAAGCACGGCAACGGGTACAATCAGGATAGGCGCGACAGACTCCATTTTCTCGCACGTGCTTGCAGATAAAATCGCTCTGTTCAATGTAAAATATCCGTCGGTAAGGTTAGAGCTTATTTCTTCAACCTCGCCCGATACCATCAACAAGCTTAAAGAGGGCGGTTGCGATATTGCGTTCGTCAATCTGCCCGTAGAGGACAAGGACGTAAAATTTCTTGATACCGTAAGCCATTTAAACGACGTGTTCGTTGCGGGTAAAAAGTATGCAAGTCTCAACGGCAAGGTCATACCGCTGAACCGTTTACAGGAGTACCCTCTTTTGATGATTGAGGAAAACACCGTCGCGCGACGTTCGCTTACAACTTTTTTACAGACGCTCGGTATAGGGCTGTGTCCCGATATCGAGGTTGCGAACTGGGATTTGATGTTAAAGCTTGCCGTAAAGGGTATGGGCGTGGGCTGTATACCCCGCGAATACTGTGAAAAAGAGCTTGCTTGCGGCGACCTGTTCGAGGTGGTGACCTCGCCCGCGCTTCCAGTCAGGGGGGTGGGCATCGCGCTTCCCAAAAACGTTTCCGCGTCGTTTGCTTTAAAGCAGTTTATCGCGTTGTTTAAATAGGAGCCGTTTATGAAATATACCGAACTGAAAAACGATATAAAGCAGGGTGCAAGGAGTATTTACCTCTTAGAGGGGGACGACGCCTATTTCCGTATGAAGGGGGAAGAAATGATAAAGTCGTCATTTCTTCAAATGCCCGAGCTGAATTTTTCCTCGTTCGACGGGGAAACGCTTAAAGGCGGTGCGTTGACGTCGCTTACGTCTGCAATCGAAAGCTTTCCTTTTATGTCGGAAAAGAGAATTATAAAAGTTTCCGAACTTCATCCTTCGGAAAGCGAGTATGAAAATTATCTTAAAAAAACGTTTGAAAATTTTCCTTCTTCCTGCATACTTATTATAGTCAACGCCGAAAGCAAAAAGGGAGTAGATTTAAAACGCAAGCCTTGCGTCGGCTTTTTCGACTGCAACCGTGCCGACGAAGAAACGGTTGCAAAGTGGGCGTACCTCACGTTTAAGCGTGCCGGCATAACCGCACCCGTGGACGTCTGTTCGGCAATAGCGGGATATTGCCTTTGCAATATGTCGCGCGTCGCGCTCGAAGTTGAAAAGCTTATCGACTATAAGAAGGAGGGAACTTTGACCCGCGAGGAAGCGGACGCGCTTGTATTTAAGGACGCCGATTACCGTATCTATGAAATGACCAACGCGGTATCGCGGAAGAACTACGGCAAGTTTATGGAAATACAGTCCGAGCTTTGCCGTAAAAACGGAGATGAAACAAGCGTGCTGTCGGGGCTGTTTTCCTACTTTAAAAATCTTTTAACGGTGCTTTCGTCGGACGAAAGCGACGCTACGATAGCAAAGCTTTTAAAAAAGAAGGAATACGCGGTTATGAAAGACCGCGAGCAAGCGCGCGCTATCGGCAGCGGGCGTTTGAAAAAATACGTTGAAGCGGTATACTCCGCCCTGTCGGATATCAAAAGCGGTTTACTGTCCCCGCAAAGCGCGCTGCAAAATGTAAACAACGCAATATTTTTCGGGTAAACTAAAATAAAGCGAACTAAACGCTTTATTTTTTTTTAATTTAATTATATAATATTTATATATAGTCAAATTCGTTGGAGATTTTTATGGGTAAGGAGAATTGGGACGCGTTAATCGATAACGTAGTCAGAAATTTCGGCACGGAATTTAGTAGCAGATGGGTTTCGTACCTCTTTCAACTGATACTGTTTACGATTCTTTTTTATATGATGTTCAAGGTACTCAAAAACAATAAAGCCAATAAATTTATAGGATTTATAATATTTTTTATCGTCTTTGCGGGAATAGTCTTTGCTTTGACGGAGGACTTCGACTCGGGCATACTTTTAATAATAATCGCAATGACTGCGCTTTTGGTGTTTACTATGTTCCATACAGAAATTAAGCGCGGTCTGCTTGACGCGGGAGTAAAGAAGAGTAAGGCGGAACCCGTTACGGTAACCGGCGTAGAGCTTATTATGGACGAAATAGTCCGCGCCGTACAGAATATGTCTAAAAACGACATAGGCGCACTGATAGTGCTGTCAAACGACAACCTGCCCGACGGAATAATAGAAAGCGGTACGGTTATCAATGCACAGATTACATCGCAGATGATTGAAGCGGTTTTCTATCCCAAAGCCCCGTTGCACGACGGCGCACTCGTAATAGAGGGTAACAAGCTATATGCCGCAGGTTGCTTTCTTCCCCTTGCGCAGGATGAAAGACTGCCCAAGGAAATGGGCAGCCGCCACCGCGCCGCACTCGGCGTAACTATGGTCGCAAGCGTAACGGCAATCGTCGTTTCGGAGGAAACGGGCATTATTTCAATCGTTAAAAACGGCGTAGTCAAAAAGAAATACGCCGACGCAACCGATATAAAGGAAGCGTTAAGCGATTACTATTGGTCAGACTTAACAGCGGAAAGCTGATTTATAGCGTATTCATAACGAAATACTTTGTTCGGTTTGCGTTTTTCTCGGGTTATTTACCATAAGTAAACTCCCCTTCAAAAATACGCACCTTCCTCGTCTTTCATGCGACTACACTCTAAAATACTACACTCAAAATAAGAGTTATAGGTAAAAATATGAAAAAATTCGGTAAATTTATAAAAGATTTCTTTACAACCAATATCGGTATAAAATTCCTTGCCCTCGCAATTGCGGCTGTTACCGTATTTCTTTTGAATATCTGATTATGTCAACTATCCACATACCCGAAATTTTGTTGCCTGCCGATGAGGATATGGCGGTCTGGGCTGTTAACGCCTGCGACCAGTTTACTTCCGACGCGGAGTATTGGAAAAATCTTGAAAAGCTCGTAGGGCGGAAGAACAGTACCTTAAATCTCATTTATCCCGAAATTTATTTGAAGAACGATACCGCCTTGCGCATTGAAAAAATTAACAAGACAATGCGCTCGTATCTCGAAGGGGGAGTATTCAAAACCCTTCCCGACGGATTTATTCTCGTGGAACGCACTACAAAAACGGGAACGCGCACGGGCATAGTGCTTGCCGTCGATTTGGAGGACTATTCCTTTGAAAGCGGTGCCAGAACTCCTATCCGTTCGACAGAGGCAACAATATTAGAACGTATCCCACCCCGCGTTGAAATACGCAAAAACGCGCCAATCGAGCTGCCGCACGTAATGCTTTTGTATAACGATAAAAACAACACGGTGTTGAACAGCGTCATACGCGGCAAGGTTTTATACGATTTTGACCTCAATATGGGCGGGGGACGCGTAAAGGGTACGTTTATAGGAAACGCCGCGCAAGTGGAAAAAGCTTTTTATTCCCTTTCACGTGAACAAGGCTCGTTACTGTTTGCGGTAGGCGACGGGAACCATTCCCTTGCAACCGCAAAGACCTGTTGGGAAAATTTAAAGAAGAATCTTCCGGAAGAAGAACAAAGCAACCATCCCGCAAGATTCGCACTCTGCGAAGCCGTTAACATATACGACGCGGCTTTGAATTTCCAACCTATTCACAGACTGATAAAGACGGATAAACCCAAACAGTTTGCCGAAGGTCTTAAAACCGAAGGAAACAAAGCTGCATATCTTATAATAGAAGGAAAAAAAATATCCGTACCGTTTGACTGCGACGTTCCCGCAGGCATCGCAAAGCTGGATAATTATATTTCTCGGTTTATCAAAGAGTACGGCGGCGAGGTTGATTATATTCACGGCGAAAACGAGCTTATAGAATTGGCAGAAATGCAAGGCGCGGGGGTAATACTTCCCGCAATAGATAAAAGCGATTTTTTCCGTTTAATCGAAACAGGCGGAAATTTACCTAAAAAAACCTTCTCTATGGGAGAGGGGAATGAAAAAAGATATTATATAGAAGCGAAGAGAATAAAATAAATGTCAGTAAAAGTATGTAAATTCGGCGGTACGTCCATGGCGGACGGAAACGTAATTGCCGGAGTAAAAAAGATTATTGAAAGCGATAAGTCCCGCCGCTACGTAGTGGTTTCGGCACCCGGTAAAAGGTATTCGGGCGATACTAAGGTTACCGATTTACTTTATGCGTGCTATAACGAGCTTAAAAAAAGCGGAACGTGCGCAACCTCTTTCAAGGCTGTCCGCGCCCGTTTCGGGGATATAGTAAAACAGCTTAACCTCAATTTTGACATTGACGCGGTATTGGATGAAACGCAAAAGCGTATAGACGTGGAAAACAGCGAAGATTTTACCGCTTCACGCGGGGAATATCTTTCTGCACGCGTGGTTGCGGAGTATCTCGGTGCAAAATTCGTTGATGCGGAAGACGTCGTATATTTTAACGAGGATGGCTCGTTCAACGGCGAGAAATCATATAAGGCAATCGAAGCTGCCCTGACGGGCGTTGAAAAAGCCGTATTCCCCGGATTTTACGGTAAGGGCGTTGACGGTAAGGTAAAAACATTCTCGCGCGGCGGTTCTGATATTTCGGGCGCGATAGTTGCCCGTGCGGTAAATGCCTCGGAATATGAAAACTGGACTGACGTTTCAGGTTTCCTTGCCTGCGACCCCCGCATAGTAGACAGTCCCAAAAATATTAAAACACTCTCCTACAAGGAGCTGCGCGAATTAAGCTATATGGGCGCAAACGTTCTGCATAGCGAGTCTATATTTCCTGTAAGAAAGGCAAATATTCCAATCAAGATAAAAAACACGTTCCGCCCCGAGGACGACGGAACTGCGATAGTTCCCACATCGCGCTACGTACCCAGCGGAAACACGGTAACGGGCATTGCGGGTAAAAAGAACTTTACGGTAATTTATATTGAAAAGTCTTTGATGAACGCGGAAATCGGCTTTGTCAGAAAAGTGCTTTCCGTAATCGAAAAGGAAAATATTCCGGTAGAGCATATTCCTTCGGGTATAGACACTATGTCGCTCGTAATTTCAAGCGAGGCGTTGGATGATAACACGCTCAGCCGTATTTTAGAGGGTATAGAATATGCCGTTGAACCCGATATAATAAGGGTAATAGAAAATATCGCGCTTGTTGCCACGGTAGGTCACGGAATGTCTTCATCGGTAGGAACTTCCGCCCGCCTTTTTAACGCCATTGCGGCAGCCGATATCAACATTAAAATGATAGACCAAGGTTCAAGCGAACTTAATATTGTAGTGGGCGTCAAAAACGACGATTACGAGCGTTGCATAAAAGCAATTTATAAAGAGTTTTTCGGAAATTAATTTTCTTTGCCCTGTTGAAGTGCAGGCATTACTATTAAAAATCAAACGGGAGCAATTTGTATGTATTTACTTGCGGGAGGAATAAGCCGCGGCGGAGCCATAATAATCTTGGTGCTGTGTATTTTGGCAATAGTTCTGCTGCTTGTAAACGCGATAATAGTTATAATGCTACATAAAATGAACAAAAAGCTTGCAAAACGAAAGGAAGCGCAAACCCTTGACGTGCAGACGGTTATGGATTTAGATAAAAATTCAGAAGAAAACGAAAATTAATTACTGCCCGCGCCGTGCAAACGGTGCGGGTAAAACACAATATATTGTGTTTGTAAAAAATTTACACATACAATATTTAGTATTTTAGTTGACAAACAGATAATTGTTTGGTAGAATGGATTTACAATTGAAAGGCAGTACGGCAACTGACGAGTTTGCGGAATTACCGCAAGGAAGCCGCATTGCGTGAAACGTCGTTCGTCTGGGCTGTTTTATCTTGAAATAGTCCTTTTTTTATTCTTTTGCTTATGGTAGGAAAAATTCATTCATTTGAATCGTTCGGTACGGTAGACGGTCCGGGTATACGCTTCGTAGTGTTTATGCAGGGCTGCCCTATGCGCTGTAAATACTGCCACAACCCCGACACCTGGGATACGGCAGGGCAGGAATACACCGCGGAAGAGGTTGCCGCAAAAGCACTTAAATATAAAAATTATATAAAAAACGGCGGAGTAACCGTATCTGGCGGAGAACCGCTTTTACAGATTGATTTCGTTACGGAGCTTTTCCGTATATTAAAGAGTTACGGTATCCATACCGCGTTGGACACGTCGGGAATAACGTTCGTTAAGGATAATGCGGAAAAGTTTAAAACACTTTTAAATTTTACCGACCTCGTTCTTTTGGATATAAAGCATATAGACGGGGCAGAGCATAAAAAACTTACGGGTCACACTAATGAAAACGTTTTGGCTTTTGCAAAATTCCTTTCGGATAGCGGCAAGGATATATGGATAAGGCACGTTTTAGTTGACGGTATTACCGATAACGACGGATATTTATATCAACTCAAAAATTTTTTAAAGACTTTAAAAACCATAAAAAAGGTAGAAGTTTTGCCATACCATACTATGGGCGAAGTTAAATATGAAAAACTCGGCATATCTTATGCCTTAAAGGGCGTAAATCCTCCTTCAAAGGAGCGTGTGGAAAACGCAAGACGAATACTTTATTCATACCAAAGTAATACTTAAATAAGAGGTGTTTTATGAAATTCAAAGCTTGGGAAGGTTTCAAACCGTCGAAATGGAGTGAAGACGGCGAAGTAAACGTAAGAGATTTTATTCAAAATAACTATACGCCCTATGAAGGCGACGGGCAGTTCCTTGCTCCGCCGACTAAGGCAACGCTTGCACTCTGGGACGAAATTTTAAAGTTATCCGCAGAGGAAAGAAAGGCGGGCGGAGTGCTTGACGCGGACACCAAAACCGTATCGACGCTTACTTCGCATTCAGCAGGCTATATAGATAAAAAGCTTGAAAAGATTGTCGGTTTGCAGACGGACAAGCCCTTTAAACGTGCATTGCAACCCTTCGGCGGTATTAAAATGGCGGAGCAGGCACTCAATATGTACGGCTATGAAATTGACCCCGAAGTCAAAAACATATTTACCAATTATCGTAAATCGCACAATCAGGGCGTATATGACGCTTACACGCCGGAAATGCGCCGCGCACGCAAGGCGCATATCCTTACGGGACTTCCCGACACTTACGGCAGGGGCAGAATTGTCGGCGACTACCGCCGCGTCGCACTTTACGGCGTTGACTATCTTATCGTTTGTAAGGAGCATGACAAGCTGTTAAAGGACGGCGTTATGACGCCCGATAGAATTCGCGACAGGGAAGAATTGACCGAGCAGATTAAAGCCCTTAAAGCTTTAAAAAAGCTTGCGGAAATTTACGGCTTCGATATTTCTATGCCTGCCGAAACCGCGCAGCAAGCTATCCAATCGCTGTATTTCGGCTATCTTGCGGCAGTGAAGGACCAAAACGGCGCGGCAATGTCAATAGGCAGAAATTCAACGTTCCTCGATATATTTATACAACGCGATATCGACCGCGGTATCCTTACCGAAGAGAGCGCGCAGGAGCTTGTCGACCACTTCGTAATGAAGCTGAGAATTATCAAGTTTATGCGTATCAAAGAATATAACGAAATGTTTTCGGGCGACCCTACCTGGGTTACGGAATCGATAGGCGGAATGGGGGTTGACGGAAGAACGCTTGTTACCAAGTCTTCTTTCAGAATACTTCATACATTAACCAACCTCGGTCCTGCTCCCGAACCCAACCTTACGGTACTTTGGTCTGTAAATCTTCCCGACGGTTTCAAAAAATTCTGTGCGGAGCTTTCAATCAAGACTTCGGCAATCCAGTACGAAAGCGACGACCTTATGCGTCCGGAAATGGGTGACGACTACTGCATAGCTTGTTGCGTAAGCTGTATGCGCGTAGGCAAAGATATGCAATTCTTCGGGGCGCGCGCCAACCTTGCAAAATGCCTGCTGTACGCCATTAACGGCGGCAAGGACGAGCTTTTAAAGGACAAGGAAACGGGTAAGGCTTTTCAGGTTTCGCCCGAGTACGAACCTGTTCACGGCGACGGGGCTTTGGATTATGAAGAGGTAAAGCAAAAGTATGAGCAGATGATGGACTGGCTTGCCGGCTTGTACGTCAATACCCTTAACCTCATTCATTACATGCACGACAAATACAGCTACGAAGCACTTGAAATGGCTTTGCACGACACCGAGGTAAGAAGATTTTTTGCCACGGGCATTGCTGGGCTTTCGTGCGCGGCTGACTCGCTTTCCGCTATCAAATATGCAAAGGTTTACCCTATCCGCAACGCAGAGGGGATAGTTACTGATTTCAAAATAGAGGGCGACTATCCCAAATACGGAAACAATGACGACAGGGTTGACGAAATCGCCGTCTGGCTTTTGAAAACCTTTATGGGCAAGATAAGAAACAATTACACTTACCGTGAAAGCCTGCCTACGACTTCGATACTTACGATAACGAGCAACGTGGTGTACGGTAAGAACACGGGTAACACTCCCGACGGCAGAAGGGCGGGCGAACCTCTTGCCCCCGGTGCAAACCCTATGCACGGCAGGGACAGCAACGGCGCGCTTGCTTCGCTTGAATCGGTTGCAAAGCTTCCTTACGAATACGCAAGGGACGGTATTTCAAATACGTTCTCCATTACTCCCGAATCTCTCGGTAAGGACTGCGAAACGCGTAAAAACAACCTTGCGAATATGCTTGACGGCTATGTTACCGACGGCGGTCATCATTTAAACGTCAACGTATTCAACCGCGATACTCTTTTGGACGCACAGGCTCATCCCGAAAAATATCCCCAGCTTACGATACGCGTTTCGGGTTATGCGGTAAACTTCAACAAGCTTACCCGCGAACAGCAGAACGACGTAATATCGAGAACAATCCACCAATCATTTTAAATAAATGCGGGACGGCAGTTGCCGTCCCGCATTTCTATTTCATAAAAAATTTTATCAGCTTATCTTTGAATTTTGTGTACGGCGTATACCGCACGGGCATATCGATTAAGTTCGATTTCTTTAAAACCGACTTAAAGTGGGAAAAGGTTTCAAAACTCTTTTTGCCGTGATAACTCCCTATGCCGGAATTTCCTACCCCGCCGAACGGAAGCGAGGTAGAGGCAAGATGTATTACCACGTCGTTTACGCAGCCTCCGCCGAACTGCACGTGCGAAAATACTTTTTGCTCCGTACTTTTTTTCGTCGTGAATAGATACAGCGCAAGGGGTGTGCGGTTTGCTTCTATAACCGAAAACATCTTTTCTTCCGTCGAATACTCGATTATGGGGAGAACAGGGCCGAAAATTTCTTCGCGCATAGCCGCGTCGTCGGGGCTTGCAGGGTAAATAACCGTAGGTTCGATTTTCAATTTTCCGCTGTCGCTGTTTCCGCCATAATAAACGTTTCCGCAAATCAGGCTTAACAGTCTGTCAAAATGCCTTTGGGTAATAATTTTTCCGTAATCTTCGTTTTCAAGCGCGTCGGGGAAAAGCTTTTCAATCCACACTTTAAGACTGTTTGCAAATTGTTTGGCAACGCTTTCGTGTACCAACACGTAATCGGGTGCGACGCATGTCTGCCCCGCGTTCAGAAATTTGCCGAATGCAACGCGCTTTGCCGCAAGGTTGATATCTGCCGTTTTATCTATAATAACGGGGCTTTTACCGCCAAGCTCCAAAGTGACGGGCGTAAGGTTATTTGCTGCCTGCACATAAACGCTTTTCCCTACGCGCGCGCCGCCCGTAAAGAAAATATAATCGAATTTATATTCCAAAAGCTTTTGGCTTAAACCGTCGTCCCCGTAAACGACTGCCGCATATTCGGGTGGAAAGACGCTTCCGACCAATTCCTTAATGACCGCGCTCGTGTGCTTTGAAAACCGTGAAGGTTTCAATAAAACGGTATTGCCTGCGCCAACCGCGCCGATTAGCGGTTGAAGTGACAGCAAAAAGGGATAATTCCAGGGCGAAATTATAAGAGTACAACCGTAAGGCGAAGGAAGAATATAGCTTGAAGAGGGGAACTGCGCCATTGGCGAACGCTTTCTTTCAGGTTTAACCCAACCTTTAAGATGTTTTATCTGGTAAGACAAATCTTCCAAAACCATACCGATTTCGCACATATACGCTTCGGATGCGGATTTTCCCAAATCCTTTTTCAACGCAGTACAAATTTTAACTTCGTTTTCAATTATTGCGGCTTTCAGCTTTTTAAGATAGCTTAACCTCGTTTTTACGTCAAGCGTGTTTCCACTGTCGAAAAAATTGCGCTGGTTTTTAATTATTTCGTCAATCATAATTTAATTATAAAACTTAACGAGCCTGTTGTCAAATAATTAATTTTTCCGCTAACGGTTGACTATATCGGCGTAAAGTGGTAAAATATGCTTATGAAAACCCATATAAACGTAGTCGGGGCAGCAATTGTCAAAGACGGCAAGCTTCTTGCATTGCGCCGTGCCGACGGTAATGAAGAGGTAATCCATAAATTCGAGTTTGTAGGCGGAAAAGTCGAGGAGGGCGAAACTCCCGAGCAAGCCCTTATACGCGAATGCCGCGAAGAGCTGTCGCTGGATATAGAGGTCGGCGAGCTTCTCAATACCATTGAATACGATTATCCCAATACTGCCGTATGTTTATCGGTTTATTTTGCAAAGCCGTTATCCGATTACGAGTTAAAAGAGCATGAAGAAGAGCGTTGGATTGATTGCGAAAAGCTTGAACCGGACGAGTGGGCTTCCGCGGACAAGCAATTTCTCGGAATACTTAAAAAGGGATATATAAAAACGCAGATTGCGCAAAGCGATGAAGATTTTAAATTGATAAACAGCATCGCGGGCGATGTAATGCACGAAGCTTTTGATAAAATTACCGCGGAGGGTCAGATAGATTATATGATTAATCTGTACCTTACACCCGAAGCGATGAAAAGAAATACTTCTGAAAAAGAATATACTTATAAATTAATATACTTTAACGGCGAAGCGGCGGGCTTTTTTGCGTACTGTCCCGCAAAACGCTTTCAGCCGTCGTTTGAAGAAGGAACTTTTTTATCCAAGCTGTACATAAAAAAGTTCGCACGCGGCAAAAAAGTAACTTCAAATTTATTGGCAAGCCTTAACCGTCCCGTGTATCTTACGGTCAAACGCGACGACGTTCATTCCGTAAATATTTTCAAGCATTACGGCTTTAAAATTGCACAAAGCGTTACCGCGGATATAGGCGGCGGCTTCGTTATGGATGATTTTTTAATGGTTCACGGTAAATAAAATACGGAGATTGAAATGAGCAAAGCTGACGAAATTTTTATAAGCAATATGCGCGATATCTTAGATAACGGGGTGTGGGATACCGACTTGCCCGTCCGTCCAAAATGGAGTGACGGTACTCCCGCGCATACGGTAAAAAAATTCGGAATTGTAAACAGGTATGATTTGCAAAAGGAATTTCCGATACTTACAATAAGACGCACTTACTTTAAATCCTGCATTGACGAGCTTCTTTGGATATGGCAGAAAAAGAGTAATAACGTTAAAGACCTCAATTCAAAAATCTGGAACCAGTGGGCGGATGAAAGCGGCTCTATCGGTAAGGCATACGGCTATCAGTTGGGCGTTAAGCACAAGTATAAGGAGGGGGAATTCGACCAGGTTGACAGGGTACTGTTCGACCTTAAAAATAACCCCGCCAGCCGCCGTATTATGACTAATATTTATAATTTCTCGGACTTGAATGAAATGAATTTATATCCCTGTGCGTATTCTATGACGTTCAACGTTTCGGGCAATACCCTAAACGGTATATTGAACCAGCGTTCAAACGATATGCTTACCGCAAATAACTGGAATGTAGTGCAGTATGCGGTTTTATTGATAATGTTTGCGCAGGTTTCGGGTTTAAAGGCAGGGGAACTTGTACACGTAATTGCGGACGCGCACATTTATGACAGGCACGTTCCTATCGTTGAAGAAATTATAAAAATGCCCTGTCTGCCCGCACCCAAGCTTGAAGTGGATACCGGCGTTAAAAGCTTTTACGACTTTACGGTCGACAGTTTTAAACTGATAGATTACGAGTGTAATACTAAAAAATACGAAATACCCGTTGCGGAGTAAGGAGCGAATATGAAAGCAATACTGCATGCGGATAAAGAGTGGGGCATAGGCAAAAGCAACGGACTTATGTTTTCCATACCCGCTGATATGAAGTTTTTCAGGGAAACGACGACCGGTAACGTAGTCGTTATGGGTTCAAATACTTTAAAGTCGTTTCCGGGCGGCAACCCGCTGAAAAACAGAATTAACATAGTGCTTTACCCCGACGGGGAAAAAAGGGACGACTGTAAAATAGTCGGCTCTCTTGACGAATTGTTTGCCGAAATAAAAAAATACGACCCCGATAAAGTTTTCGTTATAGGCGGGGCTATGATGTATAAAACGCTTCTGCCGTATTGCAGCGAAGTTCTCGTGACCAAGGTAAATGCAGTGGGCGGCGCGGACGCATATTTTGAAAATCTCGATAACAACGGAAATTTCAAGCTTGTATACGAAAGTGAACCTCAGGAAACAAACGGCTATGAAATAAAATTCACAACCTATAAAAACCTATCGTTAAAATCTTTATAATCACTTCCGCAGCCTTAGGGCTGCGTTTTTTTAACAAAATGACGTTCCCGTTACATAGTATAAAGTAACTGTAATTTCAGCTTTACATTGATTTCAAGGATATACTATGGAGAAATTATTGTGGAATGGTTTTATAATTTATACGGCTGGCAACAGGCACTCATAGCCACGACTTTTACATGGGCAATGACTGCTTTGGGTGCTTTGCCGGTCTTTTTTTGTAAAAGCGTAGGCAAAAACGCTTTCTCGTTTATGATGAGCAGCGCGGCGGGCATAATGCTGGCTTCAACGTTTTTTTCACTATTGATGCCCGCTCTTGAAACGGGCGTGGAATATTCGTATTTAGTACTTACGGGCGGTTTTCTGCTCGGCGGAATTTTGATAATACTTACAGACATAGTTACAGGAAAGCTTAACTTTTTTACGGGCAACGCAAAAAAGAAAAGCTGCGCGGTAATGTGCATTGCGGTTACAATTCACAATATTCCCGAAGGAATGGCAATCGGCGTTGCGTTCGGCGCGCTTGCCGCGGGCAACGGAATGGGTGCGGTTGCAGCTATTATGCTTGCAGTCGGCATCGGAATACAAAACTTTCCCGAAGGTATGTGCGTTGCGTTTCCCCTGCGTGCCAACGGTATGGGCAGATGTAAATCGTTTATCATAGGTCAGCTATCGGGTGCGGTTGAAATAGTCGCAGGCGTCCTCGGCGCGCTTACCGTTACGTTTGCAAGCGGGCTTCTGCCGTGGGCGTTGTCGTTTTCAGCGGGCGCAATGATTGCGGTAGTCTGTTCAGAGCTTATTCCCGAATCGTTTTCGGGCAGTAAGGTCAAAGCGACAGCGGGTGTAATTTTCGGATTCGCACTTATGATGATACTCGACGTAGCCTTCGGTTAAGCCGTAAAGTTTATTTACTCAGGCAAAATCGAATGATTGCTTTGTATAAATTTTTTCTATCTTCCGCAAGATAGAAGTATGGAAAAGTTTCAAAAAACCGCAATAGTTGTAGGCGGCAGTTCGGGTATAGGCTGCGCAGTCTGTACAAGACTTTCCGAACGCGGCTGGAACGTTGTAAATATTTCCCGCACGCCATGTAAAAGTTCAAGCGTTAAAAATATTACCGCAGACGTGGCTGCGGGAAGTACGCTAAGCGACGTTATTACCAAGGTGGGCGAAAAATACGGAATAGACGTTCTCGTCTACTGTGCGGGATTTTCAATGGCTGCGCCGATTGAGTATGCGAAGGAAAGCGATTACCGCTATCTGTTCGACGTCAACTTTTTCGGCGCGCTTAAAGCCGTACAGGCAACTATTCCGTTTATGAAGGCGCGTGGCGGAAGAATGGTTTTAGTGGGTTCGATAGGCGGAGATTTGCCTATAATCTTCGACTCGTTCTATTCGGCTTCAAAAGCCGCGCTTGAAATGCTCGCCCGCGAAGCGTACTCCGAACTCAGACCCTACGGCATCAAGGTCACGGCTTTTCTTCCGGGCGGAACGGCAACGGGCTTTACGTTTAAACGCAAGGTTTATTCCGACGATGAAAACAAGGCATACGCCCAAAGCGTAAACAGGGCGGTAGTCGCGCTTGCAGAAATGGAGCAGGGCGGAATGTCGCCTGCGGCGGTTGCGGAAGATATCTACAAGCTTATTTTGGCGGACAAGCCGCCTGTCGTCAAGGCAAGCGGGTTCAAAAACTCGGCGTACCGCATAATGTCCCACGTTATGCCCGAAAAGGTTACGCTGTATATAAACGACAGGGTGTACAGGCAATGAGAAAGGAACTTGATTTAACGCGCCGTGACGAGCGTGAAACTTTCATAAAAACAGGTAAAAGCGGAGGTGTCAAAAATGACAGGCAAAACGCGGAACAACTATAATGAAAACTATTTAAAATACGTAAAGACGCAGGACCCGCCCACAAAGCATTTTAAAAACTGCGCCGCGGCGTTCGGCGTCGGGGGGCTTATATGCTGTATAGGTCAGTTTATAAGGTTTATGCTTGAATACGCAGGTCTTTCGGGGGACGAGCTTGCGGGCGCAACCTCGGTAATATTAATATTTTTGGGCTGTCTTTTAACGGGACTCGGTGTGTACGACCGTATAGGCAGATATGCGGGCGCGGGGTCAATTGTTCCCATTACGGGCTTTGCCAACAGCGTCACGTCCCCCGCAATCGAGTTTAAAACCGAAGGCTGGATATACGGTATGGCGGCAAAAATGTTTACGGTAGCCGGCGCGATTATTGTATTCGGCGTGTTCTCTGGCGTGCTTGTCGGACTTGTTTATTATTTTATTTAACATAAGAAAAGCGGCTTCCGCAAATTTGCGGAAGCCACTTTAAGATAACGCGTCCTTCGTTTTCATTTTAAAGAATAAAATGATTTTTAATGAGAAAACTATTTTTATACATATGGGCATTAAGCAAGTTAAAAAGGGTAATACCGTATTTTTCAATAACACCCCGCGCATAACCTCGTATGCGGCTATCTGCGGCTCTAAGGAAAAAACAGGCGTTATCGGCGCGTTTGCCGACGTGGCTCTTGACGACGATATGTACGGCGAAAGCACTTACGAAAAAGCAGAGTGCAAAATGCTTTCCGACGCAATTTCTTTGGTTATAGAAAAGGGCGGGCTTAAACAGCAGGATATAGACGTAATGCTTTCGGGCGACCTTTTAAACCAAATAATTTCCGCATCATTTGCCGCAAGGGATTACTTGTTCCCTTTTCTCGGGGTATATTCCGCTTGCTCGACTATGAGTGAAAGTATTATGCTTGCCGCAATGATGGTAAACGCAGGTTACGTAAAAAGGGCGGTGGCGGCAACGGGTTCGCATTTCGCTTCCGCCGAAAGACAGTACCGCTATCCCTTGGAACTCGGCTGTACGCGTCCCCCTCAGGCGCAGTGGACGGTAACGGGCGCGGGCGGCTGCCTCATTACCGACGCCAAGGAGGGGATAAGGATAACCAGCGCGACTATGGGAAGGGTATGCGATTACGGTGTAACCGACGTAAATAATATGGGTGCGGCAATGGCTCCTGCGGCGGCGGACACAATTATGCAGCACTTTATTGATACGGGAACTTCGCCAACCGATTACGATATGATATTAACGGGCGACCTT
This sequence comes from uncultured Christensenellaceae bacterium, assembly GCA_910587365.1. Lineage (GTDB taxonomy): Bacteria > Bacillota > Clostridia > Christensenellales > Borkfalkiaceae > Coproplasma. The sequence continues at coordinate 108,036 of CAJUKJ010000003.1, read as the reverse complement.
GGCGCACTCGGCAGCAGAATAGTAAAGGACTTATCGTGGGAGAAGGGTTATGATATTTCCAAAAACCACGTTGACTGCGGGGAAATTATTTATAAAGTAATCGAAAACGAATTTCAAGGCGGAAGCGGCGCAGGCTGCTCCGCAGTGGTGTTAAATTCTTACGTGCTTTCAAAAATGCAGTCGGGACTTTATAAGCGCATTTTGTTTGCGGCTACGGGGGCGTTGCTTTCAACCGTGTCGTCGGGTCAGGGGGAAAGCATACCGGCAATCAGCCACGCCGTCGAATTGGAGTATTGATTATGGGACAGGAAATGTTGGAAATATTTTTAGCTTTTTTAAAAGCTTTCGCCGTCGGCGGCGGAATATGTCTTATTGCACAGATAATAATTAATTTTACCGATCTTACAGCAGGCAAAATATTAGTTTACTTTATGCTTGCCGGGGTAGTTCTCACTGCGGTAGGCGTGTATCAGCCGCTTGTCGATTTTGCGGGTGCGGGAGCTACTGTACCAATTTCTGGCTTCGGCTACCTGCTTGCACAGGGCGCGATGAAGGGCGCGGAAAGGGGCTTTTTCTATGCGGTAACAGGTTCTTTGGCAGCGGCAAGCGCGGGTGTGACCGCCGCGGTAGTGTTTGCCTTTATTATGGCTCTGATTTTTAAATCAAGGACAAAACCCAATTAAATTTATTTCAGTGCGCAAGGTATCTTGCGCGCCATTTTTTTACATTGGATAACGCGTTGACAAAAAAGCGTTTTTACCGTATAATTATATCGGTAACATAAAATGAAAAAGAAATTTATCAATCTTTTTATAACTGCGGTATTCGTTTTCATCGGCGCATTTGCTTTTGCAGGCTGCGCCGACCACGTTCAGTCTAATTGCAACCATACGTGGGTTTTGCAAAAAAACAGCACGTTACTCCGCGACGCGACCTGCTATCAGGAAGGAATAAGCGAAGTTTACAACTGTGCCAAATGCCGGAAAACAAGGTTTGAGTATTCGCCTAAAACGCCGCATACTTTCAACGAAGCGGACAACGTTATACAGTACTCCTGCAATTCGTCAAGTACTTACGTTAAACAAAAATGCACTGTTTGCGAAGCGGTCATAACGGCGACAATCCCGTTTACCGTTCACAAGCTCGGGGACGCCGAATATCACGATGCATACGAGGCAACCCTCGTCGATATAGGCTTGTACACGCAGGAAGAGTATGACAAGCTTGCGTCGGACGTTATAGAAAGCGAAAAAATCAGCCATATGCGCGAGTTGCAGGAAAAGAGCCATTGCGACTATCTTGAACGCAAATGCGAAGATTGCGATTATTCGCTGAAATTATACGGGCATCGTTTAGACGAGGTTAACGAGCAAGAGATTGACGATATGCGAGAAGAGGCGTTGAAGACAGGAAATTGCGGCAGTACTATTTCGGTAGACTGTATTTTCTGCGGACAATCCGTCCAATATTTTTGCCACAATTACGAAGAAGCGGAAATAGTGTACTCTTCATCTGAAATAGTAATATATAAGTATCCTTGCACGTTGTGTCATTCCGAAGAGCAGTACGAGGCGGTGTTCGTTAAATAATAGGTTAATAAACTCAGCCGCCGTACAATACAATATTGTATGGCGGTTAAAAACAGGAAATTTAAACGTTTCAAAATTTTAGTGGTTTTCATATGCTTATTTGCGGTTGCCACGCTTATATACTTTCAGCGCAACGTCACGCGCGTGCTGATTTCAATAAGCGAGGCAACCATTCGTTCAATTACTACGGTAGCTGTAAACGACGCAATTTATTATACCCTGAACGACGCGCTAAGATATGAAGATTTAATTACAATCGACCGCGACGAAAGCGGCAACGTTACATCTATTACGACAGACAGTCTGAAAATAAACAGAATAGCGAGGGATACGGCGTATCTCTCGCAGGAAAATTTAAACAAAATGAGCGCGGAGGGTATAATGGTACCCATAGGCGCGCTTACGGGCATCGAAGCTCTTGCGGGCTTCGGTCAAAAAATCAATATAAAAATTATCCCCATAAGCAACGTTGAATGCAGGTTCGTTTCAAAGTTTTTGGGGGCGGGGATAAACCAGACAATGCACTCGCTGTACCTTGAAATCGTTTCCGACATTTCAATTATTATGCCGTCAAAGAGTACTAACCTTGCGTCTACAATAGAAGTGCTAATATGCGAAAGCGTAATTACGGGCAAAATTCCCGACACATATTTGCAAGCCTCGCTTGCAGGCTCGGGTAACGCGCTTGTGCCTAAAAACAATAAATAAAAATAACGGCGCGCCATATCGGCGCGCCGCATTTAATTTTACTATCTCAAATCTATATTTAATTTTTGTTTCAAGTTCTTTAATATCTTTTTAACAAAGCCGTCAACCTTGTCCTCGATAGGTTCGTCTTCGGGGGTAAAGGTTACGTTAAACGCCATACTTTTTTTGCCGTCGCCGAGCTGGGAGCCGACGTAAACGTCAAACAACTTGACTTCCGTGACGAATTTACAAGCCGAATAAATTTCCTTCTCAATATCCCCGCAGGTCGTTTCAAGCCCGCACACAAACGCAAGGTCGCGCGTAACCTCCGCATATTTCGGAATGGGTGTATATCTGAAAGGCTTTGCGTGCTTTTTAAGCTCTTCATAGTCAAGCTCTGCAATTACAACCGCTCTGTCAAGCGCAAGTTCGCTTGCAACGGTGGGGGCAAGCACGCCCAGATAACCTACTTCAACCCCCTCGCAGGAAATTTTCGCCGTCATTCCGGGGTGCAGGAAGGGCTTTTCGCAAGACTCGTATCCAAACGCTGTATTCAGCGAGCGCGCTATGCATTCCGTAATTCCTTTCATCGCGTAAAAACCGTGTTTGCCGAACAATCCCAGACAAAGCCTTTGCTTCTCTTCGGGGAAGCCCTTTACGGGAAGCTCCTTGGGGATATAAACTTTCGCAAGCTCGAAAAGTCTGCCTTCCATATTTCCGCGGCGCAAATTGCGGACTATCACGTTTACCATAGACGGCGCAAGCGTCGTGCGCATTATGGACAGGTCTTCACTTATGGGGTTTAAAATTCTAATCGCTCTTCTTTCCGCGCAGTCTTCGGGAAGGTGGAGCATATCCAAATCTTTGCTCGAATAGAAGGAATAGGTTGAAATTTCATACATACCTTTTCCTACAAGTAGGCTTTTAAGTTTGTTTTCGGCTTTCTGTTCGTCGTTGAAGCCGCCGTTCGTAATAGAGGCGGAGGGGAGGAACGTACCCTCAATATTGTCGTAGCCGTAAAACCTTATAATTTCTTCTGCGATATCGGGATATCCGTCTATATCCTCCCTGTACCTCGGAACGGTAAGCTGCATTTCGTCGCCGTCAACCTTAACTTTGAAGTTCAGGCTTTTAAGAATTTTGACCATCCTGTTTGCGGGAACGTCAATTCCCAAAAGCGCGTTGATTTTATTTATGCTTACGGTCATCTGCTTTTCCGTAAGGTTTGAATACTCTGTGGTAACGTCGATATGCAGGTTGGTAACCGTGCCGCAATCCAACGCCTGAATAAGGTTCAACGCTCTGCACATTGCCTTTTCGGTGGTGTATTCGTTCACGCCCTTTTCAAACAGTGCGGAAGAGTCGGAATGTTGCCCCAAAGCCCTTGCGGTTCTTCTCACGTTATCGCGTGCAAACTTTGCCGCCTCGAATAAAACTTCGTCGGTGTCGTTTTCAATCTCGCTGTTCAGTCCGCCCATAACGCCTGCAAGCGCGCTCGGCTTTTCCTTGTCGCAGATAACGAGGTTTTCGCTGTTAAGCTCGAATTCGTTTCCGTCAAGCGTGGTAATTTTTTCGCCGTTGCCCGCTCTTCGTATTATAATTTCCCTGCCCGCAATCGTCTTTAAATCGAATGCGTGCATTGGCTGTCCCAATTCAAGCAGTATGAAGTTGGTTATGTCTACAATGTTGTTAATGGAACGCAGTCCGCAAAGCGCGAGCCGTTTTCTCAGCCAAAGGGGAGAGGGGTCTATTTTTACGTCCTTAACGTAATGACCGATATATCTCGGGCAAAGTTCGGGCGCACTGTCGGTAATTTTAATGCTTTCGTATTTTCCTTTAACGGCTTTATACGAAAAGTCGGGTTGTTTAACAGGCTTTCCAAGCACCGCGGCGACCTCGCGCGCAATGCCGAAAATGCTTTGGCAATCGGGTCTGTTTGCCGTAACCCCTATATCGAAAATGTAATCGTCAAGTCCGAGTACTGGCTTTACGTCGCTGCCGTTTTGGCAGTCGGCGGGAAGCAGTAAAAGACCGCAGTAATCTCCGCCGGGGAACATATCCCCGTTTACGCCAAGCTCGGCTCCCGAGCAAAGCATACCTTCGGAGTCTATTCCGCGAAGCTTGCCTTTTTTAATCTTCATTACGCCTTCAACCGTAACGTGGTCCTTAGCTGTTGCGTAAACGGTCGCTCCTACAAGCGCGCAGGGGGCTTTAATTCCCTTTTTAACATTGTCCGCGCCGCAGCAAATTTGGAATATGCCCTTGTCGCCGCAGTCAACCTTGCAAACGGAAAGGTGTGTTCCCTCCACAGGCTTGCATTCTATAACTTCGCCTACAACCACGCCGGAAATATCCTTGCCTATTTCTATAAGCTCTTCAACTTCAAACCCGCAGCCGAACAGTTTTTTCTGTAATTCCTCTGCGGAAACGTCTATATCTACGTAATCTTTAAGCCAACTTAAAGGTGCTTTCATATTATTCTCCTTAATCCTTGAACTGCTTTAAAAATCTTGTGTCGCCCTCGAAAAGAAGCTTCATATTGTTTATGCCGTATTTAAGCATTGCAATTCTTTCTATGCCCATACCGAAAGCAAAACCCGTGTACTCGTCGGGGTCTATGCCGCAGCCTTCAAGCACGCGTCTGTTTACCATACCCGCACCTAAAACTTCTATCCAGCCCGTACCTTTACAAAGTCGGCAGCCGTTACCGCCGCATTCGAAACAGCTTACGTCAACCTCAACCGAAGGTTCGGTAAAGGGGAAGTAGGAGGGGCGAAGCCTTGTTTTTACGTTTGCACCGAAAATCTTTTTCGCAAATTCGTCAAGCATACCTTTAAGGTCGCAAAGAGTAATTCCCCTATCGACAACAAGCCCTTCCATCTGTGAGAACATAGGGGAGTGGGTTGCGTCGTCGTCGCTTCTGTACACCTTTCCGGGCGAAAGTATTTTAATGGGCGGTTTCTTGTTTTCCATAACCCTTATCTGTCCCGCCGAGGTCTGGGTTCGCAAAAGCAAATCTTCGGCAAGGTAGAAAGTATCCTGCATATCGCGCGCAGGATGATCCTTGGGCGTATTAAGCGCGGTAAAGTTATAGTAATCGTTTTCTATTTCCGGTCCCTCGAAAATTTCAAAGCCCATACCCGCGAATATGGAAACAAGCTCGTTCCTAATAAGCGTGTTGGGGTGGTACGCGCCGTCGGGCGTACAGCTTCCGGGGATAGTCACGTCTATTTTTTCTTCCGCGTATTTCTTTTTAAGTTCTAACTGTTTAAGCTTTTTTTCAAACGCGTCAAACCTTTCTTCGGCTTTCTGGCGCAGCGCGTTTAAAACCTTGCCCAAAGTCGGCCGCTCTTCGGGGGGGACTTCGCGCATACTTTTCAAAAGCTCTGAAATTTCACCCGTCTTTCCGAGGAAGCGCATTTTAACTTCAAACAGACTTTTGCTTGACTCAACTTCGTTTACGGCGTTTTCAATTTGCTGTTCGATGTGTTTGATTTTTTCATTTACGTCCATAAAAAACTCCTGCATAAAAAATAAACTCCGCCCCTAACACAGGGCGAAGTAATTCGCTGTACCACCTGATTTCGCGGTATAATACCGCCTTATTGCCTCTTAACGCAGAGTAGGCGGAACGCATTACACGGAAAACCTTTCACGCGTTCGGCTCGCGAGTGAATACCGCATATATCCAATAAAAAACCTTTCAGCCGTTTTCGGGTTTTTCTCTCTGAAAAGGACGTTTTATGCGTCTGTCTCGGTCATAGCCTTTTTTTAATTATTTTAATTATAACCGTTTTAAAAATGAATTGTCAACGGATTTATTGTAAATATTTTAAAATTCGGCAATGCGGTTTTTTTTAATAAATACTTCCGCCGTGACAGTCGTAAGCTACTACTGCGGGAAAATTTTCCACTTCAAGCTTATAAACCGCTTCCGATAGTAGGTCGGAAAAAGCGATGCACTCGCTTTTTATAATAGCGTTTCCGTAAAGCGCGCCTGCGCCGCCTATAGCCGCAAAGTAAACCGCACAGTTGCGCTTTAAAGCCTCGCGCACGTCGTCGGACATTTCGCCTTTGCCGATAATCGCCCCAAGCCCCAAATCGAGAAGGCGGGGGGCAAAGCCGTCCATCCTTGCCGAAGTGGTAGGGCCGCAGCTTCCCGACGCCATATCGGGCTTTGCTGGGCAGGGACCCGCATAGTAAATAACCGCGTCTTTAAGCTCGAACGGCAGAGGTTCGCCTTTATTCAAAAGCTCGAAAATTCTTTTATGCGCACAGTCGCGTGCCGTAAGTATAGTTCCCGTAATCGACACGCTGTCGCCCGCGTGCAGTTCTTGTACTTTATTTTTATCCAAAGGGAGAGTAAGGTTTATCATATTATCTCCTTTTCGCAGCGCACGCAGTGGCATTGGATATTTACTGCAACGGGCAAACCCGCAATGTGCGTGGCGGCCCACTCGCAGCTTACTCCCAGTGCGGTTGTTTTTCCGTGAAAACCCTGACAGCCGATGTTCAATGCGTTTATTCGCTCTAACGCGGTCTGTTCTATTTCCGCGATATCGGCGCGTTGGTTGCGCGTGCCTATGTCACGCGTCAATGCTTTCTTTGCCAGATATGCGCACGTGTCGAAGCTTCCGCCTATGCCCACGCCGACGTAGACAGGGGGGCAGGGACGCGAACCCGCAAGCTTTACCGTTTCTACTATCGCATTTATAATTCCGTCAACGCCCTGCGCGGGTTTAAGCATAAACAGTCTTGACATATTTTCGCTGCCGAACCCCTTAGGCATATAGGTTATTTTTATTTTATCCCCTGCGACTATTTCGGTGTGAATAACGGCGGGGGTATTGTCCGCGGTGTTTACGCGCGTTATCGGGTCGCAGACCGATTTTCTGAAATATCCGTCCCTGTACGCCCTGCGGACTCCGTTGTTTACGGCTTCGCTTAAAGCCTTGCCTTCAAGGTAGACTTGCTGACCTATTTCCAGAATGACGACGGAAAGTCCCGTGTCCTGACATACAGGCATCGCTTTCTCTTTGGCGATTTCACTGTTACCTATAATGGTTTTCAGTGCAAACGAGCAGGCTTTCCCGCTTTCGTCTGCGTAAGCCTTTTCCATAGCGTCAATGCACGAAGGGGTAAGATTGACGCCTGCGTGCAACGCCATTTCATAAATTTTATCCTCTAAAATTTGGGTGTTTATCTTTCGCATACCATAATTTTATAACATTTGACTTTAAATGTAAATTATTTCGTTTACTTTATTTTTATTTTAAGCTATAATCTAAATTATGGAAGAAATCAATCCCCGCTTAAATTCAAAGACAGGCGGTTTAACTTACAGTGCGGCGGTAGTTTTTTACTTTGCGCTATCGCTTATCGCGTCGCTTATCATTACTGCCGCAAAGCTTGAAAATGGCAGCGATGCGTATCTTTATATAAATTATCTCGTTTCGCCTATTGCAATAGGTATATGTATTGCAACAATTTTAAGCAATAAAAAGCTAAGCTTCAAAAGCATTTTTCCCGTAAAGTGCCACCCTAAGTATTATTTAATAGGTTTACTTTTAATTTACGGGCTTTTATTTTCATTAAGCTGGGTAAACGAAGTGTCCGTAAAGTTTTTCGGGCTATTCGGCTATGAACCGAGGGAGGCGGGCAGTTATCTTCCCAACCTTTCGGGCGGATACTCTGTTTTGGCAATTCTCGTAATTGCCGTTTTGCCGGCATTTTGCGAAGAACTTCTCTTCCGCGGCGCAATTTTAAATTGCTGCGAAAACGGTATGGGCAGTATCCGCACGGTATTTGTCGTCGGCTTCTGTTTTTCGCTTTTCCACGGCTCGCCCGAACAGACGGTCTATCAGTTCATTGCGGGCTGTGCGTTCGCTTTTCTTGCCGTGCGCTCGCGTTCAATTCTGCCGTCGGTAATGATGCACTTTATCAATAACGCGCTTATAATAATTTTCGCTGCGTGCAATCTGTACGGCGAGGACGGAAATTTAATTATTTCAAGCGGCGGAAATATCGCGCTTACGGTCACTTCCGCGCTCGCGCTCGTCGGGGCGGTAATCTGGCTTATACTCGACAAAACGCCCTTAAAAAAATGCGAAAAGGGCGGGGTTAAATTGTTCTTTATTTTTGCTTCGGTCGGCATTGCCGCACTCGGACTTTTGTGGCTATTATCTCTTTTCGGGGTGGGCTGATGCAGAAGATAAATATTGTGTGCGTCGGTAAAATCAAAGAAGAATTTTACCGTTCGGCAGTCGGCGAATATTTGAAGCGTATATCCCGCTTTGCGAAAGCAGAGATTAAGGAAATTCCCGAAGGCAAAAATTTAGAGGAAGAAGCCGCAGGTGTTTTAAAAGCGGCAAAGGGTAAAATAATTGCTCTTTGCATAGAAGGGGAAAAGTATTCAAGCGAAAAGCTTGCGGGCTTTTTAAAAGGACTTACCGACAGAGGGGATGAAGCTACGTTTATAATCGGCTCTTCATACGGACTTTCAAATGCCGTCAAACAAAAAGCGGATTTAAAGCTTTCGTTTTCGGCTATGACTTTTCCGCACCAGCTTATGCGGGTAATTCTTTGCGAGCAGCTTTACCGCGCTTTTATGATTAACAGCGGTTCGGATTATCACAAATAGCCCAAAGGTTTAATTAGTATTAATGTATAAAGCAAAACATATCCTATTGTGTGATATTCGATGAAGTAAAAAGATTTTACCAAAGCTACGGCGGAAAAAAGTGTATAATAGGTTATTCCTTTCACGGCAGGGAAATATTTGCCTTTCATATAGGCAGTCCCGTCGGCAGGCAGTTTATTTCAACATACGCAATTCACGCAAGGGAGTGGATAACCGCACGTCTTGCAATCAAACATATTAAAACAGGTGTACGAAAGGGCGGAGGCTGGGTAATTCCTCTTGTAAATCCCGACGGAGCGGAAATAAGCCAAACGGTGCGTCCCTTATGGAAAGCGAACGCCCGCGGCGTGGATTTGAATTGCAATTTCGACGCCGATTGGGGAAGCGGAAGACTGAACACAAAATCACGCGGCGGAGAGAACTGTATAGGCGATTATCCGTTTTCCGAAGCGGAAACGGCTTCACTGCGCGATTTTACTTTAAAGGTGCGCCCGTTTTTCACTCTAAGCTTTCACACCAAAGGGGAGGAAATATATTGGCAGTACGACGGCGCGGGCGACAGGCGCGGTGCTGAAATTCTTGCCTCGGCAACAGGTTACAAGCCAAAGCTTATTTGCGGCTCTGCGGGCGGCTACAAAGATTGGTGTATTAAAAAGTTGCACATACCTGCATATACCGTCGAGTGCGGGTCGGATAGCCTCGCACACCCGATTAAAAATTTACGAAGTTTAAAAAAATGCTATAAAGCTTTAAAGATATTTACGGAAAAATATGGCTGATAAATTTATGAAAGCTGCGCTTAAATGCGCGCAAGCCGCTTTAAAAGAGGGCGAAGTACCAATCGGCGCGGTAGTGGTCTGCGACGGAAAAGTAATTTCCCGCGGACATAACAGGCGCACTAAAAAACAGATAGCTACAGCCCATGCGGAAATAGAAGCTATTGAAAAAGCTTGTAAAAAACTTAAAAGCTGGCGTATCCCCGAATGCGAAATTTACGTAACGCTCGAACCCTGTCCTATGTGTATGGGCGCAATGCTGAACGCGCGCATAAAAAAGGTATACTTCGGCGCATACGAGGCGAAGGGCAGGTCTATGACCCGACAGCTGGCGGCGTCCAATCTCGTCAACCATACAATAGAGGTTGAAGGCGGAATTATGCAAGAAGAGTGCGCGGATATTTTGTCGACCTTCTTTTCGGATATGCGCCAAAGTTTAAAAAAGCCTTTAATATTGCGCGCAGGGGAGTAGAACTCCCCAAGTCACGGAAAATATCGTTGTCACTGCGACGAAATTTTCGTGAATATATAGCCTTAATTATTTGACATTAAACTGTTATAATTATAAAATGTTAAAGTAAAAACTTAATACTTCGGGAGTAAAGTAAAAAGGGCGGCAAAGCCTTTTAAATACAAAAGTAAAATCGGAGGACATAAAACCCAAATGATTAATCACGGCAACGAAATTAAAATTTTTTCCGGTAATTCCAACAAACCCCTTGCGGAAGCAATAGCGGCAAGGCTTAACACCTCGCTCGGCGAAATGGAGGTTACGCACTTTTCCGACGGGGAAATTTACGTCCGTTTCGACGAATCAATCCGCGGTAAGGACGTTTTCCTTATCCAGTCCACAAGCTATCCCGTAAACGCAAATCTTATGGAGCTTCTCATAATGATTGACGCGGCAAAGCGTGCCAGCGCGGGAAGAATTACCGCCGTAATTCCTTATTTCGGCTATGCCCGTCAGGACAGAAAAGCCCGTTCGAGAGAACCCATTACGGCAAAGCTCGTTGCCAACTTAATTACCTCCGCAGGCGCGGACAGAGTTTTAACTATGGATTTGCACTGCCTGCAAATTCAGGGTTTCTTCGATATTCCTTTGGACAACCTTGTCGGCGGACCTACGCTTTACAATCATTTCAAACCCAAGGTAGACGACAACTTCGTGGTAGTATCTCCCGATATCGGCTCTGTTGCAAGGGCAAGAAAGGTTGCCGCGCGTATGGACGCAAAGATGGCTATAATCGATAAACGCCGTCCCAAGGCAAACGTAATGGAAGTAATGAATATCATAGGCGACGTAAAGGGTAAAAACTGTCTTATGATTGACGATATGATAGATACCGCAGGTACTATTGTCCAGGGCGCGAAAGCTTTGAAGGAAGCGGGAGCAAAAGAAATTTATGCCTGCTGTTCGCACGGCGTGCTTTCGGGACCTGCAATCGAAAGGCTTGCGGCTTCTCCTATAACCGAGCTTGCAATGCTCGATACAATAAACATCCCGCAGGAAAAAATGCTTCCCACCTTCAAGATGATAACCACAGCTCCTATTTTTGCGGCTGCAATTGAAAACGTTTATCTTGACAGACCCATGTCAAAAATATACGACTAATTTATTCAAAGCTTAAACGCCACAGATATCTGTGGCGTTTAAAATGCATAAGCTTTGCAATACAGTGTTAAACTTCGCTTTTTTTCGGTTACATACTTTCGTGTATGCGCCGTCAAAAAATGCTCACTTGCCTTGTCTTTATTGCATATTTGCATTTTTTTAAATTTAAAATAAGGTATACGATAATGAAAATAATAGTTGGGCTTGGCAATCCCGAAGAAAAATATCTTAAAACTTTTCATAATATGGGCTATATCGCCGTTGGAGACGTTGCAGCAAAGCTGGACGTCAAGTTCAAAAAAAAGGAATGCGAGGCATATACCGCCGAAGCAAACGTCAGCGGGGAAAAGATTATACTTGCGCGCCCCGTAACGTATATGAACAACAGCGGCAGAGCGGTTAAACAGCTACTTGCAAAATACAGAGCCTCCGCGGAAGACTTAATTATTTTGTACGATGACTACGATATCCCCAAGGGCGCGGTAAGAATACGCCCTTCGGGCAGTGCCGGTACGCATAACGGTATGCGTTCGGTTATTGCCGAAATAGGAACTTCGGCGTTTACCCGTATAAGAATAGGCATACGCGACCCTGAGATTAACATACCTATAATCAATTACGTTTTGGCAGAAGTCAGGAAAGAAGATTACGAGCTTTTCATTTCGGCTTGTGGCAGGGCAGCCGACGCTGCAATAGCCATTGCAAGCGGCGAGCCTGTTGAATTGGTTATGACAAAGTATAACGGTTGAAAAGAAAGTTAAACGCATATAAAGGATAAATGAACAAAAACTTTTTCACTTTCAAAAATTTAGGCGGTAATTATCCCGCTCTCGAAAACGAACTCCGCCTCGGCACACCGACGGCGGTTTTCGGCGTTTCGGAAGCGAATAAAAACCTTATTGCTTCGCTTTCGGGGTATAAGGTCTTGTATGTTACGGCGGACGCGGTTTCCGCAAATAAAGTTTATACTTCCGTTTGCGCGCTTTCTGGCAAAAAATGCGTACTTCTGCCCGCAAAGGACGAAGTTATTTTATATAAAGACGCTCTTTCCAAGGACGCTCTTTTCAGAAGGCTTACGGCGGTTAATGCAATTATGGACGGTGCGGAAATTACAGTGTGCGATATTGAAGCAATAATGCAGTTGTTTCCCGCCAAGCTTGACTACGTAAAGCTGACGGTCGACGACGAGTATGATTACCGTTCACTTCCCCAAAAGCTTGTAAGTATGGGCTACACCCGCGAGTATTCGGTGGAAAGCAAGGGGGCGTTTGCCGTCCGCGGGGATATTCTCGACGTATATCCCGTAAACTCGGAAAATCCCGTCCGTATAGACTTTTTCGGCGATACGGTTGAAAGAATACGCCCATATGATCAGGTTAGCGGGGAGCGTCTTGAAGAGATAAACGAAATCTCCATAATTTCCGCAACGGACGTTTGTTATACAGAGCAAGATGTCAAAAATATCAAATCCGAAATTTCGGCTAATCTTAAAACCTGTCCCGACTCTGCCGCGTTCAAGCGCGCCAAGGCGATTTCAGACGATTTGATATCCAAGCTTGAAGCAGGCGCGCCGTTTGCTGGTGCTTCTTTCGTAATGCCGCTGTTGGAAAACTCTTGTACGCTTTTTGACCTTTTGGATAAGGACACGCTAATAATCTTTGACGAATGTAAGTTAATAAACGACAGATTGAACGGTGTATACAAAGAGCATGACGAAAGGGTACGCGAACTGAAAAAGGGAGGGGAAGCTTTCGCATTTTCTTCGCGGCAACTTCTTTCCACGGAATATGTTACCGCAGAGTTCAGGCGTTTCCGTTCGCTTGCCGTCCAGACGTTTACATCAAGCACACACTTTTTCCAACCCCTTAAAACATTTAATTTCAATTCTTCCCCTGCGCCGTCTTATCTCAATGCGATGCCGCAGCTTATAACCGATATAAAAAACTGGCTTGCCAACGGTTACAGAATTTTAATTTATACAGGCGGCATACAGCGCACGGAAAAGCTTGCGGAAATTTTAAATGACGAATACTTTCCGTTATATTCCGTTCCCGACCGCCTTGAAGCGTTGCACGGCGTTTCGCTTACGTCTGAGGAAATGCCGCACGGGCTTATCGTCCACGAAAGCAAGCTTGTAATTTTGGGCAGCGGCGATTTGTATACCAAAGTCACAACCAAGCGTATACGCAAAAAGCGCGGCGATATGTTCTCAGCACCCGAAATAGGCGATTATGCCGTACACGAAAAGCACGGCATAGGCAAAATTACGGGTACGAAAAAGATTGAAACGACCGATGGGATAAAGGAATACGTTGCAATCGAGTATAAGGGCGGCGATGTGCTGTACGTTCCCGTCGAACAGATGGACGTTCTTTCAAAGTACGTCGGCGAAGGAAACCCGTCGCTTTCCAAAATAGGAGGCGCGGAGTTCGACAGGGTTAAGGAAAGGGTAAAACGCTCTATCCGTGAATTGGCTTTCGACTTAAAGCAACTCTACGCCGAGCGCACCGAAAAGAAAGGCTACCGCTTCCCCGAGAATTCAGTAATGATGGAGGAGTTCGAGGACGCGTTCGCTTACGAGGAAACCCCCGACCAGCTTGTATCCATCGAAGAAATAAAGGCGGATATGTGTTCGGATAAGGTAATGGACAGGTTGCTTTGCGGCGACGTGGGTTACGGTAAAACGGAAGTTGCGTTGCGGGCTGTCTACCTTTGTGTGTTGGGCGGCAAGCAGGCTGCGCTGATGTGTCCGGGTACAGTTCTTTCCGAACAGCACTTCAATACCGCGCTTGAAAGGTTTAAAGAGTTCGGGGTACGGGTTGAAAAATTAAACAGGTTCAAAACGCCTAAACAGCAGGCGGAAACATTGAAGCGTCTTGCAAACGGCGATATCGATTTTATTATAGGTACGCACCGCCTTTTATCAGACGACGTAAAATTCTATGACTTGGGACTGCTCGTTCTCGACGAGGAACAACGGTTCGGCGTAGAGCATAAGGAAAAAATAAAACACGTCAAAAACGACGTGGACTGTCTTACTATGACCGCAACTCCCATACCGCGCACGTTGCATATGTCGCTTGCCGGTATCAGGGATATAAGCACTATAAGCACGCCTCCGCAAAAAAGATTGCCTGTCCAGACTTACGTCGTAGAGGAAACCGAAACGCTTATCCGCGACGCGTGCATAAGGGAGCTTTCGCGCGGGGGGCAAGTATTCATACTCTACAACAGGGTTGAAACCATTTCGTCTTTTGCGGGAAGAATTGCCGAAATTATTCCCGAAGGCAAGGTATGCTACGCCCACGGAAGAATGGATAGGGATACCCTTGAAAACAGCGTGTTTTCGTTCTACCGCGGCGAAAAAAATATTCTCGTTACGACAACTATAATCGAAAACGGAATTGACCTACCTAACGCAAATACCATTATAGTAATCGACTCCGACCGCCTCGGTATTTCCCAGCTCTATCAGCTGCGCGGAAGGGTAGGCAGAGGCTCGCGCCTTGCACAGGCGTACTTCACGTTCAAGCCCGAAAAGGTTTTAACCTCGGATGCGGCGGAAAGACTTAAAGCGATAATGCAGTTTACCGAACTCGGTTCCGGCTTTAAGGTCGCAATGCGCGACCTTGAAATACGCGGTGCGGGTAATGTTCTTGGGGCGGAGCAGCACGGACATATGGATAGGGTCGGTTACGAGCTTTATTCCAAACTGTTAAAGGAAGAGCTGACGGGCGAAAGCTCGTTTACGGCAGAGCTTGAAGTCAAAGCGACCGCATACATACCCGAAGCCTACGTCGAATCGAATGCCGGACGTATGGACTGCTATAAGCAAATAGCGGAAATAAGGACGGTGGAAGACTATAAGCGCGTTTGCCTGTCTATGGAGGATAATTACGGACCTATGCCCGACGAGGTTTTAAACCTTTTGATAATAGCGGTAATGAAATCCTATGCGGCGAAATTCAACGTAAAGAAAATTTGCGTTGACAGCACGGAGGGTTCGTTCGAGCTTCCGTCGATTAACTCGTTAAAGGACGAGCGGCTATGCGCCGCGCTTGACAAATATGCGGGTATGGTAAGGCTTTCTATGGCGAAAGCTCCGCTTATCATATTCTCTCCGCACGCAAATCCCGCAAAAACTATGCTCGATATGACAAAATTTTTAAAATTTGCACTAAGTTTTGCGTAATTTCCGTTAAAATGATTTGCTTTACAGCCTTAAATATTATATAATTGTTAATGGTATTTTGTAGCCGTTTTACGGCAGGAGAAACTTTATGAAGAAAAAAACATTAGTAGCAGCCGCTTTGGCGTCCTGTTTTACGATTTCAGCAACGTTTACCGGGTGTTCTTTAATATCGGTAATCAGCAAGGCAGATATGGAACAGGTAATCGCTACCGTAGATATAAGGGAAGCGAAAACATTCAGTTCGGACAACAGCTTAACCGCATATTCGTCGGCATTAAAGCCTACGTCTATTAATAAGAGAAATTTACTTTCCTATTTCCTTAACGTCGGTTATTCTTACGTATCAAACGGTACGTCCTATAAGGATACGTTCAATATGCTTATGGACGCACTTATCGATAATGCGGTTCTTGTGCAGTACTCGACCGTTGCCATTCTTGAAGAAAAGGCTACCAATAAGGATAGCAAGGACTATGACGCGTCCGCACTTTCTGTTTATAAGGACTACAACGATAAAGGTCAGGACGTTGAAAAATACGAATATCTTCTCGGCGGAGAGGATAGCGACGACGTCAAGCTTGCAAAGTACAAGCTTTATTCCTCTATAAATTCCGCTATCGACAATTATGAAAATACGTTGACAGAGGAAGACGAAGAATATAAAGGTACGGCAACCCGCACCACACCCAAAAATCTGAATACCGAGCAGGACGATTATTATCCTTCAAAGGACGGCAGCCTCGATTATAAACTATATACCGGATACGAGGGATATCTGCTTAAAGACAGCGGCGCATATCAGGACGACGCGCTTGACGGCACAACTCGCGCAACGAGGGTGCAGGCTTATAATACCTTTATAGATAATCTCCGTAAAAACGACCTTGTGGATATCGATACCGAGGCGGACAAGCTTAAAGACATTACAAAGCTCGAATATTTCAAAAACGAATACATTGCCCAGCTTGAATCGCGCGTAATCAATAAATATAACTCCCTGTATGAAGCTAAACAGGAAAAAATTCTTTTACAGGACAATTATATTAACGAAGTTTATAACGAGCTTCTCAACGACCAGACGGATAATTATTCTTCTTCTTCCGCATTTGAGTCGGCAATGGGCAGTATGTCTTCAACGTCGTTTTTACTGTACAGCCCCGACACCTCGGACAGCGATAAGTTCGACGGCGAGCATTACGGCAAATACGGCTTCGTCTACAATATCCTGCTTCCGTTTAACGCAAAACAGAGCGCGCAGCTTGCCGAATTGAACAGCATTAAAAGCGCGGACGAGGACGACGACAGCTACTACAATGCAAGAAACCAAATTTTAAAAGAAATTAAAACGGTTGACCAGCGTTCGGCTTGGTTCAACGGAACGGATAACTATTCCTTCAAGGCAAGCGAAGCGGGCATTGAAGCATACGGCGCAAGCGACTATCTTTTCTTTGAAAATAATCTTACCGACAGCGAAGAGGGCGGAAGATACAAAAAGCTTGAAATCTACGACGGAAGATATTCATACAACGGTCAGGTTTACGAAAACGAGGACGGAAGCTATACGCTTATCGGCAATGAGCTTACAATTGACGGAATGCTTGAAGAGTTTAAAGCATATGTTAATTACGTACTCGGCGGCGAATATGTAAGTTATGACGTTACCGATAATTATTATGAAGAAAAATCGTTCAAAAACGAAGATGACGAAATCGACTATTCCAAATTCTTATACGCTAACGGTAAAGTAGATTTCGGTACCTTTAACAGAAACGACTTAATGAATACGGCTACAAAGCAGTATGGGGCAATGAGCGCGGTTAACGAGCTTCAGTTTGCTTACACAACCGACACAAGCGTGCTTTCGCAGTACGTCGGTTATTCCGTACAGGCATACGATACAAGCTATATTAAAGAATTTGAATATGCCGCTAAGCTTGCAATATCGCAAGGAGAAGGTTCGTTTACGGTTTGCGCGGGCGACTACGGCTGGCATTTAATATACGTAACGTATACTTTTGATAAGTTTGAAACTTATTCAAATCTCGATTGGACAAATAACGTAAAAGTAGAAGGCACGTTTGAAAATCTGTTCTTCGAGTGGTTAAAGGATAAAAACCTTTCAGACGTAACGACAACCAACAGAAGCAAATTATTAAGCGATTACAGAAAAGAGGAAAGCGACTCTAATAAAAATAACGTAACCGTAGTCAAGTATGAAAAGAGATATCAGGATTTACTTGACTTGGACAATAACAATTCGTCAAACAATTCGTCAAACAATACAACCAACAATAATAATCAATGAAAATCTGGCAGGCAATAATTCTCGGGCTGGTGCAAGGACTTACGGAATTTTTACCCGTATCTTCAAGCGGTCATCTCGTATTCTTACAAAGGGTTTTGGGTATACAAGAGGGCGGACTGTTTTTCAACATAATTCTGCATCTCGGTACACTTGTTGCGGTATGTGTCGTCTTTTGGCGGGACATATTGGAGCTGTTCAAAAAACCGTTTAAAACGCTTGGATATCTCGTTATTGCGTCAATTCCCGCGGCAGTCATAGGTCTTCTTTTAGAAGACGTAATAGACGGGATGAGTAATGAGTTCAAATATATTGGTATTATTTTAGCGGTATTTTTCCTCATTACGGCTTCGGTTTTGTTTGTAACCGAAATAGTCGCCAAAAAGCGGGAAAACGTTTTGCCTCTTTGTTGGCGTACCGTATTGCCTATGGGCTTTGCGCAGGCAATAGCTGTGCTTCCGGGCATTTCAAGAAGCGGTTCCACAATATGCGCGGGAATGCTTGCAGGCGGAAAAAGGGAAGAGGTTGCAAAGTTCTCGTTTTTGATGAGTATCCCCGTTATTTTGGGCAGCTTTGTAATTTCACTTATCAAGGGCTTAGTCAAAGGCGAAATCCAGCAAGATTTTATAGATAACGGTTCGACGTATGGCTGGTGCGTTGCGTTAGGCTTTGTTATCTCTGCATTAGTCGGTCTGTTTGCCGTTAAAGTAATGCTTAAAGTGATACAAAAGGCAAATTACAAATGGTTCAGTTTGTATCTTGTTTTGCTTGCAATAACGTGTATAGTACTGCAATGTTGCGGTTTATTTAAAGTAATAGCATAAAAAAAGGGCGGTTTTCCGCCCTTTTTTGGTAGCAAATAAAAAGATAAGGAGGAGAATAATGGAAGAAAACGACTCCCGCTTACCAGATGAAAATCAAATTCGTTCTGAGGAAGATAAACCCCGCTCCGCTTTTGAGGATTTAATGTTTATGGACGAGCCGCAGACGGAAAGTCCGCAAACTATACAGCCTGTTACGCAGGAAGTAGCAGCACCGCCCCTTAAAAAGGTAAACTATTTTAAAAGAGATTTAGGTCTGTCGTCCATCACGGGCGGGCTTACGTACTCGCTTGCGGTGCTGTTGTATGTAGGGCTGTCGTTTTTTATATCGTTTATTCTAGGAATAGCAAATGTCAATACGGACGGAAATGTTTTCATATACGTAAGCTCGCTTGTGTCGCCGTTGGCAATATGTATTACGCTTGCCGTAATTTTATGTACGCGCAAGGTAAAGTTTAAAGAAATTTTTCCCGTAAAAACCAACGCCAAGTACTATCTTATGGCTGTATTACTGACGTTTGGAATGCTGTTTATAGGCAGTATAGTAAGTACATTTTTCCTTAACTTTTTAGAAATTATCGGCTATACCCCCGACGATAGCTTTTTACCTGACGTATCGGGTGTGCAAATTTTACCCGCAATTATATTTATGGCTCTTATACCTGCATTTTTTGAAGAATTGATTTTCAGAGGTATAATTTTGCATTCCGCAGAGCAGTCAATGGGCAGTGTGCGCGCTATCTTCATTACGGGTTTCTGTTTTGCATTAATGCACGGCTCGGCGCAGCAGACGGTTCATCAGTTTTTGCTTGGCTGTATGCTTTCTTTTCTTACCGTGCGTTCGCGGTCGGTATTGCCTGCAATGCTCGTACATTTTTTAAACAATCTTATTGCGGTAGTTATGCTTGCCTTTTCGGACAGCCTCGGCTTAGCGGTAACGATGGAGGAGTTCACGCCTGCGGATATGCTGTTGGGTCTTTTCGTTTACGCTGCTATAGGGGCTGCGATAGGTATGTTCGTATGGCTGATAAACGACAGGCGCAAGCCGCTTTTGGCGGGGAAGAAATACGGAATAAGTAACTTCTTTATCGGGGCTTCCGTCGGAATAGCGATAATGTCTGTTATGTGGATTTTAGATTTGTTTTTGTCAATAGCGGCATAAAAAGTTAAAACCGCCCGCGCAAAATTGCGCGGGCGGTTTAACGGTATATTACCGTGAATAATTCAAAATTACTGTGCAGTCTTTTTTGCCGAAACAAGCCGAAGCGTAAATCTTACAGGTAGCTCCTCCAAAGCTACCTTATGGCACACCGAATAAGCTGTTTAGTGCTGCTATATCCCTATCCTGACACGGTTCGCAGCGTTCGGTTGCATAAGACCTTGGTATCGACACCCCTTATAAGATGCAGCCTTCCACTTGATTCGTCGGGAAAGACAATTCGGTCCTGCTATAGCGGATTGCAGGTACAGGGCACCGCTAACTCCCCACTTAGCACAGTACAGCTATTTTAACAGAAAAGTTTGGGTTTGGCAAGCAACTTTGCAAGGTTTTATTTGACAAATTTAAGTCTATATTTTAAAATATAAATACTGCATTAAACCTTGGTAATTTTAAGGCGGATATGGCAGAATAAGGAGTTTTTATGGCAGATAAATGTTCGCACGATTGTTCTTCGTGTTCATCTGATTGTTCCTCGCGCGAAAAGAAAAGTTTAATTAAAAAACCGCACGAGTTCAGCGATATCAAAAAGGTAATTGCCGTAGTCAGCGGAAAGGGCGGTGTTGGCAAATCAATGACTTGCGCGCTTCTTGCCGCAGCTTCGCAAAACAGGGGAAAGGTTACGGCGATAATGGATGCCGATATAACCGGACCTTCAATTCCGCGTATGTTCGGAATAAACGAACACGCGACCGGTAGCGAAAACGGTATAATCCCCGTGGTAACGGAAAGCGGTATCCAGATTATGTCTATGAACGTTTTGCTTGATGACGAGTCGGAACCCGTGGTTTGGCGCGGTTCGCTTATTTCGGGTACGGTTATGCAGTTCTGGACGGACGTTATTTGGACGGGCGTAGACTATATGTTTATAGATATGCCCCCAGGCACGGGCGACGTGCCTTTAACCGTATTCCAAAGCATACCTCTTGACGGCATAATAATTGTAACAACCCCGCAAGACCTTGTCGGTATGATTGTTCAGAAAGCGGTTAATATGGCGAATATGATGAACGTTCCCATTCTCGGAATTGTAGAGAATATGAGCTATATAAAATGTCCCGACTGCGGAAGAAAAATTTCTGTATTCGGGGAAAGTGCCGTCGACGCGCTTGCAATGGAAAACGGAATACCTGCTGTGGCTAAGCTTCCGATAGACCGTGAACTTACTAAAGCCGCCGATAACGGCTCGCTTGAAAATTTTGAAAACAATTATCTTACAGACTTTTTCGATAAAATTGATAAACGCTTGAAATAGCTTTAAAAAACCGCCGAAGTGTTAAGCTTTGGCGGTTTTGACCTTGTATTTTAATAGTTCTACTTATATTCGACAATATTCTATTGTAAACACGGATAAAAAAAGATAGAATAATACCAAAAAGGAGGATATATGGAAAATTTCGGAGAATTTCTTTACGCGCTCAGGAAGGACAAGGGAATGACGCAAGCAGAGCTTGCGCAGCTTTTGGGTGTAACAAATAAAGCGGTTTCAAAATGGGAAACGGGTGAAGCTATGCCTGAAACGTCTTTGCTTATACCCATCGCACGCATTTTCGGCGTTTCGGTAGACGAGCTGCTGGACGGAAAGAGGGCGGAGCGGCTTGACGGAGTTGAAGACGGTGCGGAGCGCGATACCGAAAAAGTAAGCGATATGAAAATAAAAGACTATTTGTTTAAACGCGGAAAGGACGAAGTTCAAACGTTTGCGGAAAAAATTCAGGGCGCAGTATGCGCAACCATAGCTTTCGGCGGTATAGTTTCGTTTCTATTGGTTGGTATTATTACGGGTATCTGGCATCCGTATTGGGTAATTCTTCCCGTCAGCACAATGTCCTGCGGAATTGTAGGCATAATATTAGACCTATGCAACGCCAAAAAGAGGAAAGATAAAATAGCCCGCGGCGAAAATCCGTTTACGGGCTGCGTATGCGGTTTGGTTATGCTGTCCTGCATTATCGTATATCTTCTTTTGGGTGCAATACTCAATTTATGGCATCCAATGTGGATATTGCTTGTCGTCGGCGCGTTTGCCTGTTGGGTAATTTCAATGATTGTTGAAATTATAGTCCATAAAAACAAATAAATCAAAAAGCGGCGGACTTGCAAGTCCGCCTTTTCAATTTTTTTCGGGTAAAAATTTCCAATACCTCACGGGCATATAACCTTTCATCTGTTTTTCGTGCGGTCGTTCTTTTATATTTACCGAATTATAATACTTCTTCCAAAGGTTCTCAAAAGTGCGTTCGTATTCGGAAAGATAAACTTCCGCCTCGCCCGCGTAGCCCATTATCCATTCGTTTCCGTCGTACATACCTGCAATTTTGCGTTTTAAGTCGTGGATTACAAACTTTTCCGATTTCAGTCTTTCGGCAAAGTGTTCCATTAAAAGATCGGTAATGTTGTTGTCTGGGGAATAGGGGGCGTAAAGCACACCCGCGCTGTTTTCCATAAATCTTAAAAACCCTTTAAGCCTGTGCGTCTCGCCAGTAACCTTGTATACTATATCGTTAAATTCAATAACTTCGGGGGCGTTAAGCATTTTTCTTACGGGTGCTTTCACGTTCATCAGTTTTCTGATGTATTCAAATGCCGTCTGTTCTTTAAGCGGGTCGCAACTTCTTAGGGCAAGCGCGATTTCTTCCTCGGCAAGCCTGTCGTATTTTGCAATTCCGTTCCGCACGCGTTCGCATTTTTGTTCGTCGCATCCAACGCGTATTACCTCGCTGTCAAACGATAATTGGACTTGTCGGTCAGACGTTATAACGCATTCTTTCTCGCGGAATGCGTCGAACACCGCAGTGAAAAACGTTGACGGCGTTCCGTCGGTAATAAAAATTTTCATCATATTCCTCCGTAGAGGCTGAAACTATATTTCGCCTGTGAGAGCGGAAAGGGCGGTAGAGGTTTCGGAAAACATTGTAAGCTGTTCGTTTACTTCGTTTGAACCCGCAATAAGCAGTGCGGTCTTAACTTGCGCAAAGCTGTCCGAGCCGTAAAATTTGCCTTTGCACGTTATAAAGTGCTTAGCTCTCTTTAATACTATGCGCATTTTTGCAAGATTATCAAAATCTAATTTTGAAAATTTTCTCGCTTCGGTTATTCTGTACGCGCTTTTCGCTCCTATTCCGGGTACTCTTAACAGCGTTTCCAATGGCGCGGTATTTATTTCAACGGGGAACAGGTGCATATTGCGCAAAGCCCAGGCGCACTTAGGGTCGTACTCCTGCGGAAGATTTTCCTGCTCGTCGCATATTTCGTTTACACTAAAACCGTAATATCTGATAAGCCAGTCCGCTTGGTACAGTCTATGCTCCCTTAAAAGTCCCGCGCCGACGTCGGGCAGTTTACTGCTTTTTACAACGGGTATATAAGAGGAGTAGTAAACGCGTTTCAGGTTCATATTTCTGTATAAAGCTTCGCTTAGCTTTAAAATGCGCCCGTCGCTCTCAGGCGACGCCCCTATAATCATCTGCGTCGTCTGTCCGGCAGGTAAAACTTTTCCGTGTCTGATTTTATTAAGCTTATCGTATTGTATAGCTTCGTTAAGGCTTTTCATAGGCAAAAGCAGGCTTTGTTTGGTTTTCTGCGGGGCAAGCAGCTTTAAAGATTGCTCGCTCGGCAGCTCCACGTTATAGCTCATTCTGTCAACGGTCTTTGCCGCTTTCATTACTATTGCCCCGTCTGCGTGCGGAATACCTTTAAGATGTATATAACCGTTGAAGTTATATACTTTTCTAAGCTTTACAACCGTTTCCGTAAGCAGCTCCATAGTCTTGTCTGGGCTGTCGAAAACGGCGGAGGAGAGAAACAGTCCCTCGATATAATTTCTTTTATAGAAGTTAATTACAAGCTCACAAACCTCGTCGGGGGTAAGTCTTGCGCGTGGCACGTCCGCGCTTCGTCTGTTCGGGCAGTACTCGCAGTCATATAAGCATTCGTTGCTCATAAGAATTTTCAAAAGCGAAATACATCTTCCGTCGGGAGTAAATGAATGGCATATCCCGCCTACCGAGCCGTTGCCTATACCGCCCGACTTATTTGTCCTGCGCGACCCCGAAGAGGAGCAGGAAACGTCGTACTTTGCACTTTCTGTCAAAATTTCAAGTTTTTCCTCGTCAATCATAAAATTACCCAACATAAACAAATGTTTATGTTGGTATTATAATTCAGTTTTACTTGCGTGTCAACTTTTTTACCGTTATTGACTTAAAAATTTATATGTGTTAAAATAATTAAAAATTTCACATACATTTCATTGCGGTATAAACTAAGGTTTAAATTTTCGGTTTATTATAGATATAAGGAGGACTTTATGAAAGTACTTATTGTTGACGATGAAGAAATGATACGCGGAGTACTGAAAGAGTACGTTGAATTCGAGGGAGGAGAAGCCTTTGAAGCCGCCGACGGTATGCAGGCTGTAATGATGTGCCGCGAATCCGATTACGATATAATATTAATGGACGTAATGATGCCGCGTCTTGACGGTTTTTCCGCCGTTAAGGAAATCAAAAAGATAAAGGACGTTCCCGTAATAATGCTTTCGGCAAGGGGCGAGGAGTACGATAAGCTTTTCGGCTTTGAAATAGGGGCGGACGATTATGTTACCAAGCCTTTCTCTCCTAAGGAAGTAATGGCGCGCATTAACGCGGTGTTAAAACGTAAAAACGGCGAGGAAGCACATAAAGACGTCGTAACTTTTGAAGGACTTACGATAGATATGGCAGGTCGCAACGTTTATGTGGACGGGGAAAAGGCAGAGCTTACGCCCAAGGAATATGAAATTCTATTTTATTTGGTCAAAAACAAGGGAATCGCACTCACGCGTGAAAAGCTTTTAATGGACGTGTGGGGTTTTGATTTTTACGGCGATGACAGAACGGTTGATACGCATATAAAAATGCTCCGTTCCAATCTTAAACAGTATAGAAAATTTATAGTTACTTTAAGAGGCTTAGGATACAAATTTGAAGTTTAAAAAACCGCAGATAAAACTAAAATCTCTTAAAAGCATAAATTATGTGCTGATGAAGTATTTCATTCTGCTTGCCTCATTGCTTATCCTTCTTGTTGAAGTGATATTCTTTATGGTTGTCAGCAGCTCGCTCGAATCGCACGCCCGCAACAGATTGACGGGAATAGGCGGCGAGGTCGCAACGTTTATGACCGCAAACGACGATTTCGCTGTTTCGGGTTATTTGCGCAGATATAGACAGGAAGGTATAAACGTTGTCGTTTTATCGCAGGGCGGAGAAGTGCTTTTGCCTTTTGACGACAGCTTAAATGAAAATTATGCAGACGAAATAAGCTATATAAAAGAGCAGTTTAAAGATTTTGGCGGCAGTTCGCTATTATATTCAAAGAACAACAGTCTTAATTATGTTTCCGTTATAGATTATCACGGGGGAAGTTACTTATTTGCAAACTATTCCTTGAAGATAATAAACGGTACAAGGAATATTCTTCTTGTTTATTTTATACTTGTAGGAATATTCGTGCTTCTTGCCGCCGCACTCTTTTCATACAGTGTATCGCAACGGCTGTCTTCGGGAATTAAAAATCTTTCCGCCACAGCCGAACGCTTTTCAAAGGGAGACTTCAACGTTAACTTTACCAACTCGGAATATAAAGAGCTTGCGGTACTTTCGGACACGTTAAATTCCGTCCGCGACGAGGTAAAAAAGAGCGACAGCTTCCAGCGCGAATTGCTTGCAAACGTTTCACACGATTTAAAAACCCCGCTTACAATGATAAAGGCTTACGCCTCGATGATACGGGAAATTTCTGGCGACAACCCGCAAAAGCGCGACAAGCATCTACAAGTTATAATTGACGAGGCGGACAGGCTTACGGGACTTGTCAACGACGTTTTAAACGTTTCCAAATTGACTTCGGGTATTAACGAAATTAATTGTAAGGTGTTCAATTTTACCGAATTTTTATACGGTATAATAAACAAATTCGAGTACTTGCAGGAAACTCAGGGTTATAAAATAATGGTTGACGTGGACGCCAACCTATACACCCGTGCTGACGAGGAAAAAATAGGTCAGGTCATTTACAATCTTCTCGGCAATGCGGTAAATTATACGGGCGAAGACAAAACCGTCTTTATCAGCTTGAAAAGCAGTCTTGACGGCGACAGGATAAAGCTTAAAATAAGGGATACGGGTAAAGGTATAGCAAAGGAAGATTTGCCTGAAATCTGGAACAGATATTATCGCTCGCGCGAAACCCATTCCCGCCCCGTAAAGGGAACGGGTCTTGGACTTAACATAGTAAAAATAATATTGCAAAATCATTCTTTCGACTTCGGCGTAGAGTCGGAGCTTGGCAATGGTTCAACCTTCTGGGTTGACTTTCCGTCGGTTCCTGCCGAAATAGATGTGGAGTAAATTATGGAAATCAAATTAGAAAAGCTTGGCTTTAAATTTGCGGAAGATATTGCCGTGGCGTTAAGCGATAGAAGGATAAGGGCTAATCTCCGCGATTTGCCTTCCCCATACACGGTTGAACACGCGCGGGAGTTTATTTCCGCAATGCTCTCCGACGCCGACACGAACTTTGCGTATGCCATCACGGCTGACGGAAGTTTTGCAGGTTGCATTACCGCAACGCGGCAGCAAAATATTCATAGCCGCACGGCGGAAGTAGGTTATTACGTAATTTACGGATTATGGGGTAAAGGAATTGCAACACGGGCTTTGCAGTTGCTGTGTAAAAGCATATTTGAAAATACCGATATTATAAGGTTATATGCCGACCCTTTTGCCAGAAATTCGGCTTCCTGCCGCGTTCTTGAAAAAGCGGGTTTTATATTTGAAGGCACGTTAAGGCAAAACGCAATAAAAAGCGGTGTAGTCGAAGATATGAAAATGTATTCGCTTTGCAAAAACCACGACTTATAAATTTAAGTCGTGGTTTAAATTTGTTTGACAAACTTATATATTTTGCTTATAATTAAAACATACGTTCATAATATGGTTAAACGAAATTAAGGTTGTAAATATTAAATTAATAGGATATAATTTTTACTGATGAAGTTTGAGTTGCATTCAAAATTTAATCCCACGGGCGACCAGCCGCAAGCAATTAAAAGTCTGACGGAGGGCGTGCTTGACGGTATACGCACGCAGGTGCTTGTCGGCGTTACGGGCAGCGGCAAGACGTTTACTATGGCAAACGTCATAAAGGAAGTAAACCGCCCGACTTTGGTAATCGCACATAACAAGACGCTTGCGGCACAGCTTTGCAACGAATTTAAAGAATTTTTTCCCCATAACCGCGTCGAATACTTCGTATCGTATTACGATTACTACCAGCCCGAAAGCTATATTCCTTCAACCGATACTTATATAGAAAAGGATATGAGCTTAAACGATGAAATAGATAAATTGCGAAATTCCGCAACGAGTTCACTCGGCGAAAGAGATGACGTAATCGTCGTAGCTTCCGTTAGCTGTATCTACGGTTTAGGCGCACCCGAAGAGTATTTCCGTCTTGCAATTTCTCTTCGCCCCGGCATGGAAATGGAGCGCGACGCCCTCATTCGAAAACTCGTTGAAATCCAGTATGCAAGGCGCGATATCGATTTTAAACGTTCGTCGTTCCGCGTGCGCGGGGATACGGTGGAAATATTTCCCGCAAGCAATTCCGAGGTGGCTATACGCGTTGAATTTTTCGGCGACGAGATAGACAGAATTTGCGAAGAGGACGCACTCACAGGCAATATAATATCAGAGCTTAAACACGTTTTAATATTCCCTGCAAGCCAGTATGCAGTCGGCTCGGATAAGATGCAGAACGCGCTTTCGATGATAGAGCGGGATATGCACGACGAAGTAAAGGCGTTTCAGGACAGCGGTAAGCTGTTAGAGGCGCAAAGACTTGAACAGCGCACAACTTATGACCTTGAAATGATGAAGGAGATAGGCTACTGTACGGGCGTGGAAAATTACAGCCGTTACTTTGACGGACGAAGTCCCGGCGAACCTTCTTTTACGCTTTTGGATTATTTTCCTGCGGGTAGGTTTCTCGTATTTATCGATGAAAGCCATATGACGATACCGCAGATACGGGCAATGTATCACGGCGACAGGTCAAGGAAGGACAATCTCGTAAATTACGGGTTTCGCTTACAGTCCGCTTACGATAACCGCCCTTTGACCTTTGAAGAATTTGACAGGCGTGTTCCCCAGCTTATTTGCGTTTCCGCAACGCCCGCCCCTTACGAAATGGAGCAGGCAGGCAACGTGGTAGAACAGCTTATCCGCCCCACGGGACTTGTCGACCCGGAGGTGCTTATCCGCCCCACGAAAGGGCAGATTGACGACCTTTTGGGCGAAACAAACAAAGTTGTTGCGGAAGGCGGCAGGGTGCTTGTAACTACGCTTACAAAGCGAATGGCGGAAAGCCTAACCGATTATTTAAAGGAACACGGACTCAAAGTCCGCTATATGCACAGCGATATAGACGCATTGGAGCGTATCGATATTATAAACGGTCTCAGAAGCGGCGAATTTGACGTTCTTTGCGGAATTAACCTTTTAAGGGAAGGACTCGACTTGCCCGAAGTCAAGCTCGTTGCCATTCTCGACGCCGATAAAGAAGGTTTTTTAAGAAGCGAAACGTCACTCGTCCAGACGATAGGCAGAGCGGCAAGGAATGCCGAAGGCAGAGTTATTATGTACGCCGACGAAATTACGGGCAGTATGAAAAGGGCAATCGGCGAAACGGAGCGACGCCGCAAAATCCAGACCGAATATAATAAAGAACACGGCATTATTCCCAAAACCATAGTTAAGGAAGTTAAAAACACAATCGGCATTACGGGTAAAAAATCGTCTGCGGACGAAGTTAAGCTTAAAGATATTCCTAATGAAATCGAAAAGTTAAAGGCTTTGATGAAGGTGGCTTCCGCCCAGCTTGACTTTGAAAAGGCAATTGAAATACGCGATACGATATCAGAGTTAAAGAAAAAATTATTGAAAAGTAAAAGGCAATGAAAGAAGAAATACACGTTAAAGGTGCAAAGGAAAACAATTTAAAAAATATTGACGTCCACATTCCCCGCAACACGCTTACCGTGTTTACGGGACTTTCGGGCAGCGGCAAGTCAACGCTTGCGTTCGATACGATATTTGCGGAGGGACAAAGAAGGTATATCGAAAGTCTTTCGTCCTATGCAAGGCAGTTTTTGGGTCAGATGGACAAACCCGACGTTGAGCTTATAGACGGGCTTTCCCCTGCAATTTCTATTGACCAGAAAACCACTTCACACAATCCAAGGTCAACCGTAGGAACCGTTACGGAAATTTACGATTATTTCCGTCTGCTTTTTGCGCGTGTGGGAATACCTCATTGCCCCAAATGCGGCAGGGAAATCCGCCGCCAGTCAGTGGATGAAATTGCCGATAGGGTAATGCTTATGCCCGAGGGCAGTAAGATTATGGTGGAAGCACCCGTTTTTCGCGGTAAGAAGGGCGAGTTCGTAAAAGAGCTTGCAGGCTACAAAAAAAGCGGTTACGGCAGGGTTAAAATTGACGGTATAATATACGACTTACAGGAAGGAATTCATCTTGAAAAGAATATCCGCCACAATATTTCCGTAATCATTGACAGGCTTGTAATTAAAGACGGCATTTTAAAACGCCTTACCGACAGTCTTGAAGGCGCGCTTAAACTTGCCGACGGGCTTGTTATTATCGACAGCGACGGCAAGGAAGAGTTATATTCTTCAAACTACGCCTGTCCCGAGTGCGGAATTTCCATAGAGGAAATCGAGCCGCGTTTGTTCTCATTTAACACGCCTTGGGGGGCGTGTCCCGAATGTTCGGGTCTTGGCTTTAAACAGGTAGTTGACCCTGACCTTATCTGTCCCGATAAAAGTAAATCGCTTCGTGACGGGGCAATTAAAATAAGCGGCTGGAACCTCGATTCTTCGTCGATGACGCAGATGTATCTGAGTTCTCTTTCCAAGGTTTATAACTTTTCGCTTGACGTTCCAGTAATTGAATTGCCGAAAGAGGTTTACAATATCCTTATGTACGGCAACGGCGGCGAAAAAATCGACCTCGAATATAATGCTTACCGCTTTTCTGGTAGCTACAAAACGGCGTGGGAAGGTTTTGTGACTAATTTGCAGCGCAGATACAACCAAACCTCGTCCGAGGGTGTTAAATGGGATATTGAACGCTATATGCGAACATCAGACTGCCCGTGCTGTAAAGGTAAAAGGCTTAAAAAAGAAGCACTTGCCGTTACGGTCGGCGGTAAAAACATAATGGAAGTGTGTGATATGGCGGTGGATGATTTGGCGGAATTTACCGATTTTGATTTTTTCGGTAAAACCGAGCATCTCATTGCCGACAGTATCATAAAGGAAATAAACAGCAGACTAAGCTTTTTGCGGAACGTCGGACTCGGTTACTTAACTCTTTCACGCAGTGCGGCTACCCTGTCAGGCGGAGAAAGTCAGCGTATCCGTCTTGCAACACAGATAGGCAGCGCGCTTTCGGGTGTTCTATATATTCTCGACGAGCCGAGCATAGGACTGCACCAGCGCGATAATCAGAAGCTGTTGAATTCTCTTTTAGGGTTAAGGGATTTGGGAAATACCCTTATAGTCGTAGAACACGACGAGGACACAATGCGCGCTGCGGACTATTTAGTTGATATCGGACCTATGGCTGGCGTCCACGGCGGGGAAGTGGTAGCCTGCGGGTCTATGGAAGATATTATGAACGAACCTCGTTCCATAACGGGCGACTTCCTTGCAGGCAGACGCAAAATAGAAGTTCCCGAAATGCGCGTTAAGCCCGACGGAAGATGGCTTAAAGTTTACGGGTGTAAGCAGAACAACCTTAAAAATATTTCCGTTGAAATTCCGGTGGGGCTTATAACCGCAGTGACGGGTGTTTCGGGCAGCGGCAAATCAAGCTTTGTCAATGAAATAGTCTATCCTTACCTTGCCAACAATTTAAATGGCGCGCGCCAGCTTTTGGGCAATGCGCAGTCATTTGAAGGGTTGGACTATTTTGACAAGGTAATAGCGATAGACCAGCAACCGATAGGCAGAACTCCGAGAAGTAACCCTGCAACTTATACGGGAGTATTTACGATGATTCGCGACCTGTTTGCCGCAACTCCCGACGCAAAGGAGAGGGGGTATAAGAGCGGAAGATTTTCCTTCAATGTCGCGGGGGGCAGGTGCGAGCATTGCCAGGGCGACGGTATAATCCAGATTGCAATGCACTTCTTGCCCGACATTTACGTGCCGTGCGAGGTGTGCGGAGGAAAAAGGTACAACAGGGAAACGCTTGAAGTCAGGTATAAGGGCAAAAGCATTGCCGACGTTTTAGAAATGACGGTTGAAGAGGCTGCGGAATTTTTTAAACCCGTGTCAAGTATTTACAATAAATTATCTACGCTATGCGACGTGGGACTCGGATATATCAAACTCGGTCAAAGTGCAACTACTTTATCGGGCGGCGAAGCCCAACGCGTCAAGCTCGCAACCGAGCTTTCAAAACGCGGTACGGGCAAAACCTTCTATATACTCGACGAGCCGACAACGGGACTTCATAGCTTTGACGTGGATAAGCTTGTAAAAATAATTTCCAAGCTTAGAAGCGCGGGTAACACCGTACTCGTCATCGAACATAATTTAGACGTTATAAAAACGGCGGACTGGATTATAGATTTAGGTCCCGAGGGCGGGGATAAAGGCGGCACGGTAGTCACGTTCGGTTCTCCCGAAGACGTGGCAAAGTGCAGTAAAAGCTATACCGGACAATTCTTAAAAGATATTCTTAACTGATAAAAAACGGCTAAAATCAGCCGTTTTTTATATATTTTAGAGGTTTATAGTGTACTATGCGTGACATAATAAGCTAATAAATTATATTTTGCACCTTAAAATGCGTATTTTCATATTATGAAAGTATGCCTAAACCTTTGACTTTACAAGCAGAATTTCCTACAACCGAAGGGCTTTGCCCCGATGCTTACAGTCTGGCGGTTATATGTCCCGCATACGCCTCGTCTACGGGAGAGCTTAACGCGATTTTGCAGTATTTTTACCATTTCTTCAATTTTAGCAGGCAGGGATATAAGGACTTCGCTTCCGACCTTGAAAGTATTGCAATTGCCGAAATGATACACTTCAGACTATTGGGCGAAACGATTCTTGCATTGGGCGCACAGCCCTTATATTGCCAGAACCCGCCTACTGCATATAATTTTTATTCGGCAAAGTACGTTACATATTCCCGCAATCTCGTTAATATGATTGAAGACGATATTCTCGGTGAAAAGCGGGCTATTGCCCAGTACAATAAAATGCTGTGCCGTCTTAAAAACGAACAGGTAAAGCGGATAATTTCGCGTATTCTCGAAGATGAGAAACTCCACCTTGAAAAGCTAAAAAGTATTTTACAAGAACTTAAATGTTGACAGTTTTATTTAATTAATATACAATATCAGTATGAATTACGACGTAATAATTATAGGCGGCGGCGCGGCGGGGCTTGCCTGTGCCGTCCGCCTTTTAAAAGGCAAAAGCAATTTAAAGCTTTGCCTTTTCGACGCGGGCGACAGATTTGGCAAAAAACTTGCCGCGTCAGGTAACGGGCAGGGTAATATATCAAATCTCGATATGTCGACGGGGCATTACCACGGCGGAAATATCCCGCTTGTCGAAAAAATTGCCTGTGCCGACCCTTACGCGGGTTCGACGCTTTTCGACTGTCTTTTTACTGCGGATGATAAGGGAAGAATTTACCCCGCGGGTAAGCAGGCTTCCGCGCTTGTGGACAACCTGGTATACATTTTAAAAAATTCCGCTGCCCGCCTTAATTGGGGGGTTAAAATCCAATCCATAGAAAAAACCGAAAAAGGTTATTCTATCAACGACGGTTTGTCGGACAATACGGCAAAATACGTCGTGCTATGCACGGGAGGCAAGGCTCAAAAGCAATTTAAAACCGACGGCACATCTTACGCGCTTGCGCAAAAATTCGGTCATACATTGACCGCGTTATACCCGTCTTTGGTACAGTTGAAAACCGAAACTAAATATATTAAAACGTTAAAAGGAATACGTGTCGACTGCAACGTTTCTGCGTATTCGGACGGAAAGTTTTTAAACAAGGTGCGCGGCGACCTTATTTTTACCGATTACGGAGTTTCGGGTAATTCTGTTTTTTCAATTTCGTCCTATGTGACGGACAAGCCTGGCGCAACTCTTTCAATTGAATTTTTGCCTGATTTTACGGCGGAAGAAATCGAAAAAAGCATAATGGATAAAAAGAAAGCGGGTTGGGAAAGCAGTGAACTGCTTTCGGGTTCGCTTCACAATCAGGTCGGCAGGGCGATTGTAAGCAGGACGGGCAGTTCGTCGCAAAAAGAAATAGTAAAAACTTTAAAAAATTTTACTTTGCCCGTATTTGGTACCCTTGGGTTCGACTATGCGCAGGTAACGCGCGGCGGCATAGATATGAAGGATATTTCTGGCGAGCTTGAAAGCAAGCTTGCCCAAAACCTGTTCTTTGCAGGCGAAATTTTGGACGTGGACGGCGACTGCGGCGGTTATAACCTGCAATGGGCATTCACAAGCGGAATGTCTGTTGCGGACGCGATTTTAAAAAGACTATGATTAAACGGCTTGACAATGTAAAACTTAATATCACGGAAAACGAAAGTAAGCTTTTTGAAATTGCAGGAAAAAAGCTCGGTCGGCGTCCCGCGTATTTTAAAATACTCAAAAAATCGCTTGACGCACGCGATAAAAATAATATTTTCTGGGTGTATTCCATAGCTTTTTCGGACAAGCGGGAAAGTGACGGGCAAAAGTGCATTGAAAGAATAAATACCCCTAAAAAGATTGCGGTTATAGGCAGCGGGCCCGCGGGGCTTTTCTGCGCGCTGCGCCTTATCGAACACGGCTTCGCGCCCGTAATAATCGAGCGCGGGGAAAAGGCGGAGGACAGGCGCAATACTACGCTTAAATTTTTCGGCGAACGCATATTAAATAAAAATTCAAACGTTCAGTTCGGAGAGGGCGGTGCGGGTACGTTTTCCGACGGAAAGCTTAACACCCAAACGCACGACGGACTCAACCGCGACGTTTTGCGGCTATTTCATAAGTTCGGCGCGCCCGAAGAAATTTTATATTTAAATAAACCCCATATCGGAAGCGATATTTTACTTACCGTACTTCAAAATATACGTTCATACGTTGAAGGCAATGGTGGAAGTTATATGTTTAATACCCGTTTTATCGGTTTCAGCCAAAACAACGGGGAGCTTGAAACGCTTATACTCGAAAATACGGTCACGGGCAAACAAACAGAGTTAAAAACAGACTGTGCGGTATTGGCTTGCGGACACTCGGCAAGGGATACGTTTGAAATGCTTGCAAAATGCGGTCTTGAAATGCAGTCGAAAGATTTTGCAATAGGCGTAAGGATAGAGCATCTTGCAAAGCAAATAGGTTTCGCTCAATACGGCAAAAACTATATTAATTTGCCGACTGCCGATTATAAACTCGTATCTCACGCGCACGAAAGGACGGTTTTCACTTTTTGTATGTGTCCCGGCGGTGTTGTAATACCGTCCGCAAGCGAAGAGGGCGGGGTCGTTACAAACGGAAT
Organism: uncultured Christensenellaceae bacterium; assembly: GCA_910587365.1. Taxonomy (GTDB): domain Bacteria; phylum Bacillota; class Clostridia; order Christensenellales; family Borkfalkiaceae; genus Coproplasma. The sequence continues at coordinate 73,550 of CAJUKJ010000003.1, read as the reverse complement.
GAGCCTTTATGCCCGTAACGCCGAAAATTCAAACGCCGCGCTTATGGTACAGATGAAGCGAGAAGACTTCGGAGCTGACGATCTGTTTGCGGGAATGAGGTTCCAGCGGGAAATAGAAATGCGAGCTTATGAAGCGGGCGGGGCAAACTATTCTGCCCCCGTACAGCTTTATAAGGATTTTGCCGTAGATAAGTCTTCGTGCGGGTTCGTAAGCGTTAAGCCGTCCTATTCTGCGGGCGTTTCTTTTGCGCCGCTTTCGGAAGTATTGCCGAAAATTACGGTTGACGCATTAAAGGCGGCAATTCCCGATATGGATAGGCGGTTAAAGGGGTTTGCCTGCCCCGACGCAGTGCTTACAGGGGTAGAAACCCGCTTTTCGTCGCCTGTAAAGATAGTAAGAAACGAAGACGGGGAAAGCGTATCCTTAAAAGGTCTTTATCCTTGCGGGGAGGGCAGCGGTTATTCGGGCGGAATTACAAGCTCTGCCGCAGACGGCTTGAAGACTGCGGAAAAAGTTTTTGAAAAATACAAAAATCTTTCATAAAACTAACACATTCAAGCTATATAATCAAATCGTAATCAACAAGGAATACACTAAAAACTTTTTTTCATATTCTCTCTGTGAAGCCCGCGCTATTTACATAGCGCGGGCTTCTTTATTGCAGTAAAAAAAAACCGGCTTTAAAAAAGCCGATTTTTTAAAAATATTTTTATACGGTTTCAACGTTGATAAGGTTTGAATTTCCGCTTTTGCCGTTTGGTGTTCCGCCCGTAAGAACTATCGTGTCGCCCTTGGAAACCAAACCGGAGTCAATTGCGGCGCGCTTTGCATAGTGGAATAGTACGTCAACGGAATAGAACTCCTCGCTCATAATGGGAATTACACCCCAGCTTAAAGCAAGCTTTCTGTAAGCACTTTCGTCGGTTGTCATACCTATGACGTCGATAAAGGGACGGAAGCGTGAAATCGTCTTTGCCGTGCCGCCCGTTCTGGTGCAGACTACAATTACCTTTGCACCTATATCGTGCGCAAGAGTGCAGGCGGAATGGGACAATGCCTCCGAAAGCTTTGTGGTATGATAATCGCGCTCGTCGATGTGTGCAATATAATTGGTGTTTTCTTCGGCTTGTTCGGCAATTTTTGCCATAGCCTTAACCGCTTCAACGGGGTATTTGCCTGCTGCGGTTTCGCCGGAAAGCATAATTGCGGAAGAACCGTCGTATACCGCGTTTGCCACGTCGGATATTTCTGCACGTGTAGGGCGGGGTTGCTTTATCATCGATTCAAGCATTTCTGTTGCCGTAATACTGCGTTTTCCGCGGACGCGGCAAGCTTTAATTATAGTTTTCTGGATACTGGGAAGCTCCTCAAAAGGTACTTCGACCCCAAGGTCGCCGCGTGCAACCATTATGCCGTCGCATACGTCAAGAATAGCATTAAGGTTTTTAACGCCTGCACGGCTTTCGATTTTTGCGATAATATCTATTTCGCCTTCCTTGGCACCGCATTTTTTCAGCCAGTTTTTTACGTCGATAATGTCCTGCGCTTTGGAAACGAACGAACAGGCTACAAAATCCACGCCTTGCTCCACGCCGAATTTAAGGTCGGCTTTGTCCTGCTCGGATAGGTATACCATATTAAGCTCTTTATCGGGGAAAAACATACTTTTTCTGTCGGAAAGCGTTCCGCCGACTATTGTTTTGCATATAACGTCGGTTTTTTGTACCTTTTGTACTTCAAAAACCATAAGTCCGTTGTTTAGCAATATTTTATCTCCTGCGTGCAGTTGCTCGCAAATTCCTTTAAATGAAACCGAAACACGCGAAATATCGCCTATAATATCTTCCGTAGTGAAGGTAAATACGTCGCCTTCCTTTAAATTAATTTTTCCGTCTTTAAAAGTCTTAATCCTGAACTCTGGTCCTTTTGTGTCAAGCATAATAGCTATGGGCGCATTTTTGCGTTCCCTTACACGTTTAATCTTTGCGATTTTTTCGGCGTGTTCTTCATAAGTACCGTGTGAAAAATTAAGTCTTGCAACGTTCATTCCCGCGTCTATCAAATCGGATATAATTTCCTCGGTGTCGCTTGCGGGACCTAAAGTGCAGATAATTTTTGTTTTTTTCATTGCCGTGAGCTCCATATTTTAATTTTGTTTTATTTTATTATAATTTAATAAAAAAATCAACTAACACGTCAAAATACTTTATTAAAAGCTAAAAATGTGTTAAACTAACTTTGATTTGAGTTAATTATACGGTCGCGGGCCGCGTAAGCGGCGTGAGGAAAGTCCGAGCATCGCAGGGCAAGGGTGCCTGTTAACGGCAGGAGAAGGCGACTTCAAGGAAAGTGAACAGAAATATACCGCAGTAAATACTGTAAGGTTGGAATGGCGAGGTAAGAGCTCACCGTCCCTCCGGTAACGGGGGGAGCCAATTAAACCCCACCCGATGCAAGATTGGGATAAAGGCTGACCTAAACGTCAGGGCTGCCCGTCCGCTTTTATCCGTTAATATCGCTTAAACTTACAGGCGACTGTAAGCGTAGATAGATGACCGTACACGACAGAACTCGGCTTACAGATTAATCTCAAATTGTTATAAGCGACGCAGCGTAAATCCGCTGCGTCGCTTCACTTATTCTTCAAGTCCTGCAAGGTAGTCTATTGACACGTTGAAAAATTCAGCAATTAAAATTAAGTTTGAAAGTTTAGGTTCGCAAATTCCCAATTCCCAGGAACTGATAATTGATTTACCTACGTTCAATTCTTTGGCTAATTGAACTTGTCCCAAATTTTTCTCTTGGCGTAAATAGCGCAATCTCTCTCCAAAACTTCCCATATAAATATTTTCCCACTATTCTGGGAAAAATACTTGACTTCCCAGTATACTGGGAATATAATGTTAATAATTTAAACAAGGGAGGAATAGCTTTTTTTATTCCCTTAGTCGGATTGATTTGTTCGATATTGGGTTTCAACAAAGCGAGTAAAGAGGGTTTGCCCTATAAAGGACTTGCACTTGCAGGTATAATAATTAGCGTAGTTGTGTGGGTATTATCGTTCATAATTTCTATCACAATATTGCCCGATATAATGGTTTAGATATAAAAAAGCGGACTTGAAGTCCGCTTTTTTATATTATCAAGGTATAATCTTTTTTGTCCGAATGCGTAAGATTTTTATACAACGCAAATTCGTTAATATCCTTTTTAAAACATTCGAGGGCGGTGCCTTTCAATAAATCTTCATGCGGATTGGTTATTACAGGATAAAGCGATTTTGCAAGTGCCGATAAAATTTCGTCGGCTCGTTCTCTTTTAACAGCAAGAGGTTTAATATATAAGCTATCGTTTAAAAATCTTTCGGTATCGGATTGGTAAAGTCCAAGCGCGTTCGCAACAAGTATCCGTCTTATGCGTGAAGAGGAATAGCGTCTGGAAGTTGCTTTTTCAATAATAACGTCAAGCGTTTGGTTTTCAAGGCTTTTCAGTTTATTTTCCAAACCTTCGCTGCAACCGTAAATTCGTTTTAAATTAACCGCTTCGGCTTTGAAAAGGCAGTGCCTTAAAACGCTTTCAAATTCAGTATCGGAAACGGCGTACTCCAAGTCCGCATAAACGTAGTCAGGCACGTTTTTTTTGACGTCGCTGCAATTTATATTTTTCCTTATCGCGCTTGCCGAGGAGAAGTTTTCTTTAAGTTCGCCGTCGTTAAACCCTCCGCCTATGCGGCGGACAGGAAAAATTTTTATATCCGCTTCGCTACGTTTAATCGCTTTCTCATATTCAAGCCCGAGAACGTTATTGGGGCTTGAAACAAGATTTTTTTCCCCGCCGCACGCTTCAAAAGCCGCAGAAAAGCTTTTAATATAGCTATCCCCGCTTGAAAGCTTTTCTGCTAAAACGCTTTTAAACCCGTCGTTTTCGTCAATAAGAAAATCGGCGGCTTTTTCAAAGCTTTGCGCGTCCCCGCTTTCACAGCCGAATGCCAGCGAAGCGACGTAAGGAACAGCCGAAAGTATTTTTATCGCGCCCTTTGCAAAAATTTCCGCAGGGGCAACGGCAAAGGGGGCGGGCAGTTGGATTACGCAATCCGTACCGCCCGCGACGGCGTGTCCCGCGCGTGTATATTTATCTAAAATACACAAATCTCCGCGTTGTGTAAAGCTTCCGCTCATAATACACAAAACGGTGTCCGCACCTGAAAGCTCGCGGGCTTTTTCCAACAGATATTTATGTCCGTTATGGAAAGGATTAAATTCGCAAATTACCGCACAAATTTTCATTTTAGCCTCTTTTATACAATATATTGTGTTTTAATACTAAACTATCACTATATATAGTTTGCTGTCTTTTGTTTGTCCACGTTTTGTCCACGCTAAGCTTTTGTCTTGCCTTTGGCGCTCACTTATTATATAATGTATATATAATTTCCAATGAGGTGCCATATGAAAGAGTTAAAATTGAATGAGTTCCTTGACCGCGCCGACGACTTTATCAATAATGCGTCGATGGGAGAAAATTTCTATGCAATACAAACCAACTCAGGCAAGGCTATTCTGATTAGCGAAGATGAGTGGAAGATAATGACCGACGCAATGAGGGTTGCGATGGGATGCAACCCTAAACACTGCGATTGATTTATCTATAAAGCCACGGGTATTTTTTCTTCGTTTCTTTATATTGCTCAGCAGCTATTTCGGCGCGCTGCCAATTTGCTGCTTGTCTGTTCCAACTATATTTGTATCCAGCCGCGTCAAGTTCTCGCATTGTAAGAAGAACCTTTAAGTCTCCGACGAGCTTAGCGGGTATCGACTGATACAAGTTCGTAGGAATGCCGCGGTGGTCATATTTATATTTAATGCCGTCAACCTCAATGATTGTGTTTGGAATGCCAACGAGAAGGTCTGGGCGGTCTATAAGCGGCGCATCAAAAGGGTAATGCCAAATTCTATCAATAAGAGGGAGTTTTGAGTCATCCATAGGATATTCTTCATCCTCTCTTGCAGATGAGATAGTCGCCAAATACTTTGCCCTGTCCGTAGTTCTCTGTTCTGGTGTGCGTCTGTCCGGCAGGTCGTACTCTTGATACAAGCTTTCGATTGCATCCATTAAGCTATCACCAGACAACGTATTAGACGATGGCAGAGCGCTTAAGTCGTCAATTATTTTTTTGAAGTTTTTTGCACCAAGCTCATCTTGCAACGGAACATTTGTGATGGTGCGCTTCCTGTGAGTGTGTTTGTTGCCCTTGATCTTTGCGGATTGGTTGAACCACACAATCAAGAAGACCACAAGCACAATGAGTGCCAATGTCATATTAAATTTTCTCCTTTTTGTGCAGTCTTAAATACTTCACATTATTATATAGTATAGCAAAGAAATATTTTCTTGTCAATACTACCAATAGGGCTGAGATTTTTAACATTTATGTGTTAATTCAATAGATTTGTCCACGATTTGTCCACGCCGCACAAGTATCGGCAAGAAATGGTTGGTGTTTGTAGGTGATAATAAGTGATTTTTTACTATTCAATCCTACTGTACAAGTGATGTTTAGTGCCTATAAATGTTGCAAGGTGATTTTAGTTTTAATTCGCAAATTACAGCACAAATTTTCATTTTAGCTTTACATTCAAAAAATATTATTATATAATGTATATATTATATAATAAATTAACCAATAAATAAAGTGTTTTAAGGAGAATTTATATGTCATTACTTGACGAAATCAAATCTAAGGCGGCTTCGCTTAAAAAGACGATAGTGCTTTGCGAGGGCGAGGACAAGCGCGTTGTCGAGGCAGCCGCTAAAATTACCGAAGAAGGTATTGCGAAAATCGTTCTTATCGGCAATGAAGAAGAATGTAAAAAGGTTGCCCCCGGTGTGAACCTTTCGGGTATTACTTTAATTGATCCGCTTACTTCGGAAAAGACGCCTGAATATGCAAAGATTTTGTATGAAGCAAGAAAGGTAAAGGGTATGACCGAGGAACAGGCGAAGGAGCAGGCAAAGGACAGAACTATGTTCGGCGCGCTTATGCTTAAAGCGGGCGATGTTGACGGTTACGTTTCGGGTGCGTGCCACTCAACGGCAAACACTCTCCGTCCCGGGTTGCAGGTCGTAAAAACGGCTCCCGGTATAAAGACCGTTTCAAGCTGTTTTATTATGATTGCACCGCAGAAGCACGAATACAATCCCGACGGGGTTGCGGTATTCGCGGATTGCGCCATAAATATCGAACCCACGGCGGAACAGCTTGCGGACATTGCCGTTTCTTCGGCAAAGACCGCAAAAGCCATTGCTGGTATCGAACCGCGCGTTGCAATGCTTTCATTCTCAACAAAAGGCAGCGGAAACGACGATAAATTTACCCAAACGGTACCTAAGGTGCAACAAGCCGTTCAGCTTGCAAAGCAAATGGCTCCCGAACTCGCGCTTGACGGCGAATTTCAGTTCGACGCGGCTGTCGCGCCCGAAGTGGGACAGCTAAAAGCTCCCGGTTCTAAGGTTGCGGGTCACGCAAACGTATTTGTGTTCCCCAATATCAATGCGGGTAACATCGGTTATAAGATAGCTCAGCGTTTCGGCGGTTATATGGCGATAGGTCCCGTATGCCAAGGCTTTGCAAGACCGTTAAACGACTTATCGCGCGGATGCAGCGTGGAGGATATCGTTGCAACGGTTGCGGTAACGGCATTACAGGCGGAATAAAAGGAGAAAAGATATGAAAATTTTAGTTGTAAATGCGGGAAGCTCGTCGCTTAAATACCAGCTTATAGATATGCAAACCGAAGCCGTTCTTGCAAAAGGCGGCTGCGAAAGGATAGGAATAAACGGTTCGGTTTTAAAAGCAAAGGGCAACGGCAAGGAAAAGGTTTACGAAAAGGATATGCCTAACCACAAAGTCGCAATCGAGCTTGTTTTGAACGCGCTTCACGATGAAGGCATAGGTGTAATCAAATCTATGGACGAAATAGACGCGGTAGGACACAGGGTTGTCGCCAGCGGCGAATATTTCAAAAAAACCACTTTGGTTACTCCCGAAGTTTTAAAAACGCTTGAAGAAAAGACATTCGAGCTTGCGCCCCTGCACAATCCCGCGGCGGCAACGGGGGTAAGGGCTTGTATGGAAGTAATGCCCAAAACGCCTATGGCTTTGGTTTTCGACACTTCTTTCCATTCGACAATGCCGGAAAAGGCTTACCTTTACGGCATTGACTATGAAGATTACAAAAAATACGGCGTAAGGAAGTACGGTGCGCACGGTACAAGCCATAAGTTTGTTTCCGCAGAAGCGGCTAAGTACCTCGGCAAAAAGCCGGGACAGCTTAAAATAGTAACCTGCCACCTCGGCAACGGCTCTTCAATTTCTGCTGTCGACGGAGGGAAGTGCGTTGATACTTCAATGGGCTTTACACCCCTTGCAGGTGTGCTTATGGGAACGAGGTCGGGCGATATCGACGCTTCCGCCGTTGAATTTCTTGCAAAGAAAAAAGGACTTTCCCATTCGGAAGCGGTCACTTATCTGAATAAAAAGTGCGGCGTTGCGGGTATATCGGGCGTTTCAAGCGATTTCAGGGATCTTGAAGCGGGCTTGGAAAAGGGCAACGAAAGATGCGCGCTCGCGCTTGAAATGTTCTCTTACCAGACAAAGAAGTTCGTCGGCGCATACGCCGCCGCTATGGGCGGGCTTGACTGCATCGTATTTACGGCGGGGATAGGCGAAAATACGCCTATCGTCCGCGAAGGCGTGTGCAAAGGGTTGGAGTTTATCGGCGTTGAATTTGACAGTAATGCAAACGCAAAGAAGAACGACGGAAGCATACGCGAAATTTCAACGAAAAATTCAAAAGTCAAGGTTCTCGTCATTCCTACGAACGAAGAGCTTGTTATAGCAAGGGAAACGGCAGAACTTTTATAAAAAATTCTTTGTACGCTTATTAAAATAAGTTGACAAAGAACTAAGCATAATTTATAATTTTATAGTCAACTTTGGTATGAAAATTGAAGTTAAAAAGTTAAACGCACTTAAAAAGTATACGGGAAGCTTTGAATTCGCATACGAACCTCCCGCAGATTTGTGTCTTGTCCCGCTATGTACAATAGAGGGGAAGGTACTCGTAAAGGGAGATTACGAAATTTACGAGGATGACAGTGTCGGGGTAAATTTAACCGTAAGCTACCGCATATCAGGTCAGTGTTCATACTGCCTTAACGAGGCGGCAAAGGACATTGAAAAAACTTTTGAAATTCTGTTCGTACCTGAGAACGACGGGGACAATTATTCATACGACGGGGTTTGTATTAATTTAAAAACCGCCGTGGACGATGCAATACTTTTCAGTCAGCCGAATTTAATTCTGTGCAGAGAGGACTGTTCGGGTATTGATTTAAATAATTAAGTAAAAGAGGTGTATAAAGATGGCAGTACCTAAGGGAAAACAGTCAAAACGCAGAACCAATTCCAGATTTGCAAACTATAAAGCTACGGCTCCTACGCTGGTAGAATGTCCTCATTGTCATTCAATGATGCAGGCTCACAGGGTTTGCGGAAATTGCGGTTACTACGATAAAGTCGAAGTAGTTTCGATGGACGCTAAGAAAGATTAAAATCACTCGGCGGACTGCTTTTTTGCAGTCCGCATTTTGCTTTTTAAAGAAAAGGAAGGTTGAAATATGAAACATATTGACGTTAAGGTTTTGTTTGAAAATGCAGAAAAGTACCTTAACCAAAGCGTAACCGTTTGCGGCTGGGTAAGAACCTGGCGCGACTCGAAGAGTATCGCGTTTATAGAATTAAACGACGGAACCTCGCTTAAAAATTTACAGCTTATAATAGAAAAAGATAAAATTGACGAAAGCGCGTATAAGCCCGCTTTGGTCGTCGGTTGTGCATTGCAGGTTGCCGGTACGTTTATTCCTTCGGAAAGAAACGGATACGAGCTTTTGTTGCAGTCGGTAACGGTACTCGGCGGATGCCCGCAGGATTATCCGCTTCAAAAAAAGCATCATACCCTTGAATTTTTGAGGTCGATACCTCATTTAAGACCCCGCACGAAATATTTCGAGGCGGTTTTCGCCGTAAGAAACGCGCTATCGTTCGCTATCCATAAATACTTTAACAAGCACGGCTATAAATATGTCCATACGCCCATAATTACGGGAAGCGACTGCGAAGGTGCGGGCGAAATGTTCCGCGTAACTACCCATAACTGGAACGATAAGTATGAAAAAGAGCAGGACTATTATGCGGACGACTTTTTCGGTGCAAGGGCGGCGTTGACCGTTTCTGGTCAGCTTGAAGGCGAAATGGCTGCTATGGGTCTTGGTAAAATTTATACTTTCGGACCTACATTCAGGGCAGAGCATAGCAATACCACCCGCCACGCGGCAGAATTTTGGCATATCGAACCCGAAGTGTGCTTCTGCGACCTTCAAGATATAATCGGTATTGCGGAAGATTTCATTAAATCCATAATCAAAGACGTAGTTGCAACCTGTCCCGACGAAATTTCATATTTTAACGAAAGGGTTGAAAAAGGGCTTATAGAAAAGCTTAATAAAGTTACCGAATGCGAGTTTGGAAAAATTACCTATACCGAAGCGGTTGAGGTGTTGAAGAAGTCCGGTAAACAGTTCAAATATCCCGTTGAGTGGGGTGCCGATTTGCAGACCGAACACGAGAAGTATTTAACCGAAGAATATTTTAAAAAGCCCGTGTTCGTTACGGACTATCCCGCCGACATAAAGTCCTTCTATATGAAGCAAAACCCCGACGGCAAGACCGTTGCGGCAACCGACTTGCTTGTTCCGGGTATTGGCGAAATTATCGGTTGCAGCGAAAGGGAAGCTGATTTGGAAAAACTTACAGCCGCTATGCGCAAGCGCAATATGCCGTTGGACGGATATACCGAATATATCGATACCCGAAAATACGGCAGCGTTCCCCACAGCGGTTTCGGACTCGGCTTCGAGCGTATGCTTATGTATGTCACAGGCGTCCAGAATATAAGAGATACTCTTTTATTCCCCAGAACGGTTGGTAGCTTATAAATTAATTTTATGAAAAACAGAATTTGCGTTATTTTTACGGGCGGAACCATCGGCTCGTATTCAAACGGCGGAGTAGTGGACCTGAAACCCGAAACGGGCAGTATGCTGCTTGATATGTTCCGCACGCGTTTCGGCAGTACTATACAGTTCGACGAGCTTCGTCCCTTGAATATTTTAAGCGAAAATATGCAGCCCGCCGACCTTGAAACGATGGCGGACTGTATACGAAGTATCGATAAAGATAATTATGACGGTATTATCCTTACGCACGGCACGGACACGCTTTGCTTTACCGCAAACCTGTTCAGCCAGTTGTTTTGCGATATTGAAATACCTTTGGTACTTGTTTCCGCGCTGTATCCTCTGGATGACGAAAGAAGCCGAGGCGTCGAAAATTTTGCGGGTGCGGTAACGTTTATTCAAAGCGTTGACTACGGCGGGGTATTCGTCAGTTTTGAAAACCACGCGGAAAACTGTAAAATACATCTTGCAAGCAGGCTTGTTTCCGCAACCCAGATAAACGGCGAATATGAAAGCATACTTAACGTGCCTTACGGCGAAATACGCGGCTGGCGTTTTGTATATAACGACCACGAGGGTAATCCCACGCCGTCACAGCTTCGCCGTCCGCGTAAGCCCTGTGCGGCACAGACGCTTTGTACCGATTTGGTTACCATTCAGGCTCATTCGCTTTTGAATTTCGATTATTACCGTTTTACCGACGTAAAACCTAAGGCTGTAATGGTGCAGCTATATCATAGCGGAACTGTTTGTACCGAGGGTAAGGAAGCTAACTTTAAAAACTTTCTGTCATACTGTAAAAGCTTGGGGATAGAGGTGGTTATCGCAACCATCGACAGTAAAGCGCGCGTCTACGAAAGTGCGTTGGGTCTTGCCGATATGTGTACGGCGGCATACGATATCAGCTTTGAAATGGCAACGGTTAAAGTTTTGCTCGCGCTCGGCTCTGGCAAGAGTATTGAAAGTGTGTTAAAAAGCAATAATTTCTTTGAAAAACTACGTTAATTAACCTTGGTAAATTTTAAAGTTAAGCGGGCTAATTCCTATTGACAAAATAGGAATTAGCCCGTATAATTTATTTAAATATAAAATTTTAATTTTTTAAAATACCGTATAACCGTTCCAAATCTTCGGTTGCCCCGCAGCGCGGCTTTACTTTGCTTTCATTATAAAGCAGTTGACCGAATTTATACATTTCAAGTACGGTTGCGCAAAGCTTATTGCCGAGAGGGGTTAATGAATATTCGGTTTTCGGGGGGACAACGGGGTATAATACCCTTTTCACTATTCCGTCCCTTTCAAGCTCTTTCAGTTGCTCGGCAAGCATTTTCGGCGTCGCGCTTACAAGTTTTGAAAGCTGGCTGTATCTTAAAGTTCTGCCGAAAAGGTAGTAAATAATATCTATTTTATACTTGCCGCCTATAACGGCGATTGTTGCGTCCAACGGACAGGCGCAAGATTTTAAAATTTCATTATCCATAGTAAGCTCCTTACTTTCAAAAAGGTAAGTATTGCACTTTAAAGTGCGTTCTTGACAAAATGAAAGTCTGTGATATTATAGTGTCAGAAAGTTTATTTTGTCAACGAAATTATAAACATTCGGAAAAAACGGTTAAATAAATTTAATAACGTCAAAATTCAAATCGGAGATATAATATTGATTAACAGATACAACGTTACCGGTATGACCTGTTCGGCTTGCTCTTCCGGAATAGAGCGGGCGGTTGGCAAGCTTGACGGGGTTTCGCAGTGCGAAGTCAGCTTAATGGCTAAAAGTATGAAGGTCGAGTTTGATGAAAGTCTGGTGTCGGAAGAAATAATTTTTACAACGGTCAAATCCCTCGGTTACGGAATTTATAATGAAGACGGGCAGCCGCAACAAAAAGCGGCAAGCCACGATAAGCAGCTTTTTATAAGGTTTATAATTTCAGTCTGTCTGCTCGTTCCGCTTCTATACGTTTCTATGGGGCATATGATAAATGCGCCCGTCCCGTTTTTCATCGACCCGCATAAGGGCAACCAGCAGTGGTTCGCGCTTTACCAGCTCATTTTATCGGCGGCAATAATAGTAATAAACTACGCTTTTTTCAAAAACGGAGTAGTTGCCGTCTTTAAGCGCGTACCAAATATGGATACGCTGGTCGCGCTCGGCTCGGGAGTTTCGTTCATATATTCGGTAGTACTTACAGTACTTATTTTCATTGGCAAAGCTCAGGGGAATGCGGAATGGGTAGAACTTCATATGCAGCTTCATTTCGAGTCGGCGGCAACAATTCTCGCGCTCGTTACGGTCGGAAAGTGGCTTGAAGAAAAGTCGAAGAAAAAAACGGGGGACGAAATTGAAAAGCTTTTAAAGCTTGCTCCCGATACCGTGACCGTTGAAAAAGAGGGGCAGCAGATAACTGTTTCTGTCAAGCAGGTCAAGGTCGGCGATATCGTAATAGTCAAGCAGGGCGAATACGTTCCTGTCGACGGTAAAGTGGTTTTCGGTAGCTCGTTCGTTGATAAATGCGCCATTACGGGCGAAAGCTTGCCCGTAGAGGTAACCGTCGGTAATGACGTAACCTCAGCTTCGCTTGTAAAAAGCGGACTCATTAAAATTTGCGCCGAACGCGTCGGCGGTCAGACTACGCTTTCGCAAATAATAAATATGGTGCGCGAGGCAGGTGCAAGCAAGGCTCCTATTCAGAAATTCGCCGATAAAATAGCCGGAATTTTCGTGCCGGTAGTAACTCTTATTTCGCTGATAACCTTTTTGATATGGATTTTGGTAGACGGCGGATTTAATGCCCAACACTGCGTAACTTACGCAATCAGCGTTCTCGTGGTATCCTGCCCGTGCGCGCTCGGTCTTGCAACGCCCGTTGCCATTATGACGGCGGCGGGCAAGGGAGCGTCGCTCGGCATACTTTACAAGGACGCCGAAACATTGCAAAAGGTTTGCGGTATAAATTGTGTTTTTCTGGATAAAACCGCAACGTTGACGGAAGGTAAGCCCAAAGTAACCGACGTCGAGGTTTTCGACTGTAACAGGGAAGAAATTTTAAAAATTGCCTGCGGCATCGAAAAAAATTCCAATCATCCGCTTGCCAAATGCGTAATAGAATACGTAGGGGAAGGCGTTGCCGTAAACAATTTTGAATATTTTGTCGGCAAGGGTGCAACGGCGTGTTACGGTAATAAAAAATATTTTCTCGGCAATTCAAAGCTTGTTTCCGATATAAAAATATCCGATGAAGTTAAAAATAAGCTTGCACAGCTTTCTTCGCAGGGAAAAACCGTATTGCATTTTGCCGATGAAAAACGCGTTCTCGCGCTGATTGCCGTTGCCGATACGATAAAGGATGGCAGCGGTCAGGCAATCCAATTGCTTAAAGCCCGCAATATGAAAGTTGCAATGCTTACGGGCGACGGACAGAAAACGGCGCAGGCGGTTGCCGCAAGAGTCGGCGTTGACGATTTCGTCGCCGAAGTAATGCCCGAAGATAAGCTTAACGCAGTTTGCAATGTCCAAAAAGTAGGCGGCTGTGTAGCTATGGTCGGGGACGGTATTAACGACTCGCCCGCTCTTAAACAGGCGGACGTGGGAATTGCAATGGGAAGCGGTACCGACGTTGCCATCGATTCTGCTGGTGTTGTGCTTGTAAGTGAAGATTTGCGCACGCTCGATACTGTTTTCGATTTAAGCAGAGCTACCGTAAGAAATATAAAGGAAAACCTTTTCTGGGCGTTTTTCTACAATGTAGTTATGATTCCCGTTGCCGCAGGCGTATTTTCTCCGTTGGGGTTTACGTTTAATCCGATGATTGCCGCTGCGTGTATGAGTTTAAGCTCGCTCTTTGTGGTGTTTAACGCGCTAAGGTTATTGCTGTATAAGAATAAAAAAATTATAAAGGAAGATAAATTTATGAAAAAGATTGTTCACATTGAAGGAATGTGCTGCGCACACTGCGCAAAACGGGTTGAAAACGCATTATCTGCGGTTTCAAACGTTGTTTCCGCCGACGTAAAGTTAAAGAAGAATATTGCCGTAATCCGTAGCCGTGAAGACGTTTCCGACGAGGAAATTACCAATGTTGTAGCCGAAGCGGGATATGCCGTAAAGTTAATAGAGAATAAGTGACAAAGTTACAGAATATATGACATAATGCGCCAGGATAACGTTTTGACATATCAGCATACGGGGCGGTATAATAGAAGCACAGGAGGCAACCATATGCAGGATACAATGTTATTGGACAGACGCACTAAAGATTTGGTAAGAGAGTACGTTCCCGAAGGCGACGTGCTTGACAGTATAGTTTGCTTTTTTTCGATTTTTGCCGACCCTACAAGGGTAAGAATGTTATCGGCTTTGGCTATTTCCGAAATGTGCGTGACGGATTTATCCCGCGTGCTGGAAATAAATCAGACGACCGTTTCGCACCAGCTTAGGCTTTTAAAAAATCTCGGCATAGTGAAAAGCGAAAGACAGGGTAAAATAATTTTTTACAGTCTTGTAAACGATACTGTAAACGACGTAATGTTGAAGGGTGTAGAATTTTTAGGCTGTTAAAAAAGTGCGCGTAAGCTTACGCGCACTTTTTAATTGCAAAAAAATCATAGCCGTGTTATAATAAAAACAATGGACGTAATTCGCGAAAAACTTAAATTATTGCCTGAAAATCCGGGCGTATATATAATGCTTGATAAATACGGCAACGTAATTTACGTAGGCAAGGCGCGTGTTCTTAAAAACAGGGTTCGGCAGTATTTCCATAACTCTCCAAAGCCGGAAAAGGTTATGAAAATGGTTGAAAACATAGCTGATTTCAACTACATTATAACCAATTCGGAAATAGACGCATTGGGGCTTGAAAATAACTTAATAAAAAAGTATAAGCCTAAGTACAATATCCTTTTAAAAGACGATAAGACTTATCCGTATATTAAAGCAAATATCAAAGAAGAATTTCCGAATTTTTGCATAACAAGAAAAATTAAAAAGGACGGTGCAAAATATTTCGGGCCGTTTATGGGCGGCATAAGTTGCAAGGATATTTTAGATACATTGCAATTGACGTACAGCGTGCGCCTGTGTCACACGCAAATTATCGAAAAGCCCAAACGTGAATGTTTAAACTGTCACATATCCCGATGCACGGCGCCATGTGCGCATATGGTCACAAAGGAAGAATATGCTTTGCAGGTAAAAAATGCCCTTTCCTTTCTGGACGGAAATTACAGGGAGGCGGAAAAGCTTTTAACCGATAAAATGCTGACGGCGGCAGAAGGGGAAAATTTCGAGTTGGCTCTCGACTATAAAAACAAGCTGGAAATGCTTTCTAAGCTTGAAGCAAAGCGTATAACTTCGCTCAGCAGGGATATCGACGCGGATATTATTGCGTATTCGACCAATAATCTGTATTCCGCGGTCAACGTGCTTGTAACGCGCAAGGGTATAATGCAGGGTGGAAACAGCTTTGCCCTTGACGAGGCGCATATGTCGGACAGCGAGGCGTTGACTGCGTTTATAGTACAGTATTATTCAAACCACGAAGTGCCGTCTGAAATTATCGTTGAGGATTTCTGCGAAAAGCAGCTTATCCAAAACTATTTCAAAGAAAAGTTTGATAAATGCGTAGAGGTTACGCTTGCAAAACAGGGGGTAAAATCACGTCTTTTGCAAATGGCGCAAAGCAACGCTGCCGACTTCCTTGAAAAGTCGGTAGATAAAATAAAGCACCGCGACGATATGACCGTAAACGCTTGTAAGAGATTACAGGAGCTTCTCAACCTTACAAAATACCCGCGCCGTATGGAGTGCTACGATATATCGAATATCAGCGGCGTTGACAAGGTCGGTTCGATGGTTGTGTTCGTCGATGGGGAAGCGGACAGGAACAGTTACCGAAGATTTAAAATAAAGACGGTAGAAGGGGCTAACGATTTCGCGTCCTTGCAGGAGGTTCTTACCCGTAGACTTTCCAAGCTCGGCACTGACGAGGAGGTCAGGTTTGCGAAGCCAGACCTTATTATAATAGACGGCGGTAAGGGTCAGCTTTCAGCCGTTAAAGAAATTTTCAATTCAATGAATATAGACGGGATAGAGCTAATTTCCCTCGCCAAACGTGAGGAGGAAGTGTTTACGCTATATTCCGAAGAAAGCGTCAAAATTTCCCACAGGGATTACGCTTTGAAAATGTTGCAGAGGATACGTGACGAAGCGCATAGGTTTGCAATTACGTATTTCCGTAATCTGCACTCCAAACGCAACCTTGAAAGCGTTTTGACGGACATAGAGGGCGTCGGAAAGGCTAAGCGTATAGCTTTAATGCAAAAATTCGGTACTCTTGACAAAATTATCGGTGCAAGCGTTGAAGAGTTGGCGTCTGCCGAAGGAATAGGCGAAAAACTTGCGGTAAAGATTAAAAAATATTTTGAAGAAAACTTATGAAAGAAATAGATAAAAGGCTAATAGTTTCCGATTTTGACGGAACGCTTTTGACAAGTGAGCATAAAGTTCCGGACGAAGTGCGCGCTGCAATTAACGGGTATGTGGAGTGCGGTGGCATATTTGCGGTTTGCACAGGCAGAATGCTTCGTTCTATACTTCCCCGTGTCCGCGAACTCGGCTTAAAGGGGCTGGTGGTTGCCTATCAGGGAACGGTTATTGCCGATATAGAAACGGGCAGGGAAATTAAAAGGGACTGTTTAAGGTATTCCGACGTTTCCCGTATTTGTAAATACGTCGAAGAGATGGGTTACGGTATAAATACCTATTCCGACGAAGTGTTATATACTAACCTGCCTAAGGATAACGAAAGGTTGAAAAACTACGAAAGCATTACTGGCATAGACGCGGTAAGCGTAAGCGTGCCTATGTCGGAGTTTATTAATAATAACAAGCTTGACAGTCAGAAGATAGCCTGCATTGTTTCCCCGCAGGAGAGGGAAAAGCTGTACGAACTTCTTTTGCGCAAATTCGGGGATAAGTTCGACGTAACTTGCAGTGCGCAGGTCTTAGTTGAAGTTTCTCCTTTGGGCGATAACAAGGGGGAGGCTTTAAAATTTATTGCAAAGCATTACGGCGTTCCTTTAAGCTCGGCGGTTGCAATCGGCGACAATCTTAACGACCTTTCTATGATAAAAGCCGCAGGTATAGGCGTTGCCGTAGGTAACGCAGTTCAGGGGCTGAAAGATGAAGCGGATTACGTCACGGTAAGTAATAATGAGTTTGCAGTGGCAAAAATTATAGAAAAATTCGGGTTTAAATAGTACTATGTCTGAAATACTTGCTCCTGCGGGCGGAGAAAACAGCGCGTTTGCCGCAATAAATGCGGGTGCTGACGCCATATATCTCGGTCTTGATAAGTTTTCTGCGAGAAGCTCTGCGGAAAATTTCAACCGTGAAAATTTCATAAAAATCTGCAAATATGCCCGCGCTTTCGGCGTAAAGGTTTACGTTGCGTTAAATACGGTTGTAAAGGACCGTGAACTTACGGGCTTTTTCAATTCGGTCGAAGAGGCTTGGAATAACGGCGCGGACGCGCTTATTTTGCAGGATCTGTTTCTCGGCAAATTCTTAAAACAAAGATTTCCGCAATTAAAGCTTCATCTTTCCACACAGGCAGGAACCTGTAACAGTCTCGGTGCGCAGCTTGCAAAGGAGAGCGGCTTTGACAGGGTAATCCTTGCCCGCGAAACAAAGCTTTCGGATATCGCCGAAATAGCAAAGATAATCGAAACCGAAGTGTTTGTGCAGGGCGCACTTTGCACGTGCTTTTCGGGGCAATGCTATATGTCGTCTTTCGCGGGAGGAAACAGCGGCAACCGCGGCAAGTGCAAGCAGCCTTGCAGAAAGCTTTACGGTATAGACAGGGCGGGCTTTGAAGAAAAGGCGTACAGGCTTTCTCTTTCAGATTTAAGCGTCGGGGAAAAAATCGAAGATTATATTGCGGCGGGCGTGACTTCTTTTAAAATCGAAGGCAGGATGCGCCGTCCCGAATACGTAGCAGCGGCAGTAAGTTATTACAGACGTATTCTTGACGGTACGCCTATTCAAAACAGTCTTAGCGATTTAAAGCGGACTTATAACCGTGGAAATTATACTAAGGGTCTTGCTTTCGGACAGGATAAAAGCTTAATATCCTCCGCCGTACAAGGGCATATAGGGGAGTTTGCGGGAATAATTAAAGTAGAAAATTCAAAATATATCTGTCAAAGCCGATTGAAATTTAATAAGAGCGACGGATTTAAAGTACTTCGCGACGGTAAAGAGGTTGGCGGCGGACTTTTCGGCAACGAGGTTAAGGGCGGTTTTACCGTTAACACCCGTGACCGATTAAAAAACGGCGACAAGGTTTTTATAACTACCGACACTGCGTTAAACGAAAGCCTGCGTACTAAAAAAGCCTTTATTCACGTAAAAATACAGGCAACGCTTATAAGCGGTCAACCTGCGTCGGCATTGATAGACGGGACGGAAATTATCGGCGGGCAAATTCCCGAACCTGCCCGCACGCGTCCTTTGACCGAAGAGGAAATTATCCGCTGCTTCGACAAGACGGACGGATTTCCTTTTAAACCCCAAACCGAGGTTTTGACCGACGGTGTATTTATTGCGGCTTCCGCGTTGAACGCTTTCCGCCGTAAGGTATATACGGAATATTTTGAAAAGATTTCTTCGTCGCACAATGCAAGGCTGAATTTGGATATTGAAGTACCAGATATTGCCGTAACGCCCAATAATAAAACGGCAATTATAAGCACGGATTTAAACGGTAAAGAAGCGGACGTCGGAATTTTGAAAATAAAATGCTTTTCCGACGACGTGTCAAAGCGTGTGCAAAATTTCAAAGGCGAAAAATTTTTGTTTGTTCCGCCGTATCTTAACGGAGAGGAAATTCAAAAAATCTCTGAAATAGCCGATTACTTCGACGGACTGTATTGCGACAATTATTTCGGATATGTGCTTGCAAAACAACTAAACAAATACTTTTTTGCCGGCAGCGGTTTCAATTTTACAAATACGGTTTCGCTCGTCAATTGCGACGCCCGATACATATGTCTGTCAAAAGAGTTGACCGTTGCGGAAGCGAACTTGCTTTCAACGTCAAACACGTTCACTTTGTCGTCGGGCAATATAAAAGTAATGGATTTGCTTTACTGTCCTTTTGAAAAAAAATGTTCGACTTGCGACAAGCGGGAACATTATATGCTTACCGACGGCGACGGCAGAAAATTTCCGCTTCGCAGATATAACTTCACAGATTGCAGGTTTGAAGTTTTCAACTGTGCCGACCTTAAAACGGACGGCGGAATAACGGGAAAGCTTACGGACTGCACGTTGAATAACGAAAACAAAAACTTTACCCGCGGGCATTCCGTTACAGGTATCAACTGATATGGATATTAAAAGTTTGGAAAGGCTTGAGCTTGATAAAATACTGTCTTTTGTAAGCGGTTACGCCGTGCTTGACGGCGGAAAGAGAAAGATAGCAGAGCGTACTCCTTCAACTGATTTGGAAGAGGTGCGCATTGCTTTGTCTTACACCGAAGAGTGCGATAAGCTTTTATACAAGCACGGAATCGGCAAAATAGAATATTTCGGAGAAGTCGAAGATATTTTAGCACGCTCGGCAAAGGGTTCGGTTTTGTCCTGTGCAGAGCTTTTAGAGGCAAACGCGCTTTTGCGTTCCGCAAGGACTGCCTACGAAAATATAACTAAAATTACGGACGATACAATAATTTTGATGCGTGCGCACGCGGACAAACTCTATTTTGACCGCGTCCTCGAAGAGGATATAACCGAAAAAATAATTTCTCCCGACTCGTTAAGCGACTTTGCCAGCGACAGACTGTATTCTATAAGAAGTAGAATTAAAAGCCTTAACGAAAGAATACGTTCAAAGCTTTCGGAATATCTTTCAAAAGACGCGAAATATCTTCAAGACGGGATAGTTACAATAAGAAACGACAGATTCGTCATACCCGTAAAGGCAGAGTATAAAAATCAGGTCAAGGGATTAATTCACGACCGTTCGCAGACGGGCGCAACTTTCTTCATAGAACCCGAATACGTTCTCGAACTGAATAACGAGCTTATCGCTTTGACCATAGATGAACGCGAAGAAGTGGAGGCAATTCTCCGCGCCCTTTCCGCGCGGCTCGGAAATCTTAAACAACAGCTTTTAACGGATATAGAAGTTCTCTGTGAAATGGACTTATGCTTTGCGCGTGCAGAGTTCGGTTATGCGCATAAATGTACAAAACCGAAGGTCAACGGCAGAGGATACGTCAATATAATAAAAGGCAGACACCCTCTTATAGATAAAAATAAGATAGTACCCGTATCGGTCGAGCTTGGCTCGGAATATGATTTTTTACTGCTGAGCGGGGCAAATACGGGCGGCAAGACGGTAACGCTTAAAATGTGCGGGCTGTTTTGTCTAATGGCGGCTTGCGGACTGTTTATCCCTGCCGCAGAAGGAAGCAGTATTGCCGTATTCGATAAAGTTTTCTGTGACGTGGGCGACAGCCAGAGCATCGAAGAAAGCCTTTCAACCTTTTCTTCACATCTTTTAAACGTCATAAATATCTGTAACGGAGTTAATTCCAATAGCCTTGTTCTCATTGACGAGCTTGGCGGGGGAACCAACCCCGACGAGGGGCAGGCACTTGCGAAAGCCGTTGTCAAGCATTTGCTTTCAAAGGGCTGTAAGGGAATAGTGACAACCCATTTTACGCCCCTTAAAGAATTTGCCTATTCGCTTGACAGGATAGAAAACGCAAGTATGGAATTTGATTCCAATACCTTAAAACCCCTTTACAGTATTAAAATCGGTTTACCGGGCGCAAGCAACGCGCTGGCTATTTCGCGAAGGCTGGGTTTGGATGAAAATATTTTAAACGACGCGATAAGCTTTTTATCGGAAGGTGCGCGCAGCTTTGAAAACGTCGTGCGCCGTGCCGAAGAAAGCAGGGTTCAGGCTGACGAAAAATTGCGGCAAACCCAAATTTTAGAGTCCGAATGGAAGCAAAAGCTTAAAGAGCTTAACGCAAAAATCGACGAGGTAAACAGGGAAAAGGAAAAAATTTCACGTTCTGCGCGTATCGAAAGTAAAAAAATTATTGCGGAACGTACCGAACGAGCCGAAAGCATTCTTGCGGAAATAGAGGAAATATTCAAGGTCGAAGAAATTACCCAGTCCGATTTGATTAAGGCGAGAACGCTGAAAAATAAGCTTGAAAATATTTCGATAGATGACGGTGAAAGTAAAAATAAGGTTACCGATTACGTTCAGGCGAATAAGGACAACATAAAAATCGGGCTTGACGTATTCGTTAAGCAAATGCAATGCGCGGGGCGTGTCATAAATTATACTTACGGCAAAAACGAGGCGGAGGTTTTATGCGGAAGTGTGAAGCTGCATTGTAAGCTTGATGATTTATCGGGTATCGGCAAACCCGAAAAAAAGCCCGACAGGATAAAGGTTATCAAAAATTTCACTTACAGCCAACCCGTTCTGGAAATTAATATATTGGGACTTACCGTCGAAGAAGCTTTGTATGAAGTGGACAATTTTATCGACAGGGCGGTTATGGACAACCTTGAAGAAATTAAAGTAATCCACGGCGTAGGTACGGGTAAACTGAGAAGTGCCATAGCAAAGCATCTTGCACGTCACAGAAATGTGGAAAGCTTCCGCTCGGGTAAATACGGCGAAGGGGAAACGGGAGTAACCATAATTAAACTCAAATAGGCAATAATTGCCGCTGAACGTAATATTATATAAATAGTATTTATATAAATTTCATTTAGGGGTAAACTATTGAAGAGTAAATTAATTACGGTAATTACAAACGTTTTTTTGGTTGCGGTAGTAGCCGCGGTATCTCTTGTGGGATATTTCGGCGGTAATGCGGTTGCTGTTTCAAATGAAAATTCCAACCTTTTCTATAAGGCGGAAGACGGTAGCGGCGTAAGCCTTATGTTCAACGTCTACGAGCATACCGAAAACGTTTATAAAATTCTGGACGTGCTTGACGAGTACGGTGCAAAATCAACCTTTTTCATAGGCGGCAGTTGGGCTGACGATAATGTGGATTGCGTGCGCGAAATTTATAAACGCGGACACGAAATCGCAAGCCACGGATATTTCCATAAGGACCATTCGAGAATGTCGGTGGATGCCAATCTTGAAGAAATACGCCCCAGCGTCAAGCTTTTGAATATGATTTGCGGTACCGAGGTAAAGTTGTTCGCGCCTCCGTCGGGAGCTTTTTGCGAAGCTACGGTAAACGCTTGCATTTCAATGGATTTAAGAGTTATAATGTGGAGCAGGGACACAATAGATTGGCGCGATAAAGACGTTAACCTTATTTACAGCCGTGCTACAAAAAATCTTGTAAAGGGAGAGTTTGTTTTAATGCACCCTACGGACTGTACGGTTGAAGCTCTTCCGAAAATTTTATCTTACATAAGAGATAACGGCTTAACTGCCGTTACGGTATCTCAGAATTTAGGAGAATAATGGTACATTACAAAAAGTTAAATAACGGTATAAGACTTATAGTTAAGCAAATGCCGGGACTTATGTCCGTAAGTATGGGTATTTTAGTTCATACTGGCGCGAGTGTGGAAAGCGACAGCGAGGACGGCATTTCGCATTTCATCGAGCATATGATGTTCAAGGGAACGAAAAAACGCACTGCGTATATGATTTCCGATGCAATGGACGCGATAGGCGCGCAGATGAATGCGTTTACGTCAAAGGATATCACTTGCTATTACGCAAAGTCCACTACGGGTCACGCTGCGGAGGCGTTTGAAATTCTTTCTGATTTATTTCTGGACAGCACCTTTCCCGAAGACGAAATGTCGCGCGAAAAGGGTGTTATCATAGAAGAAATAAATATGAACGACGATACCCCCGACGACCTTTGTTTGGATGTTTTGTCCAAAGCTTTCTACGGCGAGCGCGGCTATGGCAGGAATATTCTCGGCAGCCGTGAAAACGTAAGCGGCTTCACAAGGGAAGATATCGGTAAGTATATGTCTGGACGTTATGTCCCCGAAAATATAGTAATATCGATGGCGGGCAACGTTGACGTTAAGTTTGCGGAAGAGTTGGCTGAAAAGTATTTTTCCTTAGTTCCGCCGTCGCCCGTTAATAAACAGCCTGTAAAGGTGGAGCTTGCGCATAAATCGCTTTACCGTAAAAAGGATATCGAGCAAATCCATTTCGCACTTGCCTTCCCGTCCGTAAAGCGGTATGACAGACTGTTTGACGCAACGCAGATTATGAATTCCGTGCTTGGCGGAAGTATGTCTTCCCGTCTTTTCCAGAAAGTGAGGGAAGAGCTTGGTCTTGCGTACACTGTTTATTCCTACGTATCTCCGTATATCGAAACGGGTTCGCTGGTAGTGTATGCGGGCGTCAACTCGGGCAATTATTTAAAGAGCGTACAAGCAGTTTACGACTGTATAAAGGATATAAAAAGTAAAAATATTTCCAAAGAAGAATTTATGCGCGGTAAGGAACAAATGATTTCTTCTTCTGTTTTCTCACAGGAAAGCACAAGCTCGCAAATGCTTTTGTACGGAAAAGAACTTATTTACAGCGGAAACGTCTACGACTTTGAAGAGCGGGTAAAGAGAATAGAGGCAATTTCGTGGCAGGATGTGCTTGAAGCGGTTGAATTTAACTTCGATGAAAACGGACTTGCCGCCGCAGTGGTCGGCAACGTGGACAAGCCCCTCGATTTATGAGCGAGAAGTTTCGCGGGTTTGACCCCGTCTATGATAAGGACAGCAGAGTTTTAATTCTCGGCAGCTTTCCTTCGGTAAAAAGCAGAAAGGTTGAATTTTACTACGGCAATAAGCAAAACCGTTTCTGGGAAGTCATAAGTTCATACTTCGGAGAAAAAGTTCCTCAATCTACGGAAGAAAAGCGCGGGTTTTTGATTGAGCGAAAAATCGCGCTTTGGGATATTGTTACCGAGTGTGAAATTATCGGGTCACAGGATTCTACTATCAAAAATTTTAAAGTGGCTAATTTGAAAACCCTCTTGCAAAATTCAAAAGTTGGGTATATAATATTGAACGGCGGTAAAGCTTTCTCGGTTTTTTCGGCGAATTACGCGGATATAGGAATACCGTATGAAAAGCTGCCGTCAACGAGTCCTGCGAATACGCGCTTTAACGTAAAGGAGTGGCACGATGCACTATCGAGAGCTTTTGGCAGAGCTTGAAAGTAACGCAGACGAAAGTTACAAATGCTTTCATAAAAAGTTGTTGAAAAACGATGCGATAAACGTTCTCGGCGTGCGCATTCCTACGCTTAGAAAAATAGCGAAAAAGTATAAAAACGACATCGACGCACTATTATCGTTTCCAGACGAATATTACGATGTTACTTTTATAAAGCTTACCGCAGTTTCTCTGCTTGGGTATGAAGACTTTATAAAGTACGTAGACAGGTGCGTTTCTCTTATCGATAACTGGGCGACTTGCGACTGTTTCGTTCCGAAGTGTATACTTAAACACAGGGAAGAATTTTTACCTTATATCCGCAGGTATGCGGAAGCCGATAAGGAATTTTACCAACGGTTCGCGCTTACGACTCTTTTGCATTTTTATGTCACGGAAGAGTACGCCGATGTTATTTACGGGCATGTAAAAAGCAGTAACACAAATTATTATTACGTACATATGGCTGCCGCGTGGCTGGTAGCGGAAATGCTTGTAAAGCAATACGATTCGGCAAAGATTTTTCTTTCGGAAAATTCTCTTGATAAAAAGACACACAACAAGGCAATCCAGAAGGCGTGCGAAAGTTTCAGACTTTCGGACGACAGAAAAAATTATTTAAAGGGACAAAAAAGATAAAACTATGGACATTTCAGCAAAGCTTACAGAGGAATTTAACCTCAGACCCGACCACGTAAAGAACATTTTAACCCTATTGGACGAGGGGAATACTATTCCGTTTATCGCGCGTTACCGCAAGGAAATGACGGGCGCAATCGACGACCAGGTATTGAGAAATCTTAACGACAGGTACGAGTATCTCCAAAACCTTCAAAAGCGCAAGGAAGAAGTGGCAAAGGCTATTACCGAGCAGGAAAAAATGACCGAGGAAATTCAGGCGGCAATCGACGCGGCGCAGACGATGACCGAAGTGGAGGATATTTACCGTCCGTTCAAGCAGAAGAAAAAGACGCGTGCGTCCGTTGCAATCGAAAAGGGATTAAAGCCGCTTGCCGATTTCATTTTGGAGCAGGCGGGCGACCCGTATAAGGAAGCGGAAAAATACATAGATGAAGAAAAGGGTGTAACCTCTTCCGACGAGGCAATTGCGGGGGCTAAGGACATTATTGCGGAAATTATTTCCGACAATGCCGAGCTTCGTAAAAAACTGCGTTCTCTTTTGGAAAAGCACGGCGAAATGCAGGTTAAGCTTGTCAAGGACGACGAAAGGGGAACTTACGCAATGTACGCGGACTACTCCGAACTCGTTCCCGAAATTAAAAACCACAGAATTCTTGCAATCAACAGGGGAGAAAAGGAAGATTGCTTAAAGGCGAAAATTTTCTTTGAACCCGAAATCGCAAAACGCGTATGTATAGTCAAATTTATAAAAAACAAGCAGGAAAAGGAATGTGCCAAGCTTATTGAAGAGGCGGCAAGCGACAGCTACGACAGACTTATCGAGCCTTCTATCCAGCGTGAAGTAAGGGCAATTTTAACCGATAAGGCGGGCGAGCAGGCAATTAAAATGTTTGAAGTCAATCTTCGCCCCCTTCTCTTACAACCGCCCGTAAAAGGTAAAGTAACGCTCGGTCTTGACCCCGGTTACCGTACAGGCTGTAAAGTGGCGGTAGTTGACGAAACGGGCAAGGTTCTCGATACTTCTGTTATTTTTCCCGTTCCCCCCAAGCCCGATATCGAAGGCAGTAAAAGAATTATTAAAGCTTTAATAGAAAAGCACGACGTTGACGTAATCTCAATAGGCAACGGTACGGCTAGCAAGGAAACGGAAATTTTCGTTGCCGAGCTTTTAAAAGAAGTTGACCGCAACGTTACTTATGCAGTTGTAAACGAGGCGGGTGCCAGCGTATATTCCGCAAGTCCCCTTGCCGTTGAAGAGTTTCCCGACCTTGATTTAACAAAGCGTTCGGCAATTTCAATAGCAAGAAGACTGCAAGACCCGCTTGCTGAGCTTATAAAGATAGACCCCAAGTCGATAGGCGTAGGACAGTACCAGCACGATATGGACAAAAAACGTCTTGACGCGGTTTTGGGCGGAGTTCTCGAAGACTGCGTTAACAGCGTAGGCGTTGATTTGAATACCGCAAGCGTTTCGCTTTTAAAGTACGTTGCGGGACTGAACGCGGGTATTGCTAAAAATATAGTACTTTACCGTGAAGAAAACGGTAAATTTACTTCGCGTAACCAGCTTTTAAAGGTTTCAAAGCTCGGTGCAAAAGCGTATGAACAGTGTGCGGGCTTTTTGCGTATTCCCGACGGTAAAAATATAATGGACAATACGGCGGTGCATCCCGAATCATACAAAAAAGCCGAAAAGCTTTTGTCGCTTTTCGGATATACCGATGACGACGTCCGCGCCCGCAATCTTGCCGAGCTTCCCGCAAAGGTAAAAGAATACGGCGAAGATAAAGCTGCAGAGTATTGCGAACTCGACAAAGCGACAATGAACGATATTATAGCCGAGCTTGTTAAGCCGGGCAGGGATATCCGCGACAGTCTGCCTGCAAGACAGTTGAGGAAGGATATTATGGGCATCGAAGACCTCGCTGTGGGAATGGAAGTGGAAGGCGTCGTAAGAAACGTTATCGACTTCGGTGCGTTTATAGACATAGGCGTGCATCAGGACGGGCTTGTGCATATTTCCGAAATTACCGACAGGTACATTAAGCACCCTTCCGACGTGCTTAAAGTCGGTCAGCAGGTAAAGGCGGTCATTATCAATCTTGATAAGGCTAAACAGCGTATCGGTCTTTCTTTAAAACAGGTAAAAAAACAGGCTAATTAATTGACATTAAATTTTGTTTAATGTAAAATAAATTTATAAAATTAATAAACGGGGTAAATAATATGTTTGAAGAAATAGCAAAAATGTTATCCGAGCAGTTAAATATACCGCAGGAAAAAATAACAATAGAAAGCGAAATTATAAAGGATTTGGGTGCGGATTCTCTCGACGTGGTAGAGCTTTTGATGACCCTTGAAGACAATACGGGTAAAACCATTCCCGAAGACAGGGTAACCGATGTAAAGACGGTCGGCGATGTTGTAACTCTTCTTGAAACGCTTTAATTTAAATTATTATTGAATATAATATCCGACGGCGCGGTATTTGCGCCGTCGGATATTTCTTTCTTTACTGTTTTATAAAATTATATTAATAAGTCTTTTGGGAACTACAATAAATTTCTTTATTTGTTTTCCGTCGATTAGGGGGGCTATTGTTTCGTTGGCTTTAACAACCTCTTCGATTTCCTTTGCGGGCATATCCGCGGGGACAGTTATTTTAGCTTTGATTTTGCTGTTAATTTGTACTGCGTATTCAAACGTATCTTCTCCGCATTTCACAGGGTCGAACTTCGGCCAGCTTTCATAGGCAATAGTGCCTTTATGTCCCAATACAGTTGTCCAAATCTCTTCCGTTATAAAGGGGATAACGGGGTTTAAAAGTTTAATAAGCCCTTCCGCATATTCGGTGGGGAAGTTGCGCCCTTCCGAAATTTCCTTATAAACCGCATTTACAAAAATCATCATCTGTGAAATTGCGGTATTAATTTTCATAGCCTCGTAATCTTCGGCTACCTTTTTAACCGTCTGGTTATAAATCTTTTCAAGGTTGGGGTTAGCTTTCGGGGAAATGGCTTCCAGCTCGCAATAAAGTCTGTAAATCCTGTCTACGAACTTCTTCACGCCTTCGATGTTTGCGGTATTCCAGGGCTTAGTGTCTGCAACAGGCCCCATAAACATTTCATACATTCTTAAAACGTCTGCGCCGTATTCGTTTATTATATCGTCGGGGTTAATTACATTGCCAAGGCTTTTCGACATTTTGTTGCCGTCTTCGCCGAGTATCATTCCCTGATGGAACAGCTTTTTAAACGGTTCTTTGCAGGGTACGTAGCCTTTATCGTAAAGGAAATTGTTCCAGAAGCGGGAATAGAGCAGGTGTCCCACAAGGTGTTCCTTGCCGCCGAGATAGAAGTCAACGGGCATCCAGTGCTTTAAAAGCTCGTAATCTGCTAATTGCTTATCATTGTGCGGGTCACAGTATCTTAAAAAGTACCAGCTTGATCCTGCCGAACCGGGCATAGTGGTGGTTTCGCGTTTGCCATTGACGCCGTTTACTTTGACGTTTACCCAGTCCTTTGCGTTTTCAAGGGGGGCATTTCCTCCGTGAGCCTTGTAGTCCTCCATTTCGGGAAGAGTTAGGGGAAGCTCGCTGTCGGCAAGAAGCACGGTTTCGCCGTTTTCAAGATGAATAACGGGCAGAGGTTCGCCCCAATATCTTTGGCGTGCGAAAATCCATTCACGCAGTTTATAGGTAACAGTCTTTTTACCGCAACCGTGTCCAACAAGCCATTCGCTCATTTTATCTATTGCCTGTTGCTTGTTTAGTCCGTTCAAGAAATCCGAATTGATGTGCGCGCCGTCCTGCGTGTACGCTTCCTTTGAAATATCGCCGCCGTCAAGTACCTGTATGATGGGAATATTGAATTTTTTTGCAAATTCGTAATCGCGCGTATCATGTGCGGGGACTGCCATTATTGCCCCCGTTCCGTAAGAGGTAAGAACGTAGTCCGAAATGTAAACGGGTATTTTGCTTCCGTTTACGGGGTTAACCGCATACGCTCCCGTGAAAGCCCCCGTCTTTTCCTTGTTCAGGTCGGTTCTTTCAAGGTCGGACTTGCTTGCGCAAATCTTTTTGTAGGCTTCAACCTCAGCACGCTGCGCGGGTGCGGTAATTTCGTCAACTAATTTATGTTCGGGTGCAAGCACACAGTAGGTAGCCCCGAACAGGGTATCGCAGCGGGTCGTAAAAACAGTAAAACTCTTATCTGTGCCGTCAACCTTAAAATCGACGTTCGCTCCGACTGATTTTCCTATCCAGTTCCGCTGGGCAATTTTTGATGCTTCGGGCCAGTCTATCCCGTCAAGACCCTCCAAAAGCCTTTCGGCATACTTATTTATGTCAATTACCCATTGTTTCATCTTTTTGCGGACGACAGGGTAACCGCCGCGTTCGGATTTACCGTCAACAATTTCGTCGTTGGCAAGCACTGTCCCAAGCTCTTCGCACCAGTTTACAGGCGTTTCCACGTAACGCGCAAGCCCCGCTTCGTAAAGCTGCTTGAATATCCACTGCGTCCACTTATAATAGGAGGGGTCGCAGGTTGAAATAGTCTGCTCCCAATCGTAAGTAAGTCCAAGCATTTTTAGTTGCGCAGTAAAAGTTTTTATGTTTTTCTGCGTAAAGCCGTCGGGGTTGTTTCCCGTTTTAATCGCAAATTGCTCGGCAGGCAGACCGAAACTGTCAAAGCCTATAGGATGCAAAACGTTAAATCCCTGCATTCTTTTCATTCTTGCCAGAATATCGGTTGCGGTGTAGCCTTCGGGATGCCCTACGTGCAGTCCCGCGCCTGAGGGATAGGGGAACATATCCAAAACATAATATTTGGGTTTTGAAAAATCGTGTAAATCCGTATGGAATGTTTTATTTTCGTCCCAATATTTTATCCATTTTTTTTCAACTTCTCTGAAATTAGTGTATGCCATAGCCGTTTTCCTTTTTTTACTATTGTTTATTATAACCTTTATATTGAAAATTGGCAAATAAATTATTGACAAACGCAGATTATTGTACTAAAATATTTATGCTTGAATACAAAGACAAGTACCGCCGAAGAATTTTCAGAGAGCGCGGGGTAGCTGTGAACCGCGTAATTTAAAGGAGAACGGGAAACCACTTTTTAAAAATTCGGGCAACGTGAAAGCGGCTCTTTTATCAAAGGGCAATTAAGGTGGAACCGCGCATAAAATTTGCGTCCTTAAACGATATTTTCGTTTAAGGCTTTTTATTTTTTCCAAAGGAGATTATTATGAATATTTTACTTAAAAACGGCTCGCTTCAGGTTGAAGAGGGTGCAAGCTGTGCCGACGCGGCAAAATCGATAAGCGAAGGGTTGGCAAGGTCTGCCGTTGCGGCAAAGGTCAACGGTACGCTTTGCGACCTATCGTCAAAGCTTACCGACGGCGACACGCTTGAAATAATTACGCTTAAAGACAAAGAGGGACTCGATGTTTACCGCCACACGTGCGCACATGTGCTTGCGCAAGCCGTAAAAAACGTTTATCCTACCTGTAACCTTGCAATAGGTCCTGTTATCGAAAACGGTTTTTATTACGATATTGACTTCAAAACTCCCATTTCACAGGACGATTTTGCCAAAATCGAAACGGAAATGCTGAAAATAATAAAAGCTAATACCCCCATAGAACGCTTCGAGCTTCCCCGCGCCGAAGCAATCAAGCTTATGAAAAAGTTTAAGGAAAAGTATAAAGTAGAGCTTATAAACGACTTACCCGAAGACGCGGTAATTTCCTTTTACAAGCAGGGTACTTTTACTGACCTTTGCCGCGGACCTCATTTGCCTTCAACGGGCAAAATCAAAGCGTTTAAGCTTACTTCGCTTACGGGTGCGTATTGGCGCGGTAACGAAAAGAATAAAATGCTTACGAGAATTTACGGTACCGCTTTTGAGAAAAAGAGCCAGCTTGACGAGTATCTTATTGCTGCGGAAGAGGCAAAGAAGCGCGACCACAACAAACTCGGACGCGAGCTTGGCATATTTATGACTTCCGACGTTGTCGGGCAAGGCTTGCCTATTTTAATGCCCAAGGGCGCGAAGATTTTACAGATATTGACCCGTTTCGTAGAGGATGAGGAAGCAAAGCGCGGTTTTATGATAACCAAGACTCCCAATATGGCAAAGTCGGACTTGTATAAAATTTCGGGTCACTGGTCGCATTACCGTGACAAGATGTTTATTTTGGGCGAAATTGACGAACACGGCGAATCCCCCAAGGGCGAAGAGATTATGGCTCTCCGTCCGATGACCTGTCCGTTCCAGTATCAGATTTTTAAAAACGGCTTAAAGTCTTATAGAGATTTGCCTTGCCGCTATTCCGAAACGGCAACCGAATTCAGGAAAGAAGCCTCGGGCGAAATGCACGGACTTATTAGGATAAGGCAGTTTACCCTTTCCGACGGTCATATCATTTGTACCAAGGAGCAGGTAGAAGACGAGTTCAAGCGTTGCCTTGACCTTTCGTATTATATTCTCGACGCACTCGGAATGAGAAACGACGTAACCTTCCGTTTTTCCAAGCGCGGCAAATCCAAGTCAGATAAGTATATCGACAACGACGAGGCGTGGAATAATACAGAAGGTATGATGAAGGCTATACTCGACGATATAGGCATCGACTACGTTGAGGCGGACGACGAGGCTGCGTTCTACGGACCCAAGCTTGACGTCCAAATTAAAAACGTACACGGCAAGGAGGATACTTTAATTACAATCCAGATAGACTTTGCCGCAGGCGAAAGCTTTGAAATGCAGTATATCGACGTGGACGGAACCAAGCAATATCCTTACGTTATTCACAGAAGCTCGATAGGCTGTTACGAAAGGACGCTTGCGTTTCTTATAGAAAAGTATGCGGGTGCGTTCCCCCTCTGGATGTGTCCCACGCAGGTAAAGGTTCTTCCCATAACGGATAGAACGCTCGGCTACGCAAAAACGGTTGCCGAAAAACTTACTTATAAGGGTATCCGTTGCGAGGTTGACAGCAGAAACGAAAAGATAGGTTATAAAATACGCGAAGCCAAGCTCGATAAAGTGCCTTACGTTCTGGTCGTCGGCGACAAGGAAGCGGAGGAAGGGACCGTAAACGTAAATAAACGCGGCGTTGAGGAAAAACAAACGCTTTCCGTTGACGACTTTATAGCCAAAGTAGTCGAAGAGGATGCAAAAAAGATAATTTTTTAAAGTAAATTCAAAAAAACGTTTGACATCTTAATTATAAAAGTGTAATATATTATCGTTAAGCAAAGGCAACCCCTTTCGCCTTACGGAAAGTTCGTATGGCAGATAATGATTTTTACGGAATATTTCCGTGCATTATTTTCGGGTTGCTTTCAACCCGAAATTTTTTTTCGGGAAAATTTTTGAGAGGTATATGATTATAAAGGACTTATATTCCGTCAACGAATCTATCCGCGATAGAGAAGTCAGGGTTATCGGTAGCGACGGCGCAATGTTGGGCGTAATGACAAGCCGTGATGCACAGCGTCTTGCAGACGAAGCCGACCTTGATTTGGTAAAGATTTCCCCCAATGCAATTCCGCCTGTATGTAAAATTATGGATTATTCCAAATTTAAATACGAGCAGGCTAAAAGGGATAAGGAAAACCGTAAAAACCAGACTGTTATTGAAATAAAGGAAATACGTCTTTCTATGACTATAGACGTTGGAGATATCGCCGTTAAGACGAAGCAGTGTCTTAAATTCCTTGAATCGGGTAACAAGGTCAAGGTTTCAATCAGAATGAAAGGACGCGAAAACGCGCGTGCTTATCAGGGCGTACAGGTTATGCAGGACTTCTTTGACGGACTTGAAGGCAAAGCGGTTCAGGATAAAAAGCCCACCACCGAAGGCAGAAACATCACAATGATGCTTTCGCCCGCAAAAGCTTAACTTAAAATCAGTAATATTATTCTTGGAGGATACAAATATGCCTAAGCAGAAGTCGCATAGCGGCACAAAAAAGCGTTTCTGGCTCACGTCAACCGGCAAGGTTAAAAGACCTCACGGCGGAAAGAACCATAAAGCTGAAACCAAAAACAGAAAAAGAAAGAGAAATTTGCGTCAGAATACGCTTGTTTCGTCTGCACAGGAATCTAATGTAAAAGCGATGATTCCTTATAAGGGTTAAAGGAGGACAGTAAATAATGCGTATTAAAAGAAGTGTTAACGCTTTAAAGAAGCGTAGAAAGATTTTCCGTCTTTCCAAAGGATATTTCGGTAACAAATCAAAGTCGTACAGAATCGCCCGTCAGGCGGTTATGAAGTCGTTAAACTATGCTTATATCGGCAGAAGGCTGAGAAAGCGCGATATGCGCAGTCTTTGGATTGCACGTATCAACGCTGCGGCAAGAGTAAACGGACTTTCCTATTCCAAGTTTATGCACGGTCTTAAAACCGCAGGCATCAATCTTAACAGAAAGGTTCTTGCCGATCTTGCAGTTAACGATTCAAAGGCTTTTGCTGAGCTTGCAGTAAAGGCTAAACAAGCGTTATAATTTTGTATTTTAAGCCTTTATATGTTTAAAGGCTTAATTTTTTATATGATAATAACTTCAAAATCAAACCCTATAATTAAACGGGTTGCTTCGCTTTCGGATAAAAAATTCAGAAGGCAATACGGTTTGTATATTGTAGAGGGAATAAAACCCGTACAGGAATGTATTGCGGCGGGCTGTGAAATAGACTGTATAATCTGTACCGAAGAAAACGATGGACTGTTTTCAGGTGCAACAGTAGTAAGCGACGGCGTTTTCAAAAGCATTTCAAGTGAAAAAACTCCGCAAGGTGCAATTGCAGTAGTTAAAATTCCGCATACTCCGTTAAAACCGCCAAAGGGTTGTTGTCTGCTTTTAGATTGTTTGCAGGACCCGGGCAATTTAGGTACGGTAATAAGAACGGCAAATGCTGCGGGCTTTGGCGAAATTTATCTTATAAACTGTACTGATCCGTATTCCCCAAAAGCCGTCCGTGCAAGTATGAGCGGAATATTTTTCGTAAAAATATATTCGGGTTCGCCTGATGAGATTTTAAACGTTCTTAAAGGTGTTCCCGTTATCTGTGCGGATATGGACGGTACCGATATATTCGGGTTTGTTCCTCCCGCAAAATTCTGTCTTTGCATAGGAAACGAAGGCGGAGGGATAAGCGAAAATATATTTCAAAAGGCTGCACATACAGTTAAAATTCCTATGAATGCTACGTGTGAAAGCTTAAATGCCGCAGTTTCTGCCGGCATTGCAATGTATACACTAAAAAACAATATTAATAAAGAGGTTTAAATATGTCAGGACATTCAAAATGGCACAATATAGCTGCAAAAAAAGGTAAAACCGACGCGGCGCGCGGTGCAATATTCACAAAAATCGGCAGGGAGCTTGCCGTTGCCGCAAAGGGAAATCCCAACCCCGATACAAACTCTAAGCTTGCGGACGTTATTGCAAAAGCAAAAGCTGCTAATATGCCCAATGAAAATATTAAACGTTCCATCGCAAAGGCTGCGGGCGAATTGGGCGACAAGGACTACAAAGAGCTTACCTATGAAGGTTACGGTGTAGCGGGTTCTGCTGTAATTATAAAAACGCTTACCGACAATGTAAACAGGACGGCAGGAGATATCCGTTCCACAATGTCTAAATGCGGCGGACAGATGGGAAACACCGGTTGCGTTTCATATATGTTTGATAATAAGGGCGTTATGGTTATCGAGCGCACCGTAGCTTTGGATGAAGACACAATGATGGAATATTGCCTTGAAGCCGAAGCCGAAGATTACGTTACGGAAGACGATGTGTACGAAGTTTACACAAGTCCCGAAAATTTCTCTAATGTGAGAAAGTATTTCGAGGATAAGGGCGTAACCTTCCTTGAAGCAGCAATTAAAATGGTTCCGCAAAATTATATTACTCTTGACGGCGATAAGCTTGCAACCTTCCAAAAAATGCTTGACAAACTCGACGAGCTTGACGACGTGCAGGACGTATACCACAATGTAGAGCTTCCCGAAGAAGAGGAGTAATCAATAATATTCTAAAAACCATAGTGTTTTAAAAAAGCAATCATAGTCGGTTATGACTATGGTTGCTTTTATTTTATATATTTATTTTTTATGCTGTTAATCTTCCGTTTTCATTAGGGAATCTCGGCAGAGCTTCGGGCTTACGCCCTCCCCCCGAGCGTAAGTAGGCAAAGCCGACGGAATAGTTTATTATTAATTTTGCTTGCCAAAAGTCATTCGCGTTACCGCACGGTTTGCAAACGCAAAAAGCACCACGGAAAAAAGACGGTAAAAAACGTCTTTTTTCCGTGATAACTATGTCGGGAATAAGCCGAAACTCCGCAAGCGGAGTCCTCTCGGCGTAGCGTCGCTACGCTCGCGCGTACCGCGCGGGTTCAAGCGACAACAAAGTTACAAAATAAAAACACAGTCGAGTTGACTGTGTTTTATTTTGGTGACCCTGCCGGGAATCGAACCCGGGATTGAGCCTTGAGAGGGCTCCGTCTTAACCGCTTGACCACAAGGCCGAATTTATTTTGCTTTGTGATTATATCACAGCCTTAAATCATTTGCAAGCAAAAATCACGTTAAATTGAAATTTAATTTTATTACGGACTATTAAATGATGCATTTAATGTGAAATTTAAATTGCAATATAAGAAAATTAATATTGCAATTTACAAAGTTTAATGTTGAAAGTATACTATATATGAAATATTTTGTCATAATCAGTTCAATATTTGCAAATTAGAAACCGAAAAGTAAAAATTCGTGAGGGACGTCCCTCATACGCGTTATGGGATAACGCGTATGAAAACAAACTATCAGTTTTGTGTCTTTCCACGTTTTTTGATACGTCTTTGAAAATAAAAATGGAGGGAAATAATGTTAAAAACAAAAAAGACACTCATTGCGGTTATTTGTGCGGTGATAGTTTCCTGCTTTGCGGTACTTATGCTTTCAGCCTGTACCAAAAAGAAAGAGCTTGCTTCCATAGAAATTACTGCACAACCGATGCAGACGGTTTATACCGAAGGCGACAAATTCGACCCTACGGGTCTGGTTGTTAACGCTGTTTACAGTGACGAAAGTAAAGAGGAGATAACCGACTATACTTTAAGTATTGCAAAGGATACAGTACTTACTTCGGCAAACAAAAAAGTTACGGTTTCTTATACTTACAACGAAGTTACTAAAACCGCAGACTTTTCAATTACCGTCAAGGCAATCGAAACGCCGCAGGAAGTAACGCTTTCAGCTTTGGAAATTGCTTCGCAGCCCGATAAAATCGTTTATAACGACGGCGAAGCATTTGACCCTACGGGTCTGGTTGTCAAAGCAGTTTACAGTGACGAAAGCAAAAAGGATGTAACCGACTATACTTTAAGTATAGCAAAGGATACCGTTCTAACTACTGCCGATAAAAAAGTGACAGTTTCATATACCGAAGACGAAATTACCAAAACGGCGGACTTTAATATCACGGTAAACAAGGTACTTAAATCTATTGAAATTGAAACCCAGCCTACAAAAAAGGAATACAATGACGGGGAAAAATTCAATTCCGCAGGTATGGTTGTAAAGGCTGTTTACAGCGACGGCTCAAAGGAAACGGTAAATAACTACAACTTGACGCCAGCTGCGGATACTGTTCTTGATACTACCGTTACCGAAATTACGGTAACTTTCGGAACTATGACCGCAAAAGTACCCATAACTGTACATAAAGTACTTACAGGGCTTGAAATTACTGCGCAGCCTGCAAAAACCGTATATGAAGAGGGCGAAGAATTCGACGCAAGCGGAATGGTAGTAAGTGCCGTATTCAGCGACGGCACAAAAGATGCGGTAACGAATTACACAGTAACGCCTTCGGGAAACCTTGCAAGCACGGCAACGAAGGTTACGTTAACGTATACTTACCGCGGTGTTGAAAAGACTGCGGACGTTGCAATAATTGTTAACGAAATCGAGGCGGAACTTGCGTCTATCGTAATCGTAAACCAACCCAATAAAACGGAATACAACGTAGGCGAAACGTTTGATAAAACGGGCTTGACTGTAAAAGCAGTTCTTGATAACGGTGTCGAGCTTGACGTTCAGAAGTTTACTTGCTCGCCCAAAGAGCCTCTTGCATACGGCGATAAGGTAACCGTATCATATACCCGCGGCGAAGTAACAAAAACGGTTGAGGTTAACATAACGGTTTACAGGGTACTTGCATCTATTGCGGTTACAACCCAGCCTACGAAAACTACTTATACAGAGGACGAAAGCTTTGACCACGCAGGTATGGTGGTTACGGCAACTTATACAGACGGACATACGGAAGAAGTAACGGGATATGTTGTAAGCGATAAAGCACTTGCGCCTTCGGATAAAAAATTAACGGTAAGCTATCTGTACAGGGGCGTGACCAAAACCACGGAAGTTGAAATAACCGTAAAGGATTGGGATGCTGACTTTGCGGAAGATTTTGGGGAAGGCGTTGAGGTAAAGGACAACAAATTTGAAGCGGAAGCTGCGCTTTACAACGGCAAGTCAGCCGGTTCGGATAATCATGCTTGTACGGGTATATCATATTTCTTTGATTCTTCGTTAAGCGGTTATATCAGTCTTCGCAAAATCAACGCAGGCAATACCTTTACTTTCACTTTTACTTCCGACAAATCAGTTAAAGTAAAAATGGAAGTAGCCGTCGCTTCATATTACGACGGTAAGGCTTGGGTTACTACCAACCTTAACCAAATGCTTACTGCAACTATAAACGGCAAGCCCGTAAATTGCAGCGTTCAGGTTCCCGAGGCGGCTGCGGAAGACGTCCTTCAGGGCAATAATTATACTTGCATAAAGGTAGCAACAATCGACCTTTCCATAAAAGAGGGCGTAAATACTTTGGTGTTTACTACTGCTTCAAAGCTCCAGAACTTTGACTATATAAATATTAAAACAACCGCAAACCTTACCGGTTGGGAAAATCATTATTGGGTTGATGATGTAAATAGGTTAGTAAATCTTGATATTGCTCCTACGACGGACAACGAGGGTAATTTTGTAAGTGCAACAGGCGATTTGTATATGTTTTGCTCAGGTGCAACTTCTACTACGGGTCATCCTTCAAAATTTACTCTTCCCGAAATTACCGCGGATAGCAAATTCTATACCGTAACAAGCACAGCTGACGATAAATATTATATTTTCTCGTTTGAATTAATAGGCGAAACCGTATCCTTCAAAATTAAAAAAACACCCGAACCCATTACAAAATTCACAACGAAGACTGTAAAGCTTGAACTTATTGAAGGCGTTCCCTATATGGTCATCGTAAGTGAATTTGAGGGCGGTAATGAGGAAGTTATAGAATATGCAGAAAAAATGTTTATCGATTATCAGGAGTTTGACGGTAGTAAAGTAGACACTGTAATTGAAAAAGCGGAATTAAAGGAAGACGGTCTTTGTTACTCCTATGTCAACATTGCAAAAATGGGAATAGCTTCCAAAGCTTATTATTTCCATTACTATAAAGACTCAACAATTACCGATAATGATAAAAACTTTAAACCGACAACTTTAGAAGAAACTAAAATAGTTTGCGGCTACAAAACCTATTCCTTGGCTAAAACCGCAGGGTTAGACCCAAATTGGAAAAACGGTTTTGCCGGTATAACAGTAACGTTAACCGAAAACTACACCTATCAGTTAACCGCAGAGTCGGTAGTTCTTGAAAACGACGCAGAAGGCAACGTAATTTACGTCCTTAACGGTTCGTATACTGTTGAAGGCTATACCTTAGCGGAATTGCAGGAGTATGTAAATAAGGCTACTTTAAAGTTAAAGGGTAACGGTAGTGTTAATTCAAACGGAAAATATGATATAACGGAGTTTAATTTAGCTATCACTTATAATGCAGACGGAACGTTTACAGGAAAGGCAGATATAACCGATTTTAATAAATACGGCTATTATATGTCGCAGATTTCAGGCTTGAAAATGGTAAACGTGCTGGATAATACCGACCTTAAACTCGGTGGAAAAGAAGACGTTCATTATAACGATATAAGCGATATTAAAAAGTATACCGTTATATCTTCCGCTATTACTTCCGACGGAAAGGAACATTGGGGTTGTCTGACCATACGCATTGAATGCAACGCTTCCGTTACGCCTAAGTTCGTTAAACTTGAACTCGGCACGGACGGAACTCCTTACTTAGTAATTGTAAGCGAATGCACGGGCAGTGAAGCGGCAGTTAAAGATTATATTTCAAATTCTTTTGCTACAAGTTCGCAAGAGTTGGGCGGCGGTTGGAAGACGTATAATATGTCCGTTTCCGATATCAAGGTTGCCGACGGTCTTTGCTATGCGTATATAAATATATCCGCGTACACTATAAATGAAGTTCCTTATTATTGGAACATTAACGACAATTACAGCGGTGGAAATTATTTACACATAGCCGTTTCCGAACAGGCGGCAGAGCTTTCAGTTACAACCGGATACAAAACCTATACGCTGTCAAGCATAGGCGAGTTATACGAAGGCGAAGATAGCTGGAAAAACAGTCTTGCAGTTATAAAAACAACTTATAATGAAAGCCTTAATTATCAGCTTACCCCTACAAACGTGAAGCTTGAAGCAAGCGACGACGGTAAAAAGATATATTACGTTATTGAAGGTACTTATACCCAAACCGGTTTTACCTCTAACGAACTTCTTCAAGCCGCATTGTCGGAATTAAATGTTCTCAAATTAACACCGACTACGGGCGATATTAAAAACTTTTCATTATCATTCGTAATCAACGACGAAACGACTTTTACAGCAAAAGCAGACATAACGTCTTTGGGTAACGGGTCTTGGATGTCAAGATTAAACGACGAAGATATCAAACTCGGCGCAAAGGAAGACGCCGTTTATAGTGAATTGGCTGCAATGAAAGAATACACCGTGATTTCAAGAGCTTCCGATTCCGATACCGAATATAGTGGTACACTTACTTTAAAGGTGTTAATAAAAAAACCTCAGGCTCCTACTGCAAACTATATTGATATTTACACCGTAAGTAAATGGAATAACGAAGTTAGTGAGTTAGACAATAAAATTGCTCCCGTACTTGAAGAAGACGGTTCACTTAAAATTCAGGGCGGCGCGGACAATATAGGTGCAGCAAAAATTGACTGTTTAAGCGTTAACGGTAACCCTATTCATAATAATACTACCAACAATTATGGTAAGTCATATATATATAGTATGAATATAAAGGCAGACGGGAACTTCAACATATTCTTGTTTGGCACCAATAAGACAAATACGCATACTAATTTTTCTGTTCATCGCGCTATACGTTTTGAGTTCAATAACGGTAAGATATCAATCGGTTTTAATGGCGACGGTAGTGGCAAAACACAGGCAGATAGCGTTAAAACAGATTACAGTTTTGCCGAAGCAACGCGTGTTGACTTTGTAATCACGAGAATTGATGCCGGTAATGCAAGAATTCAATTGTTTGTTGGTGGCGAAGCTGTTGAATTAACAAAAGCTTCAACAAATTCGTGGGGTTCTCTCCAAGATAATAATTATAGTTATCAGTTTACAACTGCTGGCTTTGGTACAAGGTTAGTAGTCTCGCCTGATAAGGGTAAGGCGGTTTATCTTTCAAAACCTGCACAAGTTTAATTGTTCACATTCCTCCAATAGTTTTGACTAAATATGATAACCCTCTCGCTTGCGAGGGGGTTATTACTTTAACGGATTATCAGTATTATGGCTTCCTTCTTTTAAAAATGGGAAAGTGGCTTATGCAATCTGTGCGTGAACAAGCCGAATAAGGGTTGTGTGTATTTTTACAGTTTATTTCATATTTTTTTAAGGCTTTTCAAATGTTTTTTTGGTATTTGTTTTTACTTGAATATCCGTTGACATTAAAATTTATTATTAGTAAAATATATGGGTTAACAATTTGTTTAAGAGGTAAAATCAAATGATTAAAACTCTTTTAAAAAGCGTAAGAGAGTATAAAAAATCTTCAATACTTTGTCCTATATTTATGATAGGCGAGGCGGCTATGGAAATTTTAATACCGTGGCTTACGACTTTTATTATAGAAGAACTTAAAAATCTTTCAATTAATCCTGCTTATGCGGTTAAAACCAACATAATAATTATTTGTTCGGTTTCAATGGCGGCGTGCGCACTGTTTGCCCTGTTCTGCGGAATGATGGGTTCAAAGTGTGCGGCAAAGGCAAGCTGCGGTTTTGCACGTAATTTAAGGGAGGATATGTACTCTAATTTGCAGTCGTATTCATTTGAAAATATCGACAACTATTCTACGGCAAGCTTAATTACACGTATTACCACCGACGTCACTAACGTACAAAACGCTTACCAGATGGCAATAAGAATGCTCGTCCGCGCGCCCGTACTGTTTATTTCCGCGATAATTATGACCTGCGTTATAGAGCCGAGTATGGCGGGCATATTCGTTGGGGCGGCGTTGTTCCTCGGAATAGTGGTTTTCATATGTATGTTCAAAGTAACGCCGCACTTCCGAATGATGTTTGAAAAATACGATAAACTCAATTCGGTCGTGCAGGAGGATTTAACGGCTATACGCGTAGTTAAGTCTTATGTGCGCGAAGAGCGTGAAATCGGAAAAATGCAAAACGCAACGGCGGAGGTATACAAGTATTCCGTCAAGGCTGAAAAGATTTTAACTTTTATGATGCCCTGCGTAACGTTTGCAATGTTTGCAACAATAATAATTATCCTGCTTGTCGGCTCCAATATGGTTATCGGCAATATATCGGGTGCAGTTCAACCCGAGGACTTGCAGGCACTCATTTCCTATGCAATGCAAATCCTTTCGGGGATAATAATGGTTGCAATGTGTCTTAACTTTATTTCGCTTTCCCGCGGAAGTATGGACAGAATTGCGGAAGTCCTGAATGAGAAATCCACGTTATCAAATCCCGAAAATCCCATTACGGAAGTCAGTGACGGTAACGTTGAATTTGAAAATGTCAATTTTGCCTACTCGCAAAAATCGGATGAAAACGTACTGCAAAATATAAACCTCAAAATTTCCGCAGGGGAAACGGTAGGTATAATCGGTGCGACGGGTTCGGGTAAAACCTCGCTCGTTTCACTCATTCCCAGATTATACGATACAACCGACGGTGTGGTTAAAGTAGGCGGCGTAAACGTTAAGGGTTACGATATGGACGTTTTGCGCAACAAAGTCGCTATGGTTTTGCAAAAGAATGTGCTTTTCTCTGGTACGGTAGCGGAAAACCTGCGCTGGGGCGATGAAAACGCTTCAGACGAGGAACTGCGTATTGCTGCAAGGCAGGCTTGCGCCGAAGAGTTTATAGACGCTCTTCCCGGCGGTTTCGATTACGATTTGGGTCAAGGCGGCGTAAACGTTTCGGGCGGACAGAAGCAAAGGCTTTGTATAGCCCGTGCTTTGCTTAAAAAACCGCGCATAATTATTTTCGACGATTCTACTTCCGCAGTTGACACCAAGACCGACGCGTCTATCAGGGAGGCTTTAAGAAAGTACGTACCAGATATCACTAAAATTTTTATTGCGCAACGCATTACGTCGGTTCAGGACGCTGATAAGATTATCGTCCTTGACGAGGGTAAAATAGTCGGTATCGGCACGCATGAAGAACTGTTAAAGTCAAACGGCATTTACAGGGAGGTTTACGAATCCCAGATGAAAGGGGGCGAAGAGTAATGGCTGTATCGAATTCCAAGGGCAAAGGTGCAAAAAATCCCCTAAAAACTTTAAACAGATTGCTTAAATACACGTTTTCCCATTATAAGGTAGCAACCGCATTTGTCGTAATCTTCGTAATTTTAGCGTCTGCCGCAAACGTAGTGGGCGCGTCAAGGCTTGCCCCTATTACAAGCGAGCTTATGAACGGTGCTGCCGCCGATATGAAATCAGTATATATGAATGTCCTTGCGATGGGGTGCATATATCTTGTGGGCGTGCTTTCGTCGTTCGGGTATAACAGAATTATGATGTATATAGCGCAGGGTACGTTAAAGAAAATGCGCGATGAAATGTTTGCAAAAATGCAGCGGCTGCCCTTAAAATATTTCGATTCAACTACCCACGGCGATTTAATGAGTCTTTACACCAACGACGTGGATACTATGCGCCAGCTTCTTTCCCAGACGATACCGCAGATAATTTCGGCTGTACTTTCACTTATTTTCGTGTTCGCGTTTATGGTCTATTATAGCTTTACGCTTACGCTTATAATAATAGTTATGCTGATATTAATGGTATTCATTATAAAGAGAATAGGTACTAATTCAGCTAAAAATTTCTTAAAACAGCAAAGGTCGCTTGGTGCTTTGAACGGCTATGTAGAGGAAATGACGGAGGGGCAGAAGGTAATAAAGGTTTTCTGCCACGAAGATAAAGCAAGGCAACGCTTTAAAATTTATAATGACGAACTCTACGAATGCGGACGCAAGGCAAATACATATGCGTTTTTATTGGGGCCCATAAACAATAATCTCGGTTATTTACAGTACGTTTTGGTTGCGGTAGTCGGTTTCGTGCTTACCGTCACGGGGGCTGAAAC
This sequence comes from uncultured Christensenellaceae bacterium, assembly GCA_910587365.1. Classification (GTDB taxonomy): domain Bacteria; phylum Bacillota; class Clostridia; order Christensenellales; family Borkfalkiaceae; genus Coproplasma. The sequence continues at coordinate 29,979 of CAJUKJ010000003.1, read as the reverse complement.
TGCCCTTCTTTCTGCGTATGCGGCGGCAAGCGGCGGCGGGATAGCTGTGTTTGCGGGTATGATAGTTTCTTTTCTTGCATATTCAAGGCAGTTCAATATGCCCGTTCAACAGGTTTCGCAACAATTCAATGCGGTAGTAATGGCACTTGCCGGGGCAGAACGCATTTTTGAAATGGTTGACGCCGAACCCGAAGATAAGGGCGGGAATATTACTCTTACATACGGCGAATACGAAAGCGGCAAATGGGCTTGGAAAAAGCCTCTTCCCGACGGCTCGTTTGAATATATTCCTTTACGGGGCGATATCCGTTTCAATGACGTTGTATTCGGCTATACGGATAAAAAGGTCATTTTAAAGAATATCAGCTTATATGCCAAGCCTGGTCAAAAGATAGCCTTTGTCGGTTCTACGGGTGCAGGTAAAACGACGATTACGAACCTTATTAACCGCTTTTACGATATTCAGTCAGGCACGATAACTTATGACGGACTTGACGTGAAGAGCATAAAAAAGGACGACTTGCGTAAGAGTTTGGGCGTTGTTTTGCAGGATACCCATCTATTTACGGGAACGGTAATGGATAATATCCGTTACGGCAGACTTGACGCAACGGACGAAGAGTGTATAAAGGCGGCTAAGCTTGCAAACGCACATTTCTTCATAAAGCATCTTCCCGAAGGCTATAATACGCTTATTACGGGCGACGGTGCAAACCTTTCACAGGGGCAAAGGCAGCTTCTCGCAATTGCGCGTGCAATGGTTTCGGAATGTCCTGTACTAATTCTCGACGAAGCAACCTCGTCGATAGATACCCGCACGGAAAAGCTTATCGAAGAGGGTATGGATAAGCTGATGGAGGGAAGAACTGTTTTCGTAATCGCGCATCGTCTTTCCACGGTAAGAAACAGTAAGGCCATAATGGTTCTCGAACACGGCGAAATAATAGAACGCGGCGACCACGAACAGCTTATAGAGCAAAAAGGTAAGTATTACCAGCTTTATACGGGAGCCTTCGAGCTTGAATAAAAAGCTTTTTATAACTTTGATTAAATTGTTATAGTACAAACTGTCAAAAACATACATTACAAAAAGGAGTAATGTATGTTTTTCGATTTTTTAGGTCTGCTTTTCGGCAAAATTTTCTTTTTTACGGGTACTGTCCGTGATAACGGCACGTTCCCTAAACCGCTTTCCCCCGAAGAGGAAAAAAAATATCTTGCTTTGGCTCACGCAGGGGACGAACAGGCGAAGGATAAGCTTATAAGGCACAATATGCGCCTTGTCGCACACATAGTCAAAAAATACACGGGTGCGGCGGAAACGGACGACTTGATGTCCGTTGGCTCGATAGGGCTTATTAAGGCAATAAATACCTATCAGGAGGGCAAGGGAACGGCTCTTGCGACGTACACCGCACGCTGTATCGAAAACGAAATTTTAATGCTTCTGCGTGCCGGTAAAAAGCATAAAACAATCGTGTCGCTGTCCGACCCCGTAGGTGTAGACAAGGACGGTAACGAGCTTACGCTTATAGACCTTTTAGCCGAAAAGGAGGACAGTGTTTTCTCGCAGGCGGAAAAGAGCATCCAGCGCGAAAAGTTCGTAGCCCATCTCAAAAAATTTTTAACCGAGCGCGAATTTGTAATTCTGTCGCTCAGATACGGGTTGGAGGACGATACGTCTTTGCCCCAGCGCGAAGTGGCAAAAAAATTAGGTATTTCGCGTTCCTACATTTCGCGTATAGAAAAGCACGCCATAGAAAAGGCGAGGGAGAATTTAAATAAAGACGACTTCTTTACGGACTAATCCGCAGCTTCGCCGTTGTTGAAATAAAGAGCGGTAAATTAATTGCAAATTTTTTCCGTCGGTGTTAAAATTATACAAAAGGAGATTTTATGGGTATTTACGAAGAACTCAAAGAACGCGGACTTATCGCACAGGTAACCGACGAAGAGGAAATTAAACAGCTTATAAACAACGGAGGCGCAAGGTTTTATATAGGATTCGATCCTACGGCAGACAGTCTGCACGTGGGACATTTTATGGCGTTGTGCCTTATGAAAAGGTTGCAGATGGCGGGCAATAAGCCCGTGGTTTTGCTTGGCGGCGGAACTGGACACGTTGGCGACCCCTCCGGCAGAACTGATATGCGCTCTATGCTGACGACCGAAACCATTCAGAAAAATTGCGACTGCTTCAAAAAGCAGATGGAGCGTTTTATTGAGTTCGGCGAAGATAAGGCAATTATCGTCAATAATGCAGACTGGCTTTTAAGCTTGAACTACGTCGATTTATTGCGCGATGTCGGCGCGTGTTTTTCCGTAAATAATATGCTCCGTGCCGAATGCTACAAACAGCGTATGGAAAAGGGGCTTAGCTTTTTAGAGTTCAACTATATGATAATGCAGGCTTACGACTTCTGGCATCTTAACGAAAAATACGGATGCAATATGCAGTTCGGTGGCGATGACCAGTGGAGCAATATGCTTGCCGGTACCGAGCTTATAAGAAAAAAGTCTGGTAAGGACGCTTACGCAATGACTATAACCCTGCTTTTGAACAGTGAAGGTAAGAAGATGGGCAAGACGGCAAAGGGTGCGGTCTGGCTTGACGAAAATAAAACCCCTCCTTACGATTTTTATCAGTATTGGCGCAACGTTGATGACGCCGACGTAATGAAATGTATTAAAATGCTTACATTTATTCCTATGCAAGCCATAAAAGATATGGAGGAATGGGACGCAAGCCGCATAAACGAAAAGAAAGAAATTTTAGCTTACGAACTTACCAAGCTCGTTCACGGCGAAGATAAAGCGGCGGTGGCTCAAAGTCAGGCTAAAGCTGCGTTTGGCGGCGGCGGAAATCTTCCCGAAAAGAACGTCAAGGTTGATACCCCTACGATTATCGCGGTTCTCGTAGCAGCAGGTATATGTTCCTCAAACGGCGAGGCGAGGCGTCTTATCCAACAGGGCGGCGTATCAATAAACGACGGTAAAGTTACCGATATAAACGCCCCCGTCAAAAACGGCGACGTTATCCATAAGGGTAAAAAAATTCATATAAAAGTAAACTTATTATAAAAGCAATGCAACAGTATTTGTCTATATGCGGAGAAACGGTAACCCAAAAGGTTATAGAAAAATCACGTTTTATCACAACTTCACGGCACGTTGAGGGGGAAGAGCAGGCAAAAGCTTTTGTTGAAGAAATTCGGTCTAAATACCCCGACGCAACCCACAATTGCTCTGCGTATATTTGTGACGAACTCGGCAATTGTTTACGCTTTTCCGACGATGGCGAACCTCAGGGTACCGCAGGTATGCCGATGCTGGAAGTTATAAAAAACAAAAAGCTTTATCAGACGGCGGTGGTTGTGACCCGATATTTCGGCGGAATTAAGCTTGGGGCAGGCGGACTCGTCCGCGCATACTCGGGCAGTGCCGCTGAGAATTTGGACGTAGCGCAGAAAGTGTTGTATCAGACTTGTTCAGAGGGTAAGTATACGGTAGACTACTCCTGTGTGGATACCGCATTGCGCTATCTTTCAGAACAGGGTGCCAATATTTTAAATACCGAATATCTGAACGAAGTAATCTTCACGGTAGCCGTAAAAAAAGATGAGGAAGAGGATTTTAATTCATCGTTTTTAAACAGATTAAACGGCAAAATTAAAATTGAAAAATTGAAAGAATATTTCTTTCCGTTTAAAATTTAGTAGAAAAATGTCCAAAATAACGGTATTTTCAATGTAAATGCAGTACTATGTCACGCATAAACGGTAAAATAGCACTAAAAAAGGGGCGCAAGGATTAACCTTGCGCCATAATTTTAGCTTTAATAATAAGGTGGGTTTGTGCATAGCCCGATGTAAAACGGAAGGGCGTTTACTTAATTTCCCTTATCCAGCCTTCGGGGGCGTCTATTCTGCCCATCTGTATTCCCGTTAAAGTGTCGTAAAGCTTTTGTGTTATTTCGCCCATTTTATCCATACCTGCGGGGAAGCATATTTCCTTGCCGTGGTCAAAAATTTTTCCTACGGGCGAAATTACCGCCGCGGTTCCGCAAAGCCCGCATTCGGCAAAATCGTAAAGCTCGGTAAGCTTAACGGGTCGGTGTTCAACGGTAAGTCCAAGATACTTTTCGGCGACGTAGCAAAGCGAACGTCTTGTAATGGAAGGGAGGATACTGTCCGATTTCGGGGTTACGACTTTTCCGTCTTTGGTCACGAACAAAAAGTTAGCTCCACCAGTTTCTTCAACGAATGTACGCGTGGCGGGGTCGAGGTACAGGTTTTCGTCAAAGCCCTGTGCGTGTGCGTCGACTATTGCGTGTAAGCTCATCGCGTAATTTAGCCCCGCCTTAATATGCCCCGTGCCGCGCGGTGCCGCCCTGTCAAAGTCGCTGACTCTTACGGTAATAGGCTTTGCGCCGCCCTTAAAGTATGGACCTACGGGCGTTGCAAACAATCTGAATTGGTATTCCTGTGCAGGCTTAACGCCTATTACGGCGGACGAGCCGAAAATAAACGGTCTTAAATAAAGTGCAGCTCCGCTGCCGTAAGGCGGTACAAATTCTTTGTTGGCGGAAATAACCTTATCGGTTGCTTCCAAAAATTTTTCTTTGGGAAAGGCGGGTATTTCCAACCGCTTAGCAGAATCAATCAATCTTTCGGCATTAAGGTCAGGGCGGAAGGTAACAACTTTTCCGCTCTTGGTTGTGTAAGCTTTTAATCCCTCGAAAACGGTCTGTGCGTACTGCAAAACACCTGCGCACTCCGATATTACGATTTTATCATCTTCGGTAATAACCCCGTCGTCCCATTTGCCGTCCCTGTAATTGCTTACGTATCTGTACGGCGTTTTTATATAACCGAAACCTAAATTCGCCCAGTCCATAAATTCAACCTCATATAAATTTTGTATAATTATACAACTATGGGAACGTAATGTCAAATATGCGAATTGACAAAAATGCGTTTCAATGCTAAAATAACGGTATGGCAGAAATAACGTCTATCGAACCTCAGGTTAAGGATAAAAACCGTTGCAGCGTATATGTTGACGGCGTATTCTATTGCGGTATCAAGCTTGAAGTCGCAATAAAATACCGTCTTAAAGCGGGTATGCACATTGAAAAGCAGAAGCTGGATGAAATTCAGCTTGAAACCGAAAAAAGTCAGGCACTCGATAAAGCAATGACCCATTTGTCCGCTTCAATGAAGACTGTAAAGCAAATGCGTGATTTTCTTGCAAAAAAAGGCTATACCGAGGCGGTTATAAACTACGTTCTGGAAAGGCTTGAATATCATAAATTTGTTGATGACTATGCGTATTGCCGCGCTTACGTCCAAAGCGTAAGCGGCAAGGGTAAACGCGCGTTGGAGGTCGATTTAATAAAGCGCGGTGCGGATAAAAACGCTATCGAGTCCGCTTTGGACGAAATAGAAGAGAGCGGGGAAGAAGCGTCTTTGATTCTTGAAAAATACTTACGCGGAAAGTCCGTTGACAGGCAAACTCTTTATAAGGGTTTCAAATATCTGCTGTCTAAGGGCTACGGCTACGATACGGCAAAAACCGCGTTGGAAAGGTACGGGTTAGATGAGGATAATTAAGCTTGATGAGGTTGACTCCACAAACGAATACTGCAAACGCCACTGCGGCGGCGGGGATATGATAGTAACCGCTCTGCGGCAGACGGCGGGCAAGGGAACTAAGGGCAGAAGTTTTTCGTCCGAGTACGGGGGGCTTTATATATCCGTTATAAAGCATTACTCCGACTTTCTCGCAGTAGACGCTTTTAAAATTATGGTAAACGCCTGCGTTGCGGTATGTAAAACCGTTGAAAGCTTCGGGCTTAACCCAATAATCCGTTGGGCGAACGACGTACTTGTAAACGACAAAAAAATTTGCGGTACGCTTATTGAAAATACCTTTTCGGGCAGTTACATAAGCCGTTCCATAGTCGGTATGGGAATTAACGTCAACAACACACTTCCCGAAGAACTCCGCCCGATTGCAACAAGTATGAGCAGTCAGCTCGGCAGCCAGCTCGATTTATTTTCGGTACGCGATACTCTTGTAAAAAACTTAAATAAAAACTACACCGTTTCGGACTATAAAAAATATATAAACTGGTTTGGGAACGAAGTTTTGTTGAAGACGGCTAAGGGCGATATTACGGTAACCGCGGTGGATATAGCTCCTGACGGCGGACTATTATGCGTTGCGGCAGGCAGCGTTAAAAAAATCAGTTCGGCGGAGGTTTCGCTAAGACTATGACGGATAATTCGCAAATATACAGTTTGAAAGAATATACTGACAGTGAAATAAAACAATTTTATCCCATCCGCGTCCGTAATTCCCACAAAGGAACTTACGGCTCGGCAAATATAATTGCGGGAAGCGAAAAGTATGTCGGTGCTGCTGCGCTTGCTGCGGAAGCTGCGCTAAAGTCTGGTTGCGGGTACGTCAAGCTTACCGCGCCCGACAAGGTAAGGCTTGCACTTGCCGCGAAGTATCCGCAGGTAATTTACCTTGACGAACCTGATTTGGCTTCACAGACAATCGCAATAGGGATGGGTTTGGGCTTAAAAGAAGAGGTATATCTTACAATAAAACACCTTCTTTCCGCATATGATAAAACACTTATAATCGACGCCGACGGGCTGAACGCACTTGCAAAATACGGAACGGATGTTTTAAAAACGGCAAACTGCCGTGTGGTTTTGACTCCGCACGTCAAAGAGTTTTCTCGTCTTACAGGGATTGACGTTAAAACTATAACGGATAATCCCGTCAATTGCGCTTTGGATTTCGCAAACGAATATAAGGTAACAGTTTTATTAAAGGGTGCCGACAGCATAATTGCGGACGGTGCGCGCATTGCAATAAATAAACGCGGCACTACCGCGCTTGCCAAAGCGGGAAGCGGCGATATGCTTTCGGGTTTTATGTGCGGTTGCGCCGCACGCGGGCTTGAACCTTTTGACGCGGCTGTCTGTGCGTCGTATACTTTGGGTGTTTCCGCCGAAATTTCTTCTTTACAAAAAACCGATTACTGCGCAACAGCAAAAGACATTTTAAACAATATACATAACGCCGTTAAACGGTTGACAAAGTGATTTTTATAATGTAAAATAGCCGTGTTGAAAGGGAGTAGTTATATTGTTACGGCAACATACCCCGATTTTTAAATCGTGTCGTAGCACCTTTATTTGGGAACAAGACTTTTAACTTAAAGAAATTTAAGTTTAAAGGTCTTATTTTTTTGTTCTTAATAGGATAACATATTAAGGAGTAGATTTAAAAAGAGGTACGTTATGGCAGGAACTGCGGTGCTTAAAGTATTTTTGCTGTTATTGGGTTTTGTTTTACTTGTCAAAGGCGCGGATTTTTTCGTGGACGGGGCGTCGGGTATAGCAAAAAAATTTAAAGTTTCGACCTTTATAATAGGTGTAACCGTCGTGGCGTTGGGTACCAGCGCGCCCGAAATGGCGGTAACCGTAATAAGTGCGGTAAAGGGCGAAAGCGGTATCATCGTCGGAAACATAACGGGAAGCAATATAATAAATATTTTACTTATTCTCGGCGTATCTGCGGTAATCTGCAAGCTTCCCGTTGATAAGAGTACCCGTATTATCGATATTCCCGTTCTCATATTTATAGGCGCGTTGTTCGTTGTTTTGGGATTTTTCGGCGGAACTTTTGAATGGTGGGAAGGTTTAATTCTTCTTGTACTTTATGCTGCGTATATGGCGTATAACATTGTACTTGCTTTAAGACAGTCCAAGGTCGGACTTGAACAGGCAACGGCGGTTTCGGTATCGGAACGGGAAATAGCAGAAGAACCGCAGAATTGGTACGCTAAACTGAAATCAGGTTATAAAAATTTAAAAGATAAAGTCTGGTTTCTTATTATAATTTCCGTCGCTGGGCTTGGTATGGTGGTCGGGGGTGCCGAACTCGTGGTTGACTCGGCGAAGTATATCGCACAGGACTTAATAGGTATTCCCGCTGAAATTGTCGCTTTAACGGTTGTCGCTTTCGGAACCTCCTTGCCCGAACTCGTAACGTCGGTTACCGCCGCAAGAAAGGGCGACGTGGGAATAGCCACGGGAAATATTATAGGCAGTAATATAGCAAATATTTTGTTTATAGGCGGACTTGGAGCCATATGTAGCAAGGGCGGATTGCCATTTACAACCGAGGGTCTGGTAAGCGGAATAGTAGGGCTTGCCGCCGCCCTTATAGTATTTGCTTCGTGCTGGGGCAAAAATAAAAGCATAGGCAGGATTGCGGGTATAGTAATGCTAATATGTCTTGTCGCATACTATGGCTTCATATTTGCAAATCTTTACGCATTCCATTTATATTGATATTCGGCTAAAAGGTATAAAAACTGCACTCGGGGTCAACAATAATAGTGCAGTGTTACATATAATAGAATATACACACTGCCGTTTAAGAGGTTTATATGGATATCAAACGCGGAGAACTGTACTATGCAGATTTGTCGCCGGTAGTTGGCAGTGAACAAGGGGGCGTTCGTCCCGTACTCGTCGTTCAGAACGACGTTGGCAACAAATATTCACCGACCGTGATAGCGGCGGCAGTCACAAGCAAAATAAACAAGGCAAAATTACCCACACATATAGAGCTTCCGTCCAACTCCTACGGACTCCAAAAAGATTCGGTAATTCTTTTGGAACAGATACGCACGCTTGATAAGCGCAGACTGAAAGAGCGTATAGGTGAACTAAACGAAACTACTATGACGCGTGTGGATAAGGCAATACTGATAAGTCTTGGCTTTGCAAAATAGGCGTGCGGCTTAAAGCCGTGCGCCTTACGCATTTGTTTAACTTTTATTTGACAAAATCAAAAGATTAATATATCATAATCGTATGCTTGAAAAATTAAAGAAATTAAAATTAAATATCGGCTGGAAAAGCCTTATTTTAATAGGCGTATGCGTCGTTTTGGTGCTTATCGACCTTTTAACTAAAATCTTTGAGGAAAGGGATAACTGGAATTTTACTGTAATCCCTAAATTTATTGAGGTGGCAAGCGGCAGCAGAAACCCCGGTTGTGCGTTCAGCTTCCTTGCGGAAGCGGCGTGGGGACAAACCTTCCTTATAGTTGTTACGTTTATAATGTTAGCCGTTTTAATAGCGGTATTTACCGTACTTCCCGAACGGTTTATTCTATTAAAGGTGGCAATTTCAATGATAACGGCGGGTGCCGTAGGCAACCTTATCGACAGGATAGCTTACCGTGAGGTACGCGACTTCATTGGCATAAATATGTTTGGCAGTATGGTGTCGTGCAACTTTGCGGACTTCTGGATAGTTTTCGGTACAATAGTTGCAATAATAGATATTTTGTTTATAAACGAATGGGCATTAATTCCCCTTACAAAACAGGCAAAAGCGGCGCAGACAAAAAAGAGTGAACAGCCCCAACCCGAAGTAAATGCGGACGTTGTGGAAACCACCGACCCCGAACCCGCGGAACAACCAAGCAATACAGATAACGAAGGCGAAAAAGACGATGGATAAAAAGCTTTTTAAGGCTGAAAATTCTTTTAACAGGGCTGACTTGTTCGTCTGCGGACAGCTAATCCAAACGCGTTCTTCGGTAAAAAAACTTTTTGAAAACGGATTGGTAATTATAAACGGAAAAAACGCCAAGCCCTCACAGGAGGTGTGCGAGGGGGACTGTGTCGAAGTAACCTTGCCCGACGCCATGGAATACCGTGCCAAACCCGAGGACATTCCCCTTGACATAATTTATGAGGATAACGATATAGCAGTCGTAAACAAGCCGCAGGGGATGACGGTGCATCTCGGCAACGGCAATATTGACGGAACACTTGTAAACGCGCTATTATACAGGCTTGACAGTTTAAGCGGCATCAACGGGGTAATCCGTCCCGGCATAGTGCATCGAATAGACAAGGACACTTCCGGGCTTTTGGTTGTAGCCAAAAACGATAATGCCCATTTAAGTCTTTCGGAGCAGATTGCCGGCAAGACCTGCAAACGCACGTATCTTGCCCTTTTGGAAGGCAATTTGAAAACTGACAGCGGCACTGTAACAACGTACATAGGCAGAAGTCCGCAGGACAGGGTAAAAATGGCGGTGGTCGCGCCCGATAAGGGCAAGCTTGCCGTAACCGATTATACGGTTGTAAAGAGATATTCGGGCTACACGCTTTGCCGTTTCGATTTGCGCACGGGCAGAACCCATCAGATACGCGTACACGCCTTATACCTCAAACATCCTATAGTCGGCGATCCCGTTTACGGAGTTAAAAACCAAAAATTCAAATTAAACGGTCAGCTTTTACACGCGTGCAGGCTATCGCTCGTGCATCCCGTAACGGGCAAGAAAATGACTTTTGAAGCACCGTTGCCCGATTATTTTCAAGAAGTATTAAATAAACTTGTCGAAATTTAAAAATATTTTAAATTACTTGCCAAAAGATTATAAAAATGCTAAAATGGTAATAAGAATATAAGCAAGGAGTATTATTTATGTCAAGAAGATACGTTGGTACACACACCTGGACGGAAATATGTGCGTTCTGGGCGATAGTAATTTCGGGTTTTGCTTACCTGTTCGGTGGAATTTTCAGATTTATTGTTTCCGTAATCAAAGATTTAAACGGAACTAAAACGGCAGCGGTACTAAATAATATTTATAATATCATTACGTTTTTAGGAAACGTTGCTTTAATCGTTGCAGTTGCTATACCCGCATGGCAGTTCGTTAAATACAGAAGCAAGGGCTGGAAAGTAGTTTTCTGGATTGCGCTTGTAGGTTTCGCTCTCGGCGCGATTCTCGGCTTGCTCGGCGGATTGGGTATTTTCTCCTGGTAATTAAAAAGACAAAATTTCCCTAAAATAAGTGTATTTTCCATAGGGAATTTACAGAAAACTAAATTTTAATCGGAATTCAACTTAAAAAGTGAGCCAAAAAACAGCAGGAACTTGCATTGCAAGTTCCTGCTGTTTTTGAAACGAATAATTTGAACCGATTTAAAGAAAACGCTTGACAAAATAAAATAACGGTGTTATAATAACAGTGTTATAAAATAAAGGAGTAAAGACGTGCGTACAAAAAACGAACTTGCCGTAGATAAAATATTGGAATGCGCCAAAGAGGAGTTTATGGAAAAAGGCTTTGAGGGCGCGTCTATGCGTTCAATCGCCGAGAAGTCGGGATATACGACGGGAATGGTATACGGACGTTTTGCGGACAAGAGCCAACTGTTCAAAGAACTTGTAAGCGAAGCGGCGGATAAACTGTTTGATTATTTTTCGCAATCGGAAGATAATTTTGCAGAGTTGCCGCCTGAACAGCAGCATAAGGAAATGCACACTTACGTCGATTCCAAAGTTGACGTAATGATTGATATGATATACGACAACTTCGACGCTTTCAAACTTATAGTTTGTAAGAGTGCAGGAAGCGGCTACGAATATTACATTGACAAGATGATAGACATAGAAACGGCGAACACCGTGCGTTTTATAAAACAGTTGAACGACGCAGGTATTAAGATGAACGTAGTTCGCACGGATTTAAGCCATATGTTGTCGAGTGCGATGTTCAACGGAATATTCGAGGTGGTCGCCCACGATTTGCCGCGAGAAGAAGCGAGAGGGTATATAAAGCAAGTGCAGGACTTTTTCAGCGCAGGGTGGGACAAATTACTCGGCTTGCCTACGGACTGGCAAAAGTCGCTTAAATAAGTTAGATTAGAGATTATCAAAATCTCTTTTTTAACGGGTATGAGTTAGCCTTAACTAACTAAATAAAACAGTCAAATAAATTCAAGGAGGTTTTATAAAAAATGAAAATCCTAACAGGAGGTAGTAATCAATGAAAAAGAAGAAAGGTAATATTGCCGAACTTATGCAATACGCAGGAAAGGCAAAGTTGCTTACTTATTCGTCTTGGGTGCTGTCGGTTATCAGTGCGGCACTTGCGCTTGTGCCGTTCGTCTACATTTTCTTTATCATAAAGGAAGTGATAGAAGTTGCGCCGGATTTTTCACAGGCAACGAATATCGTGTTTAACGGTTGGATGGCGGTCGTATTCGCCGTCGCTTCCATAATCGTGTATTTCGGCGCGCTTATGTGTTCGCACTTGTCAGCGTTCAGAATTGCGGGAAATATGCGTAAAAAGACGATGAAGCACATATCCGAATTGCCGCTCGGCTTTATCGGCGAAGCGGGCAGCGGAAAAGTGCGCCGTATCGTTAACGACAGCAGCGCGGCTACGGAAACGTTCCTTGCGCACCAACTGCCCGATATGGCGGGCGCGGTTGCGACGCCTATCGGAATGATAATAATGCTGTTTTTGTTCGACTGGCGGTTCGGTCTTATCAGTCTTGTCCCCGTTGTTTTGGGATTCTTATGTATGTTCAAAATGGCGGGACCGAAAATGGCGGAGGATATGAAGAAGTACAACGGCGCGCTCGAAGATATGAACAATCAAGCGGTGGAATATGTACGCGGTGTTCCCGTAGTCAAGACGTTCGGTCAGACGGTACATTCGTTCAAGAAATTTCAAGGCTCGATCGACAACTACTATAAGTTCTGCGTTTCATACTGCAAAAAGTGCCGTAGCCCTATGCTGTGGTTTACGATGCTTATCAACAGCGCGTTTGCGTTCATTATTGCGCTTGCGCTTATCCTTGCGGGCGGGCAAGCGATAACGCAGGGCGTACTGCTAAACTTCATTTTTTACGTTCTCTTTACGCCGATAATTACTACCGCGCTCACGAAAGTAATGTATATGAGCGAAAACGGAATGATTGTTGCGGACGCACTTTCGCGTGTTCATTCCATACTCGACTTAAAGCCGTTGCCCGAAGCGGTAAAGGGTAAAACGCCCGAAGATAATTCGGTAGAGTTTAGCGGCGTGTCGTTCCGTTACTCTAACGCCGAAACGGACGCACTCTCTAACGTGTCATTCAAAGTAAACGCAGGTCAGACGGTAGCGTTTGTCGGACCGAGCGGCGGCGGAAAGACTACGGCAGCAGGACTTATTTCGCGGTTTTGGGACGTGCGCGAAGGCTCGGTAAAAATCGGCGGCGTGAACGTAAAGAATATAAAGCACGAAGAGCTTATGAACAACGTGTCGTATGTGTTTCAAGACAGCAAATTATTGAAGACGTCTATATTGGAAAATGTGCGCTTATCTAAGCCGCGCGCAAGCGAGGTGGAAGTTTTGAACGCCTTGCATAAAGCGCAGTGCGACGATATAATCGCAAAATTGCCCGACGGCATTCATACCGTCATAGGTACGAAAGGTGTATATCTATCGGGCGGGGAACAGCAGAGAATAGCGATAGCGAGAGTAATGCTGAAAAACGCGCCTATTATCGTACTCGACGAAGCGACTGCGTTCGCCGATCCAGAGAACGAAGCGTTGGTACAAAAGGCATTTGCGGAACTGTCCAAAGATAAAACGGTGATAATGATAGCGCATAGACTGACTACCGTGAGAAACGCGGAAAAGATATTCGTTCTCAAAGACGGACAAATCGAGGACGCAGGAACGCACGACGAACTTGTAAAGAGCGGCTCGCTGTATGCGAAGATGTGGAAAGACTATCAGACTTCCATTTCGTGGAAGGTGGGAGGTGCGAAATGATTAAACATTTGATGAAAAAATTTGCTCTTTCTCGGGACGGAGCAAAGGGTTTTATATGGGCGGTTGTCGCTTGCGTAGTTCAAGACCTTGCGTTTATGTTGCCCGTGTGTCTGCTTTACTATCTCGTGAACGACTTTATAAGCGGAAATCCTATACCGACCGCGCATTATTATCTGTACGGATTCGGTTGTTTGGGGGCATTGCTGTTGATATTTTTCACGGCGTTCTGGAAATATAACGCAACGTATTTTTCGGCTTACCGCGAATCGGGCGTAAAGCGCGTATCCCTTGCCGAAAAGTTAAGAAAGCTGCCGCTGTCGTTCTTCGGTAAAAAAGATTTGGCTGACTTGACGAATACGGTTATGGGCGACTGCGCAACCACCGAACAGATGATGTCGCATTACGTTCCGCAGTTTTGGGGTTCTCTTATTTCAACCTGTCTGATTGCGATAAGTATGTTTGCGTTCGATTGGCGTATGGCTCTCGCCGCGCTGTGGGTACTGCCCGTTACGCTCATAATAGTTGCCTTGTCTAAAAAGGCGCAGACGTATTTTACACGCAAACAAACGGAGGCGAGCGTGTCTGTGCAGGACGGAATACAGGAATGTTTGGAAACAGTTCGCGACTTGAAAAGCAACAACGCGGAAAAGCAATATTTGCAGGGGTTGAATAAGAAAATAGACCGCTTGGAGGGCAGGCATATCAAGAGCGAACTCGGCTCGGCAATGTTCGTCGTTCCGTGCTCTATGATACTCAAATTCGGCATTGTAACCGTTGCGCTTGTGGGCGGCACGCTTTTAATGAACGGAACTTTGTCTTTAATCACGTTCTTTATGTTCCTGCTTGTGGTGTCGCGTATTTACGAGCCGCTTACGGGAACGCTTCAAAATCTTGCGGCGATGAACAGTTTGCAAGTGAATATAGACCGTATAAACGATATGGAAAATACTCCCGAACTCGGCGGAGTCAACAAATTCAATCCGAACGGGTACGACATTGAGTTCAAAAACGTGGGATTTGCATATAACACGGGCGAAACGGTTTTGGACGGAGTATCGTTTACGGCAAAGCAAGGCGAAGTAACTGCGCTCATCGGTGAAAGCGGCGGCGGTAAATCTACTGCGGCTAAACTTGCGGCAAGGTTTTGGGATGTAAATAAAGGTACGATAACGGTCGGCGGCGTGGACGTGAAAACGGTCGATCCCGAAGACTTGTTGAAAGCCTACTCGATAGTGTTCCAAGACGTAACGCTGTTCAATAATACCGTAATGGAAAATATCCGTATCGGCAAAAACGGAGCGACGGACGAAGAAGTTTTGCGTGTGGCGCGTGAAGCGCAATGCGATGAGTTTGTGGGCAAATTGCCTAACGGCTATGATACTGTAATAGGCGAGAATGGTTCAATGCTTTCGGGCGGCGAACGGCAGAGAATATCCATAGCGCGCGCTATGCTTAAAGACGCGCCGATAGTTATAATGGACGAAGCCACCGCGTCGCTCGACGCCGAAAACGAAACGGAAGTACAACGTGCGCTGTCCGCGCTCATACAAAATAAAACCGTGCTTATCATAGCTCATCGTATGAGAACGGTAGACGGGGCGGAAAAAATCGTCGTACTCTCCGACGGAAAAGTTGCCGAACAAGGCACGCCGCAGGAACTTAAAGTAAAGGGCGGCATTTATGCGAAAATGCTCGAATTGCAAAACACAGGCGCATAAGTAATTGTATTTTATAAAAGTAACGGGTAGAGAGATCAACGAATGGCAACTTCAAAAGACTTTTTAAATTATTTGATTGAACAGCTTAAAGGCATTTCCGATATTACGTTCAGACCTATGATGGGGGAATATCTACTATACTACCGAGGAAAGCTTATCGGGGATGTCTGTGATAACTGCGTATTTTTAAAACCTGTCGCGTCGGCGAAAAAATTGCTGCCGGATGTGGATATGCGCCCGCCCTATAACGGTGCGAAAGATATGATTGTTCTTGAAGAGCTTGAAAACGTGCAGCTTATCCAAACTCTCTTCGAGAATATGTATGCCGAACTTCCAGAGCCAAAACAAAAAACGAAAAGGATATAATTTCAGCTTATACCTACGTTAAAAAATCGTTATAAACACACACGGGCTTAAAGTTTGATTAAACTTTAAGCCCGTGTTATAATATAAAACGTAATAATTAATCGTGCGGTCAGCATAAAAGGAGTATTCTATGAAATACGTAGAGCAAGTTCTTGAAAACTTAAAAAAACACAACCCTAACGAGCCTGAGTTCCATCAGGCGGCTACCGAGATTTTAACGACTCTCGCACCCGTAATCGAAAAACATCCCGAGTATGAACAGGCAGGGCTTTTGGAGAGATTTGTCGAACCCGAAAGAGTAATAATGTTCCGCGTTCCTTGGGTGGACGATAAGGGCAAAGTACAGATAAATAAAGGTTACCGTGTACAATTCAACAGCGCGATAGGACCTTATAAGGGCGGTTTAAGGTTTCATCCTTCCGTAAATCTTTCAATTATAAAATTCCTCGGGTTAGAACAGATTTTAAAGAACAGCCTTACAGGGCTTCCAATCGGTGGCGGCAAGGGCGGTTCGGACTTTGACCCTAAGGGTAAGTCGGACAGAGAAGTAATGGCATTCTGCCAAAGCTTTATGACTGAGCTTTACCGTCATATCGGAGCGGATACCGACGTTCCCGCAGGAGATATCGGTGTAGGAGGCAGAGAAATAGGCTATCTTTTCGGACAGTATAAGAGAATACGCGACGAACACGTCGGTGTGCTTACGGGTAGAGGTCTTACCTATGGCGGTAGCCTTGTAAGAACGGAAGCTACGGGTTACGGACTTGTGTATATCACTGAAGAAGCGTTAAAAATGCGCGGCGACAGCTTTAAGGGTAAGACGGTCGTAATTTCCGGTTCCGGTAACGTTGCTATTTACGCTTGCCAGAAAGCGCAGAGCCTCGGCGCAAAGGTGGTTGCTATGTACGACTCGAACGGTTACGTATACGACCCCAACGGCATTCAGCTTGACGTTGTTAAAGAAATTAAGGAAGTTAAGCGCGGCAGAATTAAGGAATATGCCGAAAGAGTTAAGGGCGCGACCTACAAAGAGGGTTGCAAAGGTATATGGACTATCCCTTGCGATATTGCATTGCCTTGCGCAACCCAGAACGAAATCGACGCTGAATCGGCTAAAATTCTCGTCAAAAACGGCGTAAAATACGTTGGAGAGGGCGCAAATATGCCTTCAACGCTTGAAGCAATTGAGGTATTCCAGAAGAACGGCGTGGTATTCCTGCCCGCAAAGGCTGCAAACGCAGGCGGCGTTGCAACCTCCGCGCTTGAAATGGCTCAGTCGTCTGGCAGAATGTTCTGGACGTTTGAAGAGGTAGACTCCAAGCTTAAAAATATTATGGTTAACATTTACCACAATATGGACAATGCGGCAAAAGAATACGGCTATGAAGGCAATTACGTTATGGGTGCTAATATTGCCGGCTTCTTAAAGGTTGCAACGGCAATGATGGCTCACGGCGTCGTTTAATTAAAAAATTGATATTTATAGGCGGAACCGAAATTTCGGTTTTGCCTATTTTTTTGTGATAAATTATTGACAAACAATAATTTATGCTGTATCATATTATTGATAAACAATAATTATTGGAGGGAAACTATGCTTAGTGTTCTTAAAAACAATATTAAAAAAATAGTTTTCTTTGGTTTTTCGGTACTGTTTCTTATTTTAGCACTTTGCGTGAAGTGGGGCGATACAAGCTTTTTTAACGCTATTTATCTGCCTTTGAAATGTATAGGGGACTACATCCGTTCGCTTGGAAATTCTGCGGGCGGGTGGTTATTGTATATAATTTTGGGGCTTTTGCCGCTTGCTTTTCCGATATATAAGATGATTACAAAAAGAAAATTTTATTGGTTAAGTATTGCGTGGTTTATGCTTTGTATTTTTGATTATGTAATGCTTTATTTCTTTATCAATCCGCATCTTCTGAATAACATAATTGTTTCGGGTACGGAAAAGTTAAATGAAGTCGCGCTTATAGGTTTTGAAGTAACTTTTTTCATTCTGCTTTTTATTTGTGTTTTGCTTGAAGTCGGCTCACTCTTAAAAAGTAAGCCCGAAAAGTCGTATTTTTTTGCTAAAATTGCAATTGATATACTGATTCTGATAATTATTTTTAACGTATGTTTTACAGCCGTTTTAAATGTAAAATCGGAAATTGCCAATATTAATGCGGCTCAATTATCGGGGGTAAATTTTAATAAGGAGCTAAACGAGTTTGCGGTTATTTTTTCCTTATTAATAAAGTTTGTTCTGGCGACAGTTACTGTAATTTTGCTTTTAAAGTGTTGCACGTTTATCGACAGATTAGAAATTGACGCGTTCAGTCCGAAAAATATAAATCCTTTGCAGGAAGTTATTCGCTTTGCCAAGCTTACATTATTAATTACCCTGACGGCAACGGCTGTGGACAATATTCTGAATATCGCGCTTTCTAAAATGCTTTTAAGTGCAAATTACAATTTCGACGTTCCGATTGTTATTTTGCTTACGGTATGTCTTGTTATAATTTTCTCTGAAATACTTATAGGTGCTATAAAAATCAGCGAGGAGCAAAAGCTGGTAATTTGATATGGCGATAATTGTTAAACTTGATGACGCTTTAAAAAAGCGTGGCATTACCTCAAAAGAACTATGCGAGCTGGTAGGGATAACCGAAGCGAATATGTCTATACTTCGCGGCGGCAAGGCAAAAGCGGTAAGATTTACAACTTTGAACGCAATTTGCTTTCATTTAAACTGCACTCCCGCAGATATTCTGCAATTTGACGGACAAAAAACGGAGGACTGAATAATGTTTAAAAAGCTTTTGGTATTTATTTTATCTTTTATTGCTCTATTTTCGTTCAGCGGTTGTCTTGTTGTGCCGCAGGACGGTACGGATAACGGAACAAATATTGAAGAAATGTTTTCGGGGCTTATGTTCACTTTGTACGAACGCGGGGAAGATTTTTTCGTTCCCGTAACGTCTGCAACGTTCGGAGACGAAAACTGTATTGCGGTATATATAGAATATACAAATAAAAACGGAGAAAAGTGGTTTACTTCTGCCGCATCGGGAGAGAAGTATTTAAATGCCGACGGACATAATGAAACGGTCGGGGAAGTGGATGACGGAAATGTTATGCGTATTTCTTCTGTGGGCAACGTGATTTACTTTAATTCCGCTCGTTTTTCAACGGACGTGGTTTTTTCTATGGATGAAATTTCGCGTAATAAAACCGGCGATATAGTCCGTGACGAAGGTACGGTAATTTCTATTCCTGCAAGCGGTATTTCCGAATATACCGCTACAAACGAAGTTAAACAGTCTGTTACATTTACACAAACAGTAAACGGCAAAAGCGAGGAAAAAACGGAAACTTATAGCCTTTCCGTGACGCTCACTTTGAAAATGCGCGAGGTTGGTACAAATTGGCGAATTGTTCAATACAGTGATGACGGTCAAATGCTTGAAAATACTTCGGTCACAAAAGATGACGCGGGAGATTTTGAAATTAAATCCGATTGCGCCTTTGTAATTGCCGAAGAGGAGTTGGCAAGCGGGGAAGTCAAGCGCACGCTGTGTGAAAGACAGGACGGAAAATGGAACGATATCGAGTTTTTGTTTGACGGAGGTTTCGGTATTCTTGAAAATTCAACGTTTAAACTTATTGAGGAGGAAAGAATAGCTTAAAGCTTTTCATCTCATTCGGTTGACTTAAATCGTAAAAAATTGTAATATAAATAAAATAAAGAGGAATTTTATGCGTTTAGTAATAAAAATCGGGACTTCGACCATTGCCCATTCGTCCGGTAGTTTGAATATCCGTCGCGTCGAACAGCTTTGTAAAGTTATCAGCGATTTGAAAAACGCCGGACACGAAATTGTGCTTGTATCGTCAGGTGCGATAGGAATGGGCGTGGGTAAATTAAAGCTTGGCACCCGACCTTCAGATATGCCTACTAAGCAAGCGGCTGCCGCAGTCGGACAATGTGAGTTGATGTACGCCTACGATAAATTATTTGCAGAGTATAATCACACTGTGGCACAGATACTTATTACGGGCGACGACGTTGAAAACGCGCATAGACATAAGCATTTTAAAGATACTGTTTTTCGGCTTATTGAACTTGGTGCTATTCCGGTTATAAACGAAAACGATACGGTATCCACGCAGGAAATAGCTGTTGGAGACAATGATACTCTTGCGGCGATTGTGGCTGTAAGCGTAAAGGCAGACCTACTGATTTTACTTTCCGATATAGACGGGCTTTATACGGCAGACCCCAAAAAGGACGGCAACGCTAAGCTTATAGCGACGGTAAACGCAGTAGACGAAAAAATTTATTCGCTTGCAGGCGGCGCGGGTAGCGCGCTTGGAACGGGCGGAATGGCGACGAAAATCAAAGCCGCAAAAATATGTACCGACAGCGGCATTGATATGATAATATCAAACGGAGCTTTTCCCGAAATGCTTTATAAAGCGGTAGAAGGGGAAAGTGTAGGAACGAAATTTATAGGTAAAAAATGACTACAATTGAAATTTTAGAGAATGCGAAACGTGCAAAAACCTCTGTTGCGTTAATGTCTTCCGAGCAGAAGGTTTCCGCACTTGTAAATATGGCGGCGGCTATTGAAGACGATATTGACAGCATTTTACGCGCAAATAATACCGATTTAGTGGCAATGCGAGGTATTATGTCAGACGTAATGCTTGATAGATTGGCTTTAAATGATGAAAGAGTTAAGGCTATGGCGGACGGACTTAGGTCCATTGCAAAGCTTCCCGATCCTATCGGAACGGTACTTGACGAATTTACCCGCCCCAACGGTATGACCGTAAAAAAAGTAGCAGTGCCTATTGGCGTAGTGGCAATAATTTATGAAAGCCGCCCTAACGTGACGGCCGATGCTGCGGGACTTGCCTTAAAGAGTGGTAACGTCTGTGTGCTTAAAATAGGTAAGGAAGCTTTTTTATCGGCAAGGGCAATTGTCAATGCTATGCGCAAAGGACTTAAAAAAGCGGGTGTTTCGCAGAATGTTATAAGCCTTATAGAGGATACTTCGCGCGAGGGTGCGACCGAGCTTATGAAAGCCGTGGGTCATGTTGATTTACTTATTCCCCGCGGAGGTAAAAGCCTTATTAAGACCTGTGTTGAAAATGCCAAAGTTCCCTGTATTCAGACGGGTACGGGTATTTGCCACGTTTACGTTGACGAATTTGCGGACGAGGAAAAGGCACTTAATGTTATTGAAAATTCAAAGTGCAGCCGACCTTCGGTTTGTAATGCAATGGAGGTTTGTCTTGTAAATAGGGCGATAGCCGAAAATTTCTTGCCAAGGCTTCACGCACGAATTGTTTCGGGTAGATATCAAAATCCTGTAACTTTAAAACTTGACGAAGACGCTTACAGTATACTTGGCGGTTGGAGTAATTGCGTGGCTGCTGGTGCTGATGACTTTGATACCGAATTTTTAGATTATACTATGGCGGTTAAGGTCGTTGACGGAGTGAAGGAGGCTATCTCGCATATTGCCGCCCATTCTACCGGGCATAGTGACTGTATCGTTACGGAAAATGAAGACAATGCAAAACTCTTTGTCCGTGCGGTTGACAGCGCGGCGGTTTACGTAAACGTTTCAACGCGCTTTACCGACGGCGGCGAGTTCGGGCTTTGCGGAGAAATAGGTATTTCCACCCAAAAACTTCACGCCCGCGGTCCGATGGGGCTTATGGAGCTTTGTTCCTATAAATACGTAATACAGGGCGAAGGGCAGATAAGATAGTAATTGATTTTAATTTAACCGTCATAGTTGCTTAATTAATTCTGTCTGCTGCGGATTCTGTAATAATGTTGCATTTTAAAAAATAATTTACAAGGCTGAACTTTTTAAAAGGTCAGTCTTTTTTCTTGACATTTTCTTGTACAATAATTATAATTAAAACAAACGTTGCAAAACAACTGTTTTAAATAAAGGAGAAAATATGCCGCCCAAAGCAAAATTTACAAAGGAAGAGATAATTTCGGCAGCTTTCGATATTGTCAAGCGGGACGGAATGGATGTGCTGACGGCAAGATCGCTTGCAGAGGAGCTTGGCAGTTCGCCAAGACCGATATTTACGGTATTCGATACTATGGAAGAGGTGCAGACCGAAGTTCTTGCCGCTGCGCGGAGTTTGTATTCGCAGTATCAGGAAAGGGGCCTTGACGAAAAAAATCCGTTCAAGGGTTCCGGAATGGGATATTTGAAGTTTGCAACCGAACAGCCTAAGCTATTTCAGCTTATGTTTATGAAAGAAACGGAAAGCGTTCCCACGATAGATGCGGTGCTGTCTGATATTGAGGGGCATTACGGCGAAATAGTCAAGGCTGTAATCGATACTTACGGATTTACACGGGAAACGGCTGAGGCAGTTTATCTTCACGCCTGGATATATACGCACGGTATAGCTTCGCTTATAGCGACTAACTTCTGTAAATTTACGGAAGAGGAAACTTCGCGTATGCTTGACGAGGTTGTAGGTAGTGTAATAAAAACATTCAGGACGGAGGGCAGGATATGATTGTTGCGGAAAATATTTTTAAATCGTTTAACGGCGGAACGGTTGAAGTTCTTAAAGGAATTTCGCTTGAAGTAAAAGACGGCGGGTTTGTCGTAATATTAGGGGCGTCGGGTTCGGGAAAATCTACGTTTATGAACGTTTTGTCGGGATTAGAGCGACCTGACAGCGGAAAAGTCGTTTACGGCAACGAAGAAATAACCGCTATGACGGATAAACAGTTAACTGAATTCAGAAGAAGGGAAGTCGGTTTCATTTTTCAGCAATATTATCTGTTGGCGCATTTAAGCGTAGACAAAAACGTTAAAATGGGTGCGGATTTGGCAGGTAACAAAAGCTACCGTGAAATAATTGAAAAGGTCGGTCTTGCCGACAAGCTTAAAAGTAAACCTGCGCAACTGTCGGGCGGAGAACAGCAACGCGTTTGTATCGCCCGTGCGCTTGCAAAAAATCCGCGCGCACTTTTTCTTGACGAGCCAACCGGCGCGCTTGACGAGGCGACGGGAAGAAATATTCTCGATTACATAGTTAAATTACAGCGCGAGCGCGCATTCACAATGGTTATGGTTACCCATAATACAAATATTGCGGAAATGGCTGACACCGTTATAAAAATGAACAGCGGAAAAATAACCGAAATATCGCCTAACGCTTTGCCTAAATCCGCTTATGAAATAGGGTGGTAATTATGGTTGTAAGCATTAAAGACGGTTTCCGCCTTATCGGCGTTGCTATCGTTACGTTTTGTGCGGTATTCGTATGCACTTTCTTTTTAAACTTTTATCTTGACGCGGTTAAAATTAAAACAATAAATGACCCTGACGTAATGGTTTTATACAACGCACAGATAACTACGGCAAAATTCACTTGTGCAATAAGCGGAGTGTTTCTTGCTTTAATAGCAATCGTTATGCTTATATTTTACATTAAGCTGTATATCGACGGTAATGCAAAGCAATTAGGGGTATTTAAAGCATTAGGTTATTCCGACGTAAAAATGGCTTTACGGTTTGCGGCTTTTGGGTTAAGCGTGTTTACGGGAACGGCAATCGGCTTTGGTTCGGGCTATGCAATTATGCCCGTAATTTATAAAAATATGACGATAGAGGGGTTGCCTGAAATTGCTATAAGCTTCCACGCAGAGCTTCTATTTGCGCTTGTAATTGCGCCTACGGTTATTTTTTCTGCGTTAGCTTGTTTATATGCTTATTGCGCTTTGCGTAAACCTGTTTGCGATATGCTTCGCGGAAAAACAGAGATTAAAATAAAAAAATTTAAAGAAAAGGTGGAAAAAGAACGTAGCTTTTTAAAGGAAATGTGCTTTAAAACGCTTGGGGCAAGAAAATCGCTTGCGTTCTTCGTTGCGTTTGCGTGCTTCTGTTTCTCGGCAATGGTGCAGATGTCTGTTTCTATGCTCGATTTAAGCAGTGCCACAATGGGCGGTATAATTCTTGCAATTGGCGCGGTATTGGCGGCAACCACTTTATTTATGGCGATTACTTCGCTTGTAAACGGCAACGTCAAAAATATTGCCGTTATGAAAGCGTTCGGTTACTCTTTGAAAGAGTGTTCTTTAACGGTACTCGGCGGATACCGCGTCTTTGCGTTGATAGGTTTTGCCTTAGGTACTGTTTATCAGTTCGTTCTTTTAAAAATTATGGTCGGCATAGTTTATAAGAATATAAATTCGGTGCCTGATTATAATTTTGAAGTATCGGTGTTTTTTATAACTTTGGCAATTTTTATCGTATTTTATGAGGCAGTAATGCTTTTGTACACTTATAAAATTAGTAAAGTTTCCGTTAAAGAAGTAATGATGGAAAATTGAAGAAAATTCACTTGCATTAAAAGTAAAAGTATGTTAGACTGGTTTTAGATTTAATTTCGAGGTGCGGAGTGATAATTCTTTCTTGCTGAATTAAATATTTTTTAAGTTGAAAGGGTATTTTTTGCCTTTTCGGCTTACTTATTGCAAGAAAATATTAATATCATTTTCTCAAATTAGTCTTAAATATATTTGAGCATTTTATTTGGTTATGGGATAGCTTTCTCATAACTTTTTTTTGTGTAAGGAGGTGTTTAATTTGTCAATAATAAAAATTGAAAATCTTACTTTTTCATATCCGTCAAGTGCGGAGGTTATATTCGATAACGTAAATTTTCAAATCGATACCGATTGGAAGCTTGGGTTTGTGGGAAGAAACGGCAGGGGTAAAACAACTTTTTTAAATTTGTTGCAAGGAAGATACGAATATAGCGGAAAAATAATTTCTTCGGTAAAATTCAATTATTTTCCGTATTCCGTTCCCGATAAAAGTGTTTTGACGCAAGACGTTTTGCGTCAGGTTTGTCCTACGGCTGAGGATTGGGAATTTATCCGTGAATTGTCTTATCTTGAAGTAAATTCCGAGGTTTTGTATAGACCGTTTGAAACTTTATCCAACGGAGAGCAATCCAAAGTTCTGTTGTCTGCATTATTTTTAAACGAAGGGAATTTTTTACTT
The DNA here is from genome assembly GCA_910587365.1 of uncultured Christensenellaceae bacterium. Classification (GTDB taxonomy): domain Bacteria; phylum Bacillota; class Clostridia; order Christensenellales; family Borkfalkiaceae; genus Coproplasma. Next base: position 5,183 of record CAJUKJ010000003.1, on the reverse strand, counting down.
ATAGACGAGCCGACTAACCATTTGGACTCCAATGCAAGACAAATGGTTGCCAAGTATCTTAAAAAGAAAAAAAGCTTCATATTGGTTTCACACGACAGGGATTTTCTGGACGGGTGTGTAGACCATATTCTTTCATTGAATAGAGCGAATATCGAAGTGCAAAGTGGAAATTTTTCATTGTTTATGCTTAACTTTGAACGCCGACAGATGTCCGAGCAGATGCAAAACGACAGGCTTAAACAGGAAATCAAAAGGCTTAAACAGTCTGCAAGACAGTCTGCCGAGTGGTCGGATAAAATAGAATCCGGTAAAATAGGCAATAAAGTGTTTGACAGAGGGTACGTCGGGCATAAAGCGGCAAAGATGATGCAGCTTTCAAAAAATCTTGAAAACAGGCAGAAGCGGGCTATTGAGCAAAAAACAAGCCTTTTAAAAAATACCGAAAGTGCGGAAAGCCTTAAAATTTCCCCGCTTGATTATAGGGTTGAACGGCTTGCATATTATTCGGCAGTTGCGCCGCTTTATAAGGGAAAGCAGGTATGCGCACCTGTAACTTTTGAAATTTTGCGCGGCGACAGAATCGCGCTTGAAGGCAAAAACGGAAGCGGTAAAAGCAGTTTATTAAAGTTGCTTTGCGGACTAAAAACAGAATATTCGGGCGAACTCGGTATCGGATCGGGACTGATAATTTCATACGTTCCGCAGGATACTTCGCATTTAAGGGGAACGCTTGACGCGTTTTCTTCCGAATATAAAATTGATAAAACATTGTTTGCGGCAATTTTGCACAAATTGGGATTTGATAAAAGTCAGTTTGGTAAAGACATATATGAATTTTCCGACGGACAGAAGAAAAAAGCTTTAATAGCCAAAAGTCTTTGCGAGCATGCCCATTTATATGTATGGGACGAACCGTTAAACTTTATTGACGTGTACTCCCGAATGCAGATAGAAGAGCTACTGCTTCAATATCGGCCGACAATGATTTTTGTAGAGCATGATAGTGCGTTCAGGAAAAAGATATCTACGAGCGTAATTGAATTATAAAAAATCCATCTGCCGTTTTTTTACAATTTTATTACACTTAACGTGTAGGATTGTTTACAAAATTATGTTATATTAATTACTATGTTATATTAATTACGATGATAAATACGCAGGAGGTAATATGAAAAACACTGTTTTTCTTTTGGAAGACGATGCGAGTATTTGCGGTCTTATTAAGGTTGCTCTTGAAATGAACGGCATAGGCTTTAAGGCGTTTGCTACAGTCGGGGAATTTGAAAATGCAATAAAGGAAGAACAGCCTGACGTCGCACTGTTGGATATTATGTTGCCTGACGGCAGCGGACTCGACGTTTTAAAAATTGTTAAGCAAAAATATCCCGAAGTTTCCTGTATTATGTTATCTGCGCTTTCAAAAGAAGAGGATAAGGTCAACGGTTTAAATCTCGGTGCCGACGATTATGTTTCAAAGCCGTTTTCGGTACTTGAATTGACGGCAAGGGTAAATTCGCAATTGCGCCGTAAACGAAAAAGCATTATTTTGTCAGTCGGCGGAATAATACTAAATACGGAAAGTATGACGGCGGAGTTGAATAACGTTATATTGCCGTTGAATAAAAAAGAATACGACCTATTAAAATTCTTTATGGAAAATGCAGGTAAGGCACTGTCGCGTGACAAAATTTTAGCGGCAGTATGGGGTTATGAAAGCGGAGAAACAAGAACTCTCGACAATCATGTTGCGAGGTTGCGCAAGCTTGGGGTAAAAATTGAAACCGTGTTCGGTGTGGGGTATAAATTTAACTGATTATGAAATGGCGTATCTTATTTTTATCATTGGGTATTACGTTAATTTGTATATTGATTTTTACTTTTGCTTCTACGCAGGTCTATTACAATTCTTCAGTAGATGACAGTAAGGAATATTTGCGCGTCTATATGAATGAATTTGATATGAACGAATATCCGCTTGATGACAGCGGTGCAAAAGCGTTTTCGCATAAACTGAACGGAGCAAGGATAACGTTTATGAATGCACAGGGAAACGTGCTTGCGGATAGTTCGGCGGAGAATTTAACCGATAACCACTCGGACAGAAAGGAAGTGCAGGATGCCATATTAGACAGTGAAGGTTTTGCTGTCAGGGGAAACTCCACGCTTGGAAAGAATATGGTCTATTTCTGTAAAAACTTTGACGGAAAATTTTTGGTGCGCATAGCCGTGTTTACCGATTCCGATTGGATGCTGTTTGCTAAAACGTTACCGACTACGGCACAGTTTCTTGCAATAGATATTCTGTTATGTGTAGTGCTGGCATTTGTGTCTATTCATTTTATTCTTAGTCCCGTAAAGCAGCTTGCTTTTGATGCTGCTGCAAATAAAGACGTCATAAGCAAATATTCTGAGCTTTCACCAATTGCGGATATACTTAACGAGCGAAACCGAAATATTCAAAATCAGATGAGCGAAATAAAAAGAGAGAAAGAGCTTGTGGAAAAGGCGCGTATTTCCAAAGATGAATTTATTTCCAACGTTACGCACGAAATGAATACGCCGCTGACTTCTATACGCGGCTATGCCGAACTTCTTGATATGGGGGAGATGTCGGCAGAGCAGCGGAAAACGGCTTATAAAACAATTTTAACGCAAAGCGAACGTCTAACAAATTTGATAGCGTGTATAATCAATTACAATAAAATAGACAGCGACGATTTACCTTCGTATGAGGTTGATTTTTCCGCACTTGCGCGGGAAACGCTTTGTGCGTTAAAGCCCGAAGCCGATAAGAGAAAACTTACTGTAATAGAAAATATAGACGATGGGGTAAAGGTGTATTCACGACACGAACGCCTTAGTGAAATTTTCGGAAATCTTGTACGCAATGCAATAAGGTATAATAAGGTGGGGGGTAAGATTATAGTTACCGTAACCAGTAACCATTTGATTGTGGAAGATACGGGCATAGGCATTGCCGAAGAAAATATGGATAAAATATTCTCCCGCTTTTTTACGGTGGATAAATCGCATAGCGGTAAAAATGGCGGCTTTGGGCTTGGGCTTGCAGTAGCAAAAAAGATATGCGGTAAGTCGGGTTGGAAAATGAATGTGGAAAGCGAGCTGGGTGTGGGCAGTAAATTTACGGTGCAATTTTAATGGATACAGTAACAATAATAACTTCAATTCTTACTTTAATAGCGGGTATAGGAATCTTTTTAATTGCTTGCTCGATGATGAGTTCAAATCTCGAAGCGTTAGGTAGCGGAAAATTAAAAGCATTGTTTGCCAAAGCCTCTAAAAGCAAGCTTGTCGGCGTCGGTGTAGGTACGGCTACTTGCGCTGTAATTCAAAGTTCAAGCGCAACTTCCGTAATGGTTATAGGTTTTGTCAATGCGGGGATAATGACATTGACGCAAGCGGCAACCGTAATATTTGGAGCGAATATCGGTACTACCGTTACCGGGCAGCTTGTATCTCTCGGGCTGTTCGGCCGTAATTCTATTTCCACTTCGGTCATTTTCGCAACATTTGCGGGGATAGGCGCGTTCGTTCTGGCTTTTGCTAAAAATGATAGGGCGCAAAAGGCGGGAGGAATAATGGCAGGGTTCGGTATGCTGTTCGTGGGTTTATCTATGATGAGCGACGCAATGGGGTATTTTTCAGGACTCGATTCTGTAAAGAACTTCCTTGCCGTTTTCCGTAATCCGTTTCTGCTTGTGCTTATCGGTGCGGTTTTCACTGCCATAGTACAAAGCTCTTCGGTTATGACCTCAATGGCTATTACGATGGTGGTAACAGATTTAATTTCGTTAAATCAAGGTATTTATATAACGATGGGGTCAAATATCGGAACGTGTGTGACTGCCTTGATAGCAGGAATGACAAGCACGAAAAATGCCAAACGCACTGCACTGATTCATTTGATTTTTAACGTTAGCGGCGTTGCGGTATTTATGCTGATAGGTTTGTTTATGGGATTAGGCGGAATAGATTACGGGTACTTATTTGCCAAAATGTTTCCGCATACTCCGCAAATGCAGCTTTCTATGTTTCATACTATATTTAATATAGTGACGGTAATAATCGTGCTTCCTCTTACAAACTTTCTGGTAAAGCTTGTTACGAAAATTGTTCCCGATAAAAGCGGAAAGGGAACAAGTGAAGACGAACCCCATTTTAGGTTTTTGGAAGAGCATATGCTTAGAACGCCGCCTATTGCTGTACAACAAATTAAAAACGAAGTAGTTGATATGGCGTACATTGCTATTAAAAATTTTGAGCTGTCTTGCGAAATCGTATGTACCTTGAATTATGAAAATATCAAAACATTCAGGACAAACGAAGAGCAGTTGAATTTCTTAAATAAAGAGCTTGTCCGATTTATAATCAGACTGTTGAAAGAAGATTTGAATGAAAAAGACCGTATTTATCTATCAACGGCAATTCGTTCTGTTAACGATTTGGAACGTGTCGGGGACTATGCGGAAAATATCGTAGAGTATGCAGACAAACTGAAAGCGGCGAATGAAAAATTTTCGGACGAAGCAATCAGGGAAATTAACAGACTTAAAGAACTGATAAAAAATCTTTATAATGAAGTTATAACCGCCTATAAGTTCTGCGACGGTCAAGCTCTTAAAAAGGCTTATGCAATAGAGGAAACGGTTGACGTCGTTACGGAAAAAATGACCGAAAGCCATATTGTGCGAATGGGTAGCGGTCTATGTGCCGCGGATGTAGGTACACAATATTTGTCGCTTTCTTCAAATGCGGAACGAATTGCCGACCACTTTATAAACTTTGCAAAAACCATAAAAGCATTTTCATGAAATTAAACGGCTTGTTTGTTAATCAAAAAGTTTCTCGCAACCAATAAGAAACAAAATAGAGAATGGCAAAAGCCATCCTCTATTTTTGGTACTCCCGCAGGGAATTTGCGCATAAAGCGCAAAGTGTCGGGCTGCACTCTCAAGCGAATTACACGGTTTTTTGTAACCGGTAAAAGAAATATTCACCCGCTGTGCGGGTGAATATTTACTAATTTGTTTTAAATGTAAATTCTTGCATTGAAATTGAGATAGACGTCGCCCGCGTCAAAACCTACGGTATATGCAATTGTTTTCCTTTTCATAACGAATATCCTCTTAATTTATTCATATCTGAACACAAACAAATCATGC
>CAJUKJ010000002.1:34493-217277 GCA_910587365.1 uncultured Christensenellaceae bacterium | reverse complement strand
GCGGACCAATCGGTTATGAGCCGACCGCTCTAACCAACTGAGCTAAAGGCCCTTATAAACAAGGTGTTCGTACTTTCCGCACAACGCTTACATATAATAATATACCCTAAAAATTTTGTCAAGTATTTTCAAACGTATTTTATTATAATTTTTTTATTTATTTTTATCGGTTTTTTCCTGCTTTTCTTCAGACAGATCCTCTTCCCCTTCCTCGTTAAGCTGTTTTAACATTTCGTTAATCTGCTCAACGGACAACTCTTCCATATTTGAAGCAAGCTTACCATACGCAAGCTTATCGTGATGAATGGTCATAAACTTATTTTCCTGAACACAGAAAGGGCGAGTATACTCGTCCTTTTATTTTTAAATATTATACACAAATAGATTGAGGCAGTCAAGTACTGAATTAAATGATTAAAAAGACGGATAAAAATCCGTCTTTTTTTCGTAGAAATTATTTTATTAACTTGTTATATATATAAATCCGCCAAATTTTGTCACTTTTCGACCTGTAAATTAACTTATCTTTATAACACAAATTTAAATTAAAGGAGTATATCAAATGGAAAAAACCAAAACAAAAGAAAAGAGAATTGCAGAGTCGTTAAGAGCCAAAAACCCTTTTACTCTTAAAGTATTCAAAGCCGTAGCCTTCTTTTATTTCATTTACGACCAGATACCGCCGTATACAAATCACTTTGAAAATATAAAGAAGCTTTATACCAGTTGCGTCAACGACTCGGTAACAAAGCTATCAATTATTTTGAACACACCGGACCGAACGCTTACCAGACACAGAAATCAGTATATTAAAACTTTTGAACTATGTGAATTTGCTTTAAAATACTTTGACAAAATTTTTAGTTTCATTAAATAAAAGCAAAATCAAATATACATAAATTAGAAAACGTTGCAAATTTGAAGAAGGACGAATATTTTCGTCCTTCTCTTCATTATTTTATTTTGACATTTTAATTTAAACAAATTTAATTGGCGTTTGATTGAAAAATCGTTTGACGGAAAAGCAAATTGAAGATATAATAATATCTACACTGAGGCGTAGCGCAGTTGGTAGCGCGTATGGTTCGGGACCATAAGGTCGTGGGTTCAAATCCCGTCGCCTCAACCAATAAAAGCCTAAATTGAACCACTTAAAGGTGATTCGAATTAGGCTTTTTTATTTTATGAACAGCACTTTGTTACTCGTTAATTGGTAATGCCTCACCAACTTGTAATTTAAGTTTATAGCACTTGTTCTTATACTCAAAGTAAATCTGTTCAAATATATTCAATAAACGGTATTCTTTTTCATATCTTCCATTTGTACCACGAGCGAGCAATAGATATTTTCTATTACTTCCATTTTTCAAAAAATCTTTCAAATATGTTCTCCTTTTTTCTTTATTCGTACAATATCTAAAATTCTTATCATTAAGTAAAAGTCTTGTTAATTCTTCATAAGGATTTTCAGTATCTCCATCATCACCAAAATTATAAAAATTATTCAATTCATCTTCGTGAGATGATTGAAATTCCATTAGAGCGTCTATCGCTTTTTTTATATCTTCGTCTAACCAGTTATCCTCTACTTTGTATGAAATAAAAAATGTCTCAAATGCAGCAACAAGAACTAACCCATAAGGTCGTTCAAAATCAATTGTATCAAATTGTGCATTATACTCATCTGCCCAATTCTTGCAATATTGAAATTCATTTTTATTTTCAGTATTTTCTTTAAGCAAATCTTCAGTAATCAAATATTTTTCCTTATCATAGATTCTATAATTATAGAAAATCATCTTTATATTATTATTGTAACAGAATTGTATAAACTCGTTAAAAGATAATTCTAAAATAATATAGTTTGAAATATTAAATTTTGATTTTATAAATTTAATATTTTCATTTATATTTAACAATTCATTTTCTCTTATTATTGCTTCCATAGTTATGTTTCCTTTTTAAATATTGTTATCATAAATATTTTAACATTATTTAATTGTTTAGTCAAAAATTTTTAAAATATAGTTTTGTAATAATCGGATTCAATTCACATACAACGTACTCAACCATAAATAGGCGGACAACATTAGTTGTCCGCCTATTTATATCTTGTTTGTACTTCGGGATTTGATGGTAAATTTTTTAATAAATACGGTTGACGTTCAAATATATCTGAGATAAAATAACAGTGCTATTTACATAGTCCTCTAAACGGTTACCCGATTTAACCAAAAAATAGTCGTCTTCGGCATAAACGACAGGGCGGCTATTTTTTTATACTGTAATAAAAATGAAAGCGGTCGGATTGCTCCGACCGATACTATGGGTTTATAAAATTACTTTTTCAATTTAGACATTATTTCGGCTAATTCAAAAGCTATAAGCCCGCCTATCAAAAAGCCGCACAGTGCTATCGGACTTTGTTCTAATATTGAAATTACCACTCCGCCCAACGCAATACATACAGATAATATTTTACAAATAATAGATGCCATAATTAATACTTATGTAGGTAACAACCAACCTGAACCTCATTCTCATTACAGAAAATTTATCCATTAAATTTCGTTAAGAAAAAACGCCCCTGGAAGGGGCGTAAAAATTTACATAGTATTCTTCTTTCATCCGGACTTTACCGTCGGTATAGGAATCGCACCTATTCGGGAACTTGCGTTCTTCTCAGACTACTCCGAAAACGGAGATTACTGCCGGTAAGGAATTTCACCTTGCCCCAAAGAAATTTAATTGTAAACACATTATAGCAACGCTTTTTTATTATGTCAAGATATTTTTAAAATCAACTTGCTTTTTCTTCGATTAATGCGCCGTGTCCGTAGGACTTAACGGAATTGGCTATATTGTGCATATGGTCGCCTATGCGCTCCATATTGACGGCAAGCTGTAATAAAAGCGCGCCCGCCTCCGGCGTACACTTACCCTCGTTCATACGCTTTAAGTGCGACTGCTGCATTATATTGTTCATACGGTCGGTTTCCTGTTCCTCGCGTTCTACGTCGGGGCTGTACCTTAAATCGCTGCCCGAGAACACGTCGCACACGTACCTGTAAAGATTGGAAATATGTAAATCCATTTCGCGGATTTCTTCCTTTGCTTCTTCGGAAAATTCCACTTTGTCTTCAACAATCTTTTGCGCGTATTCAACTATATTCTCGGCATAGTCGCCTATTCTTTCTATATCTGAAACAACGCGGTAGAACGAGCTTATTTTCTTTTCGTCGGTTTCGGAAATTTCCTGCAAGGACAGTTTAATAAGGAAAGATACTATATACTTGTTTGCCGCGTTGATGTCTTTTTCCGTTTCGTCGAACTTTTCTTTTTTGGACAGGTCGCCCGAAAGAAGCATATCCAAAGAAAGCTTATAGTTTGAAAAGGCGTCCTCCCCCATTTTCAAAAGCTGTTTCCTTGTCTGCCCGACGGCTATTGCGGGAGTTTTCAAAAGACGGACGTCAAGGGTTTCGGCGTCGGTTGATTCCTCCGCCCCCTTCTTTTCATGGACGATAAGACAGGCAAGCTTGACGAGATATTTTATGAACGGCAGTAAAATTGCCGTAGTCAGCAGGTTGAACACCATATGGAATATTGCTATCTGCCACTGGGTGTCTATTCCGCTTAAACCCTTTGCTATATACTGACCCGCAAACGCAACCGGCCAAATGAATATAAAACAACCCGCAACGTTGAAAAGCAAATGTACCATTGCGGTACGCTTTGCATTTACGCTTGTACCTACCGACGAAATAAGAGAAGTCACGCACGTTCCTACGTTAGTACCGAGAATTATGCACATAGCCATTTGCAGGGAAATTAAGCTTATGCCCGTTGCAGGGTCGGGGGTTGCAAGTGAAATTACTATCGCCGTAAGCGCACCGGACGACTGCATAAGTCCAGTTAAAAGCGCGCCCATTAAAAACAGAACGATAACTTCCCACGTGAGAGTTTCCTTACCCAATCCGATTGCCGTAAACATCCCCTCAACCGCAGTCTTTACATTTTCTTTATCGAGCATACCGCTTACCGCGGTAGACATAACGTTAAGACCGATAAAGATTAAGCCTACCCCCTCTAATATTGCACCAATCTGCTTTAACCTATCCTTTTTGCCGACAAGGGTAAATACGAAACCGACGAAAGCGACTACGGCAAATATTGCCGCAATTGATAGCTGTGCGCCACCTACGGTGGAAAGAGCCATAACAAAAGCCGAAATGGTAGTTCCGATATTTGCACCCATTATAACCGAAGCCGCCTGCGCAAGAGTCATCAGTCCGACGTTAACAAAACCGACTATCATAACGGTGGTCGCAGACGAGCTGTTACAAATTATGGTAATCGCCGCGCCCGTTCCTACGCCGACAAATCTGTTTTTGGTAGCCCTACCCATAAGGCGGCGCATCTGCTTGCCGGCTGCTTTTTCGATATTGCTACCCAACATATTCATTCCGATCATAAATACGACTATGCCGCCAAGAATGAAAAACGCGCTGTTGACGATAGTAAGAACGTCCGCCCCCGTCATACCCAATAGGGAATGTACCATATATAAATTTCTCCGAAGTGTTTACTTTTACAATTGTAAAATTTTTATCAAAATAAATTGTATCAGCTTTTTATTTTACTGTCAAATGAAAAATAAATAAAAGAACCGTGCGTTTTATTTGCAAAAACCGTTCACATTAATTACAATAAATATGATATGTTTAATATAGTTTTGGTTGAACCCGAGATACCTCAAAATACGGGTAATATTGTAAGGACCTGCCACGCGACGGGCTGTAAGCTACACCTCGTCCGTCCGCTCGGCTTTGAAATAACCGACAAATACTTAAAACGCGCGGGGCTTGATTACTGGGACGAAGTTGAAATAAGCTATTATGACGGGTTTGACGAAATTTTAAATAAGTACCCCTCTTCGTCCTTTTGGTTTTTTACTACCAAGGGGCTTAACAGACATTCGGACGCAAAGCTGAAAGAGGGCGACTTCCTCGTGTTCGGCAAGGAAACAAAGGGGTTGCCCGAACAGCTTTTGAAGGAACACAAAGAACAGTGTCTGAGAATACCTATGATAGGCGAAACGCGAAGCTTAAATCTTTCCAACTCGGTTGCAATTGCCGTTTACGAGGGATTAAGGCAGCTTGACTTCAAGGGATTTAAAACCGAGGGACAGCTACATAATTTAAAGTGGTAATTGCCTTTACTTTTTCAGCCTGTTATTATATAATGAGAGTATGGAACTTAAAAAAATTGCCGTAGCAAGCGGAAACGAGCATAAGATAGATGAAATTAAAAGCATTTTCAAGGGCGTTGAAATTATTTCTATGCACGAACTCGGCTTTGACGGGGATATTCCCGAAACAGGTGTTACCTTTAAAGAGAACGCGCTTTTAAAGGCTGAATTTATTGCGAAAAAATTTAATATACCCGCGCTTGCGGACGATTCGGGACTGTGCGTCGACGCTTTGGATGGCGCGCCGGGAATTTATTCCGCACGCTTTTCTGGCGGCGGCGACAGCGAAAACAGAAAGCTTTTATTAAAAAAGCTTGACGGTATTGAAAACCGCAAAGCACGGTTTGAAAGCGCGGTTTGCCTATGCCTGCCCGACGGCAAAGCCTTTTTCGGCGAGGGAAAGGTTTACGGAAATATTTTAAAGTGTGAAGAGGGCGAAAACGGGTTCGGTTACGACAGCCTGTTCTATTGCAATGACTTGAAAAAAGGCTTCGGCACGGCAAGTCCCGAAGAAAAAAATTCGGTTTCGCACCGATATCGCGCACTTTGCGATTTAAGGGAAAAATTATGAAAACTATTGTAATACTTTCCGATACCCACGGCTTCCGCCGCGGGATTGATGAAATCGAGCATCTTTTTGCCGAGAACGATATGGTCATACACCTCGGCGACACCTCGGCAGACGGAAATTATATACGCACAAAGTTCCCCGCTAAAACAATAGTTATAAACGGCAACTGCGATTTACCTGCGCTTGGCGACGACGAAAAAGTAATCGAGGTTGAAAATATTAAAATTTTTGCCTGCCACGGACACAAATTTTCGGTAAAAACCACGCTTGCAAAGCTTGCCGCAAGGGCAAAAGAGCTGGGCTGCGCGGTAGCGTTGTACGGACACACTCACAGGGCGCGCGCCGATATTATTGACGGCGTTACGCTTATCAATCCGGGTGCAGGCTCACGCTACGGCGAAAGAAGCTACCTCTACCTCGTTGTTAGCGGAGATAAATTTACTTACAAAACCGTTTCGATAGGATAGTATTTATGAAATTCAAACATACATTCCACGTTTTCGTGGACAATTTTTCGGTAATATATAAACAGCTTTTATACAGGCTGGTTATATCGTTTATAGCCTTAGGGCTTTCGACCGCGGTAATTTACCCGTTTATCAAGGGGCTTACGGGTTCGCCCGACTTTATAAGCCTGAAAGAAGGAATAAAAGCTTTCCTTATAAACCTTGTGGAAGGCAAGCCGACAGAGCTTGCCGCCGCAACCGAACAGATACGGCAGGCGTTTGCGGACGTTTTGACGTTGGTTGCAAACAACAAGACGAATATCGTCTGGGGCGCAATAGGCTTACTTGCAATACACCTTGTGCAGAGCTTTTTTGCGGGACTCGGCAACTACGCTACCGCAGCCGTAATAAACGATAAAATGGCGTTGCGCGCAAAGTCGCCCTTTATGGTTACGCTGATAAGAAACCTTAAACAGGCTTCGCTTTACAGCATTATGTATATCCCCTTGTCTTTCCTGTACGACCTTATCTGCTACGTCGGGATATATATGATAGTTTTTATGCTGCTGTCTTTAATCCATATCAACGTACTTGTGCAGATTTTCCTTTACGTGACCGCTATGATGGTTGCCATTGCCTTTAAAATGGTTTTCACGTCGGACTGGCTTCCCGCCCTTATCCGCGGAAAGATGAAGCCCGGGCATGCATTTTTATATACCTTTGACAGGCGCAGAAAAAACACCTTTAACGTGCTTTCAAACTTCGTTATTCTCATACTTATTATCTTTGCTATAAACGTTGCCGCAATAGTGTTTACGTTCGGGGCGGGTGCGCTAATTGCTATCCCTTCAAGCTATGTTATTTTAGTATGCTTTGAATTTGTCAACTATTACGACCGTGAAGAATTGAAATATTTTATAGACAAGCACACTATAATTAAGCCCGAAAAGGAGAAACCCGTTTCCCGCGAAGAGTTTTTTAAGGGCGAATAAGCCGATTAATTAAAAAAAATTATAAATATATTCATTTTTTTAACTTTCCTACTTTACAAAGGAAAGTTTTTTTTATATACTAAATATATACAGAATTTATGCAGACAAGAAAAACGTATAATATAAATATAAGGGAGAGATAATGGACTATACAGAAATATACCATAATTGGTTAAACGACACACGCCTGACAGCCGAAGGAAAGGCTGAGCTTGAAAGCGTTAAAGATAATAATGAAGAAATAGAATACCGCTTCGGCGCCGAGCTTGAATTCGGTACGGCGGGAATGCGCGGGATTATAGGCTACGGCACGAATATGATGAATATTTATACCGTTAAACGCGCAACGCAGGGACTTGCGGAATTTATTAAAACCCTCGGCGAAAATGCAATGGCTCGGGGCGTTGCTATATCTTACGATACCAGACTTAAAAGCGACGTGTTCGCACGCGCGGCAGCGGAGGTTTTGGCGGCAAACGGAATTAAAGTTTACCTTTTCGGCGAAGTTCATCCCGTGCCTATGCTTTCCTTTGCTGTAAGATGCTTAAAAACCGTTGCGGGAATTATGATTACCGCGTCGCACAATCCCAAGCAATATAACGGCTACAAGGTTTACGGCTCGGACGGTGCGCAGATGAGTCCCGAGGATACTGCCGTTGTAGTGGACTTCATTAAAAAAATCGACGATTACCTCGGCACCCCCGCCCCCACTGCGGAACAGATTAAAAGGCTTATTAAACCCGTACCCGCAAGAGTTGACAGAAAATATTATAAAGAGCTTAAAAAGCTTACCCTTTCCAAAAAGGCTGTAAAGCAATGCGGCAAGGACTTGAAGCTTGTATACACGCCTGTACACGGCTCGGGTTATATTCCCGTTACCACTATTCTTAAAAAGATAGGCATAAACGCTACGGTTGTCAAGGAGCAGACGACGAAGGACACGGAGTTTTCCACCGTCGAAGTACCTAACCCCGAATATAAAGAAACGCTTGCAATGGGCATCGCGCTTGCACAGAAAATCGGCGCGACCGTCGTATTCGGCACCGACCCCGACAGCGACAGGCTTGGTATAGCCGTAAAGAACGGCGAGGGCGAATTTGAAGCACTTTCGGGAAACCAGGTAGGTATACTTTTACTTGACTATATACTGACAAGACTTAAAGAAGAGGACGCACTCCCCTCCGACGCCGCCGTAGTAAAATCGTTCGTTACAACGGGTATGGCAAAGGCGATTTGCAGACAGTTCAACGTTAAGCTGTTTGAAGTACCCGTAGGCTTTAAGTTTATCGGCGAAAAAATAAAGCTTTGGGAAAGGGATCACTCCCACACCTTTGTATTCGGCTTTGAGGAAAGCTGCGGTTACCTGCGCGGAACACACGCGCGTGACAAGGACGCCGTGGTAGCTTCTATGCTGTGCGCGGAGATGGTATGTTACTATACCTCAATCAATAAGACGGTTTACCAGAGGTTAATGGAAATTTACGACACTTACGGCTACGTGCTTGACTGTAATATTTCCATCCCCTTCAAAGGGCTTAACGCTATGAAGGATATGAACGCCGTTGTTGACGGTCTTAAAACCAACCCGATTACAAAATTCGATATCTATGACGTTGCCGCTATACGCGACTATTCAAATAATATTAAAAAAGACATCGTTACGGGAGTAACTTCGGAAATAGGTTCCCCCCTTACCAACTGCGTATACTACGAATTGGAAAACGGAAGCTTTATATGCGTGCGTCCGTCGGGAACGGAACCTAAGCTGAAAATTTACTTCTCGGTAAAGGCGCACCACAAGGCAGACGCGGAAGCCGCGCTTGAAAAGATGAAAAACGCTGTAAACGAAATAGTAAAAGCATAAAATATAACTTCCCCGACTACCGTCGGGGAAGTTTTTTAAATTATAAACATAACCGCAATTATTACGGAAACCGCAACGGAAAGGCGCACCGACCTTTCCGCAAAGACCGTTACCATACTCTTCTGCGTATAGTCTGCCTTTCACGCGTATTAAGACCTTTAAGCGAACGAAGTTCATCCAGCAGCTTTTCGCTGTCGTCCAGAAGAATGGCATCCTCCTTCTGTATTAAAAACGTTTCGCCCTCGTGGCGGCTTCTGATAATTTTTTTCTGTCTTTGGATATACGCCGTAAACGTCATTTTAACGCCCTCCTTTATTCTACAACACTATTTTACATCTAATACTTGACAGAAACTGTCATATATGATAAAATTTTTAAAAATATTTTTTATCGGTTTATTGTATTGTAAAGATAGGTCAAATATACCAAAAAAATAAAAATGCGGAGATAAGAGCAAGACAAGTCGCGCGAAGCTTTACGAAGGTGCGCATACACAGAATATGTAACCCGAGTGAAACGAGCGCAACGCAGTATTGCGAAGTATACACGCATTTTACGGAGTTTATATGAAGTATCAGACTATGATTGAAATAATGACGCTGCTTCTATCCAAACGCAAGCTTACGGCAAAGGCGATTGCGGAGAGATACGGTATTTCGCAGAGGAGCGTTTACCGCTACATCGAGGAGCTTAACGTGTGCGGCGTGCCTGTGGACGCATCCCGCGGAAAATACGGCGGTATAACTATTGCCGACACGTACCGTCTGCCATACGGCTATTTTACGCGTGAGGAATACACCGCCGCCATTAACGCGCTGGGTGCGATGTCCTCGCAAGTGAACGATGAAAGCGTTATTTCCGCACTTGAAAAGCTTAAAAGACAGCAAAAGAGCGAAAAACGCGAGCTTTCCGTGTGCGGCAATATAATAGTAGACGGCGGAACTTGGGGCGGAAGTGCGAAGTTTACCGAAAAGATGCGCGTTTGCGAAAGTGCGGTTAATGAAAACAAATGCCTGCTTATAGACTACATATCGCGCGAAGGCGAACACTCGAAGCGCGTGATAGATGCGCATTTGCTCATATTCAAACAGAACGTCTGGTACGTTTACGCGTTCTGCCATAATAAACAGACCTTCCGCACATTTAAGATAGGCAGGATAAAGAGCGCGGTTTTTACGGGCGAAACGTTTAAGAGGCGGGAATTTACCCGCGACGGGCTGGACTTGAATTTTCAATACACTTCGGAAAACCTTATAGAGGTTACTCTTGAAATACAAAAAAATTCGCTTGCCGACGCGGAAGACTGGCTGGGAATAGACAATATCGAGCCGCGCGGCAAAGCGTTTATTGCAAGAATGACCCTACCCGACGACGGCGGGCTGGTCAATAAAATTTTAAGCTACGGCGGAGCGGTTAAAGTTTTAGACCCGCCCGAGCTTAAAGAAAAGGTTATATCGGCTGCAAGGCGCATAGTCGAAGCCGATTAAATATTTAAAAAAAAACAGGTAAATCCCGAAAAAAGGAGTTACCTGTTTTTTTACCGCTATTATTTTTGCACCTTTTCAACGGTTAAAGTATATGAAAAGCTTTTTCCGTTTTCATCGGCAAAGTTTATAAATGGCTTGTCTTTCATTTCTTTCGGTGCGCCGTCATAATCGTTTATACCCCACCAGGGTTCTACGCAGATATAGTCGCCCCCTTCCTCATTGCTCCAAAAAGCAAACAGCGGGCAATCGGATTTATAAGTGTACTTATAGCCGTCGGTTGTATACGCATAAATTTTGCCACCCGAAAGATTGCCGAGTTGTAGGGTTTTGCACTGTTTGAAAAAAGCTTTGTCGGCAACAAACCGCTTTGTTTCGCCAAGCTCGACCGTTTCGCCGTTCATATGATATACAATCGGGCGTTCGGTATTCTCAAACTCGATAACCGCGCCGCCGCCGGGGGCTTTCATTCCGGGATGTCCACCTACGTAAAACGGAATTTTTCCGTTTTTGGCGCGCACGGTATATGTTACCGTTATACTGTTCTTTTTAAGCAAATATGTAATTAAAAAATCAAAGTCGTAGGGGTACGTAAGCTTTGTAACAGTATTTGAATTCAGTTCGAGGGTAATCCTGTCCACGCTTATGTCGGCAAGGGCAAACTCGGAATATCTTGCAACGCCGTGCGATTTCGGGGTATAAGCTTTACCATCAACCTCATATTCGCCCGCGTGACCTATAATGGGAAAAATTGCGACGTCCTGGCTTTTCCAGTACTCGCCGCCCTGCCAAAGCCTTTCCTCGCCGAGATAGTTTACCGACGCCATACTGCCGCCGTCGGAATTGACTGCAAGCGAAATGTACTTATTTTTTATGTAATAAATCATTTTTTACCAGCCTAACTGCTCTCCTCCTAAAATGTGTAAGTGTAAATGGAACACCGTCTGACCTGCGTCCGCACCCTGGTTAATTACTATGCGGTAACCGTTTTCGCAGCCGTTTTCTTTTGCAATTTGCGGAATTTTCGTAAGCATATACTTTACAAGCTCCGCCTGTTGTCCGTCCATTTCCGATAAAAGCTTGAAATGATCCTTCGCAATAGCCAAAAGATGAACCTTTGCTTTGGGTTCTATATCCTTGAAAACGAGCATTTTTTCATCTTCATACACTTTTGTCGAAGGAATTTTTCCGTCTATTATCTTACAAAACAGGCAATCATCGTTTTTCGTCATCTTGAACTCTCCTTAATTTTATTATGAACGCGACCAGCACAACCGTGCAGCCCGCAGTTATTGCAAACGCCGTTGCACACAATGCGGTAAGAAGTCCGTAGCCTTCAAACTCTTCCGCGTCGGTTACGGCGGTAACACTACCGTCGTTTGCGTGATAGACATAATCTATAAGCTTGTCGGGATAAACCGTAAACGCCCATTCCGACTCGTTACCGAACTTATATTCAGTACAGTAAATACGGCTGTCAATTTCTTCAAGCTCAACCGCTATGCTGTCAATCTCGGCACCGTGTACGTAGCTTCCCGCTATACTGTCAAGCCCGTACCCCTTTACGAAGTACCCGTAGTAATATTCGCCGTCATAGCCATCGACAGTATCCTTCTGGACAACGTAAGCCAGAACGAGCTTACCTTCATCCTCTATATATCTCTCTTCGACGTTAACGCCGTTAGGGTCGTATTTCCTGTCCCTGTCGGCTTTTAAATTGTAGCCTTCTTCGATATAGTTTATAAAATCCTCTCTGGTATCGAAATCTATGCTTTGGTACTCCATTCCTATGGGCATTGCGCAGAGAATTAGTACTATTACCGATAAGAAAGTACAGGTAAGCGCGAATGTTAGGTTAGCCGCGTTGGTAAAGCGCATTCGCACACCCATTTCCTTGGCTTCGCGGATTATTACCTCGTTAAGGTGGGTATGGTCTACTTCCGCATACAGGGTGCGTGTACGCGATAAATGCACTATCGTTATATTCAGCGCGGCGGCGACTACGACGCATAGCGAAATATCCAGAACCTGAACCCAACCGTCAATGGGTAAATCCCAGCAAATATGGAGTGCAACGCTGAGAACAAATATGGCAATGCCGAATGAACGCAAAGGTCTTTTAGCAATACCGTATGCCCAACCTATCGCACCCGTCCAGAGTATGTGCGTACAGAACGATGACAAGCCCCTGTCGACAAACATTGCGACAGTCGCCTGAATATCGCTGTGGTAGTAAAAAACGTATTTATCCGAATAGTAGAAGATATAGCCCATATCCTCTATCACGGAAAATCCCGCACCTACGGTTGCAGCAAAAAGGAAGCAAGCATACGGGTTTTTCTGTTTGACAAGCGAAATAGTTATAAGTGCGGGAATTGCCTTGCACACTTCTTCGAGAACGCCGGTGTAAATTGCACTTACCCATTCGTTTTTTATGTTTACAAACTTGTATCCTATCTGCGCAAGAACTCCCGCAAGAGTGCCGCCGATGACAAGCACGGAAATAAGCATAAAAAGGCTTATATCTCGCTTGGGATACAATTCTAACATAAGAATTATAAACGGTACAGTAAATGTGATGCCGCCGAGGAAGGTAACCGACGGAACGTACAGTGCGTTATTTGTAAGGCGCAATACAAGGGTATTTACTGTAAAAAGCATTAAAAGTGCGAAAAACGCACGCACGTACAGCCAAGGGAAAGCACCTGTGACGCCCCCGTTGTCCTCGTTAAGACCGCGCGAAAAAATCTCCCGATACTCCGCCTTAGAGTGGGCGCGGAAGGTTTCCTTGAAAAAATATGTAATTTTCGCGCGCTCTACCGCGCCTTTTGAATTATCCATTAATTTCGGCAATTACTCCGTCTTTATATTGCTGTTTTAATAATACTTTGTATTTTCTTCCCGCTTCGAGCTTACCGTTAACGTATACGCGGATATAGTTACCCGTATAGCCGCTTGTATAATCTTCAACGTACTCTTCCGCGATAATTTCCTGCTCGCTGCCCAAATAACGGGTTTCGTAATTCAAAGCCGCTGTTTTTGCCGCGTCGAGAAGTAAGTGCAGCCTTTCCGACTTGACGGAAGCGGGTAAGTCTTTAAGCTTGTACGCCGCCGTACCCTCCCTCGGAGAAAAAGCGAAAGCGTGGACGCGTGCAAAGCCCGCTTCTTCTATTATGGATAGACTTTGCTTAAAGTCCTCATCCGTTTCGGTTGCAAAGCCCGCAATAATATCGGTAGTGATTGCCGCCTGCGGGAAATAATTATAAATTTTTTCGCACTTGGCAAGATACTCTTCACGGGTATAATGCCTGTTCATAGCTTTAAGCACACTGTTGCTTCCGCTTTGAAGCGATAAGTGAAACTGGGGCGCAAAGTCCTTTAATTGCTTTAACGCGGACAGCAATCCGTCGGTAATGACGGTGCATTCCAAAGAACCCAGCCTTATGCGTTTGCCGCAATCTTTAAGCGCGAGTATAAGATTTTCGAGTCCGCCCGAGTACGATGAAATGTTTATTCCGTTAAGCACTATTTCGGGACTTTCGGTCTTGTTTATTTCGTTTAATATATCGTCAACCGCACGCGAAACTTCCCTTCCCCTGAGATAAGGAATTATGCAATACGAACAAAAGTTGTTGCAGCCGTCCTGTATTTTTATGAACGCGCGGGTTTTTGTCTGTTTAGGATACGGCAGCGGCAAAGCCTTGCAGCCGTAAATTTCTGAAAACGCATCTACAATTTCCTGCTTTCTCCTCGCGCCCGTGACAAAAGTTACCCCCTTATCTTCAAAGCTTTTTCTATCCTTTTCGGACGCGCAGCCGCAGACGAAAATACTTGCCTCGGGGTTGAATTTTCTTACCCTTGCGATAAGCTGGCGGCTCTTTTTTTCCGCCTCGCGTGTGACGGCGCAGGTATTTAAAACGTAGGCGTCCGCATACGAAAGCTTATCCCCAACCGTCCAGCCCGCGTTTTCAAGCGCGGCCATAATGGACGCGGACTCCGATTCGTTGACCTTACAGCCCAACGTGAAAACCACCGCCTTCATTTAAGCTCTCCCAGGGCGAAAGCCACAAGGGACAAAAGACTTATCGCAGCCGTTTCGGCACGGAGTATCCTTTTACCGAGGGTTACGCCGTAAAAGCCGCTATCCTTTGCAAATGCAAATTCGCTATCGGAAAAGCCGCCCTCGCTTCCTATGACTAATGCGGTTGAACCGCTTATATTCATAATATCCGCGTCCGAGCTTTTTGCAAACTCGCAGGCGAACAGTTTATTTTCAAAGCCCTCCGCCGACTTCAAGGCAGACGTAAAATTATCGAAGTAAACGACCTTAGGCGCACACGAACGCATACACTGCTTTGCCGCTTCCCTTGCTACCTTGTTAAGGCGGTCAAGCTTGTTTTCGTTAATGAACGCCGAACAGTATTCCGAGGAAAACACGCCTATTTTACTTGCGCCGAGTTCGGTGGCTTTCTGCACGACGAGTTCGGTTTTGTCGCCTTTAAGCGCGCCGCAAAGAAGGTACATTTCAATCTGCGGTTCCTTATCGCCCTCCGCAGCGGCAGTAATATGTGCAACAAGGCTGCGCTTTTCGATTTTTGCGACTATGGCAGTATACTCCCTGCCGCTTCCGTCAAGAAGAATTATTTCCGTTCCCTCTTCCACCCTCTGCACGGTCTTTGCGTGGATAAATTCCTCGCCGTCCAAGACCGCCTCGGTACATTTCGGATAATTGAGTTGTCCAACGAAAAATCTTTTGCGTCCGCTCATATAGTGACCTGTAATTTTATAGTGTAGACCTGTAAAAAATTATGCTTTAAACGCAAGGGCAAACCATTCGCCGTCACGCAGCTTCTTATCGAGGGTAAGTCCCTGCGCGCCAAACGCTTGGAGAACGGTTTCAAGTCGGCTTTCGATAATGCCGCTTAAAATAAGCACTCCGCCCGACTTCAAGTTTTTGGGGATTGACGGGGCAAGACGGCAAAGTATTTCCGCCGTGATGTTTGCAAGCATAATATCGCCCTTTATTTCCGCATCGTCCAAAAGGTCGGAATGGGCAACCCTGACCCTGTCCGAAACTCCGTTTATTTCGCAGTTGTGCAACGCGCTTTTAACGGCTATATCGTCAATATCGGTAAGATACGCATACTTTGCGCCGAGTTTGATTGCGGATATACCCAATATTCCGCTTCCGCAACCCACGTCGATACAGACCGACTGCGGGGTTAAATATTCCTGTAAAAGCTTCAAACACATCGAAGTAGTTTCGTGTTCGCCCGTGCCGAAAGCCATATTGCTGTCAAGCTTTACGACCTCTTCGCCGGTTTGCTTTTCGTAAGCTATCCATTCGGGACAGACGACTATGCGCCTACCTATGTGTAAAGGGCGGAAATGCTTGCGCCATATTTCAAGCCAGTCGTCGCCTTCGACTATCCTGCGGGTAGTTTCGAGCGTGCCGAAATTGAGAAAACCTTCGCCGTTTTTTTTAAGCTCTTCAAAATCCGCACGGATTAAGGGCAAGGTTTTTTCCGTTTCTTCAAGGGAAATAAAAGCCTTGACGAGGACGTCGCCGCTTTGCAAAAGGCTGTCGTCCATATAGTCCCAATACATAGCCTTGTCGCGTTGAAGGGCTATTACATCCTTAACGTCGGAAATGGCTACGCCGTAGTTCGTATATCGCCAGAGAACGTCGGCTATAAGCTCGCTCCCCTCGCTTGTCGTGTGAATTGTAAGTTCCGTAAACTGCATATTTCTACCTTAGCAAATTTTTCTCACGGACATTGTTTGCGCAGCAAAGAATTTCGTGAACTGTTTTATCTGTCGCTTTCCGTTTTTTCAACCGAAATTAAGAACGGATAGTCGTTAACCATATTGTAAATAAACTCTGCGTTGATATCCCTTTTGGTATGAAGTACGGCAAAATAAATAATATCTTCGCCCTGTCTTTCCGCCTTAAACTCGGTAAAATTGGTTATTTCAAATATATTTTTTATTACGGTAGGACTGTCCTCGGTCGGGCTTTTGAACGCTACTTTAATTTCGGTAAAGTGCTTTTCCCTGAAAATCCTGATAGGCAGATGCAGGAAAAGCTGAATTAAAATTATAAGCGCGGTTGCGCCTGCCGAAACTATGTACATTCCTGCGCCAGCCGCCATACCGATTGCCGCAGTAAGCCATATACCCGCAGCGGACGTAAGTCCGTGAACGGCGTTCTGGCGGTGCAGTATCATACCTGCGCCGATAAAACCTATGCCCGAAACTACCTGTGCGGCAACACGGGACGCGTCCGAATCGGGAAAGCCGTAAATGGAAACTATTACGAAAAGGCACGCGCCCGCCGAAACGACGGCGTGAGTCCTTATGCCCGCCACTTTAAGGCGAAGCTGCCGCTCTAACCCAAGCGCGACCCCGAGAGCGATTGCCAACAATATTCTTAACAGACATTCAAGCCATAAAAGGTTTTCAGGCATACCCGCCACCCCGCAATAAATACTTTGTAATATTCTATTACAATTCTATCATTAATAGCCTTTAAAGGCAAGTATTTTTCTATAATGAAACCGCCGTTGCGCAAGCTTGCGCAACGGCGGGAATAATTTTGCTAAGAACAAAACTTTAATCCGACATAAAACGACGCATCTCCCTTTATAGCGGAGGGATGCAAAAGGAGGTCTATTTAAGTTTCGACAGATACTCCACTGCGGAGTGAGCGGCGACGTTACCTTCGCCTATGGCTTTTGCGTACTGGTAGGGTCTGCCCGTGCAGTCACCCGCGGCAAAGACGCCGGCTATATTTGTGGAGCAGTCGCGCTTTACAGCGATATGCCCCTCTACAACCTGCAAGCCGTGAACGAGGGTTGACGGGGACAGCGCACCCTTTAAAATAAACATTCCGTCCACCTCTGCCACGCCGCCTGCATATTCCACCTTTTTAAGGCGGACATCGCCCGAAAGGCGGGTAAGCTTTTTAAGAATTATCTGCGCGTTTGGCGATTTGATTTCATAGCCGCGGTACATAGGAAAAACGTATGCGGTTTGGGCTAAATTGCAAAGGTACTCTACCTCATACTCGAATTGCTTGTCGGTACAGTATACGGCAATTTTTTTGCCCTTATACAGAAAACCGTCGCAAGTGGCGCAATAGCTTACGCCCTTGCCTACAAACTCATCTTCGCCCTCAATCGGTTTTACCGTTTCTACGCCGAGGCACAAAATTACCGTCTTTGCCTCGTAATTCTTATCCTTGGCAAGCAAAGTAAAGCCCTCGCCCGTATCGTATACGCCCGTTACCACCTCTTCGCACAGCTTGATATTCATACCCTCGAAATGGTTTTGCAACGTCCAGACAAACTGTTTGCCCGTAATATCGGGAAGCCCCGGATAGTTTTTTATAAGCTCTGCCTGACCCGCCTTTTTAGATACAGGCTGGCTTGAAAACCAAATAAAACTTTTACCGAGGACTTTTAAATTTATTGCGGCGGATACGCCTGCGGGTCCGCCGCCTATAATTGCCACATCGTACATAAAAAACCACGCCCACGAAAATCTTTGCTGCGCAAATATTTTCCGTGAGATTTATTGTCGTAAAAACGCGTAACGGCAGAATTAAATTCCGCCTTGCGTTTTTTCGCCATAATTATTTTAAAATTTGTTTAGGTAACAATATGTCTTGAAAATTTTTTAACGCAAGAGTCATCCTGCTAAAATTTTCAAGACAAGCGTTTACCGATTATTATATTTACCGTTTTTACTTATTTAATACGCATCAATTCATTTTTGAAAGCTTTTCGGCAAGGTCTTCCATTTCCCTGGACGGAAGCTTAACTTCACTGCTTTTAACCGTCTGTTCAACGACTGCCTTTGCGCGTTCGGGCGGGATAATCGTCCCCACGCCGGCAACGCAACCGCCGGGGCAGCCCATACCTTCAATGAGGTATCCGTTTAGCTTACCCGCCTTTGCAAGCGTTAAAATCTTTTTACAATCAGCAAGACCTTCGGCGTGCTGGATTTTGACCTGCGTTCCGGGGAAATATTCGTTGATACAACTTTCTATCGCGCTTGCGACGCCGCCCGCGCAGGCATACCCCCTGCCCGCGCCCGTCGCGCCGAAATTTACGGGAAGCTCTTCCAGCTCTTCAAGGTTCAAGCCCTTTGCGTCAAACATACCCGCAAGCTCTTCAAAGGTTATAACGAAGTCTACGTGACTTCTTACCGTCCTTCGCGAAGCTTCAAGCTTTTTCGCGGCGCAAGGTCCTATAAACACAACCCTTGCGTTAGGACGGTTTACCTTTATCGAACGCGCCGTTGCAACCATCGGCGTAAGCTCCTGCGATACTTCGGAAGCGAGGTCGGGGAACTGCTTCTTTACAAGAACCGCCCACGCGGGGCAGCAGCTTGTAAACAGAAACGGGAGCTTGCCCGCGGTAACTTCCTTTACGTAGTGGTGCGCTTCGGCAATACAGCCGACGTCCGCGCCAACGGCAACCTCGTACACGTCCTTAAATCCAACCGCAAGCAACGCGCTTTTAAGCTTTCCCGCAGTAACATTAGCACCGAACTGACCTATTATTGCGGGAGCGACGGCAGCAACCACCTCATCGCCTTTTTTAATTGCCTGTATAAGCTGGAATATCTGCGACTTGTCCGCAATCGCGCCGAAGGGACAAGCAGACATACACTGACCGCAGGCAACGCACTTGTCGTTGTCTATATGCGCCCTGCCGTATTCGTCTGTGGAAATGGCTTTAACGCCGCACGCCGACGAACAGGGGCGTTTATGGTGCGCAATGGCGTCGTAAGGGCAAGCGGACTTGCACTTGCCGCACTTGATACATTTCGATTGGTCTATATACGACCTGCCGTCCACTATTGAAACCGCGCCCCTGGGACAAACCTTGGTACATGCACGCGACAGGCAGTTGCGGCACTGGTCGGAAACGCAGTATTCGTTATCGGGGCATTTGTCGCACGCCGACGGTATTACCTGCATTAATGGCGGTTCGTAATACTTTTCCGCAATTGTGCTTTTATCCATACCCGCAGTTATACTTACGGGTTTATTTGCGGGACGGAGCGAAAGCCCCATTGCAAGACGGACGCGTTCTGCGGCAATCTGCCTTTCGCGGTAGACGCTTTCACGATATTTGGGCTGTTCGTCGGGGGTTATGCGGTACGGAACCTCCTCCAAATCGTTTGCGGGATTTTCCGATTCATACGCAATTTTCGCAACCTCGGCGAAAATCTTTTTTCTTAAATGAGTGACTCTCTGACTTTTCATAGCTGAATTATATCACGGAATAACGGCAATTGTCAAAATTTTTTGGGGTCGTAGTGTCTGATACCCATATATATTACCGTTCCAAGCGCGCCGAACGCGATTAATAACCATATAACCGTACTCAACCAAGGCAAGGACATTGCCTCGTAACACTCCCGACTGACGGGCGAAACCAGTGCAAAAACGCCGTTTTCAACACAATAAGGCAATGACATTAACACAAACGCCAAAACCACTGCAATGCACAGGCACGCAAGCCAAACGTTGCGTGTTTTGCGTTTTTTGAAAAAGCCCGTTATCATTCCCGCCGAGTACATAATAATCAAGTAAGCAAACCCGAACAGCAAGCCGTATACGTTAAAGCCGCCAAAGATATCCCCTTCCACCGGAGTTTTGTTTATCCAGTCGAAGCCTTCTTCGGAAATAGATACGAAGACTGCCGTAATAAGAAAAACAACGACCCCAACGACGAACACTACCACAAGCATACACAGATACATCAGAAGCGACGATAAAAATCTGTAAGCTAATTTTTTTCTGTGATTTACGGGAAAAACAGCTTCCATATTCGGCGTACTGTTGAAATAATAGCACATTACCATACCCGCAAGAAACGCGAACGAGGCAATAATTTCTTTTCCCGCATAAATACCGAAAAAGAATACGAAATAACCGGCAATCCAAAGCGCAATCGGCGATGCCTTGGGTCTGGGTGCGCGAAGCACCATCTTAAAATAATTCAGAAATTGCATTATACGCTACCTCCGTTTCCGAGTAAATGGACAAACATTTCTTCTATTGTTGGAACTTTTACCTTTATTCCCTCGCCCGAGATGCTTTTATCTTTGGTCAAAAACGTATAGCCGAACATACTTTTCTGCACGCCTATCGCACTGCAAGCCATATCGGGAGTGAAATTATCGCATTGGACTAAGCGGTACTGCTCGGTAAGAGTAATTTTATCCTCGTCAAGCGTAACTTTTCCGTCTTCCATCATAACGATATAATCGGCGATTTTATCGAGGTCTTCGGTAATGTGTGTAGAAAAAATTACCGTGTGGTTTTCATTCAACATATAGTCCTGTATAAGCCCCACGACCTCGCTTCTGTCGAACGGGTCGATGCCCGAAGTGGGTTCGTCGAGAATGAGAATATCAGCGTTTCTGCACAGAGCAAGAATAAGACAGTACTTTCTTTGCATTCCGAACGAATACTTGCTTATCCTTAAATCGTGCGGAAGACGGAACTTTTCCATCAGCGCGTTGTACCTGTCCAAGTCAAAGCTTTTATAAACGCTTTTATAAATTTTAACGATATTTTTAGGCTTTGACATAACGTTGAAGTCAGGCGAGTCGTAAACGCAGACAAGGTTGTTTAAAATACCCTCTTCATCGTCGGCAAAGCGTTTACCGTTATATAAGACACTGCCCTTTTGCGGAGTTAGCTGGCGCATAATAACTTTTATAAGCGTCGACTTGCCCGCACCGTTTCTGCCGATAAGCCCCGTAATACAGCCTTTTCGTATATTCAAGCTTAAATTGTCAATCTTGAACGCACCGAAATCCACCGAAAGATTATTGATTTCCAAACCGTTCATATTAATTCTCCCATATTTCTTTAATCAATTGCGAAATAATTTTTCCGTCTACGGAGTTTTGTTTTGCAAAACCGTAAACTTCTTTAAGGCGCGAACGAATTTCTTCAACCGCAAAATTTTCCGCTTTGCCCCTGTCGAAGTTGGCAACGTACACGCCCTTGCCCTGCACCGGATACAAAAAGCCTTCGGCGCATAAATCGTCGTAAGCGCGCTTTGCCGTAATAACGCCGATTTTAAGCTCTTTGGCGAGCGTGCGTATCGACGGCAACAAACTGTCGGGAGGTAAGTCCCCCCGCATTATCTGTCCGCGCAGTTCGGATTTAATTTGTTCGTAAATGGGTACACCCGATTCGTAAGAAATTAGTATATGCATATATATTTACCTTACCGTATCTACTGTGATTATACAATAGATACAGTTACTTGTCAACTGTTTTTTGCAAAATTTTTTATAAAAAATACTCCGCACGGTTTTAACGCCGTGCGGAGTATAACTTACTCTATTGCCTTTAAGCTTTCGTTCATATGTATTTTAACTATCTTGCGCCTTAAAATAAGCGTAACTATTGTTGTAAACAGGAGGACTATAAACGGCGCGATAAGCCACATAAACCAACTTACCCCGGCAAGCGTACCCATACCCATAGTCTTGAACACGAGAGCAATTAAAAGAACGGAAACAGGATAGCCGAAAATTATTCCGATAATAGAATTTATGTATACTTCGCGGTAAATATAGCCCGTAACTTCCCTGTCGTAATAGCCCAACACCATAAGGGTTGCTATTTCGCGGTTGCGTTCGCTTATGTTGATATTTGTAAGTGTATAAATAACCACCGCCGTCAGAAGCCCCGCAAACACTACAATTACGGCGGCTATGCCCATTATTGCAGGAGAGCCGAAGTCCTGAAACAGGCACATATCCAAAAGGGCGAGTCCCGCCATAACGAGCGCGGTTGAAAACGCAACCGCAATTACCGTCATAAAAAACCTGCTTTTATACCTGAAAACGTTGCGCGTTGTCGATTTGTATTTAAAGGACAGCCTGTTCCATATAAACGGAATTTTTTCGAGAAAGACTTTTTTACCCGCCTTGGGGGGCTTCGGTCTTAAAAGATTTGCCGGACGCTCGTTGGTCATTTTATAACCGGCAATGGCGGTTGCGGCAAGCGTTGCAACAACGATTAACGCAAAAATAATTATATAGAACACCACCGCTATTTTAGACGATATAGGCGGCATATCGAAGCTGTAATTGAAAACATAGCATATGAGATACGCAAGCCCCAGCGCAACAAAGTACGCCCCTCCTCCGCCTATTCCCGTTGCGATTAGCGCGAACAGCAGATATTTTGAAATAAGCCCAAAGGACGAATAACCGAGAGTTTTAAGGCAAGCTATCTGAGAACGTTCCTCTTCGAGAAGTCTTGTCATAGTCGAAAGAACTACAAGCGCGGTTACGAGAAGGAACGCAACCATTAATATATAGCCTATTCCTTGCACCTTTTCACTGTACGAGTTAAGCGATTTGAACGAATAGTTTTCGTACAGGGAAAGCACTTCAACGTTTTCAAGCGTCTGCTTTATCTTACTTATATCGCCGTCGGTAAGCTTTTTATAATCATTTGAAAAGCTTTCAAAAACGTTCCTGTTGCCCACAGCGACGTAAATATCGCCCGTTGCTATCAACGGAGTGTCGGGAAGAAAAGCCACTAAATCCTTCTGTGTCGGAATTATGTCCTTGGATGCGTAAATTACCCTTTCAAGACAATCCATATCCGCAGTTCCCGTAGTCGTATCGGGAACTGCGTCGATATCGTTGTTATAGCTCGGCTCGCCATCGTTAGCTATAAGAAGCGGACTTTTAATTACCGCACCAACGGTCATATTTTTCACTTCGAGCGAGCTTAGCATCGCCGACATACCCGCACCGAGCGGTTTTCCGCTTTGCTCCGCACTCTTTTCGAGTATTTCTTTAAAATCTATGGAAATCGCGTCGCCGACTTTTTTGGCTCCGCCGACGGGGTTCTTTTCTATAACGTTGTCGGCGGTTTCGATATAAACCTGCTGTGAAGGGTCTTTAAATTCGCCGTCAACGATATCCGGTACGTTTACCGTCCAATTGTCAAAGTCTAAAAAGTAATACCTTACAGAACGCTTTTCCCCGACGGAAATATCCAGCGACATTCCCGTATTTACCGTAGCTTCGGGAAACAGGTTTTTAACGGCATTTACATCTTCTTCGGTAAAACCGTTTGCGTCCGTACTTTTAATTATGTAGTCGCTTACCGTCTGCGCCTTGTAGTAATCGGTCAATGAATAGTCGATTTTATCAGTCGCCGTGCCTATACCGGACACAAAGCCCACCGAAACAAGCACCATAAAAATTAGCGACATAAGGCGCGTGACGTGCTTTTTGAACATTCGCCAAAGCGTCTTTAGGTAGGTTTTTATCACCACTCTATCTCCTCTATGGGTTTGGGATTTGAATTTGTTTCGATGCGTTCAATCATACCGCTTTTTATATAAATGACTTTATCCGCCATTTCTTTTAATGCGGAATTGTGCGTTACGATTATTACAAGACGCTTTTTCTCCCTTGATACGTCGTGTAAAAGCTTTAATATTTTTTTGCCCGTAGCATAGTCGAGTGCGCCCGTAGGTTCGTCGCATAACAGAAGCTTTGGATTTTTAGCCATTGCACGCGCAATGGAAACCCTTTGCTGTTCCCCGCCCGAAAGCTGCGCGGGAAAGTTGTTTAATCTGCCTTCAAGCCCGACTTCCTTTAACACTTCTTCGGGCTTTAAATGATTTTTACAAATTTCAATGGCAATTTCAACGTTTTCAAGTGCGGTTAAATTCGGCATCAGATTATAGAACTGAAATACAAACCCGACGTCGTTTCTGCGGTATTCGGTAAGTCCGCGCTTGTCAAGCGAGGTTACATTTTTTCCGTCGAGAATAATTTCCCCGTCGGTTGCGTCGTCCATTCCGCCGAGAAGGTTTAAAAGCGTGGTTTTACCCGCCCCCGAAGAGCCGAGTACCACGGCAAATTCTCCGTCTTCAAGCGAGAAAGACACGTCCTTCAACGCTTCGACGGAAACACTGCCTATCTTATATTTTTTTCCTACGCAGGTTAGTTCAAGAAAACTCATAGTATCTCCTTATTCACAAATTTTTCGTCTATTCTGCGAAGAAAAAATTGCGTGATTTGAGGGCTACTCGCCCTCTGCCCGCAATAATAGGGGCAAACTTATAATATAATTGCGGGCATTCGTCTCGGTAAGCTGCAAGTATGCGCAAATTGAGTGCGCTGACCGAAAAGCGTCGTTTTCGGTCGCGCCGTTAATTACTTTAAATCGTCGAACGGGTCGCCGTTTTTTACCTCTTCCGACTTTTCTTCGGGCTGTGGCTTTACTTCGGGCTGTGGCGGCATCGGAGATGCAACGACCGTTGCCGCAGCTACGGACTTATTAAACGCATTTTTTATTGTATTTAATTCAAATGCGTTAAGTTCCGACTTGAGTATGGGATACGCACCCGCATCAACGTAAATAAAAAAGTAATTTTTGCTTTCCTTTGTACGCGTTACCTGCTTGTTATAAATTTTTGCGGTAATGACGGTTTCGCCGAAATAAGTCTGGTTAACAATGAAATAGCCGCCCAAAAACTCATATGAGTTAACTTTGTCGTACTTGCTTACAGCTTTTATGCTGCTTCTTACAAGCAATATAAGAAACAGCCCCATTATCAATAAAAATAATGAAATTGCATAAAAAACACTGAAACTATCCAAATTCAATTCCACAAATATCGATGCTATATCCAAAATAAGTAAAATTGCAAAGACTACCGCACCTATTACAAGAAATGTAATGCCTATTTTGAAAGACGGAGCCATAAGCTCCTTCTGCACGTTCACGTCAAGCCTTGTGCTTACCTTTATAGTACCCTGTTCACTTATCATACCTGCCCTCCGCTTAACTATTGCTATTCTTGTAGGTTTCTTTAAACAATCAGTTCAATACGGTTATACGACGCTCAAAGGAAACTACCTATTATTTTATATTATATCACTTTTTTGTATTTCCGTCAATAGTAAAATGAAAACCGAATGAAAGGCGTCAGTCCTCTTTAAATATCTTTAATAAATATTTTATATCTTCCTCCGCTTGGTCAAGCGTTTGCAAGGTAGTCGGCGGCGTGGGCAGTTTTTCAAAATTTTCGCATAAGCTGTTCAAAAAAACATATTCGCCCCGCAACTCGCATAAGTTTTTCCATTCCGCACAAAAGCCGAAATTACATTTCCTATAATAAGCCTTATAATGCTTACAACTTTCACAAGTCCTCGTTTTCATTTTCCTCCTCCTGCAAAATCTGTCTTATCTGCGAAATTTGAAACAACAAATCATACAAAACGCGCTTGCAAGAGCTTTTTCTGCTGTACCAACTTGAACCGTCTTTAAATCTTACGCAGGTTTCCATATTGCCGACTGTTTTATCGTGCAAAGTGCAGCCGCCGTTTTTTGTCCTGTTAAACCGCATATTGCCTTTGGTGTAATACGCAGTAAAATACCTGCACCTGAAACACTTACTCTTATTTGTTTCTTCCATATGCTTTCTCCTTAATATACTTGATTGTAAATATTTTATTATAAACAAGTTTATAGGTCAAGTATAGTTATAAACATTTTAATATAATGTATTTATGAACATAGGCGAAGCTTTAAAATATCAACGTGAATTAAGCGGATATTCACAAAACGCGCTATCCAAAAACACAGGAATTTCACAACCTAAATTAAGCTATTATGAAAGCGGTAAACATTTACCGCTTATAGACGATTGCATTAAGCTTGCAGATTTTTACGGTATTTCCCTTGACGAACTTGTCGGAAGAGATGTTAAAGGCAAATAAAAATCAACGGGCTTTTTTGATAAATACCGTTGACAATTATACATTTAAATGCTAAAATAAAAACACAAGGGCAAGACCTTTAAACGGTTAGCCCGCGTCAGTTAAATAACCGCCAACGGTGCGAACGTGGGGCGGTTATTTTTTTATGGTTAAGTAAATTTTATCCTTTGTAACCCTGAAAGAGTAGATTGCACCCCTCTCTACCAACAGGTAAAGAAGTTGCAGGAAAGAAAATTCCATTTTACCACCCCCTTTGAAGAAATGCTCATCACATTCCCCCGAGGGGCTAACCGCCTAAGGCTTACCCTTGCGGGTGGCTTTACACCACCGCATATATGATACCATAATAAGCTGTTGCAAGTCAAATAAAACGCTTATTCCCTTATAAACGTTTTATCGTTTTCGGGTGTGGACGAGGCGTCGGTAACGTACCGCTCTACCTTCATATGCAAATTGTATTTTTCGCGCAGACGTGCTATTTTTTCCATCATAGGCGACGAGTGATGAACGTCCAACGCGCTTTGGTCCTGCCAACTGTCGATTAAAAGTACCGTGTCATTGCCGTCCATAGGGAAAAAGTATTCGTATCTTAAATTGCCTTCTTCGGCACGGATTGAATTGACAACTCCGCTTGACACCATTTCACGTGCAAATTTTTTTGCGTTGCCGCTTTCGCCGCTGTAATATATATTAATTGTAATTGCCACCCTTATTTCCTCCGCTTTAACTATATATCAATGCGGGCTTTGACTTAGTCAAAGCCCGCTGTTAACTTTTAATTAATCGCCTGCGAATTGCGAATTATAAAGCCCCGCATAGAACCCGTCTAATGCGATAAGCTCGTCGTGGTTGCCCTGTTCAACTATATTTCCGTCGCGCATAACCAAAATCAGGTCGGCGTTTTTAATTGTTGAAAGTCTGTGGGCGATAACAAAGCTTGTTCTGCCCTCAGTCAATTTATCCATTGCCTTTTGGATAATTTCTTCCGTTCGCGTATCGACGTTTGAGGTTGCCTCGTCAAGAATAAGCAAAGGCGAGTTTTCCGCCATAGCCCTTGCTATGGTTATAAGCTGTTTCTGTCCGCCCGATACGTTGCTTTCGTTTTCCATATAGAAGTCAAGCCCTCCGGGAAGAGTGTTGACGTAGTGAGATATACCCGCTTCTTTGAGAATTTCGTTAAGGCGGGCTTCGGCAACATCAGTTTTAGAGAACAGTATATTTTCGCGGATAGTTCCCTCAAACATCCAGGTATCTTGTAAGACCATTCCGAAAATATCGTGAATTTCAGAACGTGGCATATCCTTTATAGATACCCCGTCAATGGTAATATCGCCGCCGTCTATTTCATAAAAGCGCATTAAAAGGTTTACAAGCGTAGTCTTGCCCGCGCCCGTCGGTCCTACTATCGCCACTTTCATTCCGGGCTTTATCTTTGCCGAAAAGTCGGGAATTATTATTTTATCGGGAGAATAGCCGAAGCGCACGTTTTTAAATTCAACCTCGCCGCGTATATTACCGTTATCCAACAGCTTGTATTGCTTTCCGCTTTCGTCGGAAAGCTCTTCACTTTCGACGAAGTCGTAAACCCTTGCTGCGGCGGCACTTGCCATCTGCATACTGTTTATCGCCTGCGCAAGCTGCTGCATAGGGTTCTGGAACAGATTTATATATACCAAAAACGCAGTTATCGTTCCGAAAGTGACCTTGTTGCCGTCGTTCATTAAAAGTCCGCCGACTATGCACACCGCCGCATATGCGAAATATGAAATGAAAGTCATTGCGGGCATCATAAAGCCTGCAATTGACTGACCCTTGAAAACACCCCAGCGCATACGCTTGTTTTTCTTTTCAAAATCGGCGGTCATTTTCTTGCCCGCATTGAACGCCTGTATTACCGTCTGACCCGTATAATTTTCCTCTGCACAGCCGTTTAAATCGCCTAAATACTGCTGGTTCTTTGTGAACTGCGGCATTGCGAATTTGAAAAGCAGTACCGCCATAATCAGCATTAAAGGTAAAATCATAAGCACGGTAAGTGCCATCTGCCAGCACGTCACGAACATAGCGACGATAACGGCAATTAGTGCCATTACCGAGTAGAACATCATAGAAAGCCCCTGATCCATCGACTGACCTATCGTATCAACGTCGTTGGTTATAATCGACATCGTATCGCCGAGCTGGCGCGAGTCGAAATACTTTAAAGGAACCTTATTTATTTTGCGGCAAATCGCGCTTCTGACATTGCGGGAATATTTCTGTCCGACGGTTGTCATAACGAAATTTGCTCCGAAATGGCAAAGCGCGTTAGTGGCATAAAACGTTATTAACACTATTGCGAAATTGAGTATCTTTTTCATATCAATAGTGTGCTGGGCTGCGTTTTCCGTAATTTCGTCGGTAAGCTTAGACAACCACTGCGGAGCCAAAACCGAAATTACGACGGAAACAGCCGTAAACAAAAACGCAAATACTATTAATACCGTATAGGGTTTTAAAGCCTTTATAAGCTTTTTGAAGTTACCTTTGCCTTTTTTAGCCGATATAGAAGGATGCATATTCATAAACCGAGTTCCTCCTTTGAAAGCTGCGAAACCGCTATTTCGCGATAAACGTCGCAGGATTCCAACAGCTCTTTATGCTTGCCGCAGCCCACTACGTTTCCGCTGTCGAGAACTATAATTTTGTCCGCGTCGAGAATAGTTCCTATGCGCTGGGCGATAATCAGCTTTGTTGCGCCCTTTGCCCCCTCTTTAAGGTTTTCGCGTACCTTTTTATCCGTTTTATAGTCGAGTGCGGAAAACGAATCGTCGAATATGAATATCTCGGGGTCGATTGCAACTGCGCGGGCAATTGAAAGACGTTGTTTCTGTCCGCCCGATACGTTTTTGCCGCCCTGTGAAATTTCAGAGTCGTACCCCTTTTCCATTTTAGTAATAAATTCATCAGCTTCCGCTATCTTTGCCGCATTAATAATTTGCTCTTCCGATAAATCTTCTTTACCGAACGCAATATTGCTTTTTACCGTTCCCGAAAACAGCAAACCCTTTTGCGGAACGTAGCCTATTAAAGAGCGGAGGGTTTTCTGCTTTATTTCCTTTACGTTAACGCCGTCAACGAGAACCTCGCCTTCCGTCGCGTCGAAAAAGCGGGGAACGAGATTGATAAGCGTTGATTTACCGCTGCCCGTTGAACCGATAAATGCAACGGTTTCGCCCTTTTCCGCCCTGAAACTGACGTTTTTGATTACCTTTTCGGACGAACCGGGATAGCTGAACGATACGTTTTTAAACTCTACCGTTCCCTTTTCGGTAAGCTGTTTTTCGGTTTGGGGGTCGGTTACCGACAGGGGAGTTTCCAACACTTCGTTTATACGCTTTGCCGAAACCTGCGCACGGGGCATAAGCACAAACATCATCATAAGCATCATAAACGCCATAATTATTTGCGAGGCAAGCTGCATAAACGCCGCTATCGTTGCGTAGTCTGTTGCGCCCTTATTAATAAGCGACGCACCTATCCAATATATTGCAAGCGAAACGCCGTTCATAATTAAAATCATTACGGGCGACATCAACGACATCAGCCTGCCCGTGAAAAGCTGGGCGCGGGTAATTGCCGTATTCGCCTTTTCAAATTTCTCCTGCTGGAAGCTTTCGGCGTTATATGCGCGGATAACGCGGATACCCGTCAAGTTTTCGCGCGATACGCAATTAAGCCTGTCGATTAATTTTTGCATTAACCTAAACTTGGGCAGAACGATTAGCATTAAAAAAGTAAGGAACAGAACGAGAAGCACAACCGCCACTATCGTAGCAACCGTAAGCTGTGTGCTTGCCGTCTGGATTTTTAAAATTGCCCATATTGCCGTAACGGGTGCGGCAAATGCCATACGCAGCATCAATATGTTTGCAAGCATTACCTGCTGGACATCGTTTGTAGTCCTTGTAATAAGCGACGGCGTGGAAAATCTTTCGCGTTCCGCAATGGAAAACGAGTCTACTTTTGCGTAAACTGCAGAGCGTATCCTTGCGGAAAGTCCCGAAGCTACGAACGCGGCTATCATTCCGACCAAAGTCTGCGTAGCCACGGTACCTGCGGCAATAAGCAGCATCATTCCGCCGTTGTACCATATTTTACCCGCGGTTGCGGCGGCAACGGCACTGAACATTGCGTATTCTTCGCTGCCCGCGTCAATTTGCGCAAGCAACGCGTCCCAACCGCCCGCGCTTACTATCGCGCTGACGCCCTCGCCGAAAAGCTCGGGATTATTATGGTAGTTTAAATAAGTTATCGACTGTATAATGTTCTGGATATAGTCCACAAGCGTCATCGTGCAGTAGACCTGCAAGACGGTAAGTCCTGCCAGAACTATTAAAAGTATCCAATCCCTTGTACTTAATTTCTTGTAAAGCTTAAACATTTTTTACCTATATTTCCTGTAATTGTATAAAATAATACCATATAATTATATTTCTGTAAAACATATAGTGTGATGAAACTTGAAAAATCATTAAAATTTCATACATTGCATAAAATGTGAAAATCGGTTCACAATAAGTTTTGACGGAGGAAAATATGCAATTTGACGGAACTAAGACTTATAACAATTTAGCAAGGAGCTTTGCAGGCGAAAGTCAGGCGGGTATGCGCTATCAGCTTATAGCAAGACTTGCGACGCAACAGGGATACGTTACCCTTGCCGACACTATTAAGGTGCTTGCAAAAAACGAAACGGAACACGCAAGAAGGTTCTTTGAAGAGCTTTCAAAGCGCGGAGAAAACCTTGAAAATATCGACTTGAATGCGGGTTATCCCTTTCATAGCGGCGACTTGGGCGAAAGCTTAGCACTTGCCGCAAAGGACGAACACGAGGAACACGCCGTTATTTATCCTGCCTTTGCAAAGGACGCGGAAGAAGAAGGTTTTAAGGACATTGCCGCACTTTTTAAACTTGTTGCACAAGTTGAAGTCAGGCACGAAATGATTTTCAATTATCTTCACGAAGCGTTTACGAAAGGAGTGCTTTTCAGTAACGAATCGCCTATTCTTTATATTTGCAGCGAATGCGGTTATATGCATACGTCAACAAAGGCTTGGGACGTTTGCCCCTTATGCAAATCAAGTCAGGGTTACGTTGAATTGCATATTCCGTTTCAAAAGGAGAAAATATGAGAAAGACTAACGAAAACAAGCAGTCTGAAAAGAATTGTTCAGGCAGCAAGAATTGCAACGGCAAAGCTAACAACAGCGGAGCAAAGAACAGTGGCAAAAGCAACTCGAAAAACTGTAAATAAGTTTAAAGACAGCTATGACCCTAACGGTAGTTACACGGGTACGCCTATAGATGGAGGAAAACCTATTCAGGACGTGGACGATTTGTAACTATATTCACAAAATCTTCGCGCTATTCTGTGCGCAACAATTTTTGTGATATGAAAGGGTCTGCTTGCCCGAAAATGTAATTTTGGCAGTAACGCCAATTATCTAAGAAAGAGGCGCGGGACGAAAAATTTCGTCCCGCGCCTTGTATTCATATTCACTTTGCCAAATAGCAAAAGGATTGTGTCATAAATTAATATTAAAATGTAAAATTACACAACCCTCACCCCTAGCCCTCCCCCTTTATTATGGGGGAGGGCAAGAGGATTATTGCTTACGTTGCCGCCCAAAATCACACTTTTGGGCAGGCAGACACAATTTGCGAAAACTTTCGCCTGAGCGGATTGAATTTGTGTGATTATACAATAAGTTTGCCCTTAATATCACGCAAAGAAAGGGCGAGGACAAATTTCCCAAAACAGCACAGTGCGCTGTTTTGTTGTCCGAGGTAAGCTTGCGCATAATGTAAAGCGCAAGCGATGACCGAACGCACTGTTTTCATTGCAGTACGGAGAAGTGCCTTTTTAATCACGAAATTTTTAAAGCGCAGAATAGCTTTAAAAATTTGTGAACTTAAATCAATGCGTCGATAAATTCCTCTGCTGAAAACGCTTCAAGGTCTTCCATCTTTTCGCCCGTTCCGACAAACGCCACGGGGATACCCAATTCACTGCAAAGCGAAATTACGAAGCCGCCCTTAGCGGAGCTGTCAAGCTTGGTTAAAACTATGCCGTCAAGTTCGACAGCTTCGTCAAATACTTCCGCCTGGTTTATCGCGTTTCCGCCCGTCGTAGCGTCAAGTATTAAAAGCTTGTAAAAGTTTGCGTTGGGACATTCGCGCTCTACCACGCGCGACATTTTTTTAAGCTCTTCCATCAAGTTTGCCTTAACGTGAAGCCTGCCCGCAGTATCTATAATAACCACGTCGGTACCCTTTGCCTTTGCGGAAGTGAGTGCGTCGAACACGACAGCCGAAGGGTCGCTCCCCTCCTCGTGCTTGACTATGCGTACCTTTGCCCTGTCCGCCCAGACGGTAAGCTGGTCTGCTGCGGCGGCACGGAAGGTGTCTGCCGCGGCAACGGTAACGCTCTTTTTCTTGCTTATAAAATAGTTTGCAAGCTTGCCGACCGTTGTCGTCTTACCGACGCCGTTTACGCCCACAAGCATAATTACGGCGGGGTACTGAACTTCAAGCTCCTCCGCCTCGGTAAGCTTTTCCTCTAATATATCTTTTAAAAGGTTGGTAACGAACTCCCTGTCTTTAAGCTTTTCCTTTTTGGCTTCGGCGCGGAGTTCGTCCACTATATCCTCCGCCGTAGTTACGGAAATGTCTGCGCCTATTAAAATTTCTTCAAGCTCGTCGTAAAATTCGTCGCCGAGCTTGTTTTTTGCAAACAGGTTTGACAGCGCGCCTGCCAGTCCGTCGCGCGTCTTTTTAAGCGCGCTTTTTATTTTTGAAAATATACCCATATATATAACCTTATTTTTAATCAATGATACTGCTTAGATGCAAGCAAGACAAGGCGCGCGAGCATTTACGAGGGGAGCTTACTTAAACGTAAGCGACCCGAAGTGAAGCGGAGCGCAACGCGGTATTGCGATGTATATACGCTGTTTTAAGCAACTCTGTTACCGCATTTTTAATCAGATAAAACCGCGGAGATGCAAGCAAGACAAGGCGCGCGAGCATTTACGAGGGGAGCTTACTTAAACGTAAGCGACCCGAAGTGAAGCGGAGCGCAACGCGGTATTGCGATGTATATACGCTGTTTTAAGCAACTGTGTCGCCGCCGAGCTTACTCTCTACCTCCGACAGCTTAACCGAAACTATCTTGGAAACACCCTTTTCTTCCATAGTTACGCCGAAAAGGATATCCGCGTTTTCCATTGTGGGTTTTCTGTGAGTGATTACTATAAACTGCGTATCGGTTGCAAACTTCTTCAAGTACTTGGCATATCTTGCAACGTTTGCTTCGTCCAACGCCGCTTCAATTTCGTCGAGTACGCAGAAGGGCATAGGGCGCATTCCTATAATTGCGAAAAGAATAGCAATTGCCGTAAGCGCGCGTTCGCCGCCTGAAAGAAGTGAAATTTTAGTAAGCTTTTTGCCGGGAGGGCAGGCGATTATTTCCACGCCCGCATTCAACGGGTCTTCGCAGTCGGTGTAGTCGAGTTGAAGCTCCGCCTTGCCGCCGCCGAACAGCTCTTTAAACGTGTGCTTGAAGTTGTTGTTGATGAGGTTAAAGCCCTCGTCGAAAATTTTAAGCATTTCCGCACGGATATCGTCAAGCGCGGTAGTAAGGTCGGCAATAGCCTTTTCAAGGTCTTCCTTTTCGACCAGCATCTTTTCGTATCTTTGCGAAAGCTCGTCGTATTCCTCAACAGCGTTGTGGTTTACCGGTCCTAAAACGGTTATCGCTCTTTTAAGGTTAGCAATCGTCTGTCCCGCGGAAGTCGTATCGTAACCCTCTTCCTTATATTTAAGACAGCCTTCATAGTCCTCGCCGTACTCTTCCGAAATACGCGTCTGCAAGTATTCGAGGTCGCTGTCTATCTTTTGGAGTGCAAGCGCGAGGGTGCTTTGCTGTTTGGTAAGCTCTTCCTTTTCCTTATAAACGGCAAGCCTTTCCGCATCGTATTGCATTACGCGCTTGTTTAAATCTTCCTTGCGCTGCTGAACCTCCGCAACTTGTCTGTTGAGGTCGGCGACGACTTCCTGCTCTTCCTTGGAAAGTGCCGCCTGCTGCGCCTGACGTGTAAAGGTGCGCATTTCCTCTTCAATCTGAGGAATGCTTGCTTTGGTCTTTTCAAGCCTTACGGTAAGCGTTTCCTTTTCGCCGTTCAGTCTTTTTACGTTTTCTTCGCCCGACTTCAACGCGCTTTCGAGCGAAGCTATTTCCACGAGTAAGGCGTTAAGCTTTTCCGTCTTTGCATTGCGCTCCGCAGTCAACTTGTCGTATTCCGCGCTCATATCGTCGATTGCGGAGGAAGCCTTGTCGGACTGCTCGGACAAATCGCTTGCGCCCTTGCTGATACCCGAATATTCGCTGTCGAGGGTGGAAAGTCTGTCCTGTAAAGCTTTTTGCGACTGACCGTATGCGGCATATTCGCTTTCCGCGCCCGTCACGCTTTTTAACAGCGAATCCTGCTTTTCGGTAACGGCGGCAAGCTCTAACCTCGCGTCCTGCAAACGCCTGATTAAAAGCTGCTGTTCGGTGCTTGCCTGCGTTTTGCTTTCGTCAAGCTCCCTGCGCTTTGCTTCGGCACGGCTTAAAAGGTTTTTCTTTGCGGAAATACCCTCTTCTATTTCCTTTATGCGCCTTTCGTTTGCAAGTAAGTTACCCGCGATTTCACGCTTGGAGCCGCCCGTCATAGAACCCGTTGTGGAAATAACGTCGCCGTCGAGCGTTACTATTTTAAATGCGCGGGGATATCTGTGTGCAATCTGCGTTGCGTTTTGTATATTGTCTACAATGAGAGTGTTACCGAGAAGGTTATGTATAACGTTTTCAAATTTTTTATCGAAGCGGACAAGGTTTATCGCAAAGCCTATTGCACCCTTGTCGCGTACCGCAGACTTTATCTGGTCGTTTTCGAGTCTGGGGCGGAGAGCTTCGACGGGAAGGAACGTAACCTGACCCGAACGCGTGCGCTTTAAGTATTCAATGAGATATCTCGCGTCGTCGCGCGTGCGCGTTATTACGTTTTGCATTGCTCCGCCGAACGCGGTTTCGATTGCCACTTCATAGTCGCCGTCGCAGCGCACGATGTCCGCTATAAGCCCTTCGATTTTTTCCGAAAGAACCAAGTCGTTTCTTGCGTCGCTTAAAAGCTTTTTGACCGAATAAATGTAACCGTCGAACCTGTCGCGGAGTGCGCGGCAGGTAGTCAGGCTGTCGTTTAAACTTGCAATCTGCGCCTGCGTGTCGTAGGTCTGCCTGATAAGCTGTTGAATTTTTTCTTCTATTTCACGGGTCTTGGCTTCGGCTTTATCCACAAGCTCGTTCTCGTTGCCGAGAAGGTTGTTAAGCTGTTTACCCCTTTCTATACACCTGTCGTAGTCGCCCTTCAAGCCGTCGCGGCGGGTGCGTATTTTTTCCATTTCCGACTGGATTTCCGCAAGTCGTTCTTTAAGCAAATCCTTCTGGGCGGAAAGCGAACCCATATTCTGGCGCATATCCGAAAGGTCTTTGAACGTATCCATAACCTTTTTGCGGTGTTCGCCCGTCATATATTCGTAGTCCGCTATCCTCTTTGAAAGCTCTTCGATATCCTTACGGAAGCTGTCCGTAGAGGAACGCAGACAATCCTTTCTTTCTGTGTTCTTTTGCGCATAGGCTTCGCTACGGCGTATTTCCCTGTCTATTTCGTCGATACGCTTTGCGGAATACGCTACGTCTTCCTGTGCGGCGGCAAGCTTTGCCTTGACCGAGCTTGCCTTTTCGGTAAAGAGCCTTGACTCGCCCGTTCTGTGTTCTATGCCGACTTCGTAACGCCTTAACCTTTCGTTTAAATCTTGCAGCTCCGCGTCCGCTGCGGAAATTTCGTCACGGCGGTTCTGGTACTCCTGCAACAGTTTTTCCGAAAGTGCCGTAACCTCTGCAATACGCATTGCGATTTTGACGGCTTTGCGGTCAAGCTCCTCCTTTTCCCCCTCCGCGCTGTCGTGGCGGGATATGTAAAGGTTCATTTCGTGGTGGCGAAGCTGAGAATACAGTTCCCTGTATTTTAACGCGTTTTCCGAAGCCCGCTTTAAAGGTCCTATCTGTCTTTCGACTTCCTGCATACGCTGTGCGAAAACGTATAGGTTGTCCTTTGAAGCGTTAAGCTTTCTTTCCGCATCCGCCTTTCTGTCCTTGAATACGACTATACCCGTCGCTTCTTCAAAAATCGAACGTCTGTCCTCGGGCTTGGCGTTCATAATCTGTTCTATCCTGCCCTGTCCGATAATCGAATAACCTTCCTTTGCGGCACCCGCGCCGTGCAGAAGCCCCGTTAAAATTTTCATACGGGAAGGCTGTTTATTTAAAAGGTATTCACTGTCGCCGCTGCGGTAAAGACGGCGGGTCATTTCCACCTCGTCGCAGTCGATATCGAAAATGCGCTTTGTATTGTCGAAGGTAAGCGTAACCTCGCAGAAAGACATTTGCCTTCTTGCTTCCGTTCCGCCGAAAATGACGTCCATCATCTGCGAACCGCGCATCATCTTTGCTGACTGCTCGCCGAGAACCCAGCGGATAGAGTCGGCAACGTTAGACTTGCCGCAGCCGTTTGGCCCGACTATACAGGTTACGCCCTCGCCGAGGGGAATGGTCGTCTTGTCTGCGAACGATTTAAAACCTACTAATTGAATTTGCTTAAATGAACCCATATAACCTCTGTTCACGCAAATTTTTTGCAAGCAAAATATTTGCCGTGAGATTGTTGTCGTAAAACGCTTAACGGGCGAAGTAAATCATCCCTACGTTTTTCGGCGTTATTTTATTTGAAATTTGTTTTGGTTTTATTTTGCATTGAAAAGTCTTTTATGCACGAGCCGTCGCGCTGACTTTTCTGCGGCGTTAATTTATTTTAAGAGATTATTTATTGTTTTCGTAATAATTTAACGCGGCTTTGGCACAAAGCTGTTCTCCTCCGTCCGCGCCCTTTATCTTGTCGGCTTCCGCCTTGAAGCTTTGACCGAACGCGTTGACGCTTACAACATACCGTTTGTTTTGCGGCGTACCTACTTCCTCGCTGACATACTGCGGAAGCGGTTCGCCCATAGACTGCAACGCAATTTGCAGCTTGCTTTTGTAATCCGTTTGCGTACTCTTCTTTGAAAAATCCATTGTGGCAAGCACGAATTTTTTCGCCTCGTCCATACCGCCGTCAAGGTATATTGCCGCAACCGCAGCCTCGTATGCGGAGGGTATAGCCTTTTTGTTGAAGTTATCCTTTTTTCCGCGGATGAGAAATTTATCAAGCCCGAGCTTTTTGGAAACGGGCGCGAGTGCGCTGTCCGAAACAAGAGTTTTCCGCTTTTCGGTAAGCGCGCCTTCGGTACTGTTTTCGTTAAAGATACGTTCGGAAACGATAAATTCCAAAATCGCGTCGCCGAAAAACTCCAAAAGCTGGTTGTTATCATCCGAAGCCGAAGCCAAAGTAAGCGCGCGCTTTAAAAGCGTTTTGTCCTTGAAGGTATAACCCAACTTACTTTCAACCTCTTCAAGCCTCATCGTTGTCCACCGTAAAGCTTAAATCTACGTCCTCTAAAAGCTGTTCCACCTTGGGTACCAAATTTCCGCGGTAGATACTTGCCGCGTTTGCAATTGAATTTGCAATAGAAACGGGCTTAGACGAACCGTGGCTTTTTATAACGGGCTTTTTCAGCCCTAAAAGGAGTGCGCCGCCGAACTTATCGAAGTCGAGCTGGGTACGCATTTTTTTAATAGCCTTGCGCATAAACAGGTAACCCATCTTTGAAGAGAGGGTTGCGGAAAATTCCTTTTTCATAACGCCTAAAACAAGCTTGCCGCAGCCTTCCATAGACTTTAACGCAACGTTGCCCGAAAAGCCGTCCGCAACAGCGACGTCGCAGTCGCCCATCATAATATCGCGCCCCTCTATGTTGCCTATAAAGTTTATACCCTGCATCTGCTTCATATATTTATAGGTCTGCTGTCTTAACGGGTCGCCCTTGTGTTCTTCCGTGCCGTTGTTCAAAAGCCCTACTTTGGGATTTTGTATGCCGAACCCCGCGGTAGCATACGCCGACCCTAACAGAGCGAACTGGCAAAGCATCGAGCTTTTGCATTCCGCATTTGCCCCGCAGTCGAGAAGAAGGGTTACCCCTCCGCGCGAATTTGGAATTGCGGGACAGAGCGCAGGACGCTTTATACCCCTTATCCTGCCGAGAATAAGCTGCCCGCCCACAATGGTTGCGCCTGTGGAACCTGCGGTAACGAACGCGCGGATATCCTCCTCTTTTTTAAGCATCCAATACGCCGCGATAAGCGACGACTGCTTGCGCTTTATAGCCTCGGTAGGAATATCGTTCATATCGATTACGTCGGGGCAGTCTACTATTTCAAGACGCGACTTGTCGTAAGTATACTTTTTAAGCTCCGCCTCCACTTCCGCCTGTCTGCCCGTTAAAATAAGGTAAAGCTCTTTATCTTTATTAAGTGCCTGAACTGCGCCCGCAACGGTTGCGTAGGGTGCGTTATCCCCGCCCATTGCGTCAACAAGAATTTTAATCATAAACGCTCCTTATAATTGACCATTTAATATTATAGCATACCCGATTGAAAAACACAAACAAAAATTTGAGAATAAATGGGCGATATATGTACTGTTTATAAGAAGCGCAACGCCCGACCCTTGACAAGGGGCGGGCGTTGCCGTTACCGAAAATCTTCTTCGTCTTTCAAATATTCAAAAAGGCTGAGAATATCCTTTTCGACCTCGGCTAATCTTTTAAGAGAAGCGTCGTATTCCTTTTTCTTTTTTTGCCGGTTTTCGCAACCGTTTTCAGGCAATCATATAGTTGAATTAAAAGGAACCAATTATGAATATTACACTTAAACAAATTCAAATCAGATTAGCAGAAGCTTTAAGAAACAGTAAACTAACCCAAAAAGAATTGGCAAGCC
Source organism: uncultured Christensenellaceae bacterium (assembly GCA_910587365.1). Taxonomy (GTDB): domain Bacteria; phylum Bacillota; class Clostridia; order Christensenellales; family Borkfalkiaceae; genus Coproplasma. The sequence continues at coordinate 177,867 of CAJUKJ010000002.1, read as the reverse complement.
AATTAGGAATTTGTCAGTCAAATATATCACACTATATAAGTGGCGACAAAATGCCAGCAATCGATACGCTTGCAAATATTTGCAAAATATTGAAGGTTGATACGAATTATATTCTTTGTCAAGATTAAAGCTGTGGGACTTGCGGTATAATAGCGCAAGTCCCACTGGTTTCCTCTTCTTCCGTTTGCGTTGCTTCAAGCGTTACACGCTTTACGGGGGCGTATTTGTCGCGGCGGAATAATTTTGTTGTAGATACCCCGTTGCGGTTGATTGTTAAATAACCCTCGCTTATAATACCGCATTTACCGTCCTTGACGAGCAAGGGGTCCTTAGTGGTTTCTTCGGCGGGGGATATCGAACCCGTGACAACCGACGAATAGCCGTACTGCGCGCCGTCGCCCCTGCCGTAAAAGTTAAAGGTTATGGAATTTGCACCCGTTACCGCGCGGATATACAGAGTATAGCCCGTGCGGTTTTCAAACTTTAAGTCGAAGTAGCTTCCGCTTACCATTGCGTCGAACGACGGCGGAACGTAGCTTACGGCAAGGGAATGCTGATGAAACTCGGTTATGTCGCACCCAGCAAGCATAGCCGCGTTAAAAAGCGTTGTGCTTACCTGGCAGACCCCGCCGCCTATCCCCTCGACGAACTCTCCGTTTTCGATAATTTTTGCTGTTTTAAACCCCCTGTCCGCAGTCCTTGCGCCCACAGTACCGTTGAACGAAAAGCTTTCCCCGTTTTGTAAAACAGTTCCGTTGATGCTTTTTGCGGCGAGGAATATATTGTGCGCGCGGGCTGTATTTGCCCCGTCAAAGCGGGTTGTAAAAGTACTTAAAAGGCGGGTATTGTATTTTACGGCTTCCTGCGATACCGTTCTTGGAACTGTTTTCACGCTGACGTAAACGTCGCAAAAATCCCCTTCGAGCGAGGCGCGGATATCGTATAAAAGCTTGACCCTGTCCGCGCGCGTTCCGTCGCTGCCTTCAAAGTAATTAAACGGCTCGCCCTCGGTATTGAAAATTGCGTAAGGCTCTATTACGGGAAGGCTTTCGTCCGAGCATATGCTTGCAGTTATTTCAGAAACACCGTTTAAATGATAGCTTACCTCCGCGGTATATTGCGTACCTTTTTTAACTGTTTTTATAAGCTTTTGCAGATTGTCTTTATAGCTTATTTCGGGATAGGTAAAGACGTAATCTTTTTGCTTGCCGTGGACGGTAAGGCTTTTTTCTTTCAGGCAATTAACTATGTCCCCGCGCACAAGCGACAATGCCTCTGCTTGGGTTTTTCCTCCGACGTCTATTCCGTTTATTGTTACACCCTTTGGAAGCTTACCTAAAAAAGCACAGCCGAAAAAAATTATGCCCGCCGATAAAGCGAGCATAAATATAAGTATATTAAACCTTAAAAGCTTATTGTATTTCAACTCCTAATTTTTGCGCAAGTGTTTTGTCAACGTGGAACACGGGCGAGCCTATAATCTTTTTGCCTCCATTAATATGCGTATCCGAGCCGCCCGTAACAAATAAATTGAAAGCACTTGCCATCTCCTTATAGTATGCCGTTTCCTTTACAGTATGCGTAGAATATACCCCTTCTATCCCGCCAAGACCGCAAGCTTTAAGTTTTTTGACAAGATTTTTAAGGACAGTTTTTTCCATTTCTATACGGGCGGGGTGCGCAAGCGAGGAAAACCCGCCGCAGGCGGCTATCAGCTCCACCGCGCATTCGGGCGAGGGTCTTCCTATATCCGAATATGCGCATTTGCCCTGCGCAAGATATTCGACGTAAAAAGCAAACGGGGTGCTGCCGTAACCTTTTTTTGAAGCGGCGCGGGCAATATACATTGCGTGTATCGGGGATGACGGAAATTTTCTTTCGTTTAATACTTCGTCAATACTTAACCTTACTCCGTTTTTGTTGAGTTTGTAAAGTATATCCTCCATCCTACTTACCGAGGCTTTGAAAAGGCTGCCTGAAAAGCTTTTGAAATCGGCGCAGTCCGCGTTTAAATTGTAGCCGAGCGTGTGTACCTTAACCCCGTTTTCATAGGCTGAAATTTCTATTCCGTTTACCGCGGTTAAACCATTTTTTCCGCAAGCGTCCTTAACCTCGGGGTAGGCAAGCATACAGTCGTGGTCGGTTACGGCAATAAGCCTAACGCCGTTGTTTTTTGCAACGGCAACGACCTCGGCAGGCGACATAAGCCCGTCGGAATAGTAAGTATGAATGTGTAAATCAGCCCTTAAATTTAACATATAAAGTACCCACCAAATTAAGGTGTGAAGCTACAAGCAATACAAGGCGCACGCGGATTTGACGACAGAAATTTGCTTATCGGCGAATAGCCGAGGAAAACGCAATTGCAACGCCGTCTTGCGGAGTATATGCATACCCTAACCCTTTATCTTACCGCCCTCTATCCTTATTTTATTTACTTCTTTTCCGTAAAGCACCCTTTCGGCGTGGGTGCAGGTAAGTATGGTCTGCAAGCCCTGCGTTCGCGCCGCAAGCTTTTTACGGCGTGGAAGGTCAAGCTCGCTCATAACGTCGTCTAAAATTAAAACGGGGTATTCGCCCGAAAGCGTTTTGAAAATTTCCACTTCGGCAAGCTTTATGGAAAGCGCGGCAGTCCTTGTCTGCCCCTGCGAGGCGAAGGTTTTGGCGTCTGTTCCGTCGATTAGTATATCGAGGTCGTCGCGGTGCGGACCCGAAGCGGTAAAGCCTAAACGTATATCCCGTTCGTAGTTTGCGGAAAGCTCGTTAAAAAGCCTTTCGGAAAGCTGCTTTTCGTCGCCCTTGTACTTCTTTTCGGGGGAAATTTCAAGCTTTTCCGCGCCGTCGGTAAGCTCGGAATGAATGCCATCGGCTATTGGCGAAAGCATTGCAGCAAACTCCGCGCGCTTGAAAGCTATCGTCGCGGCGTACTTGCAAAGCTGTTCGTCCCAGACGGGCAGGGTGTCGTATACCATTGATATATCCCTGTTCTTTAAAAGGTTGTTGCGCTGTTCCAAAATTTTATTGTACCTTGAAAGCGCGATATAGTAGGGTTTGGAAAGCTGGGATATGGAAACGTTTAAAAATCTGCGACGCTCGTCGGGGCCGTCCTGTATCAGGCGGAGTTCGTGCGGGGAAAAGAAAACGCTGTATATATTGCCTAAAATATCGGCATTGCGGGTAATTTTATTGCCGTTTATGCGCACCTCGCGGCTGTTTTCGCAAATTTTTGCGGTTATTTCTATTTCGCCGTACACCCCCTCTGCAACGGCGGAAATTTCCGCAAAGTCACAGCCGTGGCGGATGAGCTGTTTGTCCCTTCTGCACCTTGGCGAAGTACCCGTGCATAGGTAAAAAACCGCCTCCGCACAGTTGGTTTTACCCTGCGCGTTTTTACCGAACAGCACGTTCAGCCCTTCGGTAAACCCAACGGTTTCGTTAGCGTAATTTCTGAAATTTTTTAAATTTAAATTTTTTATGCGCATTTATCTTAAAAACACTTTATTTTAAAGGTTATTTGTATTATAATGATTATAACAAATTTTTCAGAAAAACTCAAAGGATTAAACGGCTTTAATATGGCAGAAAAGGGGAATTTCGACTTTTTATACAACCCTATAAAGGAAAAAATGCAGGAACTCGTTTCGCACATTAACTACACGACTTATATCGAAAAGCTTGTGCCTGTTGACGTTGACGGAAGATATATCGTGCTTGAAACCCCTACCGAAAGTTTTGCAAAATACATTACGGGGACGCTTGCCGAAAAAATGCGCGAGGCGATTATTAAAGCCGACGTGGGACTTACCGACTTCCGCTTAAAGGTCGAAGGCGGCGACGGCTATGCGTACAACGCACCCGACGAACAGGCTTCCGTACCCTCCAACCTCGACCCGAAGTTTACCTTCGACAACTTTGTCGTAGGTAAAAATAACGAGATGGTTTACGCCGCCTCGCTTTCGGTTGCCAACGACCCCGCGGGAACGTACAACCCCCTTTTCATTTACGGCGGAACGGGTTTGGGGAAAACCCACCTTATTCAGGCGATAGGCAACAAGGTTGTTGCGGAAAAGCCCGCATTAAAGGTAATTTACGTAACCTGCGACACGTTCGTTAACGACATTATTGACTCTATGCTGGGCAGAGGCCCCGACGCAAGAAGTAAGGGCAACCGTTTAAGGCAATACTACCGCAACGCCGACGTGCTTATTATAGACGATATTCAGTTTATCGAAAACAAGAAAGCCGTCCAGGAAGAATTTTTCCATATTTTCAACGAGCTTGTTTCTAAGGGTAAACAGATAGTTATATCCTCTGACCACCCGCCCAAGGAGCTGAACGCGCTTGAAGAAAGATTGAGAACGCGCTTTTCGGGCGGACTTCTCCTCGACATACTCCCCCCCAACTTTGAAACCAAAATTGCGATTTTAAAGAGAAAAGCTTTCGATAAAAAGTGCTTTGTTCCCGACGACGTTTTAACATTCCTTGCACAGGATTCGGGCGACGACGTAAGGACGCTTGAAGGAAGGCTTACAAAGGTTATATTTGCCTCTAAGCTGCACGAAGTGCCTATTTCCGTAAGCCTGGCGCGGAGCGCGTTGAACGAGGCGGTTTCAGAACCCGGCAAGGAAGAAATTACGCCCGAAAGCGTAATTTCCGCAGTTGCAAGCTATTACCGCATTTCCAAAAACGACCTTGTTGGAAAATCGAAGAAAAAGGAAATTGCAATCCCGAGACAGATTTGCTGCTACCTTATGTACGAGCTGTTGTCCTTACCCTACATTACGATAGGCAAGGTTATGGGCGGAAGGGATCACACCACAATTTTATATGCGCGCAACAAGGTTGAAGATATGTGCCGCGTAAACGATAAAATTGCAAAAGACGTTGACGACATTAAAAATATAATACTTAAAAAATAATTCGCAAATTGGGTGCGCGGGCAAAAATGCGATTTTTGCCCGCGCCGTTAAATTATTTTATAAAACTTTTATTTTATGAAAACTTTTTTGGAAGGAAAATTCGACGTTGTAGTAATAGGCGCGGGACACGCGGGCTGCGAAGCCGCGCTTTGTTGTGCGCGGCTTGGTTTAAAGACGGCTATGCTGACGCTTAATTTGGACAGCATTGCCTTTATGGCGTGCAACCCCTCTATCGGCGGAACGGCAAAGGGACACCTGGTGCGCGAAATAGACGCGCTTGGCGGACAGATGGGAATTAACGCCGACAAGACGGCTTTGCAGATGCGTATGCTTAACGAGGGCAAGGGCGAAGCCGTGCAGTCGCTGCGCTGCCAGTGCGATAAAAACGCGTATCACCGTGAAATGAAGCGCACGCTTGAAAATACGCATAACCTGAGAATTATCCAGGGCGAGGCAAAAGAAATACTTACATCCCCCTCCTGCAACTCCGTCAGCGGAGTGCTTACTTCATACGGCGGTATTTTGGAAGCGAAAGCGGTTATCGTTGCTACGGGCGTTTATCTGAACGCGGAAACGGTTACCGGGGAAGTTCGACAAAAGAGCGGGCCGAGCGGTTTTGCCCCCGCAACCTTTCTAACTCAAAGCTTAATAAATTTAGGCTTTAACGTAAGGCGGTTTAAGACGGGTACCCCCGCACGCCTCGATTCGAGGACTATCGACTTTGAAAAATGCGAAACACAGGAAGGCGAGCAGGGCGTTCCGGCGTTTTCGTTTTTAAACGGTAAACCTGCGGAAAACAAGCGCGTTTGCCACCTTACCTATACAAACAGCAAAACACACGAAATTATATTAGATAACCTTGACCGTTCGCCGCTGTACAACGGGGATATTAAATCGGCAGGGCCGAGATACTGCCCCTCCATCGAAACGAAGGTAGTGCGCTTTTCCGACAAAGAGCGACACCAGATTTTCCTTGAACCCGAGGGCGTGGATACTAACGAAATTTACGTACAGGGTATGTCCTCTTCGATGCCGCACGATATACAGCGTGATATGTACAGGAGCATAAAAGGACTTGAAGACTGCGACATTATGCGCTACGCCTACGCGATAGAGTACGACTGCATAGACACGCTTGATGTATACCCCACCCTTGAATTTAAAAAGCTTGAGGGGCTTTACACGGCAGGACAAATTAACGGGACTTCGGGCTATGAGGAAGCCGCCGCGCAGGGACTTATGGCGGGTATTAACGCCGCTTTTAAAATTTTGGGCAAGCCCCCCTTCGTCCTCGGCCGCGACGAAGCGTATATTGGGGTACTCATAGACGACCTTACCACCAAGGGTACTGAAGAGCCGTACAGAATGATGACCTCACGCGCGGAGTACAGAATAAATTTAAGGCAGGACACGGCGGACTTCCGCCTTACGCCGAAGATTGAGGACACCCCGCTGTTTACAGAAGAACGGAAAAAATCGTTCGATACGAGAGTAAAGCTTTACGAACAAACAATAAACGAATTAAACAGGCGCGCCGACAGACGAAAAGCCGAAAGGTTTTTGGCGGAAAAGACGATTGCGGGAAGTGTTTCAGCGGTAACTTACGCCGACCTTATAAGGCGGGGCGGAGCGTTAAAGGACATATGCGCATACTTCGATATTTTAAACGGCGTACCCGACGAAATTTTAAAGACGGCGGAAGCTTCGGTTAAGTACGAAGGGTATTTAAAGAAAAATTCACAGCAGATTGAAAAGGCAAAAAAGCTTGAAGAAAAAGCTATACCTGCCGATATAGATTATGACGAAATTAAGGGTTTACGTCTTGAAGCGCGCGAACAGCTTAAACGCGTGCGTCCCCTTACTTTGGGTCAGGCGGGAAGAATATACGGCGTAAATCCCGCCGACGTAACCGTTTTGATTGTCTGGCTTGCAACGAGAAAGAATTAAACAACAGTATAAAAGCGGCGGTGCATATCACTTTGCACCGCCGCTTTTCATTTGCTTAAACCGATTTTTCCGCAAGCTTTTTTCTGCCACAGCTCAAATTTTGACTGTCGGTAAATTTTTCGTTCACGATACGCCGATATTCTTCTTTCAGCTCTCCGACGGCCTTGTCCCACGTTCTGTACAAATCGCGCTTTGCGCCCAAAGCAACCTTATCGTACAGTTCGCCGTTTGACAATATACTCTCTATTTTGGCAGCGTACAGTGCGGGATTCGGAGGAGCGATAAAACCGTTGACCCCGTCGGTTACGTCGGAGGCTGTCACTGCCCCCTCTAAAAATACGGTCGGCGTGCTTTGCGAAGCGGCTTCCTGCTGAACGAGCGAGCTTGCGTCATACAATGACGGAAACAGAAACAGCTTCGCCCTGCAAAGCAGCGTTTTTATTTGCTCTCTGTCCGTAACCTTACCTAAAAAAATTACGTTTTCTTCAAGACCCAACCTTAAAATCAGTTTTTTGAGGGCGGGCATATCCTTACCGTCCCCGACAAAAAACATTTTAAAACGCTTACTCTTTAATTCTGAAAGCGCGTATGCAAGAAAAAAAACGTTTTTCAGAATTGTAATTCTTCCCACAAATATAAATACGGGCATATCCGACGGAATGTTAAAACGTTTGTTAACGCTTGCCGCAGCTTCTTCCCTGTCGTTTACGGGCGACATTTCCGTACCGTTGCCGAGTACAAGCGGCATATGGCTTGCACCGTAACGCAGAAAGACCTGCGAAACCGCGGGACTGACGCCGTAAAACTCGTCGCATTTATTGAACGCTTTCATAACCTTTTTAAGCAAAAACCTTGTTAAAAGTTTACTGCGCGTAGCGCGGTAGAAATCCTGCTCGAACTGCGAATGCATAGTGGCGATTACGGGAATACCGCGGCTTTGCGCATACTTTACCCCCATCGAGCCTACCATAAACGGCGAATGGATATGAACTATGTCAAGATTGCTTTGCTTTACCGCTTTTTTAAATTTTGCGTCGAGCAATGGTAAAGGCAGACTATAATCCGTCCGTAAAAAGCGCACGCTTTTACAACGGACTATTTTATACGGAAAACCGTCCGCGCACTTTGTACCGCATTTCGGTACGAATACCGTTACGTCGTAGTTTCCGTCTGCGGCAAGGCGCAAAGCATAGTTATGAACCACGTTTATTACACCGTCCACCATAGGAAAATACGTATCGAGAAATAACCCCACTTTAATCATTATTGTGTTCTCCTTAGTGTTTTTTTGATTTTTATATTTTTTGCGATAATATCGTAAACGGTTATAAAAAGACCTATTATAATGTAAATATAAAAGACGGCAAACCGCCAGCATATTACCGACCAGATTAAGGACTCGCCCGCCGCGACGGAAAAAGCAAGCGCACCCATACCTTCCACTACACCCGAATTGCCCGGGGTGGGAATAAACGACACCCCGAAAATAGTAAATACGTTCAGCGAAACGACGTTTAAAAACAGTCCGTTTAGATTGCAGGAAAACGCTTTCATTACAAAATACGGTATCGAAAAAACGAGAGCGGACTCCGCAAAGCATACCAAAACCAAAACTATAAGCTTAAAAGGGCTTGTAGCCATAAGCTTAAACGAGTTTTTAAAGTCGTTTACAATTTTCATTGCCTGCGCAGTGGTTTTTTCCACGTCCTTTACGATTTTCATTTTATGTCCGAGCTTAACAACTCCAACCGTAATTTTACCCATAAGCTTAGGCAGAAAGAGAAAAAGGGTTACGAACGCGGGCGCGATTAAATTGACGCCTATGCCTACCCAGCCCGTAATTTTTAAAATGCTTCCGCCGCTTACACCGTTTAAAACCCCCTTTACGCTGCCGGCAATCATCAGCGCGCCGCCTAATATAATCCAGCAAATTATACTTGCAAAGTATCTTATAAGTACTATTGCCGTAGCATTGCCTCCGCTTATGCCCTTTGAATTTAAATAATATATCTGCATCGGCTGACCGCCAGTTGAAAAAGGCGTTACCGCGTCGTAATATTTCCCTATAAAATTGGTTTTCAAAGACGCGCGAACCATAAATTTACCCGTAACTGTTTTTGAAATTATACAGTACTTTAAAACGTCGAGTGCCATTACAGCAAGCACAACCGCTAAAAGCACAACGCAAAACAGCGGGCTTGCCCCGCTTATTACTTCCGTAAAAGACGAACCCGAACCCTGATTGATTTCCCCCACTATGCCGATTAGGGACAGAATGCCCAACGCAATTACCGCAACAAGCAAGATATTGAGGATAATCCGTCTGCCGCGTTTTTTCGGGGGAGGAGCGACGACTTCTTCGCCCTCGTTAAATTCAGTTGTCAATTTTTTATCATCTTCTTTCAAAATTTACCTTTATACAAAACTATTGACAATATTAAGGAAAATATATCAATTCACGGCGATTTTGCGTAGCCGTACTGTAAGTATATCATTAAATATGGTTATGCGCAACCATATAAATATAAAAATAAATAATAAAATTATAGTTGCCCACAACAATATGAGGAAGGCAACCGATGAATAACGTAAACCACGCATTAGTTTTAAGAATAGGCGAACTTTTAGAATTAAAAAAAATTACAAGATATAAGCTTGCAATGAACAGCGGCATTTCACACTCGACGTTAAAAAACATAATGCACGAAACCGTTAAAGATAATTTACTATCCACTACAATTTTGATTGCTAACGGATTTGGCATGTCTGTAAGCGAATTTTTAGACAGCCCTCTTTTTGACGAGGAAAATTTAAATATATAAAAAGGACGAGCCGTTCTTCGTTTTGAAGAACGGCTCGATTTTATTTACCTTTTAACGATTTATTTACTTTTTATCAATACCGCCGAAAATGTCTGCGGCAGACGCAGAGTGCGATTTTATAAGCGCGTAATCGGGGTCGGAGGAAAAGTCGCGTTGTTTTTCGTATGTTCCGCCTAAGCTTTCGATAGCAAGAAGAAGCTCTTTATACTCAATAAATGAAAGCCCCTCTTCGTCTATCCTGTCAAGAAGGTACGGCAAAGCGCGTTCGTCGCCGTATGAGGCAAGATAGCTTGCATATAAGGGCAGGTTTTCGTTATCGCCCCTGAACGCCTTTACAAGTATATCGAATACCTTATCTGTATGAATTATCGAGCGCGACATTATTTCAAGCATATAATCGCGGGCGACGGAATTTTCGTAATTTTCAACCGCTTCGTTTAAAACGAGGTCGGCTTTTTCCTTTATGAGGTCAAGGCATTTGTTTTTCAAATCCCCGTCCGCGTCGGAACTTACGAGCATATCCATATACTTTTTAATTGCCCTGTCGTCGGAACCGATTAAGCCGACGGCAAACTCCCGCTCTTTATCGCTTCCGTCTAAAAGCGGCAATAAAAGATTTACCGCGTTTCTGCTTTCGATTGCACTTGCCATAAATTCGCTTACAGGCACGCCCTTTTTAATGTGCGCAGACAATGCAGACACAAGCTGTTCGTCGGACAATTTTGAATAAAAACCGTTGGGCGTATCGCCAACCGATTTTATGAAAGTGTCCCCGAAGCTTTTATAAAGCTTCGGGATAATATCTTCCCACTCGCTTTCGGAATATTTTTGCTTGTTTTTGCGTATATATTCGGTCAGCTTTTCATCAAACATTCCGTCAAAGTCGTACAGCTTCATACTTCCCCCAAAATTTTAAATATTTTTGCGTCGGTCGTGTCGAAAAATTTACTTAATTCCCTGCGCGCAACCTTCGGCTCGGAAATATTCGATTTATAATAAATTGCCGCAGTCAGCGCGTCGGTGTCTGACGCGTCCGAAAGCCTGTCCTCTTTTTCAAGCTTTTTATACAGCTTTTCCGCAGTTTTTGCGAACTTATCGCCGTAATCGCTGTTGATTATGGCAAAATGGGCGGTAAGCCTTGAATAAGCGGTAATAAAGTTTTTGCGTTTTAACTTGCCAGTTTCGATGCTGCGGAAATATACGCGCTTGTACAAATTGCAAATTACAACGCCGAACCAGTTTGTTTCGTTACGTTCGCCTATCATAGTAAGAATTTGTACCTTCAAACTGTCTTCGATAAAGGCGTTCAACAATATATCGGCAACTATGCCGTCAAGCCTTGCCTTTACTGCACAGAGCGATGCAAGAAATTTAAGCTCGGTATTGCCGGAACCGTCGTGTTCGTCGAAGCACCAAAGAACGCAACCGGAAATGTCCACAAGGCTGAAAAGCTTTTTCGCCTGGGTTGCGGAAAGTTTTGAAAATGCGGCAAGCATTTTTAACGAGCTTTCCCTTTCTTCCTGCGGCAGACGATAAAAATAGCTTAATTCCAGCTCGGTACCGTTTTCCGCCGCTTCGCGAGCCTTATCGTAATGATAGCGCGCCGTAACCGACTCGGGATAGATTGTCAAAAGCTTGTCGAAAGCCGAAAAGCTTTCCTCGTATTTTCCGCTGTTGAATGCGGAAACCGCCTTGAAATACAAAACGGTGCTGTCATAGAAAAGCTCGTCTTCAAGCTTGCAAAACAACTCGTAAGCTTCGGCGTGCATTTTATTTTCACAGCAAACCGTAGCTATTTTATACACGTCGTCGTTTGAAGTAACCCCCAGCGTCAACAGCTTCCTCGCAAGCTGCTTGCTTTCCTCGCTCTTTTTCTGTTCGGTTTTAACCGCAGCCAAGGTCGTAAGCGCCTGTACGTTTTGGGGGTGCTTTTTCAAAACCGCAAGGCACTCTGCCTCCGCTTCCTCGCACTTGTCGCAAATTATATCGCACATTGCAATATAGTTGCGGGCGGAAAGATAAGCTTCATTATCCTCGTCGATTTTATCGAATTCGTCAATAGCTTTGTCGTATTCGCCAAGCTTCATATGCTTGACACCGTCGGAAATTATGTCCGAACAGTCTGCAATCTTTGGCGGATATACGAATTTAAGCGGGTTGGGTTCACGGCTTAAAAAGGAAGAAATTATTTCTTTGCGTTCGTCGTCATTGATTTCGTCAGTATCCAATAGCAATTTATTGTAATAGTATGCCGAAAAATGCTCGTCGCCGAGGTTCATATACGCCACGGCAAGCCCTTCGTATGCTTCGGAAAGCTCGCCGCTAAGCGTACAGTCGATATATCTGAACCAACTGTTTACACTTTTTTCATACAGCCCGATATCGTCGAAGATTTCTGCATAGAGCATATAAGAATCTTCGTCGTTGAAATTGCGCTCTGCATTCTTGTTGAGCATTTTAAGCGCGCTTATATAGTTGTGTTCTTCGACAAGGTCGGCGGCAACGGCAATGAGCCTGTCGCTGCTCAGGTCGATTTTCATCGTTTTTTTCATAAATCAATTAAAAAAGTTTGTCAATATCTTCCAGTGTAAATTCGTGGTCGGTATTGCAGTAATGGCAATGCACCTTTATGCTTCCCGTTTCGTTTATGATATCCAAAGCCTCCTGCCTGCCCAAAGACCTTACTATATCCGCAGTCTTTTCGCGCGAGCAGTTGCACTTGTATTCGGGGAAGGTAAGATAAGTTGCGCCGTTTTCGGCAAGGTCGGGGAAAAACTCGTTTAGTATTCCGTCCGCACCGAATTTTGCGACTACTTCGGCAGGATTTACGAACGCCTGCATACGCTCCTCCGCCCTATCCATATTCTCTTCGGAAGTTCCCGGAAGAAGCTGCATAACCACTCCGCCCGCGGCAACGCACCTGTTACCGTCCATTTTAACGCCTATTGCTACGGCAGTATCTATCTGCTCGCTCATCTGGAAGTATTGCATAAGGTTTTGCGAAACGTCGTTACCGCGCAGCTCGCACGTGCCGACAAAGGGACGGAATAATCCGTCCTCCTTTACGACGGTAAGATATCCGCCGTTCAGCTTGCCGTGGCAGCTTCCGTCGATATAACCGCGGATATGCCCCTTTTGGTTGCCCGACACGCTTACCGTGCCTGCGTCGCCGCCTGCCTTCACCGTAAGCGAAACCGCGCCCTTTTCACTTTTAAGACAGCCCGCCATATAGGCGGCACAGGTTAAAAGTCCACCCAAGGTTACCGCAGACTGCGCGTCGAGGTTGTGTATTTTTATAGCGTCGTTTACCATATCGGTAGTTTCGAGAACGGAAAGCGAAACTTCCCTGTCGTATACTAATGCCTTGTAAAGTTTATTCATAGCCGTGTACAGATAAAATTTATCCTCTCCCGTTTGTCTTTTCCGAGGTGTCCCTCGCTTTTTACGTTAAACCCCGCCTCTTTGAGTGCGGAAACGACGGTGCTTTCTTCGTGGATATACTGAACCTGCCTTTCATCGGAACGGGTATAGCTTCCGTCGCTTTGGCGAACAAAAACGGTTATATCGAAAATAACCCTGTCCTCTTCAAGGGTATTGAACCAAAGATAGGTTATATCGTCCCTGTCCTCGGCAAACAAATTGTTGCCCAAAACGTTTTTAAGCTTTTGGACAGAGCTTATATCGAATATAAAAATACCGCCCTTTTTAAGGTTGGCATGCACGCGGGAAAACGCGCTTTTAAGCTTTTGTCGCGGGACGTAGTTCAAGCAGTCGTTGACGGCTACGGCAAAATCGACTTTGGCATTTAATTTTAGTTTGGTAATATCGCCGAGTAAAAATTCCGTCCGCACGCCTTCTTTAAAAGAAATTTCCTGTGCGCGGTTTAGCATTTCGGGGGAAACGTCAACGCCGAGCGTCCTGTAACCCGCCCTTATAAGCGCGCGTGTAAAATAGCCGTTACCGCAGCCTATATCCACGCCTTGCACCCCCGCACCGAGGTTTTTGAGCGTGTCAATTAAATACTGCGACCATTGTTCATAGCCGCAGTCGTCGTTTAAATATTCAAACCATCTGCCAAGCGCAGAGTAAGAATTTACCATTTCAGTTTCCTATTTCAAAAGGTTTGCCGAGCTGACTTTCTTCTTCTTTCCCTTTTTGCCCTGAGGCTGCAAAGCCTTTTCACGGTCGGCAAAAAGCTTGCTGTATTCGGCGTAAACGGGGTCGTTTTTGTGTTTGTTTTCATAATCGGCAACATCGCTTTCGAGCTTTTGCCTTGACGAAGCCACCCTTTCGATATCCGCACGGGTAAACGTCTGACCCAAAGGTGCGACTGCAATACCCTCGGCAACGGGAAGAATGGGTTTTACCAACAGCTCGCTTCTGCCGGCAGCCAGCAGCTCGCGCGCGATACGCTTACCCTCGTCCTCTTCGGACTCAAGCTCTTTCTTCCTGTCTTCAACAGTCTGTATTTTAGGAGTGACGTATAAATCGAACACCCACTGCGTAAAGCTCATCCAGACGAGAAGTATAAAAGAAACGCCGAATAAAACAAGCAACAACAGCAATACCGAAGCTAAAATGAAAAACAGTGTGTTGGCCGTGCTTATCAAAAACGTGCTGAGCATAAACACCCAGACCGGTATAAGCGCGAAGCCCGCGATAAGCACGGTTTGCAAAGGGCTTGCCGCCAAAAGCGCGAACGAGTTTTTTATAAGCTTTGAAAATTTAAGCCTGTAACTTAACCCCACGGCAAACAGCCAGGCGCAATATATTCCGACGAGAACGGTTGCGATTATTATGAATACGTATGCGGTTATAGGTCCGCCCTTTGAGCCGCCTTGCGCAATTACCAAATCCTTCCAGTCGCCGATAATAACGCAAGCGAAAAAGAAAACCAAAAACAACGTTAAAGGCAACACTGTTTTGAAATAACCGACCTTTATGCCGTGGAAAAAGCCTTTAAACGAAAATCCGCCCTGCGTGTTAAGCAGCTTTTTAATGGCGTAAGCACCGCCGGAAAGACCTATTGCGGCAATAAGCCCGGCACCGATAAGTATAGCGTAAAACACCAAATCGGCTTTAAGGAAAAGACTTTCCGCAAGCCCGTCCGTCCCGGGATACGCGGGATAGCCTATGCCCGTATTGCCGTTAAAAGGGTAGTTAGGTGCTATAACGGTTGAAATATAAAAGTTGCGGTATATAAGAATACCCAATGCAGGCGCACAGCATATCAACATAATAACGTTGATTAATACCAATTTCCAGAACGAGCCTTTGAATACCGCCCAGGTCTGCGCCCATTTGCCGCCCTCTGTCTGAGATGCGGTTCTTACGTAATCGTCGGCAATTTCATTGCCTTCAAGACTGTTTACGTTAACTGCCATAAATTATCCTATAAAACAAATTTCTTCGTATATAATAACATATACAAAGAAATTTTTCAACTGTTTATTTTAGTAATTATAACTTTATTTAAAGCTTATACCTTTTTTAAAACCGCACTATTTAACGTGTTGCCCTCGGGGAAAACGACGGTTATTTCGTTACCGCTGACTTTACCTTTACATTCGCCGCTGTCCATTCCCATGTTGTCGCCGCTGTCAGAGTCGCTTGCAAGCGACGGAAATGTAAGGCTGTTACCGCTTCTTGTGAAAAAACCCATTGAATAAAAACCGTCGCCTATTTCGGATAACAAAGTAAATTTTCTGAATTTAACGGGTTTTCCGTCGTTATTGACAAAGCCCGACTCGTACTCTTCCAATTTAAGCGTGACGCCTTCGGATGATACCGTTTCGCCGTCGTAGCTGTCGCCTACGTTATAGGTTGAACCGTCTTTTGTTGTGAACGATTCAAGCTTATAGTTACCGCTTACATCTTTTTCGCCTGCAAGCAAATCGCACGCAGCAAAGCTAAAACAGCATAGCGCGGCAATTAATGCACAAACTGTGATTAAAATACTTTTCTTCATAAATTTAAAATAACTTCTCCTTATATTTTACCGTACATTGGCAAGCTTAACTTTTTTACCGAATTTAAGCATTACTATTGCACCTGCAATATTTACTATAAAGGCAATTACGGCAACAACGATTACCATAACGCCGCCACCGCCGATTAATGCGGTAAGAAATTCAGGCGCACCTGCCTTTTCAAGTGCTTCTTTAATAGTTTCAAGTGTAAAATACCCGACGATTTCGCTTATAAGTTGGATAGCCGCGGTAATTATTAAAACGATTGCGGCAAACGAACCCGCTTTTCTGCCCGCTACGGACTTGTTCTGGTTAATATCGCGTGCAAGCTTTAAGGTTTTATTTACCGACGAAAAACATATGCACTGAAATATAAATGAAACTATACCTATTATAAGACTGATTATATTAAGAGTCAAAATCCATATAACTAAGTTTCCGACAAACCCTAAGACCGAAAAAACAAAAAAGATTATGTACGGGATACGGATAAGCGAAATACCTTTTGACGAAAGCTTATTTTTTCTGGCATATGCATACGTAAGCCACGTTCCTACAACAATAAGAATATTGAGAACGTAAAGCAGTATTCCGCCTATATCAAGCGTAAGGATTTTACCTATGAAACCGGTTATAAGATTTATTGTCCCGACTATGCACAGGATAAGCATAAATACAGAACTGCCCGAACTGAATGCCGCCTCCTTTTCGGCAGGAGAAGCAACCACGGGGGACATTACAAACTGCTGAGGCTGGGGTGCGTAATACTGCGGCGGCTGCCCGTAATATGGCGGCTGCGGAGGTTGTTGATAACCGTATGGCGGTTGGTATCCGTTAGGCTGTTGATTGTACGGTTGCTGCGATGGCTGCCCGAAATTCGGTTGCTGCGGCTGAACGTTTTCGTCCACACCTTTTTTCTCTTGATTGCTCATAATTTCATACCTTCTTCTGTAATGTTATACATAACTACCAAATTGGTAGTTTATATTTTTAGAATACTACCAAAATGGTAATATGTCAAGTAGATAGACTAATTTTATGAAAATTTTTTTAGGACAACGACTCAAAGAGCTACGGGAAAGTAAGGGACTGACACAAAAGCAACTTTCTGAAAAACTTAATATACACAGCGTTACATATCTGCATTACGAAAAAGAACAACGGGAACCTCCACTGTCCTTGCTTGCGGATATCGCTAAATTTTACGATGTTTCGGTTGATTATCTTTTAGGTCTTACCGACTATTAAACTTAATGAAAAAAATCAGACTTTAACCCAAAGTCTGATTTTTCAATTTATTCAAAAGCTATTTATTAATTTATTCTTATCTTAGGTGTAACCAACTGATTTATTTAAACAACGGAAACCACCGCTGTCCTTTATTGTGGATATCGCTAAATTTTATGACGTTTCTGCCGATTATCTGTTGGGACTTGACGAATATTAAAAGCGTTGTCCATTTCCGTATCCGTACTTTCCGCTTTTACCGGCTTGGGAAATTTTTTAAAAATGAGAAGTAAAAAGCCTATGGCTATGAACATACTGATAGACCAGCCTATCGCCCAAGCCCAGCATACGCCGTTAAAGCCCCAGCCCGCACCCGTTAAGACGTAAACTAAAATTACCCTTAATATGAGGTCGGTAAACGTGCTTACGGTAAAGCCGAGGTTGCCCCCGCTTCCGCGCACCGCTCCGTCGGCAACTATTTTTACACATACGACGGGCAGAAAACACGACACTATTGTTAAGTACTGTACCGAATATGCCATAGCGTCGGCTGTAAGCTTATCCTTTTGGACGAACAGCCGCGTAAAGAATTGCGGACACGAAACGAATACGGCAAGGAACATAAGGCTTGTTATCATTGCGTAACAAAGCACAACGAGAGTTCCTTTTTTTATGCGGGCGTACTCCCCCGCCGCCTTGTTCTGCGACGCAAAGTTTGAAAGTCCGTTCGTCATTGCGACAACGCCCATATTAGACATACATACAAGTTTGAAAGCCGTGGTAAAGCCCGTAGTCGCGTCCTCGCTGATAAGATTGATGCGTTTGTTTACGAAAAAATTCCCCACAGAAACAAAGCTTTGCTGTAATATTACGGGAATTGAAGTTATTGTAAGCTCTTTTAAAAGCTGCTTATCGAACAGCTTGGGTTTTTCCTCCGAACGGATTGAATTGAGTTTTCTTAAAAGCACTATTGCGGTAAGCACACAGGATATCGCCTGTGAAATGAAAGTTGCCCAGGCAGCCCCCGCCACGTCCATATGGAAAACGCATACGAAAAGAAAGTCAAGCCCGATATTGAGTACTGATGAAATTACAAGGAAGATGAACGGCGTTTTACTGTCGCCGAGCGCAGAGCATATTCCGCAACCGAGATTATATAAAAACACAAACGGCAGCGAGCCGACGTATATGTAAAGATAGGTTTTGCAGTCGGAAAAATACGATTGCTGTACGCTTAGTCCCTTTAAAAACAGGTTTCCTAAGCCGAACCCGACAGCCATTATAAACACGCACAGAACGGAAAAGGAAATGAAGGCGGTATTGACAGTTTCGCGCACGCGCTTATTATCCCTTTCCCCGAAGTACTTTGCAACGATTACCGAACAACCGCCGTTTGCACCCAGCGCGAATGCAAGCAAGACGTTTATTATTACCGTTGCATTGCCTATCGCGTCAACCGCAAGCGCGCCCTCTTTTGCAAAGTTGCCTACAACAAGCAGGTCAACAAGCGAATAAAACTGCTGTACCATTGCGCTGCCGAAAAGCGGCAGTGAATACAGCAGTAAAGTTTTCCATACGCTTCCGCTTGTTAAATCGACCGTTTTGCTTGTTTTCATACCGCCTATATTATAGTAACCGAAGGATGCAAAATCAATTTATTTACGACAAAATTTTTTCAACCTTAATGTTGATACTTTTGCACAATATTATGTAATAAAAGCCCGTTTGTGAAGCAACTTAAAATTAAGTGGGTAAGTCCGCGTTTCGGACTTACCCACTTTAAATTATTCAAAAATCTTTTTGCGGATTACCCTGCCCCCCGTAAGAACAATCATCTTTACGGCTTTAATAGAGAAGTCGTCCGCTTCGACTATCAAAGGTTTGTTAAGTACGCCGTTTGCAAGCACTTTTATTACTTTGACGTCCTTGGGAATAATACCTTTTTCGTGCAGACTTTCAACCGTTACCCTGTCGCCCGCACTGTAGTGTTTAGAAAGAGTGTCGATGTTTACGATACCTTTCTTTTTACCTATTGTCTTTTGCTTTTTGACGACCTTAATTTCTACAAGCTGTTCTGCGGCTTCGTCAGGCATTGCCTCCATCACAACCGTATCGTCAACGTCCACCTCTTCGAGAATTTCAAAATCCCGTTCAGGCAGAACGTCCTCTTCGGCAACTTCTTCGGTTTCCTCTTCGGTAGGCTCTTCAATAAGCTGTTCGGAAATTTCTTCTGTTACCTCTTCAACGGGCTGTTCGGCAACCTCTTCAATTGGTTGCTCGGCTTGCGCCGATTCTTCGACGGGTAAAACTTCTTCAACCGCGGCAACCGCAACCTCAACGGTCGGGGCGCAAGCTTCCGCCGCTTCAACGAAAGCTTCGGCGGGAACGTCGCCGCTAACCTTTATAAGCCCCTCTTCGATAAGCTCTTCCGTAGGTCTGTAAGGCACGGTAAAATCTGCGTCGGTATAATTTTCAAGCTTTGACGCGCCGAGTTCGGACATAAGCAAATCAATCAGCTCCGCCGCATATTTCAGTCTGCGTAAACGGCTTATCCTGTACATACAGGGAAGCTTAGACTTAGGGCTGCGGACAGATAAATCCACGACCTTATACTTTGTATCGTTAAATCTGTCGGGATTTGTTGCAAGGCACAGGCACAGCGTTTTGCCGCGCACAACCAAGCTTGCAAACGTGTTTCTGCCTATCCTGAACGATTCACGCTTCCAGCTTATGCGGTTTTTAACGCCCTTGTAGGAAAGTAAATAATTCTTTATAAAGGAATATCTTTGCTTTAATTCGTCGGAGCCTTGAATTATTCTTGCCGTGAAACTTCTGTTATAGCGGATTTTCCGCCCGTTAACTATTACGACCTCTTCAATCTCTTCGTCGTCGGCTACCGCAAACTCTTCCGAAGCCTCTTCGACCTCTTCCTCGGGTTCAAATTCTTCCTCGGGTGCGATATCTTCTTTCGCGTCGCCGTTTTCTTCGGTAAACGTTTCAACAGCGACAGGCTCGGCAGCAGGTTCTTCGGCCTCTTCGGGAACGGGCGCGGGAACGGGTACGTATACGGTATTTGTAAAGAACGGCTGCTGGGACGCGGTTGCGCCGCTGTCGCCCTTTGAACGCATTTCTTCAAGCTGGCTCATTAACAGCTCGCGCTGCTGTTGGAGCAATCTGTCGTAAAGCTTTCTTTCCCCGCGCTTATGGAAAACGTACCAAAGCACTACGTTAAGGACTATTAATACTACCCCCACGACCGCTACCGCTACTATGGTAACGGTCTGCGAAGGCGAAAAGAATGAAGCAAGTAAGTTATTCATTTTCGTTTCCTCCATTCTTTTCTTTCAGTTCGTTTTTCTGCGCAACGTCTTCCTGCGCATTGTTTTCCTGTACATTTCCGGGCTGCGCGTTTTCCGCCGACTGGGGCTGAACCGCTTCCGCCGAAGCCGTTTCCAGCGCAAGCTCGCCGATTTTCTTTCTTCTGTGGACGAGGTACTGTATTCCTATTGCAATTCCCGCAACGCCCGCTATTACGCCGAGTACGCTTACGACGATAATGAATACCGTATCCCAGCCGACCACTACCCATACAAGGGTTACGTCTTCAACCGAGGAGTCTGCCCATTCGTAATTTGAAGGGTCTTTAAGCGATACCGTTACGTCGAACGCTCCGCCGTAGCTGGTGCGGTTGCCGGAAATGTCCATAGTCTGTTCGTCAAAGCCGTCGGGTATAAACGTAAGTGTTTTACCGTTGACCATATACATATCCGAAGTCATAGTGGGTTTGGCAAGCTTTTTGCGTGCAACCGTCCAATAAAGTACCGCATTGCCGTCCGCGTCAAGCTCTGTTTCGTCAGTCCAAGCGTAATTGTCCGCATCGTTGAGCGAGAACCTGATTGCATAAGTACCCGCGTTTACCGCGAATACCGCAACGGAATTTTCAATAAGCGTATCGCCGCCGTAGATAATGCGCATCATCCTTGCGTCGTAGCCCTCGACTGCGGCTTGCAGTCTTGACCCCGTATATACGGTGTTCTGACCGACGCCTTCTGAAAGAGTTACAATCGAAGGTGTGCCAATCGTTGCTTTGCTTATTTCAAACTGTACGGGGTCGCTTGTTACCGCATAGTAATTATTTGTCTGCGGAACGGTTATCTTAACCCAATACTTGCCTGCGCTGACGGGAATATTAGCGGAATATTCGCCGTTTTCCGAAGTTGAATAAGTGAATACGAAGCTATCCTTAGTACCGAACTTGATATCTGCGGTAGGCGTATTCCTTGACGGGTCGTAGCCGAGATATGTCCAACCGTTGACCGCGGGCTTTGAAGTAAATTCGTTTTCTCCCATAACTATTTCAAAGGAGAGATTGCAAACGCTTTCTTCAACAGACGACCACTTGTAGTTGTAAGGGTCTGTTAACGTAAGAGGAACGTTGTATACGCCTACTTCCGTTGCCGTAATTTCGCCTGCCGTGTAAATTCCGCTATAAGCCGCGTCCGTAATTACAGGAGTAAGAGCCTTGTTTGCGTATGCCTGTTTTGCAATGCTTATCAAGCTTTCGTCGATAACCTTTTTACCTACCGTGAAGGTTACGCCGGGCGTACCCATATTGGTAAGCAACGTGAAATTGTCGCTGTTTGAAGCAACTGCCGTAGCGTGGTAAGTACCCGCGCGGTCGGGTTCCTCCGTCCAGTTGTCGTTGTTTATCTTATTCCACTTTCCGTCGTTGGAAACACCCCAATAGTTGAACCTGAACGTGGGAGCCTTATCGCCGAACACTTCGCGCACGTCGATTTGTTCCCCGTCTACTATTGCGTATATACCTGTAATTTCCGCACCCCGTATATCGTCGCTGCCGTATGTGCCGCCGCCCGATTCCGCCGTTATGAATATCGAAAGCGGTGCAATTGTGTAAGTACCCGAGCCGAATACCGTTACGTTATAGTTCGCGTTGTTTTCATAGCCGACGGCGTTTACTGTGTACGCACCTACGTTGTTGAACAGGCTTTGGATATCTACGTTTCTGTCGGCGTCTATTTCAAGACTGATTGTAAGGTCTTCCACCGTATCGCCTGCGGCAAGTCCGTTTTCCGTAACGACGCGGATTTCTATGCCGGAAAGGTCGATAAGATTTCCGTATACCGAACGCGCCGAACCGAGTATTACGGTAACATTTCTTCTGTGTACTATAAACTCGCCGACTGCCGAGGTTATGTAATAGTTATCCGCACCCATACCCTCGACTATGTTTTTACCGTTTATTTGGGCTTGGGCATATTTAAGCCATACGCCGTAAACTCCCGCAACGTATTTATCCGCCTCTTCAAGCACGTATTCTATTTCGCCTACGGTAATTGCTTCCTCGCCCCTGACGAAGCCTGAAATTTCATAACCGAAAGTTCTTTCGTCCGAGCCGTAGGTCGCATAGCCGTTAGCGGTAACGGTAAGCCACGCCTTGTCGATAGTGATTTTCTGAACGCCTTCGCTTGCGTTGTAATTACCGTTTCCGCCGTCAACCGCCTTTACCCAATAGCTGCCGCTGTTTACGGGTGCATTATCCTCTGTCCACTCAGTCCATTCAAGACCTGCGGGAGGCACGGCGTGGTTGGAATTTCTCAATGCGAAGTAATAATCGGTTAACGCTCCGCCATAGGTTGACTGTGCCGTAAGCGCGATAGTTTCGCCGTAGGTTACTTTTATTTCTTTGCCCCAGACTACCTTATTATCCGTGGCGGGACTTATTACCCATTCAACGGAATACGACGTACCCGCCGTAACGCCGTCAGCCCACTTGTAGTTGCGCGCGTCGTTAAGGGTAAACGTTATTCTGTAAGTGTTTGCGTCTGTTGCGGAAAGCGTTATTCCGTCCGTGCCGAGGCTGGAATTACCAGAATACACGCCCGTGACTTCACGGGGGTTATACTTGATATCGGCCGTCTGCACGCTGCCGTTGTAGACGTACTTTTCCTCGCTTTGGACGAATACGGGCGCAGATACTTCGCGCGGGGATATGGTAAATACAACATACGCGCTTGTTGAAGAATACTGATTACCCGTATAATTTGCAACGAGAATGTACGTACCCGCATTGACGGGTATATTCGCACCCGGCGAAGTTTTATTTATACTGTCGTATATTTCCCCGTTAAACTGAACGCCGACTTTCACGTTTTCGGGAAGCTCGCCCAAAACCGTAGCGTATCTGAACGTTAAGGGAACGTCTACACCGTTGGTAAGAACGTAGGTGGGAATATGCTCCTGAGCGTCGTTATAAGTCCAGCTACCGAGATACAGGTTGGTAATACGGAAGCTGTCTGCATATACCGAGAACGCAAGCGAAAGATTTGCAAGCGTATCCTCTTCGTCCCACTTGTAGTTATTAACCGCGTCGGAATTGAACGTCAGTACTACCGAATAAGTACCTACGGAATATATTTTGACGCTGAATTTTTCATCGTTTACGACGTATTCCCCATCGCCCGGGATTGCGTTTGCAGAGTGTGAAAGCGTAACGACGCTGTTATCCTGCCTAATAAGCTGTACGGGATATGCAACCGTCAACGCGTTGACGTACACCGATTTGATATCTACCCACTTATTATCGCCTTCGTTGAATACAAGGTCTTCAAGCATTGACGAATCCCAGTTAAGCGATATCGCCTTTTTGGTAACATTATAGCTAAACGTCGTTGTATTCGAGGTTACATTTCCCAAATCGAAAACGTAGTCGCCGAAATATTGGTTTGTATTAAGCGTGATTGTAACCTCATAACTGCCTGCCTTGGTAGGAGCGGTGCTGCTGTTATATTTTTCGCCGCCGAAGGTTTTGCCCACGTACATATAAGACAAATATTTGTTGGGCGCGTAGTCTTTGCCCGCATAGGTAACATTTGCGTCCTTGACGTCGGTAAATACGATAACCGCGTCGTGTTCTATGCCGTAAGCTCCGCCGTGAAGGTCGGTATCTTCGGTATACACTCTGTCCGAAGTCGTAGCCGTAACCTTGCGCGCGACGACCGTCATCAACGCGCTTTCATATTTAGCGATATTGTAGTTATCAAACAAAAGAGTGCTTTTGTCAACACCTATTAAATACCTTTCGCCTGCATGGCTGCCCCAAGCGGCATAAACGCCCGTCTGCGGGGAAGAGCCGTCATTGGTAAACATTTCCGTAAAGATAATTTCGCCTGAATATGAACCGTTTGCAAGCTCGAAGCGGTCAACGGGCGTTCCGCCCTTTCCGCCGTCTTCGGTAACGAACCCGCTGTAAACAACTTTATAATAGCCGTCCGTGCTGTCGCCGTAAGTGATATCGAAAGTATAATTGCCGTCAGTTGAAACAACCTGTAAAGTAATATCCTTTTTTGCGATATGGAACAGTGCCTCGTCATTGTTGATAAAATTTATCAGGTAGTTGGTGTTGTTTGTTATTCCGCCGCCTTCGCTGTCGTCCTGATATGCGTGTATTACATAATCGCCTGCATTTATGGCGTTTTCAACACTTAGTTTACTGTGCGTGCTATCAAGGAACCTGTTATTGTCGCCCAATGCCGCGCCGTACCACTTATTTTCAGGAGTATAGAATCTTGTATCATTATCGGGCTGCTGCGCTATGCCGCTGTAAATTTTACTTGCAAATGAGGTTGCATCCACCGAGTTTGCATTGTATCCGTTTAAGGTTACGTTAATTCTGCGTTGCGCCAAATGAAGCTTGCCGTATTCGGAATTGTTTAACTCGGTTACTATTTCGTAGTTAAACGCGTGTATTGAGTTTTTATCGGGTACGATGTTGAAAACCCTGTGCTGACCGTTTGAATAGACGTCGGTAGTTGCCGCGTCGTATCCTTTTACACTGTAAGTAACGCCGCCAATATGGAAGTAATCCTCCGAATTTGACTTATCGATAACGCCCTGTTCGAGCGAGAAGCCGAAGAAACGGTAATGGTCTGCAACGGTGTTCCAGTTGTCGCCCGTTACCTGCAAGTTCGCGGGAGGAATAACTCCTTCCATAACCTGCGCTTCATTTGAACTGATTTCGGTGCCGTACTGCACTACGGAGTTATTTGACTTAACGGTCAAAGACGCACGGCTTACCGTAAACTTATAACTGTTGCCAAACGAATAGTTTTTCATCGCCTGCGTATCTTTAAGCTTAAAGCCTATTTCGTAAACGCCTGCGTTTTTAACTTTTAAAGTGTAAACGTTTTTACCTTCGTCGTTAACATTCGCAAAAGTACCGTAAATATCGCCGAGAATTGTGTTGAAAGTACTGTCTGAATTTGCGCAAGGAGTCGCATTTACGGACGCAATAAGTTCGATTATCTCTCCGCCCTGCATACCGTCGAAAGTAAATTCAAGCGTATAATTGTCGTTTTTATAAGTTTGCGTACTTAAAAACTCGGTTTCGCCGTCAAGCGTAGCACTCATACTTAGAGATTTTTGATAAATTATCAGGCTTTGGTTGTCGCCGACGACGTAGACGTAGTTAGTATCGTCTATCTCGAAAATATAGCGGTACGTGCCGGCATCTTTAACGTAATTTTCGGTAAAGGTTTTACCGCCGTCCAGACTGTATTTTGCCGTAATAGTTAAATTCCCGAAATTACTGCCCTCGGGTTCACGGGTATAGCCCTTATATTTTCCGTCGTAATCCTGTGCCTCGCGGGGGATATTTTCCGTTTCGCTGTATCTGACAAAGGTTTTACTTGCATCGTCCCAATAATTTAATACGTTCTCTTTAAGTTTTAAATTTGCCGCAACTATCGTATAAGTTCCTAAGCAACTGCTTCCGTCCGAATTGGTAATTACGGGACGCTCCTCAGAATTATGCTTTGCGTAATCGTCAATCGCAAACTGATAGTAGTCGGTTTTGCCGTAAACTGCTGTGTTATCCGTTGCCCCGTCCGCAAGTTCTTTGGTAAAGCTTCCGACAACAGTTATATTATAATTGATTGCGTGCTTTGCATCGGTAAACCTTACGAATATAGGATAAACGCCTACGTCAAGCGTTGTATCAACATCAACTGCGGAAGTCACTAACTCTATAACTTCGCCGTCTTCGGAGTAGAACGTAATATCTTGGCTGAAACTAAGGGTCTGTCTTCCCCCCTCGACGTTTACATCCGTTATTTTGTTACCCGAAGCTTCGTTATAGTTATATTTACTCTGTTTGTCGTCTACCGTTACGGTAATTTCTCTGGGAGCTACCGTTAAAATATTCCCTGATAAAGTGACTTCGTAGTTAAGTTCTGTTAACTCGCTTTCATTTTCAAGAGTTATGGAGTAACCGCCGTCTTTTACACTGCCGTTTTCATAGCCCTTTGCATACGTGCTTGTAAACTTGGGCAATACGCCGCCTTCAAATACGTTTGCAACAGTATCTTTATCGTACCCATCTTTAATAAGTCCGCTTGAAACAAGTCCTTCCACGGTATAAGCAAAACCATACATTTCGGAATACTTGTCTGAGGATACATCCTCGCCGTATATTACCGTTACTGAATCGGCGGTTATAGTCAGTGATTTTTTGCCGACGCGGAAATATCTGTCGCCCGATACCTCGTTAAAGTTTTGCGTTCCAGCCATTTCGTAATGGATACGGTAAGTACCCGCGTTGAACAAGCCCGCTTGCAAAACTGCCGTGAAAAGCTCGTTTGCGGTGCTATAAACGGAAGTACCGTTTACAGTTATAAGTTCGCCGTTATAGTACAGCGAGAATGTGGGTTGAATAAATGTCCCGTCTTCCTTTAAGTTATAGGACGCCTCAGGTTCGGTTATTTCGCCTTTCGACTCGTAACCGTCGTCGTGACCTATACCGTATATCCAGGAATCTGCGTTCACTTCGTTCTCCGCCCCGAAAGTCGGTTTATTTTCAAAACCGAAATCCACAGTGAAGCTGTTGTCGTTTGGGGTTATTTCTATTACCGCATAACGCGTTTCGGAATTGTGGTTGGTTGCCGAAAGCTTGTAATACAGATAGTATGTACCTACGTGAATAAACGTAGGAAGTTCGTCAGACCAAACGACGTTTATAAAATCGTTAATTTCGGTGTTTGCAAAGCAATACTTAACTTGAAGCTCGTTTTTTTCGGGGTTGTATGTTTGCGCAAACCCGCCGTCTACCGTTATAGTGTGGTAATCCTGGTCGAACGCTCCTTCATAACCGCTTACCGTGCCATAGTCGTATAGGTCGGCAGGGGTAATTTCAAAGCTTGCGGTTGCGACTTGTGTATTGTCAGCAGCAATTGAATTTATTATATACTTACCTGCAATATCGCCCGACGATACGGTAACCGTATAACTATTTACGCTATTCATATAGGTTACTATATCGTTATCGTCAACGTTAATTGCGTCCGTATAATACGTTAAAATTTCTTTTGCCGACGGTACTGCAAGCATTCCGTCGCTGTAAGTATCATTATCGGACGAACTAAGCGTTATATTGCTGTACACGGGCGAAACGCCGTTTACCAAAGACCAATACTGTGCCGTTATATCCGAAACGGAAACTGTAATATTGCGTTCATTGACTATAAGTCTGCTTTCGCCGGCTTCAAAGCCGTAGTTGGGGCTTGAAAGGTTGTTTAAATCAAGTGTAAGCGTATACTTCCCTGCGACGGCGTTCTTGTCGTAGTCCGTTGTATAACTTAACGAACCCGAAGCTTTTACATCGTCAAGCGTTTCCTTGCTGCCTTCCGCGCCCGCAAAGTCCGTAACGGTGTAACGGCTATCGCTTAAATTTGAAGCCTGCATTAAGAAATTATGCGTAACGGGGCTGTCTTCGCCGTAGAATATTTCAAGCTCAAGCCCTACGGTTAAAGTAGCCTTGTAGACTGTGACGGTAACGCCGTTAAGAGTTTTTACGTTATGGTTTGTTGCGGTAATTTTAATTTTATATGTTCCGCTGTCCGCAACGTCTTTAAGCTTTACGCCGTCGGCAGAAGTCCACGTCGCACCGCCGTCCTTGCTGTACTCGTACTTAACTTGCGTTACGTCGCCCGCAAGTACTAATCCGCTTACGGTAATTGCTGCATTGTCTGTATCCGCATTGCCTATAAGCGCGCGTTCTGACGCGTTGTATTCCCAACTGCTGCCGCTGACGGAGCCGACGGTAATTTCCGCATTATTTACGGTGTAGGCTTTTTCCCACTTTTCGGGAGCGGTAACGATATAATTGCCATTGCCCTTTTGGGTTATAGTTATATCGTATGTGCCGGCGTCTGCGTTTGCCGCGCTTGCGGCGGAAGTGACTTCAAATACTTGCGCCCTTGTATCGCCTTGGGCAAGCCACTGCTCCTCTGTACAAATCTCGCCCTTATACTCTACATTATAAACTGCGGGATTATATAGATTGACTTCGGTGCCGTAAGTCTTGCTTGCATTATCGGAATTGAGCGTAAGCGTTATTTCACGCGGGGTTATTTTATAAGTCCCTTTTGCCTCGCATACGAGGGTATAATTTTGCGAGCCGTCTTCCGGCAATACTGCAACTATATCATAATTTCCTGCATTGTACTTTTCAACGTCTGTACCATTTTGCTGTAATTTGTAAGTTACGAATGCTTTATGGCTTACATCCGCAAATTCATTACTGCCCGTTGCATAGTCCCACCAATTATCAGACAGGGTGGCAAGCTCATAGCCGTATTCGCTTGTTCCGCCGCTTGTAACGTTGACGGTTATCGCACGTTTATTTATTTTGATTTTATGCGTAAACTCGCCGTTGATTTTGAAGTTGCCCGCAAGTGCCGACGTTACGCCGTCAACGGTTAAATCCTTAATTGAACCGACTTTTAAAGTATACGCCATATCGCTTGCGTTTACGGGCAAACCGCCGCCGTCCGCGTTTACAACAACCGGTACGGGAGCCTGTTCGGATGTACCGCCCGAAGTTTTCTGCGGTACGTCGGTTATCGTCGCAACAAGGTTGTGTTCTGTATTGTCGTACACGAATTCGGGAATATCCGTGTTTGAAAGTTCGGTTTCGCCGTTATACCATTTAACTAAATCTTCGGTAATTTCCAATTGCGTTACTTCAAAAGTAGTCCAAACGGGAATATCTTCAAACGGCACGTCTTCCGCAAATTCAAGCAAAATATACACGCCGTAAATGCCCGAGTTCCAAGGCAAGCCGTTTACGAGATTATCTTCCTTAACCGCAGTTCCGTCTTCACGCCTATCGTTCAAGCTATTCAAAGAATAGAAATTAAAATTAATGGTAAAGGTATTTTTAATTACTTCTTCGTAATCCCCGCTTTCTAAAAGATGGAAGAAATAATCCGTTGAAACACTACCGTTAGCGGTGTGATTAACAACGCCCTGCGTTATTGGCTTATCATATTTTTCAAAGTAACCGTTGTTGCCGAAGCTATAATTTCCGCCCGAATAATCAACCGTGAATATCTTTTTAGTAATAGCGTAGTTAAGATATATACATACGTCGGCTTTTGACTTCTTGTAAGAATAAACCGCCTTATCTTCACCCGAAACGTATGTAGGAATTTTATCGTCCGTATTTTTTATAAATACGTAGTTTAACGGATTAACCGCATCGGAACCGTTCAATCTGATACAGACGTAGTATTGACCGTAATTGATATGTTCGCTGTTTTCGTTTACGTAATCGTTATCTAAAAACTGTCCGTAAGTAATGGTATACGCCGAACTTTCGTTCCAGTCAAGCTTCGGCTCGCGCGGGTTTCCGTTATATTCAATAGTACGTCCTGATTTAGTTCCGTCATCGGGGTCAATTAGCTTGGGGGCAGTAATTTGCATACGGCTGACGTTAACGGTTTGGGAAACCGCTGACGTGTCAGCCCAGCAATAGTTGTTTGCCTTGTCTGACTTAATAGCAAACGTAATTGTATAAGTGCCTGCGTTTACAAAATTGAACGCACCTGTATTTTCGCCGAAAGTAAAGCTTGTGCCGTCGGCTATGCCGTCCGTTGCGCTATGAGGTACGTTTACGCTGTCAAAAGCGTATACGCCCGCAACCGTGTAGCTTACCACATCGCTCCAAGCTGCCGTAAAGCCCTCAACCTTAGCCGTGTTGAATGCAAGCGACTGACTGCTACCGCCGAACGTAGCATTCGTTGCGTCGCCGCTGATTGAGGGGGCTGTAATCGCAAGCTTGTTTACAACTATATCCGAAGGAGTGTAAACCTTGCCTTCAACGCCGTTCCAGCTATAATTTTTAAAGCTTGCGTCATTAATAGTAAACGTTACGGTATATGTACCTGCGTTTATAAAATTGAACTTACCTGTATTTTCATCGAAAGTAAAGCTTGTGCCGTCTGTTGGCAAGATAGAAACTTCTACCACGTTATCCCAGCTCCACCCCTCTACTCCCGTAAAGCCCGCATCCGTATTAAACGCAAGCGAACTGTCTTTGCCGAAAGTAAGTTCGGTTTCAGTATTATAAGTAGGCGTGTTTATAGAACGTTTAGCAATCGTAAACTCAGATGTCGTGCCGTTATCGGGCAAAGCGTAGTTAAAGTTTCTGTCGCCTTCGGTTCCCGTTTTAAGACCTGTTGCGGTTGCAGTATACACGCCTGCGTCAGTCTGTGCGCCGGAAACATTTGCCGATACATAATCGCTATCCACTTCATATATTCCTTGAAGAGTTACCGAGGGTACTTGCACGGTGCCGTCATACGTGAACGTTGTCGTACCCCATTGTAAGCCCGTAAGCTTTAAAGGAGTAATCGTAAACGTAAATTCGACAGGGCTTGTATCGTTGTCGTTTCCTTCCGTATCCCACTTGAAGTTGTCGGCAGGGGTTATTACTACGGTGTAGATGTTGACGTCGGTCATATCCCGTCTGCCGTTTGTTTCCGCAGTAATTTCAATTTTTAATTTACTTACATTTTGCGCATAGGTGTATTTTTCGGCATAGCCTTTGATGTAGTCCGTGAAATCAAAGCCCGTGCTTTTATATGTTTCCGTAACGGTAGTGCTGCCGTTAGTAAGTTCGGGCTTAGCCATTGCGGTTGTTACTATCGAGAATGGCAGCGACGAAATTGTATAGTTATTAGAAACATCGAAATCCCCCGCGACTTGCGCCGTCCATGAGGTAACGGCAATATAGTAAGTGCCTATTGCCGAAGGAGCTGCTGAAAGTTCGGTTTGCAGATTTTCGTCACTATACAGTTTTGTTTCGGTTATATCAAGCTCGGTTGCGGAAACGCCCGTTAGACTTACCGTCGGACGATGCGAATTTCCGTCATAATTAAACCTGCTATCATCAAGCTGTATATCAAGCTCTTTTTTATCTACCGTATAGGTAAAAGTTACGTCGTAATGGTTTGTTTCGCCGTCCGTAGCATTCCAGTCGTAGTTGTCGTCAAGGGAAACGGTGATTGTATAATCGCCCGCGTGCTTTACTGTAATTGTACCGCTTGTATTATCAACAATTGTATCAACAATTGTTACAGTAGAAGTTACGGCAGCGGTCATTTTGCCGTTTTGCCAATTTGACAAATTAAGAGTTTTCAATGACGAATCGTATTCGTCATTGCCGCCGTCGGCGGCAAACTCGACCAAATCAATCTGCGAGCGGGAAACCGTGAACGTTACAAAGTGCGTAGGAAGGTTATAATCGCCGTCTTTATCTTGCTCTGCCTTTTGGGTTTTGATATATAAGACGTAACCGTTTTCGCCTTTATAATCCCACTTTTTAAAATCCGCGACAGTCAAAGCCGTCACGCCCGATTTAGGCGCGCCGTTGTCGGTATCGAAATCTTCGACTAAATAGTATTCGGTTACGGTTTCAGCGTAGAAACCTGTGCCGTTAGGCGTTTTATTTAACGTCGGCGTGGGCAACTCGGACATTTCACTTCCGTTTTTACTTCCGCCGTAAACAAAGTCGAGATATTCGCCGCCTACTATTTCAAGCTCCAATTCAAGTGCGGTAATTGTAATGCTTATTTCCTGCGCGGTTATATAGTTACCCGAGGAGTCCTTTGTCCAGTAGTAGTTCGTCGAATTAATTTGAAGAGTAATTTTCTCGGAATCGTTTTTGTGTCTATATACCTTATCCGTAATATAACCGTCGGGTTTGCCGTCCACCGTTAATATGGTTTTACCGTTGATTTGGGTGTTTGCCGTATCATCGTACTCAAAACCGGATGAAGTTAAAAAGTCTGAAATATGCCTATCGTTGCGGTCATATACAAACGAGTTTACTTTTCCCGCGTCAAGCTGTTTGGGTAGAATTTCAAACCGAGGTGCGCCGAAATCAGGGTCTGCATAATTGGGTCCGTCAGAGGGTTCGGCTTTGTACGCGGTTGAAGTAATTTCAGCCTGTACGTAGTAAACGCCTACATTTTTAGGGTAAACGGAATAAATTGTATTTCCCGCCCCATAATAGCGTATTGTTGAAGAAGTCCCTGTTTGCGACTTGATGTCCTCCGTCAGTTTAAACCAATCGTTCGTACCAAGCGGGGCAAGCCAAATTTCAGGCACTATTTCGGTACCGTATATAGTTTCCGTTTCGTTAAGCCTTACCTGAACTTTAACTTCACTGGGGGAAACCACTATTGTATAAACCAATTCGTCGCCGACTATTTCAACGCCGTTGGGTAAGTTAGATTCGTCCCAACGTACTTCGTCGGTATCTGCGCTGTTGATTTTAAAGTGTAATTTATATGTACCTGCCGCTGTAAAGCTGACGGACTGTCCGTCAACGGTCGCATTATCGGTTGCGTTACCCGCTTCATCAGTTATAGTAATACCGTCTTTCGTTAAAATATTATTTAAAGTCTGGGTATCAAAATTTTCAGAAAAATTTATGTTTTTTGTTAAATTCTGACTGTAATTAACGTTTAAAACGCCTATATCGGGGAGCGAAAGAGGTAACTTTTCTACATTTAATCTATTACCTGTCGTGGCTGTCGTTCTGAAAATCTGGGCAGGCTTCCAAGAATCGGTGATATTGTAACGGAACCTGATTTGAACGCTTGTTACATCTTTATTAAATTCGGTTAAACCTTCTATAACCTGATCATTTGAGTTTCTGTAAAGAATCTGCACATATTCATTTTTTTCATTTACGAAATCCGCAACAGGTAACTGCATCGTTTCATATTCGTAATCGCCATCGCTTCCGCCTACGATATATTCAACGTTTACGTATATACCGCTCAAATTAAAAGGTGTACGCATATATTGCGTCGCCAATGAAGTAACCGTAAACGAAGACGAAGGTATGCTTTCAGGGTCTTTATAAACTACCTTTACCGTTAATGGTGTAGAAACCGTGCCGTAAGTAAGACTTACGGTTTTACTGTATGTATCTTTTTTATTTGTTTTACAATCAATAACTGCTTGAACGGTAGGCGTTAAATTGCCTGAAATGCCTAATCCGTTATTTAAAACTCCTGTCGAACCGTCGTTATAAGTTGCAATAACTTTACCCGTAAGCGCATCCGCTAATAACGACACTGCACTATAAGGATATAAATTTTTGTCCGCTACGGTAGTAACTTCCGAATAATTAAAAATTTTAACTGGATTATTTTTATCGTCCACACCGTCAGTCAAATATTGTGGATCTATCGCAATACTTGTAACCTGACGCATTTCAAGAGCAACCGTTACCGACACGGTTACAATCTGGTATTGTGCATTCTGTCCCTGAACGCTGACACTTAAAGGTAAAGTTATCTCAGACAGTTGCGAGTTAAATTCGTAATCGTTAGGCAATGAAACCGTTCCCCACGAGTCGAAAACATAACTTGCACCGCTGCCGAAATCAGACAAGTCTAACTGCTTTTCGCCGTTTGCGTAGTAAACGGTAAGTTTAAGTCCGCTTAAAAAATCAGACCTTGACATACCGATGACAAAAACCGATTTATCGCCGTCATACCAGTAATTACCCTTTTGCGTATATTCA
The DNA here is from genome assembly GCA_910587365.1 of uncultured Christensenellaceae bacterium. Taxonomy (GTDB): domain Bacteria; phylum Bacillota; class Clostridia; order Christensenellales; family Borkfalkiaceae; genus Coproplasma. The sequence goes on along the minus strand of CAJUKJ010000002.1, from coordinate 144,086 downwards.
GGCTTAACCTGTAATACTGCCGTTAATAATTGCGGACGGGTAATGCCCGTGATTGTTCCTTTCGTAGAAAGTTTTGTCCCGTCGGGATTTAAATAAGAGACAGTAAATTCGTGTTCGGAATTAATATCCGTTATGGGAGACATTTCAACTTCTATAAACTCGAAATTGGTTACACTCTCTCTCCGTGCTTCCGTTTCCCCTTCCGCCAAAGGATACACACCGACAACTGAAAAGCCGTCAGCATAAATAAGAGTTTCAGCTGTATAGTCGCTTGAAATATTATTCAGATTTGCAACTTCAATCGAAGCGTATAAAGGAACCTCGTCTTCAACTATAACGCCGCTATCTGCGGACACAACGAAGCTTGCAGTTATTCCGTTAGCAGTTACGGTAAAAGTAACCGTACTTGTAGGCACGGCTGTAAACAAAATATCGCTGTCTTCAAAATTTCCGCTGTAAACGCCGACAGAATAAGAAACGGAGTATTCATCGGGTTTAAGCTTTACGGTCGGCGTATTACTGCCCACGTTAAAAGAGCCGTTTACAATAAGGTTATTTTTTAATTGTCCGGCAGTAGTTTTATTTACGTATATTTTTGCAGCGTCACGCAAGCTTACCGAAAGGGTGTGATAGTCGTGATTGGGCTTGATTTCAACTTCATCCTCCACACTTCCGTCAGGCGACGGAGCGGTTACCGCGACGGAGCCGCCCTTTTCTGCGTAAGCGTTATCGATTATTCCAGGCAAGACAAGCCCGACAGCCAACGCCAAAGATGCAAATACAGCGCAAAATACCAAAGCTATTTTGCGCCTGAAAGAAATATTTTTAAATAAGTTCATAATGACCCCCCGAAAGTTACGTAATTCAACAATATATGTATCGTTTTATAGCAGGTTAATTTTAACCTCAAGAAAAGTTAAAGCTTATCAAGTTCGCTTTTAAGCTGACGCAGGTTTTTGCGTTCAAGCTCGATTAAATTAGAGTATACCTTGAAATACTCCACGTCGGAAGCCTTGGGAGGTACGTTGTTGACGTGCGCTTCCATTAACGCCGATTGCGAACGCATACGCTTTTTTTCAAGATTTTCAATCTCTTTTTCGCTTTCCTTAATTCCTCTTTTCAATTCGCCTTTTCTTGACATATCCAACTCTCCTTATCAAAACAAAAAATAAAATTATTAAATTATTTATTAAAATTATAAACTTATAAATCTTTTCCGTCAAGAGATTATTAAAAATTTTGTTGCCAAAAAAAAAGCAGACAGCCGATTTTCTGTCTGCTTTTTAATAGTATTTAATACGCTTTAAGCAATATTACCGTTCAAAGGCATAAGTATATCAAGATTGAACCTGCCGTCGTCCACGTACATTTGCGTTTCGCCGTCGTACTTCATTGCTATGTTAAGTATACTCTTGGTGCCGTAGCCGTGATAGCGTTTATCCTTTTTAGTCGTTTGAGGCAGTCCGTCTACAAAATCGGGCGGGACGGTGCAGCAGTTGTCGCTGTGAATGTGAACGAAGCCGTTTTCTTCCCTTACGGAAAGACTTATAAACCTGTTTGCCTCGTCCTCCTGCATCTGCTTTTCGATTGCGTTGTCAAGCGCGTTGCCGAACAGTGCGGCGATATCGGTAGAACTCATAAACGAAAGCTTTGCTCCGTCCACGAGGTAGCTGAAAGAAATTTTGTTTTCCTCGCACAGAAGATTTTTTTCGGAAATTATAATGTCGAGCGCGTCATTGCCCGTGTCGGCTGACGTATCGAAAATCGCAATCGCGTCTTTTAGTTCTGCTATATATTTTTTGCGCTCTTCCTTGTCGTCCATTTTTTCCAGCAACATAATCTGGTGCTTTAAATCGTGGCACTTGGCGTTGATTATCGAAATGGTTTCCTTTGACATTTCGTGACGCTTCTTTTCGGAATGGATAAGCTGGTCTAAAATGAACCGCTCGCCGGTAAGCTTGTTCTCCCTGATAAACCTGAACTGTATCACTACCGAAGCCGTACAGCTTATAAGCGCGTAAATACTGCAACACACTTTAAGGGCGAATACGTTTATTTCCTGCTTTAAATAGTCCGCGAAAATATTGTCCGCAAAAATGCTTAAAATCACGCACACTGCAACCGTTACCGCAGAAATGACGAATATCCTGATATCGAAAATAGCCTCGCCCATGCTGTGGCGGCGCGGGTATACGAAAATGAAAAAGAAAACCGTTCCTACAAGCACGAAAATCAGAATATCGAATATGATGAGTTCTGCCCAGACGGGCATAGCTATCCTTAAAATATATTTTATAATGTTGCCGAGAGAGTACGCCGCGTGCTGAACCGCGTAAGTACCCGTCGCATAATAAATTGCACCCAGAATATTAATTCTGAAACTGACGAAAATGCCCGCAGCAAGAAATACGACGCATAAAAAAAAGAAAATTATATTTATAAATTCGTTATTTGCCGCAAACTTTACTATAAAAAACCAAATAACGTTTACAAGCAAAAAATAGCCTACCGTGCTGAGATACGCACGGAAGACAAAGCTGTTCCTTCTCGGATAAAATATCACGAAAAACAACAGGCTTACGTAAAGTTGTAGCGCGAATATATTGCCGTAAAGGGCGTAATATACGTCGCCGTATAGTTGAAGGTATAACATTTAACCTGTCCGAAATTCATTTTAGCCCGCCGCGCAGATAGCCTAACATATCCTTTTTAAAATCCTTGACTTTTCTGCGGGAAAGCGGAATTTGTTCGCCGTTAATAATTACGCAGTTTTGCGTAACCTGTTCGATAAGTTTCAGATTTACAATGCAACCGCTGTTGCAAACCGAAAAGCCGCAACCCGCCAACTCTTCTTCCGCGTCCTTTAACGTTCCGCGTCTGGTTATTTCGCCCTTCTTGGTACGGTAAATAAGATAGTTTTTGTCCTTTTCCACATAGAAAATGCTTGAAACGGGAACGCGGAAATAATTGTCGTCGCTTTTAATAATAATTTCCTTTTCCACCTTGCTTTTTACGAAGCTTATCGCCTTTTTAAGTTTATCGATAAAATTAAAATATTTTATGGGCTTTACAACAAAGTCGATAGCATTTACCTCATACCCCTCTATTGCGTACTTGGACATTTTGGTTATAAACACTATACAAATTTTATCGTCTATCTGCCTGAGCCTGCGCGCCGTTTCCATACCGGTTAAAAGCGGCATTTCTATATCGAGGAATACAATATCGAAAACAGGTGCGTAATCGGATATAAAATCCATTCCGCTGTTAAAGGTTTTAATTTCAAACTGCTCGCCCGTGTCCTTTGAATAACGGTTGATAAAATCCTTTTCCTGTAAACGATATTCTTCATCATCGTCGACGATTGCCACACGAATCATAAATTACTCCTTAAAAAGCTCACAATTAAACAAATAAGTATTGTTTGGCGGTCGTTCGGAGAACGAACGCCACCCCTGTACAGGGGTGCAAAACTCATTTCAATTATTATTTTAGCACCAATGGATAAAATGTCAATAGCCCGATTGAAAATTTTACAAAGGAGAAAACGCAAATACGCCCTGAAAGGTTTGCGTATTTCCGCAAACCTTCCGCCAGGCATATTGTATTGTAAATTTTAAGTATCTGTCTGTACTTCGCCGTCGGAAGCTTCAACCGCTTCCGCCTTGTCTTCGGCTTTAAGCGACTTACGTATGACAAGCACGCCCCATACCGTAAGACCTATAAATGATGCTATTCCCAATGCAGACAAAGCCCATACCCATGCAGGTGCAATATAATGGTCAACGGTCGCGTTCATCGAGTTGCTTGTCGAAACCGTGTACAATACGTTTTTGGTTGCGCGCCTTAGCATAGTAACGTCGCCCGCATTTTTAACCTTGTAGCCGGACCAGAACTCAGTTGTGGTAAGGTTTAAATCCCCGCCTGCGTAAAGCATCTGCTTAGCGTTCATAAAATATGACGACGCTTCGGTATTGAAGTCGCAGATGACGCAGCCTAAGAAGCCCCACTCCTCCCTCAACACTTCGGTAAGAAGCCTGTAATCGCCGCCCGTCCAGGTTGTTCCCAATCTGTTAAACGAGGACATCAACGCCTTGGCATTGCCTTTTTTAACCGCAATTTCAAAGGGCTTTAAATAAATTTCCCTTAAAGTCTGTTCGGTAAGCCAGGTGCAAATTCCCGCACGGCTGGTTTCCTGTTCGTTTGCTACGAAGTGCTTTATGTAGGCGTATACCCCGCGCGACGCCGCGCCGCGGATTTCGTTTGCCGCCATTACTCCCGAAATAAAACCGTCCTCGGAGAAATACTCGCCGTTTCTTCCGCCGAAGGGGGTTCTGTGTATATTTGCGCCGGGTGCATACCAACCGCTGTACGGCGTATGGTCGCCCTTAACGTTGCCCCAAAGACCCTCTTCGCCTATGCACTCGCCCATTTCGTAAACGAGTTGGGTGTTCCAGGTACTTGCAAGGATAATCTCCGACGCGTATGTACACGTTCCGTATACGGAGGGGTCGCCTATGAAATTGGTAAATCCGTAAGGACCGTCCGCGTCGGTGGTCTTATTTTTGTAAATTCCGAGGAAGCTTACCGTCTGGAATGCACCGTGGTTAAACATATACGCCATATCCTTAACCGATAACGAATTAAGAATTTCATCCCATCTTTCATCGTTAAAGCGTTCAGCGTCGGTCTTGTTTTTGTAGTCCTCCGAATGGATAAGCTGCAACATATCCATATCGGTGGCAACTTCCGTGACGGGTAAATCCTCGTAATAGTTGGGATTGCGGGAATCTAAGCTTTTAAGATTTTCGACGAACGCGTCGGAACTTGAAAACTCACGCTCGGAAAGCTTTCTCTTTTCGGGCATAACCCAGTCTTTACGCGAAAGCGTTGCGGGAAGCTGGTCGTCTATATCGTCAAAACGAATTTTTACCGTTTCGCCGGTAACGGGGTCTTTCTCGTAAGAATGGATATCGGCAAGGTTTGCCGTAAAGCTGTCGTATTCGTTGTGCGCGTCGCTCATAGCCCTTATGACATAGTCGCCGGAATCGAGCTGGTAGCAATGCTTGCCGTCGCCGTTTTCGTCGTTATAGTCGAACGACGCAACGTCGTACATATCCAATTCTATTTGCACCTGCTCGTCGCCGCCGGGAGCAATTTCCCCCGTCTTGGCAAAGCCCGCCAAAACCACGTGGGGCTTTTCTATTTTACCTTGTGTTTCGTAAGGGGCGGTAACGTAAATTTGAACTGCGTCCTTTCCCGCAACCTTTCCGTCGTTGTGGACGTTGACCGTAAGCGTAAGCTTTATATTTCCCTTTGAATCGGGCGTAAGCGTTTGCGTTATGCCGTCCGTTATAGTGTGCGTGAAGGTCGTATACGAAAGTCCGTGACCGAAAGGATACACTACGTTTTCAGAATACCACTCTTCGTCGTTCAACCCGCGGGTTTCATAATAGCGGTAGCCGACGTAAATTCCCTCGGCGTAGTCAACGAACGTATAATCCGTTTCGGTATTGCCGTCGATTTTGTAGGTATTACCGTTCTCTTCGCCGTAATTGCCGAAGTTCTGAACCGCAGGGTTTGCCATAAAGTCGGTTGCCCAGGTATCCACCGTGTGTCCCGAGGGATTGACCTCGCCGTTAAGAATTCTGCCGAGCGCGTTGACGCCCGTATTGCCGGGGCCGCCGATATATAACGCCGCGTCGATTTTGCCGTATTCGCCGCTTTCAACCCAGCCGAGTTCCAAAGTGGTTAAGGCATTGATAAGCACAATTACCCTTTCAAAGCCCGCCTTGGTTACGTTTTTTATAAGGTCGATTTCGTTTGAGTCGAGTTCGAGATAGTGTTTGCCAGCCTCTGCCGAATTGCGGGGAAGGTCAAAGCCCTCTCCCCCGATGCGCGACAATACTATGAGTGCGGCGTCGTTATAGGAAGAATAGCTGTCCAACACTTTTGCGTCATAAGAGGAATAAGGCGTTTCGGCAGTATACAAAATACTTACGCCCGCCTCTATTTTAGGGTTGCCGTTGCGGGCTGCCCCCGAACGGGAGGAGGAAGAATAAAATTTTTCAAGTTCGGGGTTGACTTTAAAGCCCGCATCGGTCAAACTTTTGGTAAGCTTGACTGCACCCTTGTTATCCGAACCGCCCGAACCCGAGCCGTTGTAAACGAGGTTGACGGAATTTTTGCCGAAAACGCTTATCTTTGCGCCCTGTTTAAGGGGAAGCGCGTACTCGGTTGCCATTTCGCCGTTTTTGAGGAGGACAAAACCCTCTTCACAAAGCTTTTCGTTCAGGTCGTTGGCGTTTTCAAGAGCCTCAGCCTTACTGTTTGTGGTCTTTTCGTAAAGTTCGGGATAGCCCGTATCTTTGTATATTGCCTTTTCCCCGCCTATGGCTATTTTGATTATATCGTAAAAGATATTGCCGAGCAGAGTTAAAACGATTGCAAGTGCGACTACCGTTACGGTAACGCTGAACCATATTTTAAAACCGCGGTTTTTAAATAATTTTTTCATACTTGCGCCTCGGTATCTATAATGCCCTTATAGTCGGTGTCCCTGTCCCAGCCGTACTTCTTTTCAAGTCCTTCAAACCAAGGATTCCAGGAAAGGTTTGCAGCAGTTGTTATTTTTATACAATCCACCAAAGGTGCGGTTGCCTGAATTTTTCCGCCTGCCTGAATCCCGTCGGAACCCGCCAGAGGCACGTTGTTTTCTACGGTAACCGTAACAGTGTTTTCGCCCGCTTTAAGCGAAAGGTTTGCACCTAATTCAAAGTCGTTGAAGGCTGCGGGAGGCGCGCCCACGCCCGTGGGTATGCCGTTTATCACGATATCGTTATATTTAAGCTGTTTACCGTTTAAAGCAATTTTGAACTCGGTATTCTTTACCCTGACCTGATTTACGATTTCGCCCGAAAGTCTTATTTTAAGGGTTACATCGTTTACGTCTTTATCGGAGTTGATGACGAAAGTCAACGAACAGCCCGTCTTGTAAAGATAACCTACCCAATAGCCGTTGCTTGCTTTTACGTCTTCGCCCTTAGAGTCCTGTATTGCCTGTCTGCCCTTTGCTTCGTTTGAGAAGCCCGAACCCTCGAAGTCGGTAAGGTCGGTAAGCTCCGCCTCGAACACGTAATTTTTTACGCCCTCGATAATTATCTGCTCCCAATGGGCAAATATTTCCGTATCGGCGGTAACAGCCGTTTCAAAATTGTATTCGGTATCCCCGTCGGCGGTAGTGAACCAGCCGAGGAATTTATAGTCCGCGCGCACGGGGTCGATAGCGGGCTTAACTGCCTTAGAGCCTTCCTCAACCGACGTGGAGTTGGGGATAGCCCCCTCGTAATTATAGTTATAAGTTACTTTATAATAGGTAACGGAAACGTCCTTCCACTTGCCGTAAATAGTGAAGTCGTTTTTTACGGGCGAGTCGAAATTATACTCCTTCGTAAAGTTTTCGTCCGAGTACCAACCGTCGAACTCGAAGCCCTCCCTTTCGGGGACGTCGGGGGCTTTTACCTTTTCGCCGTCCGAAACGGTGCGTTTGACGGTGTTTCCGTCGTAAATTATAATAGTAACGACGTGGTCGTTTTCTTCCCATTCGGCTGTCAGGGTAACGTCTGAATTTACCGCTTCGCCGAAATCGTATTCTTCCCCGTCAAGATACCAGCCCACAAAAATGTGACCGTCCCTTGTAGGGGGCTTAGGTTTTTCGACAGTGCTGCCCTGCTCGACTTCCACAATCTTATCAGGAGTTGCGCCGTCGTTATAATCAAAGGTTACCTTTACGGTTTTTAAGCCCGTTCCGCATGCAGATAAAGCCAGTGCGAGCAAGCACAAAATTATTGCCGTAACCGTTGCGATATAGCGTTTGATTTTCATAATGCCTCGTATAATTACGGGTCTTACGGAAGCGGGCTTAACGCCGCTTCCGCATCCCGTACTGTCTTTTAAGTCTTATTTGTTATCTTTCTTCTTTCTGATAATAGATATTGCAGCCATTGCCGCCGTAAGGGTAACGATTGCAACGCTTACCGCGATACCCGATTGTGCAAAGCTGCCCGAGCATCCGCTTCCCTTTTCGCCGGGTGCGCCCTGTTCTCCTGCGGGACCCTGAGCCTTAACGTTGGTCACTTCGCCGTTGATTACCCAATAACCGTCGGCATTGATTTCCACCGTGGGGGTTTCGCCTTTGAGGTCGGACATATTTGCAACGTCAATCCAGTTTTCCCCGTCGGGAGTGTATTTAAGTACGCCGTCAACCACTTTAAATCCGGGTCCGGGAACTTCTACTTCCGTCCACTTAGCGTAGTAGGTCTTTGCGCCCGTTACCGCTTTCGAGAAGTCAGCCGCAACAGTGCAGTCTGCGTCTTCAAACCAACCGACAAACTCAAAGCCCTCTCTCTCGGGATTGGTTGCGGGTGCCGTTACCGTGCCGTTGGGAGCAACTTCCACAGTCGTGTTTACGCATCCGTCATAGTTGCCTGCAAAAGTTACCGTGTGGGTAGTTTTTGCCGAAAGGGTTATAGTGGAGTTCCACTGATACGCTCCGTTTATAACGAACTGTACGTTGAATGTACCGTTTTCGGTTGCTTTGCCTGTAATGGAGCCGTCTGCATTTACGGTAAGTCCTGCGGGAAGTCCCGTTGCCGTACAGCTGTTTATCGAGCTGATAGCCGAGTCCTCGACAAGCTCTATCTGACCGTTAAAGTCAATGCCTTCCGTTCCGCTGAACGTCTTATCCTTGAATGCGGAGGTAACGGTAAATTTAACATCTATCACTTCGCTTTTCAGATAATCTTTTGTTACCCACATTTTGAGGTTGTATTCGCCTGCAACCGGGGTATCGTACAGCGAGTCGCCGCCCATATGCCAATCGAATCCGGGGAAAATCGTGTACCATTCTGAGCCGCGCGAACAATCGGTTACGCTGTCGCCCGAAACCCACATTCTTGTGTAGTCGCCCTTTTCTCTTGCACCTATACCGAGCCAGACGTAACCGCCTTCGCCCTGTTTGAAGGTAACTTCCTTACCGCAATTTTCTTCATCGAACTTCCATACTTCAAGCTTGGTGCTTATGGGAGTAGTAGTCTTCATTCCGTTGGAGTTAGCTACCGAGTAGAGCATACGCTGTGCGGTCATTCTTACCGCATAGTACTGCGTTGCGCTGCCTTCGCCCTTGACAACGGGAAGGTTCTTTTCCGCGTCCCACTTTCCTTCCACTACCGAGCTGTACTTGCCGAGGGGAGCCGTCTGGCTGCGGACGATAAGACCCGAGGGCCAGCCGCTGTCGCCGTAAGCGTCGGTAATTATAGCACCGCGGAAGCCCCACTCTTCTGTGAGAAGCTTAACCGTAAGGTGGTTGTTCATACAAGCTCCGATACCGCCGATTGCGTTGAACGAACACATAACGCCCGTTGCCCCGCCTTCCTTGACTGCGATTTCAAAGCCTTTGAGGTAAATTTCACGCATTGTCTGCTCATCTGCCCAAGTGAGAACGCCGTGACGGTTTTCTTCCTGATTGTTGAGGGCAAAGTGCTTCATATAAGTTACAACGCCCTTGGAAGCTGCGCCCCTTATTGCCGCGGACGCCATTTTACCAGTGAGGATAGCGTCTTCGGAATAATATTCGTAGTTCCTGCCGCCGTAAGGATTTCTGTGAATGTTGAGTCCGGGTCCGTACCAGCCCGTTATGCCCTGGTTGATTGCGTGGCTTCCGATAAGCTCGCCGTATTCTTCGACGAGGTCAACGTTCCAGGTGGAAGCGATATTCGTGCCGCATGCAAAGTTCATACAGGGGTTGGTCTGCGTACCTATCTGCGCGGGGCCGTCGTTATCAACCGTCTTGGGTTTGCCGATAGAGTCGATTGCGGGCGTGCTGAAATTAGCGTCGCTTGCAAGGGTAGCCATCTCGTCCCAAGTAAGCTGGTTCATAAACTTCGTCCAAGCCTGTTTACCGTTCATATAGGTATTGTCGCTGTTCTTGAACGCCGTCTTGGCAGTTGCGGTAAGGGTTTCGGGGTTAAGTGCTTCCGTACCCATATAGTCGATGCCCTTCATATCGGCAAGCATAATAGGGGTATTCCAGCCGTTGACCCTGTTCGCTTCGGGGTCGTTTTCCTGCGTCCAGCCGAGAGCTTTTATTTCCTCTTCGCTCTTGTACATAGAACCGAGATATTTATCGGTCGCGCTGTCCTTTGACGAGGAATAATTGATTTCCTGCATTTCTAAAAGCTCTAACGCTTCGTCCTTGAACTTAACGTTGCCTGCCGTCTTGGGGAAGGTTGCAACCAAGCCTTTAACCTTTTTGCCGTCAACGGTCTGCTCCGCACGGGTCATAACCTTTAAGCCCGAGCCGTCCGTCGTATACTGCGTGCGGTCGGTATTGTAATAGTTGTCGCCCGAGAAAAGCTGTTCGATTGTTTTGCCCGTATTACTGTCCTTGTCATACTTGGTCGTTTCGGCATGTGTATATGTAAGCGAATCAATCTCTTCGTGCGAGTTGTTTTTAAGGCTTATTCCGTATGCGCCGCCTTCGAGAACGTAGCCTTTATAGCCTTTTTCCACTTTGCCGTCTACGTCGTATGACGCCATATCGCGGATGTTGAACGAAAGCTTAACCGTCGCGCTTGCCCCGCCCTTGATGACGTCCGTCTTTGCAAACGCCAAGAGGTTGGTTGCCGCCTTTTCCACTCCGCCGTCAACGTAGGTAGGGTTGTAATAAAGCTGCACTACCTCCTTGCCCGCCGTGGTTGAATTATTTGTAACTTTTACTTCGAGTTCGACGTTACCGTCCTTATCGGGAGTCACGGCAGTGCTTACAAACTCCTGTGTAAATTCCGAGTACGACAAACCGTAGCCGAAGGGATACACAACGCCGTTGTAGCGGTTGTAATAGTCATCGGTTACGCCTGCGGGCAAATAGTTTGCGGGAAGGGTTTCGGGAGCTGTTGCCTCGTAATAGCCGTCCGCCGCAGCAGTTTCGTACCACTTATAGCCCATATAGATGCCTTCGGAATAGTCGATACTGACGTAACTTGTCTTATTACCGTCCTTATCGAGGACGTAATAATTGGGCTTGCCGTCATCCGAAGTCTGGCTGTTGTTGTAGAAGTTGTACCAGGTAGGGTCTTTGGAAACGTCCGCAGCCCAGGTATCTACCAATCTGCCAGAGGGATTGACTACGCCCGACAAAAGCTCGCCCACTGCCTCGAAGCCGTTCCAGCCAGGATAACCTATCCACATAATTGCGGCTACGCCGTCGTCGTCCTGTAATTCCGCAATTTCAAGGGGCATAGGCGCGTTGATGAGAACGACCACCTTTTCAAACTTGCCTTTTACGTATTCGATAAGCTCCTTTTCGCCGTCGTTAAGGGCAAGATAGCGTTCGCCCTGCTTCGCATCGAAAACGTGAAGTCCTTCGGTGGGGTCTTGAAGCCTTAATCCGTCGTAGCCCTCACAGCCCACGCGCGAGATGGTAATGACAGCCGCGTCGTTGTAATGGCTGAACGAATTTTCAGCAAGCGAAATTACGTCGAGGTTGGGACCTCTTCTCGTATTTATACCGTACTGGCTTTTGTCGTTGTCGGTATAATAGTCGTATTTGTCGTACAGCCTTTTCATATTTTTGTTGTAATTGAAGTTGTTGTTTTCCAGACTTTCGTAAACGGTAGTCGGATTTTCATTGGCGGGTGCAAAGCCCGTGAACGCGTGCAGTGCGGAAAGCATATAGTTTTCGTTTCTGCCGAAGTATCCTACGATAGAGTTACTTATCGAATGGAACATCGTAATATTGCGTTCGCTTTCACTTAAAGGAAGGGCAGCTTTATCGCCTTTTATATTATTTTTAAGAAGAACTGCGCTTTCCTCCGCAATTTTAAGGTTTGTCTTTTTTGTTGCCGTAAGCATATCGCCGGAAGCTATATAGCTGTTGTAGCCGTTTACGGAAGCAACGGGTTTCTTATCTTCTGCGGAAGCAAACGTAAAACCGTTGAACGCCACAGGTATGACCATTGCGGCACTCATAGTGACGGCTGCTGCGCCAAGAGCTATTTTTTTAAGATTTTTTGTTTTTACCACAATTTTTCCTCTCTTATTTTTTTAATGTTTGTTACCGGGAAAACTTATTCCCCCCTACGACCCGCAAAATAGTTGCAAAAGTCAAGTGCCAGCCTGCTTAGTTTTTAAATTTTCCTCCTTTCACGTTAAACGACTTACCGTCTTTTCATTTTCAGTCCGCCACGCTTCGTTAAAACCGAAAGAGATTTAACGCATTTTTATTACGCTACTTATTTTAACTATTTTTTTTATAACGTTTAAAATTTGGTATATTTGGTATTAAAACTGGTAAATTCGTTCGTTTTTTTACATTTTCTTTCATTTTTACCTTAAATAGCCGCACGTTTATACAAAAAACCTATAAAAACGGAAAGCCCGACGGTTGCCGTCGGGCTTTAACGTTTGAATTTTGCGCAACAAAAAAAGGAAGACCGAAGTCTTCCTTTTTTTCGTCCGCAATTACTTGCGGGCAAGAAGGGTTTTATGTTTTTGTTTTATCCGTTTTTGCCATCGCCGTCGCTGCTTTGGGGTATATCTTCGGATTGCGGACTGTCAGTGCCGGCAGTCTGTTGCTTTTTCTTCATATAGTCGCCTATAAAGCCTGCCGCTATGCTAACCGCAAAGGCAACCGTACTCCAAATAAACAGTGCAAGCATAACCCTTGTTACTACCGGCACGACTATTTGCCATGCGGGGGTTACGGGATTAAACGAGGAGTCGCCGTCAACGCCGTTCATTGCAATGCTGTTAACAACCGTATAAAGTATGGTGTGGGCGGATTCGCGCATTGCCCAGGCAAGCTCGCCATAGTTGCCCTTTTCGGGAGCGTAGTCCTCGAATTTGATATTGTTGCCGTCGTAGTCCCTTCCGCCTGCCCAGCCCGACGTCTGACCGTCGGGAAGGTCGTTGCCGTTAAGGACGCCCTGTATGGGACTCATATATAATCTCGAACTGTTGTAGTCCGAAACTACGTAGCCGCGCATACCGAATTCCGCTTTGAGTACGGTATTGCAAAAGCCTTGCCCGCCCGTCCACTTAGCACCTAAACGGTTCATACCCGTCATTACGCCGATTACCGTCGTAGGGGTCATTTCACGGTCTATTTCAATTGCGATTTCCATTGCACGGCAATAAATTTCACGTATGGTCTGTTCGTTAGCCCAGACGTTGAGTCCCGCACGGTGGGTTTCCTGGTCGTTTAATACCGCGTGCTTTAAAAGCACGAACACGCCCAGCTTATGATATCCTACCGTCTGGTAACCTGCGGCAACGCCCGTAAGGTAGCCGTCCTCGGAATAGTACTCGAACGTTCTGCCGCAGTATGCACCGCGGTGTATGTTTACGCCTAAGCCGTACATTCCGTGATAGCCCGCCCACGCAGCCTCTTCGCCCTGCTGCTCGCCAAGGCGTAAAGCGAGGTCGGTATTATATGACGACGCGACTATGCCGTTACATACGAACACGGGCGGCAGCTTGCCCTTATTTGCAGGGTCCTTTTGCACTACGAAGCCCTGATAATCGCTTTGCTTTATAAGCTCGCCCCATTCGTGCGAATGCACGGGTGCAAGCGCGCCGTTCTGCTGTGAGGTTGCGGGTGCCGCAATCGAGGGTACGGAGTTGGTAACCCTGAGTCCGTTTTGCAGGAATACGCACGTTTCTTCGTATGACATTTTATCTAAAAGGTCGTTCCAGAGAGGGTCGTTATAGTCCCTTCCGCGTAGATATATAAGCTTTAACTCGTCGAATATTTCGTCCGTGATATAAAACTTATCCGTAGCGTTGTACGTAGGATATTCCACGTCGGCGTTCTGCGTGACGGCTGGTGCTTTCTGCGCCTCCGCAAGCGCGTCAGACGCCGTAAGAATTATCCTCTTACCGTAAGTGCCTTCCCAATCGTTTCTCGTTAAATACTGTTGGTTTCTTTCCTCCGACGAGAACAAGTCCGACTTGGTAAAATCGGAATCTTCAAATTGGTTGGTTATCTTATCGACTCCGTAATTTACTTCCGCCCCGTCATACGCAGGGTCGAGCTTGTTTTCATCATCTATGAAGTCGTTTGTGGAATAGGTTTTTGTATCGTAAGCTATATAAGTATCCCAAACGAGGTTGGCTTCTCCCTTTCCCCTTGCCGTACTGTTAACTATATCCGCCGTATTTACGGTGCATACGTTATTTTTCGATTTATACTGTAAAATATTGTTTACAGCGTCGTGCGCGTCCTTAGCTGCGGTAAGGAGATACTTATCGTTCCTGTCCGAAGAGCCGATTACGTATGTGTTTTCAACGTTTGCGTCGTAAGCCGCAAAATACTTTTCCTTGACGGTAATGTTTACCGTTGCGGTCTTGCCGGGTTCGATGACGTCCGTCTTTGCATAACCTATAAGCTCTACCGAAGCTTTTTCAACGCCGTTTTTGATATCCTGAGAGGTATACGGCTTCTGCAAATAGACCTGGACGACCTCTTTGCCATTCACGTCGCCGATATTTTTGACTTCGACGCTGACGTTATAGGTGCGCTTGCCGCCGTTTCTGGTAACCGACATCTTTGTATATTCAAATTCGGTATAGCTTAAACCGTAACCGAACGGATAAGTGACAACTTTATTATAATCGAAATCTCCCGCATAGGGGCGGTTGGTCAAGACGTCCTCGTACCGCGTTTCGGTATATTTATAGCCGTTGTAAATACCTTCCTGGTAAGCTATATAATATTTATTGTTATAGTCGCCAAGCGTTGCAAAATAATTTTTAAGCTTTCCCGAATCGCCGTATTCCATCGAACCGAAGTTATAGTATACGGGATTGTATTTGCTGTTTGCCCAGAACGTGTCCGCAGTCCTGCCCGAGGGGTTGTATTCGCCCGTAAGAAGCTTGCCTATTGCCGTCGCGCCGTTGGTGCCGATAGTGCCTACCCATAGGCAGGCGTCTATGCCGTAAGAATCGTTGTCAACAAACTCACACTGCAAGGGGCTTGCGCTGTTCATAATAACTACGATGTTTTCTATCGCGCCGCCGCTTTTAAGCTGCTTCAACCCTTGAAGGACGGATTTTTCCGCCGAAGTGAGTTCAAGGCTGTCGCCGACGCTGCCGCTTACCTTATTGTTGTTCTGCTTGCTTACGATTACTCGCGTTTGTCCGTCGTCCATAGTGGTATCCATATACATATCCACCGCTTCGCCGGAATTGCGGGCAATTACCATTATTGCCGACTTTGCATTGTTGTTTTTGGAATCGGGAAGCGCGCTCCACTCGATATCCTTTACGACGTACTGAGTTTCCTGCGAAGCCGAACCCATAAAGTTTGAGTTACCGAGATAGCTTGCAATGGACTGATTGCCGTACCATTCGTTTAACGCGGAGTTGACGTTAAGCCCTGCTCCCGTAAGCCCGTCATAGAAAGTAACCCTGTCGCTTAAAGCCGCCGTACCCGTTTCGCTGCCGCTTGAACCCTGACCCGTATGGGCGGAATAATAAGAGGCAATTCCGTAAAGGGTAACGCTGTCGCCTTTATCAAGGGGCAGCGCGCCGTTTTCGTTTTTAAGTAAAACCGCGCCTTCCGCCATTGTTTCTTCGATTAATTCAAGGCTGGCGTTGCGCACCTGCTCCATCGTATCGTATTTGGTGTCGAAGTAAGTACTGCCGTTGCCTCTGTTGCCGCCCTGAGTTTTTATACCCAAATAGCCGTTTACAATGGTGCTGTTTGCAAGCAATATTGGACCCGCAACAGCCATAAGACCGTATAAAAACAGAGTAACGTGAAATAAAATTTTGGTAATTAAATTAAACTTCTTTAACTTCATTGCTTTCTCCCCCTGCGTTATTTACTTTTAACTCTCTGTTCTGCGGAAGATACATAGCCACAAAAGAAATTAACGTAGTTATAATGAACGACAAAGTACTGAACCAATACGCAAATTTCTGTCCGAAAAATTTTGCAACTGACATTTCGCCGAAAAATTCCGTAGAGAAATAGTCCACTATTTTATTTGCGAAAAATAAAAGCGCGAGGAAGTCGAAAACCATTAAAGCAACGGGTGCCAGCGGAGAGGTCTTTTTAAACAGGGAAAGTCCCGAAAAGGACACTACCGCCAACACAGAAAAGACTATTGCGCCTGCGCTGCGATCCTGCGGGGAAACGAAACCGTATACTATTGCCTGGACAAGGCTGAGTACAACCGCGGCAAGCGCGACGAAGCAACCTATCCATTTTGAACGTATACATTCCTCTATTTGCCGTGCGGGCGATTGTGAAATATTTTCATTTGACATAATTATTTATTTCCTCCTTGCAGATAATCAGCTATCAGTCCCGTCTTTGATTTTTATATCGATATTAACCTTGATGTGCGGATATCTGACCCATACAACGGAAATATATTTTACGTCCCCGTCAATTTGAATTTCGTCCGCTTCGTCGTAAACCTGCCCTGCGCCGTTGACGCAAAAGCCGTATTCGCCGCCGTCAAGGTCGTTAATGACCGCATAAGAATTATCGTTGCCGTCTTCGTCCTGACCGTATTCGTCGCTGTGGTCTGCGTCGTCGGTGTATTGATAGATAAGATTTATCTTGTTTTTCGTCTTATCGAATACGAAAGCGTCGCCCACCTCGTATTCGGTTTCATAAACACCGGGCTTGACGATGCTTATTGCACCCTTTACATCGTAGGTTATAACTTCCTCTTTCTTAAATTCCCCGCCGACAAACACTGCGAGAAGGATACTGCCGATAAACAATACGGCAAGTACCGAGGAAGCAATTATAATTACCGTTTTACGATTGTTTTCCCAAATGCTTTTAAGCTTTGCGAATGCTCCCATTTTTTCCTCCTGAATAAATTTACTCTTCGTTTTTTACCTTTTCGGGTCTGACCGCGTTGAGAACGGTCATTCCGATAAAGAACGCCATACTAAGTCCGAACAGGATACCGACGACTATTTCCACCGCTTTAAGCGCGGTCTGCCACGCGATGGGCAGCATAATCATTTCGGTAGTAGCTGAAATAGTGTTCATTGCGTTGCTGTTTACGGTGTGATAGAGGATTCTGTGGGCAGACTCACGCATTGCCCAGGCAAGCTCGCCGTAGCCTTTATCCTCTTCATAACCTTCAAAGGGTCTGTAAGGGCGGTCTTTGGTGTTTTGCGTTCCGTCGGGCAAGTCGTTGCCGTAAAGCACACCGCCGGGAATAGTCATATAATACGTCTGAAACCAGTCGGATACAGCCAGACCTTTCATATCGAATTCGCCGTGAAGAACGGTGTTGATAAAGCCCTGATGCCCCGTCCAGACAACGCCTAAGCGGTTGAAACCCGTCATTACGTTCATTGCCCCGCCGTCTTCTATCGCTATCTGGAAAGGACGCAGATAAACTTCGCGGATTGTCTGTTCGTTAGCCCAAGTGCTTACACCCTCCCTGTTCCTTTCCTGGTCGTTAAGGAAGCAGTGCTTTAAGTAAACGTTGCAGCCGTATGCCTGCACTCCCATTGTCTGATATGCGCAGACCTGACCTGCAAGTATGGGGTCTTCGCTGTAATACTCGAACGTTCTGCCGCCGTACATCGTGCGGTGGGTGTTTATACCGAAGCCGTATAACCCTGCGTAGCCCGCCCACAGACAGTCGTTACCGATTGCTTTGCCGTATTCCCCGGCAAGCTGTTTATTGTATGTGGACGCAACAAGTCCGTTACAGGGATAGACGGTGGGTTTTTCAGCCCTGTCGGGGTCTTGCATTCTTACGGCAAGTCCGTTATTATCCGCACCGTCGGTAATTTTACCGTCTTTATCTATCGAACCCGAATTGTACGGCTCGGTAGGTCCCGTAGCACCGTTATGGTCTATGGTCTTGGGTTTCATTATACTGGGTATTCCGCCAGTAAGCCTTAACCCGTCGGAAAGCAGGGTTGCCGTTTCCGCCCAGGTAAGCTGGTCGAGTAAATATTCCCATTCGGGTGCGTCATAAGCCAGTCCGCGCATTGATAACAGAGTATATTTTGGTTCGGCACTGTAAGTCGGGTATTCTACGCTGAAATCCTGTTCGATTTTGGGTGCAAGCACGTCATCCTTCATTTGCGAAGTACCCTTGACGATTACCTGGTTATTCAGCTTCTGGTTGGTTGCGGTGTAACCGAGTTTAACTGTTCCCGCCCAATCGTTGCGCGAAATATACGTCACGCTGTTATCTCCCGCACCGTCATAAATATTGAGGTCGGCGTTGTCGAATTGATTTGTTATTTCCGCGTCCGTTACGGCTGAAACCGAGTAAGTTTGCTTATCGAATGCCATACTTGTTTTGTAAGTAAGACTTGCGTCGCCGTTTGCAGTCATTCCGTCGGTAACCGAATAACTTTTGGCGGTAAGAATATTGTTTATCGCGTCGTGCGCGTCCTTTGCCGCGGTCAGGTAATACTCGCCCTCGTCCACTATATAAGTTTTAGCTTCGCATGCGTCGTATGAAGCGAAGTATTCTTCCTTTACCTCTATCTGCACTGTTTCGCTTTTATCGGGAGCGATAACTTCCGTCTTTGCAAAACCGACTAACTCGACAGCGGATTTTTCAATATGGTTATCTATGTCGTACTGCGTATAAGGCTTCTGCAAATATATCTGCACTACTTCTTTGCCTGCAACGCTGCCCGTATTTGTAACCTTTACGGATACAGTGTACGTTCTTGTCTTTGAACCTAAAAGAGGGGGCGTTACCTTGAAGTCCGAATAGGAAAATTCGCTATATGACAAACCGTAACCGAAAGGATAAGACACCACCTTTTCGTAATCGAAGTCGCCTGCGTTACCTGTACCCATAACAAGATCTTCATACCTTGTTTCGGTGTAGCGGTAGCCGACGTAAATTCCTTCCTGGTAAACTACGTAGCTGTTACTTCTTGAATCACCGCTGAAAATGCTGCCGTTGTATTTAAAATCGCCGAAGTTTGTCAGTGCGGGATTTAAATAGTGTTCTTTCCAGAAAGTATCGGCAAGTCTGCCGGAAGGGTTAGCCTTGCCCACGAGAAGCTCGGCAACGCCGTAAATACCCGTAGAGCCTATATCGCCTATCCACAGAGCAGCGTCTATACCGTATTTGCCGTCGTCTATAAATTTACTTTCAACCTGGTTGGCCGAGTTTAAGAGAACGATTATTTTGCCTATCGTACCTTGTTTCTTTAACCCGTTAAGTCCTTCAAGAACTTCCGATTCCTGTGGGGAAAGCTTTAAATAGTTACCGTCTGTCATATCAGACGAAGAACCGCCGGAAAGGGTTAAGTCGGCACCTTCGCCGCCGTTGCGCGCAAGAACGAAAATCGCCGCGTCCGCTCTGTTATCCCTTCCGCCGTTAATCGCACCCCAAGGAGCTTCTTTAATGCTGAACGACTGTCCTACCGTACCGCCGGCAGAACCCCTGCCGTAAGTATCCGTGTTTGCGCTGTACCAGTTCCAAAGCTCGGAATTTACTTTAAGTCCCGCCCTGTCGGGGTCTTCCAAAGCCGTTTTCAGGTCTACCGTGCCGGAAGTATTCGTTCCGCTGGACCCCGTACCCGCATAGACGAGCTGGACGGACGAAATAGAGTAAAGGCTTACCGAATCCCCTGAGCTGAGAGGAAGTGCGCCGTTTTCGTTTTTGAGAAGTACAGACCCCTCTTTTACGATTTCCTGCGTCATTTTTTCCGTATGGTTCTTTGTTTCCCTGACGCTGGTAAAATCGGATTTATAATATTCGGTATCCTCATCGGGGTCCGGGTCTTTGTCAACCAATTCGTAGGTCGGTATTTTAAGGCTTGTATTTATAATGCTTGCATTTGCCATAGCAATAGAACCCGCAACCATTACAATGACAAAAAGGTATATGAAAATATTTGCAACTATCTTTGACGCCAACGTCAATCTTTTTCTCATACTTCTACCCCCTCTTCCGTTTCCGCAGTTTGTTTAACGCGTTTTGCACCTAACATAAACATTCCGATATTGCTTAAAATTATTGCCAAAACAAAAAACAGCAGACAAACAATATATGCAGCGTCCATATTCGCCAACGCTTCCGCGCTGAATCCGCCGTAAAAAACTTCCGAAAAATAGAGATATGAAGTGTTTATAAACAAAATAAAGCCCAAAAAGCTTAAAAGCCACAAGACAACCGCGCCTATAACGTCGGCATAAGGTATTTTATTGAAGAAAACCTTTACCGTAACGGCGGCAGCGAAAAGCCCAGCACCGACTATGGGAAGTGCCACCCCCCAACCGCTGTAATAAACCGAATGAGCGTAACACGCGCCGTACACGGTTGCGACTATAAGCGACAAAAGCGCGGCAAAGCCCGAAAGACCGAGTCCGACGTAAAACAGAACAGGTTTATTAGTAAAATAACTACCCTCTTTTTGCATTTTTTCCTCCCATATAATATGTTGACGGGCTTAAAGCCCAAGCCCTGCGGAAATCCGCCGACTTTTTCTATAATAATTGTACAACAAAATACTATCATAAACAATTGCAAAATTATTGTAGAAATATTGCAATTTTTGTTAACAAGTAATTAATCGTGGAAAAATTGAAATTAAAAGCGCGGATAGAGAATGTTATTTTATAGGAGATATTGTTAATGGAAAATCCCGCTGACTTTGCTTTGCAAAATACAGCGGGATTTTTTTATTTTTTCTTTTTGAGTTTTGCGGTTATTAAGTCGCAGCACTTTAACATTATTTCCAACGCTTCGTCCAAATGCACGATATTTTCGGGCTTGAGCGATTTCCTTTTCAATGCGTCGTTCATAATTACTGCGGCATAGTTAAATGAAGCGTAAAGATTTTTAAGGTAATGCTCCACTTCGTTAAACTTCATTTTATTGTTTAAGTGTAAAGCATAAATACTTTGCAAATCTTTGCTTGCCTCTTTGAAGCGAAGCGCGTTGCTACGCTCTTCCTCTATGCTTATTATATCGCCCCTGAAATTTTTCAGAAGGTTGACCATTTTCAAAATTTCGGAATCAGGCATAAAACAACCTCTGTATTCTGCGGCGCAACAATTATGCTGCGCCGAGGAACTTTGAACGATTTAATCAGTCGTGTTTTACTATACTGTTATAGTTTGCGTTAATCGCGGGGGACATATTCTTATATTCCTTAACGCCCGTACCCGCGGGAATAAGCTTACCTATAATGACGTTTTCTTTAAGACCTACGAGAGGGTCTACCTTGTTCTTGATAGCCGCGTCGGTAAGAACCCTTGCCGTTTCCTGGAAGGAAGCTGCGGAAAGGAACGAGTCGGTAGAAAGGGCAGCCTTTGTTATACCCAAAAGCACACGCTTTTGAAGTGCGGGCGTGCCGCCGTTTTCGATAGCCTTTCTGTTCTCTTCCTCAACCGTGAACATATCCGCGGTTTCGCCGGGAAGGAGGTTAGTCGAACCCGCGCTCTCTATCTTGACCTTTCTCAGCATCTGGCGGACGATAATTTCAACGTGCTTGTCGTTGATATCAACGCCCTGCGAACGGTAAACGGACTGAACCTGTTCGAGGATATAGTCCTGAACGCCCCTTACGCCCGATACCCTTAAAATGTCCTGGGGATATACAGAACCGCTGTTGAGAATTGTACCCGGTTCTACCACGTCGCCCGTTTTAACGAGAAGTCCCGCATTGAAAGGAAGAGTGTACTCCTTCTTTTGCTCGCCCGTTATGGGGTCTTTAACTATAACGTGCTTTAAGTTATCCTTATCGTCTACGGTAACTACGCCAGAAACCTCGCAAAGGGTTGCGCAGCCCTTGGGTCTGCGCGCCTCGAAAAGCTCTTCGACACGGGGAAGACCTTGCGTAATATCGCCCGTCGCCGCAATACCGCCGGTATGGAAGGTACGCATTGTAAGCTGGGTACCGGGTTCGCCTATGGACTGTGCCGCGATGACGCCTACGGCCTCGCCGGGCTGTACGGGTGTGTTCGTAGCCATATTCTTGCCGTAGCACTTTGCGCACACGCCGAGACGTGAATTACAACTGAATATCGAACGGATGGAAACCTGCTCAATTCCCGCATTGACAATTTCTTTTGCAAGCGAGTCTGTAATAAATCCGTTCTGGGGAACGATAACTTCGCCCGTTTTGGGATTTTTAACGTCCTCGGCAACGAATCTGCCCTGTATTCTGTCTTCAAGACCTTCTATAACGGTGCCGTTGGGACCTATTATTGCTTTAACTACCATACCGCGGGGCTTCTTGCTGCCTGCCATACAGTCGTCTTCCCTTACGATAACGTCCTGCGAAACGTCTACAAGCCTACGGGTAAGGTAACCCGAGTCAGCCGTCTTTAACGCCGTATCGGCAAGACCTTTACGTCCGCCGTGCGAAGAAATGAAGTATTCGAGAACGGAAAGTCCCTGTCTGAAACACGACTTAACGGGTACTTCTATCTTTTTACCCTGGGGGTTAACCATCAGTCCGCGCATACCCGAAAGCTGTTTCATCTGGTCGATTGAACCACGCGCGCCCGAGTCTGCCATCATCCAGATGGGGTTGAACTTATCGAGCGATTTTTTGAGTGCGTCGGTAACTGCGTCCGTCGCGGAATCCCACGCGTTGATTACCGCCTCGTACCTTTCTTCCTCTCTCAAAAGTCCGCGCTGGTATTTCTTTTCGATTTTGATTACCTTTTCTTCCGTTTCTTCCACGATTGCTTTCTTTGCGTCGGGAATGTGCATATCGAATACGGACGTGGTAACCGCGCCTATGGTCGAATATTTATAACCGAGAGTTTTTATTTTATCGAGAACGTCTGCCGCTCTGGGCGCGCCGCCCGTCTTGAAGCAACGGTCAACGATTTTGCCGAGCTGCTTTTTGCCGACTGCAACCGAATTTCCGAGGAACTCGTAAGAAATTTCATATTTAAGGAAGTCTTCCTTTGTAACACGCTTAACGAAGCCCAAATCCTGTGGCATCTGCGAGTTGAAGATAATTCTTCCGACAGTCGTTTTTACCCTGCCCTGTACGGTTTCGCCGTCGACTGCCACGGTACGGCGGACGTAAATTTCGTCCTGCATATGGACAAGCTTCGTCTGGTAAGCCATTAAAGCCTCGTCCTCGGATATATAGGCGTTGGGAATATATTTTTCCGCTCCCTCTTCGCCCTCTGCGCATTCGTAGTATCTGTCGCCGCCCCAACGGTAGAACTTGCCTTCTTCACGTCTTATTATAGTGAGGTAGTACGCGCCGAGAACCATATCCTGCGCGGGCTGCATAACAGGCTTGCCGTCAGAAAGCTTTAATATATTGTTGGAGGAAAGCATTAAAAATCTTGCTTCCGCCTGTGCCTCTACCGAAAGAGGTACGTGGACAGCCATCTGGTCGCCGTCGAAGTCCGCGTTAAACGCAGTACATACGAGGGGATGGATTTTTATCGCCCTGCCTTCGATTAAGACGGGTTCAAACGCCTGTATGGAAAGTCTGTGCAGCGTAGGCGCACGGTTCAAAAGTACGGGATGCTCTTTGATAACCTGTTCCAAAACGTCCCATACGAGGGGTTTAGCCTTTTCCACTGTACGCTTCGCACTCTTAATATTGTGGCACTGCCCGCTTTCCACAAGCTTTTTCATAACGAAGGGTTTGAAAAGCTCGATAGCCATTTCCTTGGGAAGTCCGCATTGGTAGAGTTTGAGTTCGGGACCTACTACGATAACCGAACGGCCCGAATAGTCTACACGTTTACCGAGAAGGTTCTGGCGGAAACGTCCCTGCTTGCCGCGGAGCATACCCGAAAGCGATTTAAGCTCCCTGTTGGAGGGTCCCGAAAGTGCCTTGCCGCGTCTGCCGTTGTCGATAAGCGCGTCAACAGCTTCCTGCAACATACGCTTTTCATTTTTGACAATCATATCGGGCGCGCCGAGTTCCATCATTCTCTTTAAGCGGTTGTTGCGGTTTATTACGCGCCTATACAAGTCGTTCAGGTCTGATGATGCAAACCTGCCGCCGTCGAGCTGTACCATAGGTCTGAGTTCGGGGGGAAGCACGGGGAGAACGGTCAATACCATCCATTCGGGACGGTTTCCGCTCTTTCTGAACGATTCGAGAATTTCAATTCTCTTTACAGCCTTAACGCGCTTTTGGGCTGCAGTGCTGGTTTCGATAATCTTTCTCGTTTCTTCGCATTCTTTTTCAAGATCCACTGCCATTAAAAGTTCACGGATAGCTTCCGCGCCCATTCCGACTTTTAGACCCGTAACTTCGCTTTCGCCGTATTTTTCTTCGATTTCGCGAAGCTCTTTATCGTTTATAACCTGTTTGTATTCGAGAATGGGAACGTTGCCGGGGTCGATTACGACGTAGGAAGCGAAGTAAATAACCTGCTCCAACGCTTTGGGCGACATATCGAGAATAAGACCTATTCTCGAAGGAACGCCGCGGAAGTACCATATGTGCGATACGGGAGCCGCAAGCTCGATATGTCCCATTCTTTCTCTTCTTACCTTTGCCTTTGTGACTTCAACGCCGCACTTTTCGCAGGTAATGCCCTTGTAGCGGATACGCTTGTATTTACCGCAGTGGCATTCCCAGTCCTTCATCGGTCCGAAGATTCTTTCACAGAAAAGTCCGTCTTTTTCGGGCTTCTGCGTTCTGTAATTTATAGTTTCGGGCTTTGTTACCTCGCCCTTGGAAAGTTCCCTGATTTTTTCGGGGGAAGCTACGCTGATTTTTATGCAACTGAAATCGTTTAATTCAAACATATTTTAACCTCCCTTACTCCTCGTCCTTGCCGTCGTCATCGTCGCCGAACAGGTCAAGTTCTTCGTCTTCACTGTCGAAAAGAGTGAATTTATCGCCCAAATCGTCGTCTTCGTCCTCGTCGTCGCCAGCGAACAATTCCTTGCCGCTGAACTCGTCCTCGTCGTCGGTATCGAATATGGAGATAGGTTCAAGCTCGATTTCTTCGTCCTCATCGGAGTGCTTGATAAGCTCAAGCTCCTCTTCGGGAATTTTAGCTTCCTGCTCCTGAAGCTCGCGCGCTCTTGCCGAAGGTATGCTGTCGTCATCGTCGTCAAGCTCGCGGATGACAAGCTCTTCGCCCGATTCGGTAAGCACCTTGACGTCGAGGGCAAGCGATTGAAGCTCCTTCAAAAGCACCTTGAACGCTTCGGGAATGCCCGGTTCGGAAATGTTGTTGCCTTTGACTATGCTTTCATAGGTCTTTACACGTCCTACGATATCGTCCGACTTAACGGTAAGAATTTCCTGTAAGATGTGAGCCGCGCCGTAAGCTTCGAGGGCCCATACTTCCATTTCGCCGAAACGCTGTCCGCCGAACTGCGCTTTACCGCCGAGGGGCTGCTGGGTAACCAAGCTGTAAGGTCCGATGGAACGCGCGTGGATTTTATCGTCAACGAGGTGGATAAGCTTAATCATATACTGAACGCCGACCGTAACCCTGTTTTCAAAAGCTTCGCCCGTTCTTCCGTCGTAGACCTGAATTTTGCCGTCTACCTTGCCTTCGGGATTGAGAATGTTGTTTTCTTCAAATAAATGCTTAATGTCCTGCTCGGTCGCACCGTCGAAAACGGGGGTTGCTATCTTCCATCCGAGCTGCTTGCAGACTAAACCCAAGTGAACTTCAAGCACCTGCCCGATGTTCATACGCGAAGGAACGCCGAGGGGGTTTAAAACTATCTGCAAAGGAGTACCGTCCGCAAGGAAGGGCATATCCGCCTGCGGAAGCACGCGGGAAATGACGCCCTTGTTTCCGTGACGTCCCGCCATCTTGTCGCCGACCTGAACTTTACGCTTTTGCGCAATGTAAACGCGCACAAGCTTGTTTACGCCGGGGGAAAGCTCGTCCTTGTTTTCACGGGTAAATATCTTTACGTCAACAACTATACCGCCTTCGCCGTGGGGTACTTTAAGGGACGTATCCCTTACTTCCCTTGCCTTTTCGCCGAAAATTGCCCTGAGAAGTCTTTCTTCGGGGGTAAGCTCGGTTTCGCCCTTGGGTGTAACCTTACCTACCAAAATATCGCCGGGCTGAACTTCCGCGCCTATTCTTATGATACCGTCCTCGTCAAGGTCTTTGAGCGCGTCTTCCGAAACGTTGGGAATGTCGCGGGTAATTTCCTCTTCGCCGAGCTTGGTATCCCTCGCCTCGGTTTCGTGTTCTTCGATATGGATAGAAGTGAACACGTCGTCCTGTACGAGCTTTTCGGAAATGAGGATTGCGTCCTCGTAGTTATAGCCTTCCCATTCCATATAACCTATTAATATATTCTTGCCGAGCGCAAGCTCGCCGTTGTTGGTTGCGGGACCGTCGGCAATAATTTCGCCTTCCTCTACCCTGTCGCCGGTATTGATAATGGGACGCTGGTTGAGGCAGGTGCCTTGGTTTGAACGCTCGAACTTTTTAAGCTTATACTCTGTAATAAAGCCGCTGTCTTCCTGGATTTTAATCAAATCGGAAGAAACGCCTACTGCAACGCCCGCTTTCTTTGCGCGTACCATTACGCCGCTGTCGCGCGCAATTGCGGACTCGATACCCGTTGCAACGATAGCCGACTCCGTCTTCATAAGGGGAACTGCCTGACGCTGCATGTTTGAACCCATCAGCGCACGGTTTGTGTCGTCGTTTTCAAGGAAGGGTATAAGCGCGGTTGCAACCGAAACAAGCTGTTTGGGACTTACGTCCATATAGTCCATTCTTTCGGGAGCGTACTGCGTAATTAAATCCTGGTGGCGGCAGCCGATATGCGCGTTTACGAAATGGTTGTTTTCGTCGAGGGGTTCGTTTGCCTGTGCGACGATGTACCTGTCCTCTTCGTCCGCAGTGAGGTAATCTACCCGGTTGGTTACGGTGGGAACGCCGTTTTCGTCCTTGATAACCTTGCGGTAGGGACTCATAATAAAGCCGTACTCGTTTACCTTGGAGAAGGTTGCAAGCGAAGAAATAAGACCGATGTTCTGACCTTCGGGAGTTTCTATCGGGCAGAGTCTGCCGTAGTGCGAGTGGTGAACGTCGCGGACTTCAAAGGTTGCACGGTCGCGGTTAAGACCGCCGGGACCGAGTGCGGAAAGCTTACGCTTATGCGTAAGTTCTGCCGCGGGGTTGGTCTGGTCCATAAACTGCGAAAGCTGGGAAGAGCCGAAAAATTCACGGATAACCGCGGATACGGGACGGACGTTTACAAGACCCGAAGGGGTTACCTCCATTGCGTCCTGCGTTGCCATACGCTCTTTGATTAATTTTTCAAGTCTTGCTATACCGATACGCAGTTGGTTTTGCAAAAGCTCGCCAACGGAGCGAACGCGGCGGTTGCCGAGGTGGTCGATATTGTCTATCGTGCCGATGCCGTACTGTAAGTCGATATTTGTGGAAATAGAAGCGACGATATCGTCAACCGTGATATGCTTGTGGTTGAGCTTTTCGATAATAGGTCTGATTTCCTTCTTTTCGTCAGCTTCGATAAACGTCTTGTCCGAATTTAACAGCTCGTTAAACTTCTTACAAGCGGCAACAAACTTGATGCGGGTGTCGCGTCTTTTTTCCCTGTTCTTCTTATCCTCGGGCTTTTCGTCGTCGCTTTCGGGAATTTCAACTGTATAATAAATAGAATTGATTTCGTCAAGATATTTTTCCGCAACCTCTTCCACCTTCGCGCCCTCGCATTCCGCAGCAAGCTTTTGCATAAAGCGGAAGTTGGGATAATAGATTGTAGGAAGAAGTCCGAACGTCTTTGCGTTCTTATCACTGACTGCCTTGAAGTTAACCGTATTGTTTGCGATAATCTTG
The DNA here is from genome assembly GCA_910587365.1 of uncultured Christensenellaceae bacterium. Lineage (GTDB taxonomy): Bacteria > Bacillota > Clostridia > Christensenellales > Borkfalkiaceae > Coproplasma. The sequence continues at coordinate 116,287 of CAJUKJ010000002.1, read as the reverse complement.
TGCTTGATTTCGCCTTCGGCAGGGTCGGAAACGAGAACGAACACTTCGTTAACGCCCGCGTCCTGTATTTCGATAGCCTTTGCTTCCTCAATGACGTCGCCTGCGTGAGCCATTATCTCGCCCGTTTCGGGATTGAAAATATCCTCCGCAAGCTTACAGCCGGGAAGACGGTAAGCCAGGTTAAGCTTTTTGTTGAATTTGTATCTGCCCACTTTTACCACGTCGTAACGGCGGGAGTCGAAGAACAGATTGTTGAGGTGCTGTTTAACCGAAGCTTCGGTGGGAACTTCGCCGGGACGAAGTCTTCTGTAAAGCTCGATAAGACCGTCGGACTCCGATTTGGTCGTGTCCTTGGCTATCGTGTTTTCAATCATCTTGTCGTTTGCGAACAAGTCCAATAAAGCCCTGTCCGAACCGAAGCCGAGCGCGCGCAGTAAAACCGTTGCGCAGAGCTTACGCTTTCTGTCAACGTGAACCCACATTACGCCCTGTGCGTCCTGCTCCAATTCGAGCCACGCACCGCGGTTGGGAATTACGGTAGTCCCGTACATTGCCTTACCCGTCTTGTCGAGGGTAGACGCGTTGTATACACCGGGGGAACGGACGAGCTGTGAAACGATTACACGCTCTGCGCCGTTGATGATAAACGAACCCGAATCGGTCATTAAAGGGAACTCTCCCATAAACACGGGCTGGTCGATAACCTCGTCCTTAACCTTGTTGACAAGACGGACGGTTACGTGCAGGGGAAGCGCGTATGTTGCGTCGCGCGTTCTGCACTCCTTCTCGTCATACTTGGGCTTTTCGTCAAACCAGTGGTTGAGGAAATACAGCTCGTAATGGTCGGAATAGTCGGTTATGGGCGAAAAATCTTCAAATACTTCGGAAATACCCTCGTTAATGAAGTTGTTGTAGCTCGCCTTCTGGATTTCAACGAGGTCGGGGATTTCGATAACTTCGTTGATTTTGCCGAACTTCCGTCTTTCGGTTTTGCCATACTTGTGAATCGGTAAATTCATTGCGAAAAAATTACTCCTTTTCTTTACTTCTATCTTAAATTCACATTGGCGATTATCCGTTTATATCTTTTCACCGGAAAAAATCTGTGATATTTTTTTATTTTACTAATTTTTATTTTTGTTCTGCAAAATAAAAACTTCGTTGTTTAGGCAACTCTGCCCGCTTACGGTTTAAAATAAAGCGCGAAAATTTAAAAAATTTTTTTTCTGCCCTTTACAAATTAAATTATATGGTGTATAATTTATTGCAACCGAGGCGGAAAATTGACGTTTTTTGACACTTTTCGAGTGGGAAAAACCCCTCAAAAATTTCATATGCGCGCAAAATTCGCATTTTAGTTCAGTGTATTATTATAAATTATTCAATCAAGGTTGTCAAGCATTTTATTTCGTTACTGAAAATTTTTTTAGTTATGGAAATGCTTGCGGTACGACAAGCATTTTAAATCGTTACTGAAAATTTTTTAGTTATGGAAATGCTTGCGGTGCGACAACCGCTTTTAACTGTTATTTAAAAATTTTTTATTAAGATAAATTTCTAAAATAATCAACGGCATAGCAAGGAGGGTTTCCCTCCGCCAGCGCACCCAATTTGTGCATACCTGCACCTCAGCGGATTGAATTGCCGCAATTATATGATAAGTTTGCCACTAAGATTGCGGCAAGAAAAGGCGAGGACAAATTTCTCAAAACAGCACAGTGCGCTGTTTTGTTATCCGAGGTAAGCTTGCGCATAATGCAAGGCGCAAGCGATGACCGAACGCACTGTTTTCATTGCAGTGCGTGAGAAACGCCTTTCAATTCACGAAAAATTTACTTCGCAGAATAGAAGTAAATTTTTGTGAAAGAGGATTTTTTTATGAGAATTGATAAATTTTTAAAAGTTTCGAGAATTTTAAAAAGGCGCACGCTTGCACAGGAGGCGTGCGACAAGGGCAAAGTTACCGTAAACGGCAGGGAAGTTAAACCAGGGCATCAGATTAAGGTCGGCGATATTGTCGAGATTAATTACGTTTCGGGCGGAGTAAAATTTAAAATAAACGAAATTAAAGAAACGGTAAAAAAGGACGAAGCCTCCAATCTTTATGAAATACTCACAAATTTTTAAAGCTATTCTGCGCTTTAAAAATTTCGTGATTTAGGGCTACTCGCCCTTTGCCCGCAATCATAAGGGCAAACTTATTATTTAATTGCGGGCATTCACCTCGCCGAGGCGAAAGTATTCGCAAATTGAGTGCGCTTGCAAAAAAATGTGATTTTTGCGCGCGACGTAAATTATTAAAGGAATATATGAAAAATACTGTAAGCGTAATTATCTGTGCGGCGGGAAAAGGCGAGCGTGCGGGCTTTGGCAAAAACAAACTGCTTACCCCCGTTTACGGCGAACCTGCACTGTATCACACTCTGGAAAAATTCAATATACCCGAAATAGACGAGGTTATAGTAACCTCGTCAAAGTTTGATTACAAAGAAATATGCGCACTTGCCGTTCCGTTCGGGTATAAGGTAGTTATCGGCGGAAGCACCCGCACGGAGAGCGTGAAAAACGCTTTAAACGAAGTTACGGGCGATATAACGCTAATCCACGACGGGGCGCGCCCCTTCCTTTCGCGCAAGCTTATTTCCGACTGCATTAACAGCGTAAAGACATACGGCAGCGGGATTTGCGCCGTTCAGGCAACAGACACCGCCGTTTATTCCAACTTAGGTATAGTTACGGAAAGACTGGACAGAAACCGCCTGTTCCTTATCCAGACTCCGCAAGGCTTTATTACGGATGATATCAAAACCGCGTACAGGCTTGCACAAAACAAGGTTTACACAGACGACAGCGCGGTTTACGGCGAATACATAGCACCGCCACGCTTAATTGAAGGGGAAAAAGAAAATATAAAGCTTACCTTTAAGCAGGACTTCGACCGCACCTCCCCTACCGTTTGCTGTGGCGAAGGTCAGCGCGTCGGGTTCGGCGTGGACACGCACTGTTTCGGCGAGGGTAGCTTCGTTACGCTTGCAGGGGTTAAGATTGACTGCGACAGGGGACTTATAGCGCACAGCGACGGCGACGTGGTTATACACGCGGTTATGGACGCCCTGCTTTCCGCCTCTGGACTTAAAGATATAGGAAAGTACTTCCCCGATACCGACGAAAAATACAGGAACGCGGACAGCGGAAAGCTTTTAAGGGAGGTTATGAAACTTGTAAACGCCGAGGGCTACTCCCCCGCCAATCTTTCAATAAGCGTTCAAGCGGAAAAACCTAAGCTTTCGCCGCACATCGATGCAATGAAAGCAAATTTAAGTAAGCTTACGGGCGTACCCGTACAAGATATAGCAATTGCCGCGGGAACGTGCGAGGGCTTGGGTTTTGTGGGTAAGGGTCTGGGAATTACGGTTTACTGCGTAGCTTCTCTCACAAATTGTTAAAGCTATTCTGCGCTTTAAAAATTTCGTGATTTAGGGCTACTTGCCCTTTGCCCGCAATCACAAGGGCAAACTTATTATTTAATTGCGGGCATTCACCCCGCCGAGGCGCAAGTATGCGCAAATTGAGTGCGCTTGCAAAAAATGTGATTTTTGCGCGCGCAGTCAATCAAATTAAAACCTTTCAAGGAAAACATTATGGCTAAAACCACGAAAACGACAACGGAATTTATATGCGGCGAATGCGGAGCTTCAAGCCCACGCTGGCTTGGGAGATGCCCCGCGTGCGGAAAATTCAACACTATGGTTGAAGAAATTGTTAAACCCGCAGAGCCGCAAAAAACGGCAAGCAAAGCAGTTTACGGCGGAAGAGCAAAACCCCTTTCACAGATTACTTACGAAAACTATAACAGAACGCCTTCCGGCATTTCGGAATTCGACAACGTTTTGGGCGGAGGCATAGTTACAGGTTCGCTGGTGCTGATAGGCGGCGACCCCGGCATAGGCAAATCCACGCTTTTGACGCAGATTGCCGCGCACCTTTCGGCAAACAAAAAGGTTTTATACTTTTCAGCCGAGGAAAGCTGTTCGCAGGTTAAGCTTCGCACGGAAAGACTTAACCTCAACTCCGACGACCTGCTGATAGTAAATGAAACGTGCATAGACGGACTTGAAGCCGAGCTTGACGGGGTTGAGTTTTGCATTATAGACTCCATTCAGGCGGTTTACACCGACGACCTATCCTCTTCTGCAGGTTCCGTGGGTCAGGTGCGCGAGTGCGCATCCAAGCTTATGCGCATAGCAAAGAGCCGCGGCATTACCTTTTTTATCGTGGGACACGTTACGAAAGAGGGTGCGCTTGCAGGCCCTAAGGTACTTGAACACATTATGGACACAGTCCTTTACTTCGAGGGCGAAAACCAGGAAAATTTCAGAATACTGCGTTCTGTCAAAAACAGGTTCGGCAACGTACAGGAAGTCGGCGTATTTGAAATGACGGGCGAGGGAATTATTCCCGTAACCGACTATTCTGGCATATTCCTTTCAGAAAGCCGAGGCGAAGAACCCGGTTCGGTAGTTACCCCCGCGCAGACGGGTGCGCGGTGTATGAACGTTGAAGTTCAGACGCTTATCGCAAAGACTTCCTTCGGCGTACCGAGAAGAATGCCGCTCGGCATAGACTATAACAAACTTGTACTTTTAATAGCCGTGCTTGAAAAGCGGTGCGGGCTTAACCTTTCCTCTTCGGATATCTACTTAAACGCTATGGGAGGGATCAAACTAAATGAACCCGCCTGCGATTTGGCGGTGTGTGCGGCACTCTCCTCCGCTTATTACGGAAAGCCCATTGACAAGTACGTCGCAGTGTTCGGCGAAGTAGGCTTAACGGGCGAAGTACGCGCCGTTTCATACTGTGAAAAACGAGTTGCCGAGTGCGTGAAAATGGGCTTTAAAAAAGTGCTTGTACCCGCAAAAAATATGAAGTCGGTTGCAAAATTCGCCGATAAAATTTCTATCGTACCTATCCTCTACGTTAATACAATGATAAAGAATTTGTTTAAAGATTAAAGTTAATATAGCCTTCCCCCCTTACCAAGGGGGAAGGCTATATTGATGTTAAATTTTAATTATTCGCACTGCTTTAAAGCTTTTAACAGTGCGTTTATTTCCTTTGCATAGCGGTTGCAGATGTCGTCGGCAATTCTTGAAGCGGACTGCTCATCGTAGGTATGGCTCATTGAGTTTCTGTCGTTGAGAATATCCAGCCAGATACTTTCTTTGGAAATAAAACCGACGTTGTACGCCGCACGGAAAACGCTTTTCGGGGAAAGAATTTCAGGAACTATGCCCTGTCCGCGCAAAACCTCAGCAGTAGTTTTCCACGCAAGCTCAAAAGTAAATTCAAAACGCTGTATCAATGCGTCGCGGTAAAGCGAATTTTCTTTATCGCTTTTGTAAGCGGTTACCGCCTCTTTCAACCGCTTGTTTGCGGCAGTAAAATTGACAAGTTTATTTTCAACCTTGGACATAAATTTCCACACCGTCCTTTTCTATTTCAGATAAAAGCTTAATATTATTTACTTTATCTATGAATACCAAGTCGACTTTATGCAAAGTGGGCAACTCATCGTCGAAAAAACTGCTTAACGCGCTTATTTCTTCACGCGTAAGACTGCCGTAAACGGCAACGTCGTAATCGCTGCGCTCGGAATTATCGCCACGCGCACGCGAACCGAACAGCACCGCCCGCGTTATCCCCTCATATTTTTTGAAATGCTTTTTCATAGCGTCTAAAAGCAATTTATCGGCGTTCATAGTAAAAATATTATAATCTATCGGTTAAAAAAAAGCAAACAATGCGCCGCGCAAATTTTATCGCGCGGCGCATTAATTATTTATCTATATTTTAAAATTATATAAACTTTCGATATAAATCCAAAAATCATTATCAGCTTCACTATTATATTTTTCTTTTAATATTTTTAAATCACTTTTGCATAATTCATATTCCGTTTTACTGACATTGTAAAGATGCCTTCTTTTAATTCTTTTCATATCGATTTTATATCTTTCTTCCAAAGTTAAAAAATAATTCTTTTTTGCCTCCGCATACTGTTTGTCAATCTGTTCTTTACGCCGAAGAAACTTTTCGTAACTTTGCGGTTCACGCTTGAAATTATAAATTTTGTTAGCTTTACCTATTATAACCCATTTCAATAAATCATCCATTGTTTAGCCTTTGTAAGAACAATATCCATTTTATATTTATTGACATTTAGTGAATGTCAATAAATTAATTGTAGCATACTAAAATATATTTGTCAATCACTAAATGTCAAATAGGTAAGTATGTTTAAAACTAAAACGGAAGATGGTAAAAATAATATCTGCGGGCAGAAAGTTTATGAATTAAGAAAAAATTCAAAACCTAAAATGTCTCAAAGAATGTTAGCCGAACGGTTACAATTGGAAGGTATGGACGTTGACAAGAACGCCGTTCAACGCATTGAAAGCGGTCAACGGTTTGTAACTGATATAGAAATATTAATACTATGCAAAATATTTAATGTTTCTTGTAACGAGTTATTATCAAAACAGTAAAAGTGCCGCGCGAATTTTTTCGCGCGGCACATATATTATTTACCTATTTTCAAAAATGCAGAGAAGCGAGCAGAGCGCGGCGCACAAGTATTTGCGAGGGAGCATACAGGGTGTATGTGACCGAGAAAACACGGAGTGCAACAATGCTATGCGACGCTTATATGTGTTTTTTCTACTGTTCTGAATTTTCGTAAGTTCTGGGTACCGAATACAAATCGAACTCCTCTTCTATATCGAATTCGGAATCATCGTCAAAGGCGGCAAGCTTTGAAACGGATACTTCGTAAGCCGTCATTGAAACGAAGCTTTCGTCCGGCTGCTTTTTCTGGTACTCCCTGCTCTGTATTCTGCCCGAAAGCGCGACCCTGTCGCCGACGCCGAGGTTGCGCACAAATCTTGCGTTTCTGCCCCAGGCTATTGCGGGAATGTAGTCAGATTTATTATAGCTGCGGTTGACCGCGATAAGCAAATCCGCAATTTCGCGGTTAAACGGAGTAGTGCGGTACACAGGCGGTTTGCATATATAGCCCGAAAGCACTATCGAATTGGGGTTTTTGCCGGGCTGGGTGTCTAAAAGCTCCCTTATGAACACCGTAAGCATAAGACGGGACTTTCCGCCTTCAAGCTTGTTGTAGGAGCGGAACTGCCCCAAAGCACAGATAAATCCCCCTACCTTCATATCCTCTGTCATAATGCGTTCGGATACGGTTACGGGCAGAATGTCCGCCTGACCGGAAAGACGCATTACTTTCACAAAAAACTCGTAAAAGCCTTCTCCGTACACTTCATGCGAGAATACCGCTTCGGATACTATTTCGCCATAGATATACACCTTGTTGTTTTTTTCCGTGTTGTAATTCATATATATCTCCTTTTAAGTATTTCTTTTCTGTTTTACTGCGTTAGAAAAAACCGAGAAGCAAGCAAGACGGTGCAAACGGACATTTGCGGCGGGGAGTTTACTTAGAGGTAAATAACCCGAAGCACGCGCGGTTTAACAGAGTGTTCGCCGCTTATACGCTTTTTTTCTGCCTGCCGGTGCCGTCTATTACATAATTTTCCCTGTAAATAAGTTCGCCAATCGGAACGAAGGAATAGCCCTTGTTTTTAAGCGTTTCAAGTATGATAGGCACTGCCTCTGCCGTGTGAAGCCCGTTGTTGTGCATAAGTATTATCGAACCGCTCTGCACGCCGTTTATAACGCGCATTGCTATGTCGGTTGCGGAAAGGTCTTTCCAGTCCAGACTGTCGGTGTCCCACTGAATAGTGTAGTAACCCGCCTCCGACGCGGTTTTTATAAGCTCGTCGTCATAGTCGCCGTAAGGGGGACGGAACAGCTCTACCTTTTTGCCCGTCACGCTTTCGATAGCTTCGGAAGAGGTTGAAAGCTCCATTTTTATTTCTTCCGAGTTCTGCTTTGACATATAGGAATGGGTTGACGAATGGGTACCTATTTCGTGACCCGCGGCGTCTATCTTTTTAACGTAGTCGCCGTACTTTTCCGCCCAGAACTCTACCATAAACCAGGTAGCGCGCACGTCAGAAATTTTAAGCGCGTTTAAAATATCGTCGGTGTAGTCTGTTCCCCAGGCACAGTCGAAGGATATGGAAATAACCTTGTCTTCCCTGTCCACGCTGTATATTGGAACAAGGCGGGGCGTATTGCCGTAGTAAACGGCGTATGCACCCGTAAAGTAAACAGATACCGAAAGCACCGTGATAAGTAACGCGGCAAACGCCGCAACTGCGATATTTTTAAGTTTAAAAACGCGTATCAACCCTTTTCTCCGATTTTAACAGTTTTATTATGGGAAATTTCAGCTTTTTTTGCCGAATTTTGTATTTTTTCGGCGAAAACGGATTATTCCCCTCTTGAAAATATATTATTTACGATGCGGACAAATTATGAATAAAAAAATAGCGGCGCGGACGAAATATCGTCCGCGCCGCCGCGCTTTATAAGCTTTTTATTTCAGCTTTCCTTTATCCTTTCTGATTTCCTTTACTTTCTTTTCAAAGCCGTAGTCGGACGGCACGTAGTACACCCTGTCCTTTAACTTATCGGGCAGGTATTGCTGTTCGACGTATCCGCCCGCGAAGTTGTGCGGATACTTATACTTTCCGCTTTGAGCCTTTGTATCTTTATCCCCGAAGGTGTTGTCTTTAAGATAAGGCGGAACGCCCTCGTCGTCGCGCACTTCCCTTGCGTCGCGCTTTGCCGCGTTCATCGCAACTTCAACGGTATTGCTTTTGGGGGCTTCGCATACGTAAATAATTGCGTTGCAAAGCGGTTCAAGCCCTTCGGGATAACCCGTCTTTTCAAAAATGTACATAGCGGACGAAGCGACTACCATTGCGTTAGGGTCAGCCATTCCCACGTCTTCGGCAGAGTGGATGACAAGGCGGCGGGCAATAAGCATAGGGTCGCACCCGCCCTCTATAAGGCGCATTGCGTAATACAACGCCGCGTTGCTGTCGCTGCCGCGCAACGATTTGCAGAAAGCCGAAAGATAGTCGTAATACGCGTCGGTGTTATAGGACATTGCTTTGCGCTGTATGGACTGCTCCGCGTCCGAAAGCTTAACGCGTATGCTTCCGTCCGCTTCGGGCGGAGTGGTAAGCACGGCAAGCTCCAACGCGTTGTACGCCGTGCGCAAATCCCCGCCCGAAACCCGTGCTATGTGGTTCAAAGCGTCCGCGTCTATTTCCGCGTTATATTCCCCAAGCCCCTTGCGCTTGTCCTTCAACGCCTTTAAAAGCGCGTCTTTTATATCCGCTTCCGCAAGGCTTTTAAACTCGAACACCCTGCACCTCGATACTATTGCGGGGGTCATAGAAGCGTAAGGATTTTCGGTAGTAGAGCCTATGAAAATTATAGTACCCTGTTCTATTGCAGGAAGGAGCGAGTCCGACTGCGTTTTATTGAAGCGGTGACACTCGTCAAGCATTAAATATGTACGCTTGCCGTACATTTTTAAATTGTTCCTTGCTTCCTCCACTGCCTTTTTAACGTCCGAAACACCGGCCTGTACGGCGTTTAATTTAATAAATTCGCCGTGTGTGGTTGAAGCGATTATGTTTGCAAGCGTGGTTTTGCCCGTTCCCGGGGGGCCGTAAAAAATACAGCTGCCAAGCCTGTCCGTCGCAATAGCGCGCCGTAAAAGACAGCCTTCCGCAACAATATGCTTCTGACCTACAAATTCGTTTAAGTTGTTTGCGCGCATGCGCTCGGCAAGGGGCTTTGCCCCCTCTTCATTGCCGTTAAAGTCGAATAAATCCATATACACCTTCACGCAAATCTTTTTGCAAGCAAAAAAATTTGCAGTACTATTCTGCGAAAACCCTTTCGCCTATATTTTTACAACTATACTAATAGTTCCTTTATCTTTTGTACGTTAGCTTTGCCGATTTCGTAGCCCTCTTCATAGGCACGGTCCAAGTCTTTTATTACGTACTGGCTCATACCCTTCATTTCGGGTTCGAGCCACAAATCGCAAAGCCCGCTGTCGCGCTGCTTTAAAAGCGAGGTCATATGCGTATCCATTACGTCAAAAACCCTTAAACCCATATCGAGAATGTTACCGAGTTTTTCCACCGTGTCCGAACAGTTTTTAAGCACGTCTACGGCAACGACAACGTCCGCACCCATATCCTTTACGACTTTTACGGGAACGCGGCAAAGACAGCCGCCGTCGACAAAGAGTTTATTTTCTATTCTTACGGGGCGGAACACTGCGGGTATAGAGCTTGAAGCCTGTATTGCAAGCGCGGCCTCGCCGCTTTCAAATACGTGTAGCTTACCTTCCAAAAGCTCGGTTGCGACACATTTAAACGGTATGGGAAAATCTTCTAAGTTTTTAACCTTAACGTGCTTTACCAACAAATCGCGCATTTTCTTTCCGCGGAGCAGCGACATCTGGGTAATACTCGGACTTACGTCGATGATGTCGCGTTTTTTCAGTTTAAGGGCTATTTTTCGTATTTCTTCAATCGTCATCCCTCCTGCGTAACAGCCGCCTACAACCGCCCCCATCGAGCAGCCCGCTATATAGTCGGGCTTTATCCCCTCTTCTTCGAGGGCTTGAAGAAATCCGACGTGCGCAATCCCGCGCGATCCACCGCTGCCTAAGGCAAGCCCCAACGTTTTACTCATAATCTTTTCTCCTTGAAAATAACTTTAATATTGAATGAAAACCATGCGTATACTTAAAGTTTTGTTGCCCTGCCTTGCTTTGACCTTTCTTGCAGGGGCAATTATCATTTACCCGGAAAGGTATATAACCTGTTGCTTTCAGGGTTTTGCAATGTGGGCGGAATGCGTGCTGCCGTCGCTGTTTCCGTTTATGGTAATTACCCTTATTTTTATAAAAACGGGCATTGCGGAAAAAGCCGCCCTGCCGCTTAAACGGGTTACGGGAGCGTTCAAGCTTCCGCCTGCCGCAGCAATATGTTTTGTTATAAGCATATGCTCGGGCTATCCTGCGGGCGCGAAAGCCGTTGCCGAATTTTACGAAAGCGGGTGTATAAGTGCAAACGACTGTAAAAAGCTTGCGCCGCTTTGCTCCACATCCGGCCCTTTGTTTATTATCGGCAGTATAGGCATAAAAATGCTTGGGGATAAGGGCGCGGGCTGGAAAATTTTAATCGCGCATACCGTAGCCGTACTCGGCGTGGGGTTCTTACTTTCGCTTACCTCAAAAAAAGGGCAGCCGTCGCAGTACCGCCGCGCAAAGGTTGATGAAAACGTTTTGTATAACGCCTTTTACGGCGCAATAATTTCGGTTGCTGTTGCGGGAGGGTTTATCGCGTTTTTCTGCGTAGCCGCTCAAATTTTTACCGACTTTAACGTGCTTTTACCGCTTGAAAAGTTTTTGTGTCTGTTTACGGATTCCGCCACTGCCGCAGCAGTATGCAGAGGACTTATAGAAGCGACTTCGGGCTGCCGCGCACTTGCAGGCACAGACGGAAGGCTTATTATCCCCTTTGCGGGATTTTTAATTACCTTTGGCGGGATATCGATACTTTTACAACAGTTAAGTTACCTTTTAAAGGCAAAAGTAAACCCGTTATACTTTATTGCGGTTAAAGCCGCACAGGGAATTTTATGTTTTTTGATTTTGCTGCCGTTTGTCTAATAACAGCCGAGCAGCTTAAACGAATTTGAGTTATGCTTAATATTTTCTATCGCGCCCTTAACATCTTCCGAGGAATAGTCGCCGTCTATTTCCACGAAAAAGCGGTACTCGTCGGGAACGTTTTTTATGGGGCGGGATTCGATTTTGGTCATATTCAGCCCCTTTCGTGAAATACATCCGAGAAGGTCAAGCAGCGCGCCCGCACGGTTTTTACAGGTCACTGAAAAATAAATCCGCTGTGAGCGGGAATTTTCGGGTACGTCTCCCTTTTTAACGAGGAGAAAATGCGTAAAATTTCCGTCACCGTCGGCTATATTGTTATCGGAAAGTGTGAACCCCGCCTTTACCGTATGCGAGCCTGCAATTGCCGCGTCCTCCTCCGTCTTTAACATATCGAGGCTTGCGGCAGTAGACGGCGCGGGAATAAGCTCGGCTGACGGGAAATTTTCATAAAGATATCTTGCGCATTGCTCCAAAGCCTGACTATGTGAGTATATGCGTTTTATTTTATTTTTGTCCGCACCGTTTACAGTTACCAACCTATGGTCTATTTTAAGCGTATACTGCCCGCAGGCGTAAACGCCGGGGGTGCTTTGCAGTAAATCCATATTCTGCAATACGCCGCCGTTAAGAGAATTTTCTATCGGCACTACTATTGCGTCCGTCCTGCCGGAAACGAGGGACGAAAACACCTGAGAAAAGCTTGCGTAAGCGTTAAGCTTAGCCCTGCCGCACATATACTTTGCCGCTAAATGGCTGTAACTGCCCTCTGGTCCGAGATAACCTACCGTTTGCATATAATCCTCTCTATTATTAACTAACAACTCTAAAAAATCAGTCGCGCGAAAGACAAGGCGGGCGCGGATTTTTGAAGGGGAATTTACAGATAGTAAACGACCCGAGAAAAACGCAAGCCCAACACAGTATTTCGCGATGAACGATTTTTTACACCTTTTCCGCGATGTCGAGTATTAACCTTTCGGTATCGCACCAGCCGAGGCAGGGGTCGGTAATGGATTTTCCGTACACCTTGTCTTCCGACTGGTTGCCCTCTTCCAAAAAGCTTTCTATCATAAAGCCCTTGACGATTTTTTTGAAATCGGTATTGTAAAGGCGGTTTTGCATAACCTCTTCGCAGATACGTATTTGCTGTTTGAATTTTTTGCCGCTGTTGGAATGGTTTGCGTCTATAATCACTGCGGGGTGTTCGAGTCCCGATTGGGCGTACCCCTCAACAACCTGCATTACGTTTTCGTAATGGAAGTTGGGAATATCGTTGCCGTAGCTGTCCACTGCGCCGCGAAGTATTGCGTGCGCAAGCTTATTGCCGTTGGTTTTGACCTGCCAGCCGTTCAGCTTGAAGGTTTGTCCGCTTTGCGCCGCATATATCGAATTGAGCATTACGAGTATTGACCCGCCCATAGGATTTTTAACGCCCACCGGTACTTCAATCCCGCTTGCCACAAGACGGTGAAGCTGGTTCTCGCTTGAACGCGCGCCCACCGCTATATAGGACAGTAAGTCGTCAACATAGTGGATATTTGCGGGATACAGCATTTCGTCCGCGGCAGAAAGCCCGCTTGACTCGATTGCCTTTATATTAAGGCTTCTTATTGCGTATATACCCTTTAAAATATCTTCCGACTTAGTGGGGTCGGGCTGCGAGAACATTCCCTTATACCCTACGCCTTTGGTGCGGGGTTTGTTTGTATATATTCTGGGAACGAGTACTATTTTGTCCTTAACCTTTTCGTTTAGCTTGCCCAGTCTTTCGACGTAATCGAGGACGGGTGCGGCTTCATGCGCGGAACAGGGTCCCACAATCATTATAAGCTTATCGCTTTTGCCGCTTATCACGTCGGAAACGAGCTTGTCCCGTTCCGCCTTGATTTTTTTAAGGTTTTCGGGAAGGGGCATTTCCGCAAGTATCTGTTCGGGGTCGGGTATCTTGATTTGTTTCTCAAACATCTTTTTTCTCCATTAATGTTAATATGTCCTGCAATATTTCGGACGGAACGTAGTCGGAAAAGTCTTTCTTGAACTTTACAGAGTTTTTAACGAGGGTCGAGCTTATCTGCAAACTTTCCTGTTCTGCGGGAAGATATACGGTAACGATATCCTTTTTAAGTTTTTTGTTTGCGAAAAAGTTTGCGTTTTCATACTCGAAGTCTACCGTATTGCGTATTCCCCGCACGTAAAATGGAGTGTTTTCCCTTTCGAGAAGGTCTACTACCGCTCCCTCGTAAACCACTACCTTTACGCGGCTTTCGTCTTTGAACAGCTTTTGCAAAAGCAAAACGCGCTCCTCTTCCGAAAACACGGGTTTTTTATCCGTGTTTACCATTACCGCAACGACGACTTCGTCGAATATTTTAAGGCAGTCCTCTATAACCCTTTTATGTCCCGTTGTCGGCGGGTCGAAAGTACCCGCAAAAACGCATTTTTTCATAATTTACCCCGTTTCGCAAAAAACGATAAATAGGTTTTACCGTACTTGCGTTCGTCGTACAGTTCAAGTCCCTCAATCTCGCCTTTAAAGCTTCTGTCCCGCTCGTAAACGGCTATTCCGCCGTCCGTTAATTTGTTGCCTGAGGAAATTATTTCAAGCGCGTCCTTACCGTATTCCGCAGCATAAGGCGGGTCTATAAAAATTATATCGAACGCACCCGTTTTGGAAAGGCACAAAGAATAGTCTAAATTGGTTACCGTAAAAGTCCTTTCTTTGACGCGTGCAAGATTTTTATTCAAAACCGCGATGCTGTCCTTTGAAAAGTCGTTGAAGTGAACAAACGAAGCCCCGCGGGAAAGGCTTTCCATACCTAAATTTCCGCTTCCGCAAAACAAGTCCAAGACCCTTGCGCCCGCTATTTCGGAGGCCAAGATGTTGAAAAGGCTTTCCTTTACCCTGTCTGCGGTAGGACGGATATCTCCGCCCCTGAACTCCGACAAAACCATTCCCCTGTATTTACCAGAAATAATTCTCATTTAAATATTCCCTTTTCACATATGAAGGCGTCGAGCGGAATATCCCATTCGTCCTCTTTAAATTCGGCTCTCTGGAAAGAGTAGCCCAAACCGACTTTAACGGTATGCCTGTCCCTTAAATATCTGTCGTAAAAGCCCTTGCCGTAGCCTATCCTGAAAAGCCTACTGTTAATACCGAGCAGTGGTATTACCGTAATATCCGTATCGCCGAAGTAAGCCTGTCCTTCGGGTTCTTCTATACCGAATGCACCCCTGCGCATATTACCGAACGGCACAGCGACGATATCTTCGCCCTCTACGCGGGGGATATAAACCCGCTTTCCCGAACTTAAAAGGCTGTTTATTATGTGTTTCGTATCCGCTTCCGACGAAAAGCTGTTGTATATGAAATAGCATTGCAAGCCGCCGTAAGCTTTAAGAAAAATATCGGAAATTGCAGCGTCGGCACTCTCGCGCCGCTCGCCCGGAAAGTCCGCGCGCACTTTTTTCAGTTGTAGGCGTAAATCAATTTTATCGCTCATAAATCCTTTCCGAACGGCGGGTAACGCTTGTCAAAACCTCATAAGAAATCGTTCCGCACCTCTTTGCATATTCGTCCGCGTCGTCCATAACGCACGCTAAATTTCCGTTTTCGGTTGAAACGAACGCGTCCATACACAGCGTTTTTTCGCCGAGCGGTACCGTCCTTGAAAAGCCGTCCGCATAACCGCACCTGTACGCAGTCAGCGTTGAATAATCCCTGTCGGCGAAGTTATAACCGACCCCGCCGCCTATAAAACGCGTAACCTGCGTGCGCCTTGCAAAAACTTTGAGGGCGGGTTTAAAGCCCTCCGCTTCAAACCCCGCGGGCGCGTAGCCGTAAAGAAGTATGCCCGAACGCACCCCGTCAAACAGGTATTTACCGCCACTTAAAAGTCCGCCGCTTGCCGAAAGATGAGCCGTTGCGCAGGGCTTAAAGGTTTTTACAAGCCTTGCCGCCCGTTCAAATACGGCAAACTGAAATTCGCATGCACTTTCGTCCTGCGGCGCAAACAGGTGCGAATACACCCCGTCTATGCTTTCGGGCGGAAGCTTTTTTAAAATCGACGGAAGCTCAGACAAATCGCAGCCAAGACGGTTCATCCCCGTGTTTACTTTTATATGGCATTCCGCCCCCTTTAAAAGAGTAGCGGATTGGATAGAATTTACGGTAAGCGTAAGGTTATACGCCTTTGCGCGCGACACGTCGTAACTATCCAAAGGCGGAGTTAAAACGAGAATTTGTTTGGTTATACCGCCGACGCGGAGTGCGATACCCTCTTCTATAATGGCAACGCAGAAGCCGTCGGCAATATCCTCTATATACCTTGAAACTTCCTCCGCCCCGTGACCGTAAGCGTCAGCCTTGACAACCGCAAAAAATTTATTGCCGCAAAGGGCTTTTATCCTGAGTGCGTTTTCCCTGATTGCGGGAAGATTTATTATAGACAGCGTTTTCTGCATACCGTAAATAATATGCGACGGTCAAAAAAATTGTTTGTTCCTTTTATTTTAGCACAAACGGGAAGTTAATGCAATTGAATTTTTACCTTGCGTTTACGTACAACGGGCAGAACAGCCTTTGCAAGAAAAGCCGCAAGCACGCTTAACACCGCGTCTTTGGGCATATATACAAGATTGCCGAATATTAAAAGGTTGGTAAGGTTTTCAACGTGTAAAAGCTTAGCCGCAACCATACAGTACGGTATACCTATAATGTAATCCGCCAAAAACGCGCAAAGCGCGCCGACTATGTAACGCCAGAGCGGAAGGTTTGCCCTGCCCGCGATTGCACCGCCTACGCCTGCCGATGCTATAAACCCGATTATGTAACCGAACGAGGGTTTAAGTACGTAAGCTATGCCCCCGCCCGCAGTAAATACGGGCAGTCCGACAAGACCCATAAAACAGTAGACGGACATACTTATCATACCCTTTTTACTGCCGAGCATTAAGCCTGCAAGTACGCTTATTACCGTCTGAAAGGTTAAAGGCACAAGCGGAAAGGGAATTTGTATATACGTCCCAACCACCATCAACACTATAAACAAGGCAATTTCCGCAATATCGACGGCAAGAATTTTACCGTTAATTTTATTACTTTTATCCATAATCATTATTATATAAAATTTATTGACATTTGTAAATCAAAATAATATAATCAAGTAAAATATAAGCTTTTGCGGTACGCCCCGACGAGATAAGGGCGTTTAATAGGGAAGTCTGAGCCAATTGCTCCGCAGCCCCCGCTGCCGTTTCAAAGGAATATGCGTTTCACTGGGTAACCCGGGAAGGCACGCATAACAAACCCTCCTTTGTTTTAAGCCGGAAGACCTGCCGTAAAAGCCCGACGTTTTGAATTTCCGAGGGGACGCGGAAGGACATTACCGCTTGTGTATAGCACAGGCTGATTTTGTTTTGCCTTATTTCTCCTTCGGAAACGAAGGAGAAATAATTTTTATTTTGGGGCGAAGCCCCGAAGGAGTTAACTTATGAAGAAAAAACTTTTGGCACTGTTTGTTGCAATTATTTCGGTAACAGCCATACTTGCTTTCGCAGGCTGCGGCAATAACGGCGGCAACGGGGAAAGCAAAAACGCAAACGTCGTTTTGGACGTGGAAAAGGTAGCGTTTACAGCTTCAAATGATTATATAGCTTTAAGCACTTCCACTTCCGTTAAAAACTATCTTGACGCTCTTGCGGAAAACAGAGAAATCAAATACGCTGCAAACGACGGATTTATAACCTCTTTCTTTAACACGTCAAGCAAAATAATTTCCTCAACAGTCAATTCATACGAAGGATACGATTGGGCTTTTTACATCGATTTTACGACTATTGAAGGCGACGATGCAATTTACGCAACCGATTATAAAACAATAGAATACGGCGGTAAAACGCTTTACTCTTCAAGCAACGGTATTGCGGGAACGCCCTGTATAGACGGGCATCTTTACGTTTTCGTATACGAATACAGTAATTTCAGTTGGTAATTTAATTGAAGAGCGGAAAGCGCAGAAAAATGCCGCCCTCTAAGGAGATTGCGTACACGGCTTTGGCGTGCGCGCTTTTAATAGGCGGACAATACGTTTTCAGTTTCGTTGCGGGCGTTGAAATCGTCACGCTGCTTTTGATATGCTTTTCATTTATATTCGGGGTACGCAACGGCGTTATATGCGCCGTCGCATTTTCTGTTTTGCGGTGCCTTTTGTACGGATTTTATCCTACCGCAATTATACTTTATCTTATATACTACCCCACGCTTGCCACATTATTCGGCGTTCTCGGTCACGTAAAACAAAGCACCTTTGAAAGTTTTCCGTGGTACTTCGCGCTTGCGGTGAACGTACTTCTTTTAGGTATTGCCTGCGCGTGCGCGGTATGCTACGGGCTTGACCTTATTAAAATTTCACGGATATACAAAATTACCGTACAAATATTGCTGTGGGTAATTTTTACACTAAGCGCGGGGCTTTGCATAGCATTTGACGGGTTGCTGGTTGCAAAAAAAGTATTTAAAAAGGACACGGCAAATTTATTGAAGCTGATAACAATTGCAAGCTTTGCCGCCGTATGCACGGTATTGTTTACACTGTCGGACGATATAATTACCCCGCTTTTTTGGGGATACAATAAGACCGTGACGCTTGCATACTTCTACACTTCGTTTACTGTAATGCTTCCGCAGACGGTATGCACGATTGTTACGGTTTCGACGCTGTTTCTTCCGCTTACCGCAGTACTCGAAAAAATCAGGAAATGAAAAACCGAAAATAAAACTGTATAAAAAGTATAGCGCACTTCCTTTTATTTAAAGGCAGCGCGCTATTAATTTTTGTTAGAATTACTCTGTAATAATTATCCCGTTACTATCTAACTTACCGTCGGTACATATTACCGTGTAATTGCCTACGAAATAAGCCCAATCTTTATGTTTTTCAATAGACCTCCACTGCTCTAACGTTCCGTTATAATTGATAGCAGTTAAATTATAACAATCCCCAAAAGCGTGATATCCGATACTTGTTATACTGTCAGGCAACGTTACACTCTCCAAGTTACGGCAGTACGAAAAAGCAGTATTAACTAAACTCGTCCCACTCGTTATTACCACTGTTTTCAACGAACTACCGCAAATGGCAGTTGCCGCATTAGCAGGAATAACCGCATTCTCAATCGGACACTCTGAGAACGCACCTGAACCTATGCGCGTTACGCTGTCAGCTATGATTACATTTGTAAGACTTTTACAACCATCAAATGCATTGCGCTCGATTCTTGTTACACCATCGGGAACGGTTATACTTTCAAGATTAGAGCATCCTGAAAACGCACTATCCCCGATTCTTGTTACGCTATCCGGAATAGTAATACTTTTAAGATTAGAGCATCCTGAAAATGTTCGCGAATTTATTATAGTTAAACCTTTGGGGATATTTATGCTTGTTAAACTACTGCAATCTCCAAATGCTTCTATGCCGATATACTTAACGTTATCGGGTATAGTTAAGGTTGTTAGCACATTGCAATCACAGAACGCTCTTGCCGCTATTCCTATCATACTATCTTTAATAGCCGCACTCTCGGTAGATTTATCGCAACCGACAACCCATTTATCTACATATTGTACGCCGTTTTCGGTTTTTATTAATTTTTCGCAATCTTGGAAAGCACCGCTATTAATAGAAGTAACGCTGTCGGGAATTGTTAAATTCGTTAATTCACTGCAACCCCTAAACGCATACGAACCGATAGAAACAACACTTCCGTCATTGGGAATAGTACTATTTTTACAGCCTAATATTAACATTTTACTCGCCGTTTCAATCAAACAGTTGCCTACGCTGTGATAACTTGAATTTTCACTTCCCACGGATATACTTTGAAGTCCGCTACATCCCAAAAACGCTCTACTGCTAATACTTGTTACACTGTTAGGTATAATTATACCCGTCAATCCAATGCGATTATAAAAAACTTCACTCCCTATTTCCTCTACTCCGTCAGGGATAGCGGCATTACCCTTAATCGCTTTCGGTACTTGATGTATAACCGTTTGTTTCTTGTTATACAAAATTCCGTCTTTACTGCTGAATAATAAGCTTTCCTCGTCAACTGTTATTTTTGATAACACGTCGCAATTTGAGAATGCGTTTTGGGATAAGGCAGTAACATCGTATTTCTTTCCTTTATAGTTAATTTTAGCAGGTATATTAATTTCGACTACGTCAGCAGGAACTTCATAAACAGTTGCAAGTCCGCTGTCATTTAAAGCATATCTTATACCGTCTATCACAGGGTTAGGATAACCGCATTTAGAACAACTGTTTTGGCTGTAATGCTGTTCTTTGTCAAATTGCGAACTGCAAACGCTACAAACCATATAATGGTTGTCGTCGTCAAATGAGTAATATTCAGAAGGCGTATGTCCCGTAGCCTGTTCGTCGGAATCCCTTTTTTGGCGTACACCGCAGGCACAGGTTCGGCTTTCCTGTCCGTTACTTACACAGGTAGCGTGAAAATCAGTTTCCCATTCTCCGTATTTATGGCTGTGTTTTTCTGATATAAAAGTGCGCCCGTCGGTTTTAAGTACATTGTCTTTCAATGTTCCCGAATCGTATATTTCCGTTTCGCCGAAAAAGGTTATATAAAAAGTTATATTTTCTCCGTTCTTTTTATAAGTGCCGTTATCCCCTTCTTCATTTGACCATTTACCCGATTTCAATTCGAGATAGATATGTTTGTCGATTTCCCCGTCGGCTTTTACGCGATAATACTTTCCGCCACCTCCGCCACTGCAAGCAGCCAAACATAACACACACGCAATTATCGCTAGCAATGCGGTAATTATTGTAATAATTTTTTTCTTCATAATGCCTCCTCAATAAATTTTCTATATATAATTTATCAAAAAGAAATAATAATGTCAATAAAATCACTACTACAACACAGATAATACAGTAGTGATTTTTGTTAACATTAAATTATGGTTTTAAATCAATATATTTCAGAAAAATTAGAAGCAATCAGAAAAGAAAAGCATATCGGTGTTTACACGCTATGCAATAAAGCGGCGATATCATATGAAACTTACAGAAGTATAAGAAAAAACAGGAATAAAGATATTTACATCAGAACATTACTTATTATATTGCGAGCTTTGGACATTACCCCTTTTGAGTTTTTCCAAGATCCTATGTTTAATAATAATGAATTAGATATCGATTTTAAATAAACGGCATACATTGCATATAAAAAAATAGCCCGCCATCTGCACTTTACAAGATAGCGGACTATTTTTTATAAGTCGTTTGAAGAGTACAACTTTTTCAGGAAAGCGTTTTTTATCTGCTTAGTTTTATCTGTAATTTCTGCACCCAATCGGGGACGTTGAACAATGCTTTGTTTTTATCGAGCGCGGTTATTGCGTTTATATCTTCACTTGAAAGCTCGAATGAAAATATACCCATATTTTCGTCCATATGGATTGCGCTTTTCGTTTTAGGAAAGATAATATTCCCGCACTGGATATGCCACCGTAAAATTATTTGCGAGGGCGTTTTTTCATACTTTTTTGAAAGCTTTTCAAACAGCGGATTGTTTAAAAGCTTTTTATTGCCGTGACCGAGCGGGTACCAGGCCTCTACCGCAATTCCGCTGTCGGTCAAAAATTCTTTTAACTTTTTCTGACAGAAATAGGGATGCAGTTCAATTTGGTTTACAGCGGGCTTGACAGCCGCGATATCCAAAATTTCTTTGGTCTGCTTTATGTTGAAGTTGCTTATGCCTATCGCCCTGACCTTACCGTCGGACAAAGCCTTTTCAAGAGCCTTCCACGCATTAATATAGTCAAAGTAAGGACGGTGCAAAAGCATTAAATCGATATAGTCGGTCTTTAACTTTTTAAGCGACAAATCAATGCTTTTAAGCGTTTTATCGTAACCGAACTGCTTAACCCAAACCTTAGAGGTTATATAAAGCTCGCTTCTGGGAAGTCCGCAATTTTCAATTGCCCTGCCCACCCCCTCTTCGTTACCGTAAATCTGCGCGGTGTCGATATGGCGGTAGCCGTGCTGCATTGCGCGAAGAACGCAGTCCGTACATTCCTTATCGGGAATTTCAAACACGCCGTAGCCAAGCATAGGTATTTTATCGCCATTGTTTAAAACCTGATATTGCATACTTTTCCTCATATAGTTGCAACGCCGTATTGCGAAGTGTATACGCAGGCGTCACTCCCATTCGATAGTTGCGGGGGGTTTCGAGGTTATATCATACACTATACGGTTGATATGCTTGACCTCGTTGACTATGCGGTTTGAAATTTTTTCGAGAACGTCGTAAGGTATTCTTGAAAAGTCTGCGGTCATAAAGTCGCTTGTGGTTACACCGCGCAAAGCAAGCGTATAATCGTAAGTTCTACCGTCGCCCATTACGCCGACGGAACGCATATTCGTCAGTACGGCAAAGTATTGGTTGATGTCGCGGTCAAGCCGCGCCTTTGCAATTTCTTCACGGAAAATTGCGTCCGCGTCCTGCAAAATCGCAACTTTTTCGGGCGTGATATCGCCGATTATTCTTATTGCAAGCCCGGGACCGGGGAAGGGTTGACGCCATACGAGTTTTTCGTCAAGCCCGAGTGTTATTCCAAGCGCGCGAACCTCGTCCTTAAACAGCATTCTCAGCGGCTCGATAATTTCCTTAAAATCGACGTAATCGGGCAGTCCGCCGACGTTGTGGTGCGATTTTATAACCGCAGCGTCGCCTAAGCCCGACTCGATAACGTCGGGATAAATGGTACCCTGTACAAGGAAATCGACCTTGCCTATTTTCTTTGCCTCTTCCTCGAATACACGGATAAACTCCTCGCCTATAATCTTGCGTTTGGCTTCGGGTTCGGTTACGCCTTTCAGCTTAGAGAGAAATCTTTCGCCCGCGTTGACTCGCACGAAATTTACTCCGCTGTCCGCAAACGCCGCCTGCACCTCGTCGCCCTCGTCCTTACGCATAAGTCCGTGGTCAACAAAAATACAGGTAAGCTGGCTACCTATCGCCTTTGCAAGCAGCTTGCAAGCAACCGAGCTGTCTACCCCGCCCGACAACGCAAGCAAGGCTTTGCCGCCACCCACCTTTTCGCGGATATCGCGGATAGCCGTCTGGGCATATTCCTCCATAGTCCAGTCGCCCTTGCAACCGCAGACTTTGTAGAGGAAATTGCCGAGCATACCGAAGCCCTGTTCGGTATGGTTAACTTCGGGATGGAACTGAGTACCGTAAAACTTCTTCTGCGGATTTTCGATTGCGCCGTAGGGACATTTATTGCTGTGTCCTACCGCGCGGAAGCCTTCGGGAAGAGTTGCTATATGGTCGTTGTGGCTCATCCAGACGACAGACTTACTTTTAAGTCCCTTGAAAAGGAGCGAGCCTGTATCAAACTCGCAGTCCGTTCTTCCGAACTCCGCAACAGCCGTTTCGTTAGCCTTTTCAATTTTACCGCCAAGTCCGTAAACGAGGAACTGCGCGCCGTAGCAAATGCCGAGTATGGGAACGCCAAGCTCGAAAAT
Source organism: uncultured Christensenellaceae bacterium (assembly GCA_910587365.1). Taxonomy (GTDB): domain Bacteria; phylum Bacillota; class Clostridia; order Christensenellales; family Borkfalkiaceae; genus Coproplasma. The sequence continues at coordinate 93,040 of CAJUKJ010000002.1, read as the reverse complement.
CTCTTTATCCATTCTCGGGGAATTATCAAGATAAACTGATTTGGGTCCGCCCGTAAAAATTATGCCCTTGGGGTTCATTGCGCGTATCTCTTCGATAGGCGTCTTATACGATTTGACTTCGCAATAAATTTTATGCTCGCGCACGCGCCTTGCAATAAGCTGGTTGTACTGTCCGCCGAAGTCTATTACTAATACTTTTTCGTGATTCATAAATTAATTCCTTATAAGCTTATGTAATTAAAAAAATCAAGACTGCAGAGATACGAGCAAGACAAGACGAACGCGGATTTGCCGAAAGGAGTTTACATAGAAGTAAATGACTGAGGCAAAACGCAAGTTCAACGCCGTATTGCGAAGTATATATGCAGTCTGTGTATTTAGCCTTTGGGGCTGTAATTGGGTGCTTCCTTCGTAATATTAATATCGTGAGGGTGACTTTCAACAAGCGAAGCCGAAGTCATTTTAACGAATTTAGCATTCTTTCTGAGTTTTTCGACAGTAGCGCAGCCCGTATAACCCATACCTGCGCGAAGTCCGCCCATAAGCTGGAAGATAATATCCGACAGTACTCCGCGGTAGGGAACCCTGCCTTCTACGCCTTCGGGAACAAACTTCTTAGCGTCCGACTGGAAATATCTGTCCTTGCTGCCCTTTGCCATTGCGGGAAGCGAACCCATTCCGCGGTAGGACTTGAAGCTTCTGCCCTGATAAATTTCAAGCTCGCCGGGCGACTCTGCCGTGCCTGCGAAGAGCGAACCTATCATAACCGCGCTTGCACCCGCACCCAACGCCTTTACTATATCGCCGGAATACTTGATGCCGCCGTCGGCGATTATGCGCTTGCCGAGCTTGTCAGCCTGTTCCGCACAGTCCATAACGGCGGTAAGCTGGGGCATACCGATACCTGCAACTATACGCGTCGTGCATATAGAACCGGGACCAATGCCCACCTTTACGACGTCCGCGCCCGCTTCCATTAAATCGCGTGTAGCTTCCGCAGTGACCACGTTGCCTGCAACGAGGGGCAGGTCGGGATAAGCCTTTTTTACAGTTTCGACAGCTTTGACTATTCCCTTTGAATGACCGTGCGCCGAGTCGAGTACTACCATATCGACCTTTGACGCGACCAAAGCCGCAACCCTGTCCAATACATCGGACGAACCGCCTATCGCAGCCGCCGCAAGGAGTCTGCCGTTTTTATCCCTTGCACTGTTGGGATACTGGATTGACTTTTCGATATCCTTTATCGTAATAAGTCCTTTCAGATTTCCTTTTTTATCAACTATGGGAAGTTTTTCAATTCTGTGTTTTCCGAGAATTTTCTGCGCCTGCTCCAATGACGTGCCGACGGGTGCCGTGACGAGGTTTTCCTTCGTCATTACGTTTGCAATAGGCTGGTCGAAATTTGTTTCAAACCTTAAATCGCGGTTGGTAAGTATACCGACAAGCTTGCCGTTTTCGGTAATGGGAACGCCGCTTATTTTGTATTTTGCCATAAGCTCGCACGCAGCTTTTACAGGCGCGTCGGGGGAAAGATGGAACGGGTCGGTAATAACGCCGTGTTCGCTTCTTTTTACCTTATCCACCTGCGAAGCCTGTTCTTCAATGGACATATTCTTATGAATTACGCCTATACCGCCTTCCCTTGCCATTGCAATTGCAAGCTTGCTTTCGGTTACGGTATCCATTGCCGCACTTATAAGGGGAATATTTAAATTAATCCCCTTGCACAGCGTAGTACGCAAATCTACCGTAGCAGGCAATACGTCCGACGCAGCAGGAACAAGCAATACGTCGTCAAAAGTGAGAGCTTCTTTGACAATCTTTCCCATAATCTATCTCCTAAGTTAAATTATTTGTTGTAAAACGGATTTTAAATTATCAAATCCGTCAAGCGCGGTTAAAAGATTTTCGTCCTTAGCCGCCGCCTTATCGTTTTTTCCGACAATGGATAAAACAAGCCTCGTTAAGCTTTGTTCGCCGCCGTTTTCAGCCGTTTTAATTGCGTTTTGCAAATCTCCGCCACGGTACTGCGCAGCCGCAAGATGTCCTAAAACGTAGCTTTTATAGCTTACCGTATATTTACCGTAATCGCTATCCGAAAGCTCTTTATCCTTTTCGGCGCAAAGCTCTTCAAAGCCGTCCTCTTCTACCAGCATACCGCAATATTTCAGGATATGCTTGTCCTTACCAGAGATAATTCCGTCCTCGGCGCAACGCGCAAGGTCTTTGATATCTTTGGTGTATTTATAGCGTAAATCCGCGCAAGTCACTGCAAACGAATAATTGCCCGTTTTCTCGCAAGAAGTCGCCATTGTCTGCGGTGCGCACAGTATCCATAAGGAAAATACAAGCAATCCCGCCAAAACAAGCGTAGCAAGCGTTATAAGCGCGGTTTTAAGAATAAGTTTGTTCATAATATTATAGTTGAAAATATATTATTTGATATTGTAACATAACCTTAAAAAAAATGCAACTGTTTATTAAAAATTAACAAAAATCTCGCCGCAAATTAAGTAAAATCCTTATGCAATGTATTTTAATGAATTTTCAAATAAGCTAAACGGAACATAGCCGCCGTTATTCTAATAATTTAAACAAAAGCGGCGGTTTGCTATTTGCAAACCGCCGCTTTTGTTGTTCAATTCAAATATATCTTCTTGCGCATAGGTTGAGGTAAACGTTTTCCGCGGTAAAGCTTACGGTATAACCCACAGAACCGCTGTCCGTAACCTCGGGCATTAATACAAAGCTTGACTCTTTCATTTGCAATAAATTACCCAAAGGCACGTGCAACGCCCCCGCGAACAGCCTTTGACCCTGACGTAATAGCCCAAGCAGCTTCAATTTTAATTACGTTAGCCCTTTTCATAATTTTTACAATAATGCCCTCCAAATTAAAGCCGTCTAAACGTTGCAATACTTCTCCGTTGCCGCATCCCGAAGCAATACTACCCACAGCTATGACCATACCCAAACACAAAATTATGCTTATTGGTTTTTTCATATTTATTCCTGCACTTTTCTTTTAGATTTATCACTGAATTTATAATATAAATATTTTAAGTGCAATATAGACAGCATAAAATACATATCGAAACAAGCACTTTGCAATCCAAAAGTTATTTAACAAACAATCGCATAGCCAGAATATTACAAAAATATTGCTGCGAAAAGAATTAAATAGGAAAATTTATTCTGTTTGGACGACAACGAAAATATATTGAAGTATGAAGAAATTTTTGTTGGTTTGTTTAAGTTTATGTTTGGCGGCGTGCCTTTTAGGCGGCTGCCGGAAAAAGGTTGACTATTTAAGCTACGTTTCGGAAAAGCGGACAAATATATATCTGTATTCCAACGACGGGCTGGAAATTAAAATTTACCTTTCGGAAAAGGAAACACCCTATTCCGCCGACGGTATCAAGGGGGAAATGAGCGGGCTTACCGAAATATACGTTACCTTGCCGAAAAACTATGACGAGGTCAACGTAAGCGTAGGCGACGCCGAAGGAGAAATGAGTTACCGCGCGGTTGAAAACTGCTACTATTTAAGTCTTTCAAACGGAAATATACAGGGCGACAGCGTTGACGTTACGTTAACTTACGGCGAAGAAAGCAAAACCTATCCCGCAGTAAGCGTGCTGTACGACGGAGTTATAGGCTGCGAAGGTGCGGTTAAATGCGTAATCGACCGCGAGGAAGCTTTATTTGAAGGGCTTACACAGAACAATATCTTCTGCGGGGAAATTTACGTAAGGCTTATATACGACGACGGGTGCTATTACTATGTAGGCGTTTGCGACAGAGATAAAAACATCAACGCCTATCTTGTAGACGGCGAACGCGGGAAAATAATAGCGACCAAACAACTGAACGGATAGACAAAACCGCGATTTTGTGAGGCAACACACTTTACCCAACTTAAAAGGCGGAGCGCAATGCACTCCGCCTTATTATTATATAGTTTTTTCAAATGCCACGCGCACGGTATCGTCACGCAACAGCCTGATAGTTCCGCATTTTGCAAACCCTTGCGAGGTTAAAAGAGTAAGCATCGGGATATTCTTTTCGTGCGTGTCGAAACGCAAACTCTTTCGTCCGCGCGAATGGGCAATTTCCGACGCAGCCTTTATAACGTATTTTGCCGCTCCTTGTCCGCGGAATTTTTCGGCAACCGCTACACGGTGTACTGCAAGGTAATTGCCTTCTGTCAGCCATTTGCCGTCGATTTCGTCATAATCCCTGTCATAGTCCACAACTGAAAAAACCGCCGCAACTTCGCCGTTTGCTATAACCGTAAAAATACAGCCGCCGAGTATTCCGCCTAAAATATCGTCCTTAGCGGGAAAACCCTTGCCCCACTGAGGGTTGCCGTTTCTCTCCATAAATTTTTGGGCTTTGCGGTAAATATCTATTATTTCGTTGAGTGCGGAAACCTCCGCTGTCTTATAAACGAACTCCATAATCAATTAAAAAACTCAATTATTATACTGTTTTGAACGAAAAGATATTCGTCTTTTATACGCAACGTCCTTTCATTTATTATTAAACTATCCGAGAGTTTTTTAATCTGATTGCTGTATTTTTTTATAAAGTCAACGCCGAAATATTTTTTAAATTCCTGCAAGTCTATTCCGTCAACAGTGCGCAAGTGTAGCATAATATACTCTTCCTCGCGTCCTTCTTCGTCTATTTCCTCACTGTCTATTACGGCGAAATGGTCTGAAAGAATACATTTGAAATACTCGTCCAAATCGAACGTGTTGGTAAAACGGACGTTATTGATAAAAGACGAAGCCGAAACGCCGAAACCTATATATTCGCCCCTCTTCCAATAGTTGAGGTTGTGCCTGCTTTCCTTACCTTTTTTACAGAAGTTTGAAACCTCGTAACGGTCAAAGCCGAGGGATTTAAGCTTTTCAACGCCCGCAGTGTATTGGGCGGCGACCTCGTCGCTGTCGGGCAGCTCGCCGTTTAAATAATCGGTATATACGGGCGTCCCGTCCTCGGGCGTGAGCGCGTACATAGAAATATGGCTTGCACCGAACGTAGCGGCAACTTCGATAGTTTTTTCAATGTCCGATACCGTCTGGTTTTTCAGACCTATCATAACGTCAACACTGAAATTTTCGCCCTTTAAAAGCTTTGCGCAGGTAATAAATTCGTTAAGCGTATGTATTCTGCCCAAGTCGCGTAATTGGTTGTCAATTGCCGTTTGAAGTCCCACCGAAAAGCGGTTTATTCCGCACTTTTTGTATGTGTTTATCTTTCCCGCGCTTACAGTACCCGGGTTCATTTCTATTGTTATTTCGGCATTTTGGGAAAGGTTGAAATTTTTCTTTGCGGCGGCAACAAGCATTGCAATATAGCTTTCGTCAATGACCGAAGGCGTACCGCCGCCTATATATAGGGTGTCGAAGGTGTAATTTTTCAACTGCCCACTTCGCTTTGACATTTCCCTGTAAACGCAAGCCATATAACTTTCCGCAAAGCACAGCTTATCGGGAAAAGAAGTAAAGTCGCAATAGCTGCACTTTGATTTACAAAACGGTATGTGTACATATATTCCCGCCATAATATCCTCCTCACGGAAATTGTGTGTGCTAAGCAAAAAGTGCGGTTTGGTGTTGCGCCGTTATTTATTCGTAATACAGTGCTTTTGCATATCTACTTTGTATTCTTCGATAAAGGCTACACCCTCGTTTAAAAGCATAGCTTTCTGTACGTCGCGCCCGCCGAACGCAAACCCGTCGGTAAGACTTCCGTCGCGGAAAACAACGCGGTGGCAGGGAATAACCCCGGGCTGCGGGTTGCAGTGCAAAGCCCAGCCGACCTGCCTTGAAGCGCGCGGCGCGCCGATTGCCCGCGCAACCCCGCCGTAGGTTGTGACCTTGCCCTTTGGCACCTGTTTTACAAATTCGTAAACTCTGTTAAAAAAATCGGACATAATAGTAAGCCGCTCTAAAATGCGGAGATGCGAGCAAGACGAGGAGCGCGAGCATTTACGAGGGGAGTTTACTGATAGTAAATGCCCCGAAGCAAAGCGGAGCGCGACAAAGTATTGCGACGCATATACACATTTTAATTTAATCTTTATTGGTTTTTAAAATCTGCATAAACACTTCCGACGGCACCTCAACAGAGCCTATCGAACGCATACGCTTTTTACCCTCTTTCTGCTTTTCCAAAAGCTTTTTCTTACGGGTAATGTCGCCGCCGTAGCACTTTGCAAGCACGTCTTTTCTGACGGCTTTTACGGTTTCGCGCGCGATAATCTTTCCGCCTATCGCCGCCTGTACAGGCACCTCGAAAAGCTGACGGGGAATTGCGTCCTTCAAATTTTCGCAAAGCGTTCTGCCGCGAGTATAAGCAGAGTCTTCGTGTACAATCATAGAAAGCGCGTCGCAGGGTTCGCCGTTTAAAAGAATATCAAGCTTTACAAGCTTACTATTTTCATAGCCCTTTAACTCGTAGTCGAAGCTTGCATAGCCTCGCGTTCTCGATTTTATGCTATCGAAAAAGTCGAATATTATTTCGTTTAACGGCAAATCGTACTCCAAGCGCACACGGCTTTTATCGAGGTAGGTCATTTGAAGGAACGTCCCCCTCTTTTCGCGGCATAAATCCATAATCTGACCCAAATAGTCGGGCGGGGAATAGATATCGGCGTGAACGATAGGTTCTTCCATATGTTCTATTTCCGACTGCGGCGGCAGATGCGAGGGGTTGTCCACGAATATTACCTCTCCGTCCGTCTTTACCACCTTATAGCTGACCGACGGAGCGGTGGTTATAATCTCCAACCCGAACTCGCGCTCGATACGCTCCTGTATGATTTCCATATGCAAAAGCCCCAAAAAGCCGCAGCGGAAGCCGAAGCCCAACGCTACGGAATTATCAGGCTCGAATATGAGCGACGCGTCGTTCAACTGCAATTTTAAAATAGCCTCTTTAAGGTCGTTAAATCTGCTGCCGTCAAGGGGGTATATTCCGCAGAACACTACACTTTGTACTTTTTTATAGCCGGGTAAGGGTTCGGGGGCGGGATTGTCCGCATTGATTACCGTGTCGCCCACCGCTACGTCGAGAATAGATTTTATTGAAGCCGCAATATAGCCTACTTCCCCTGCGAACAGCCCGTCCTTGGGGGAAAGGTTGGGACTGAATACTCCCACTTCGACCACATCGTATATTTTATCCGAACGGAATGTTTTGATTTTGTCGCCTGCGCGGATTTGTCCGTCTTTAATTCGGACGAAGAGAATTACGCCCTTATAATTGTCGTAATAACTGTCGAATATGAGTGCCTTTAAAGTCGCACTTTCGTCGCCGTCGGGCGCGGGAAAGTATTTTACAACCGCTTCTAAAACGTCCTCTATGCCTGTTCCCTCTTTCGCGGAAACGAGGGGCGCGTATGACGCGTCGAGTCCTATGACGTCCTCTATCTCCTTTTTCGCCTCGTCGGGACGGGCCGACGGAAGGTCGATTTTATTTATTACGGGTATAATTTCAAGATTGTTTTCCAAAGCGAGGTAAACGTTTGCAAGCGTCTGCGCCTCTACACCCTGCGACGCGTCGACGATTAATATCGCCCCCTCGCACGCGGCGAGAGAACGCGAAACCTCGTAAGTGAAGTCCACGTGTCCGGGGGTGTCGATTAAGTTGAATACGTACTCCTGTCCGTCCTTTGCGGTGTAAAACATTCTTACGGGGGTAAGCTTTATGGTAATGCCGCGCTCACGCTCGATATCCATAGAGTCGAGAAGCTGGTTTTCCATATCGCGCGATGATACCTGACCCGTCTTTTCCATAAGCCTGTCGGCAAGCGTGCTTTTGCCGTGGTCTATGTGCGCTATTATGCAGAAGTTGCGTATGTTTTGTTTTTTGCCCATATCTAACATTATAATAAAAATCCGCGGTTTTTGCAAGAAAAACCGCGGAATATTTTTAATCTTGACAACATTCAGAAAATAAAAGCAAACCTACTGTTAAGCCCTCTTTGTAAAAACAAAAAGCCGCTTCGGTTTCTGCGTCGAAATACAAATCGATTATTCCGTCCAACAGCAAGGATATTTGAGAGTTTTACAAAAATAGCCTTCCCCCCCATAATAAGGGGGGAAGGTGGACGCAACGCGGACGGTTGAGGGGTGTGTAGTTTTACCGAATATAGTTTTATTGTTAATCATATTACACAACCCTCACCCCTACCCCTCCCCCTTTACTATGGGGGAGGGCAAAATTTAGTTTGTAAATATATTTCAACCCCGCAGGGCATAAGCCTTGCGGGGTGTATATTCACTCAATAAATATTGTGTAGTATTGCGAAGTATATCCACCGTTTACAATTTATTCCGAAGCTAAACGGTCGAACAGTTCGTCGTTGGAAAGTATCGCGCCTGCGCCTATTACTGCGGCAAGCTGGGGTTCTTCTGGCAGGTTTACCGAAATTTTCAGCTTGCTTTCAATGTATTGGGCAATACCGTCGGTTTTGATAAGTCCGCCCGAAAGGAATATACCGCCGCGCATTACGCCCGACGAAACCTCCGCGGGCAGCTTTGACATTACAAGCGAAACGTATTCTAAAATTTTATCGACGTAGGTTATGATTATTTCATATACCTGTGAAGAGCTTACGGCAATCGACGCGGGCGCACCGCTTGAAACCTCCCTTCCCTCTACGACCGTCATTTTATTGTCGTCGGGAAGCAGGCTTCCCACGGTATTTTTTATGCGTTCGGCTGTCAACGCGCCAATTTTTATATTGTGATTTTCCGCAAAATCGTCTATCAGGTGGACGTCGATATTTCCGCCGCCTAAGTTTACGTTTATGCCCGATATAAGCCCGTCCTGCGAAAACGCCGCAATATTGGTAATTCCGTAACCGATATCAAGACAGAACACGGGCGTGCTTTCGCTTACCGCGACGTTATGTCCGAGTACCGCGGCAAAGGGAGTAATTGTGAAGTAAACCGAACAAATACCCAGTTCGTCCGCAATTTTTTTATACTTTTCCTTTAACTCCGCCTTGCATCCGCAGGGAAGGATAAACATTATTTCCGTGCGTTTGAGCTTGCGCCTTGTAATTTCAACCTTTTCAAGAAAGTGTTCCAAAAGACAGATTGCGAGGTTTTCGTGTACAATATCCCCCTCGAACACGGGATTAATAATATGGGTGTTTACCGCCGCCCGTCCCGCAAGCGCGCGCGCCTTGTTGCCGTATGCTTTAACGCTTAGCTGCTTTTCGCCGTCTTTTGTAAATTCCTGAACAGCGACACAAGTTGCCTCTACAAGCACGACGCCGCATCCGGGCATATATATCTTAGTTTCGCTTGAACCGAAATCGATTGCAAGTCTGTTCATCTTAAAGTACCTCTTCAAGCATTTTTTTGACGAGCGACACTGGCATACCGACCACGTTGGAATAACTGCCGTAGTATTCCTTTACAAGACCGCCGTCCTGTATGCCGTAGCTTCCCGCCTTATCCAAAGGCGAACCGCTGTCAACGTATATCCTTATAAATTCATCCGAAAGCACGTTGAATTTAACTTCCGTCTTATCGTAATTTATTATTTTTTTATATTTGTTCCTTACGCACACGCCCGTAATGACGAAATGCGTTCTGCCCGAAAGGCGTTTAAGCGTTCTGAACGCGTCGTCCCTGTCCTTGGGCTTGCCTAAAATTTCGTCGTCCAACACTACTATCGTGTCACAGCCGACGACCGTTTTATTACCGTTACCTTTAAAAACTTCGTCGCACTTATGCTCGGCAAGGGAACAGGCGGTCTGTTCCGGAAACAGCGAAATATTAACTTTTTCTTCCGCGGTTGAAGGGATAACCTCGAACGAGGGGACTATAAGTGAAAACAGCTCCTTTCTCCTCGGCGAACCGCTTGCAAGAACGTATTCCATCGTATTATTCAAAATGCCGCTTGAACCGCGGCATTGTTTACAAATTAAAGAATTTCTAAATTTTTGTGGAAGGACTTTTTAAATTCTCCGCCGGCAGCCATAGCGTTGCGTATTTCAAGTGCGGCGTCGCCGTCCACTTCGGTTTTCATTATTACGGAATCGCCGAGTATATCGCAATTTATCGACTTTATGGTTCCGGACATAGACCTGTCAAGGCTTTCGGCAATTCTCAGCATAACGCCGAGGCGTTTGACGATTTCTATATCGTCCTCGTTTAAAATATCCCTGTATCTGTTCCAGTCAAGTATATTGATATCCTCTTTCTTATGGCAGCACGCCGTAAACGCGGCAAGCACGATGTCCCTGTGCGATACTCCGTAAAGGTTTGCGTTAAGTATCATATACCAGCTATGACGCTGGTGGTTGTAGTATTTTATGCGCTGGCCGCAATCGTGCAGGGTTGCGGCAATTTTCAACACCTTTAAATACTGTCTGGGGAATTTATGCAGTACCCTTAACTGCTTGAAAAGCTGTATACTTAAATTTACCACGTGTTCAACGTGCTTTTCGTCAACGCCGTAATATTTTACGAGTGTGGTAAGCGAATAGTTTAAAACGTCGGAAATGGGTTTTTCTTCCGTGATGGGAAGTGCCTGGTTGAACATTATACCCTCTCTCAGTCCCGCACCCGACATTATGAACTTTTCAAAATTGAAGAATGATATAAACGATTTTATTATAGACAGCGCGGCGGGAAGTATGTCCGCACGCTCTGCCGAAAGACCCTTGATTTTTTTCTTTTTGTCAAGGTCCAACACCTTTATCATATCGTAAACGGGCATAAAATCTTCGGTAAACATCGTGTAGTTATGCACGGTGTCTAAGGGGTATTTATGCACCATTTTGCTTATTTTGAACAAGTTTCTGAACGAGCCGCCTACGCCTATCATCTGTACGTCGGGGTCTACGTCGTTTATCCACTCCACCTTTTTAAGCTGTTCGGTAAAGAACTCTTCTATCTTTGCCGCCTGCTCTTCGGGTCTTAATCCGTCTTCGGAGAAAAGCCCCGTTAAAGTAACCGCGCCGAACGGCAGGGTTGTGTGGTTTAAAATATTCCTTCTGTTGTAATAAACTATTTTAGTTGCGCCGCCGCCTATTTCCAGAATTATGCCCTTAGGCACGTCCATAGTGTTTATAACGCCGCGGTAGACGTAAACCGCCTCTTCCTCGGCGGTAAGGACGCGGATTTTAATGCCGCAGCTTGCCTGTATTTCGTCAAGAAAGCTACGCTGGTTTTTGGCACGGCGGACAGCCGCGGTTGCAACCGCGATTATGCGCGTTACCCCGCTTGCGTCGCAAAGCTTGCGGAACATCTTTAAAGTTTTAATGGTTTCCGCAACACGCTGGGGCTTTAAAAAGCCGTCGCGCTCCATATCCTGCCCCAAGCGCACGCTTTCCTTTAATTCGTCGACTACCATAAAGTAGCCGTCCGCGAATAGATTTACTATTACAAGTCTTGCGGAATTCGAGCCTAAATCTATAATGCCTATCTTTTCCAAAACAAACTCCCCGAAAGGCGGTTTTTTAACCGTTCACTTCCGTTACAACATAAAATGAGCCTTCTGCTCCAACGTAAGGAATTATAACATAATTATAATTATTTGTATAGATTTTTTAAAAAATTTTGTGCAAATTGCACAAAATTTTTTTAGCATATAGTCTATTTTATGAGGTGCGGCGCAATTTCTTTCAGCGGAATTTTAACAAAATCACGGTTTTGATAGTCCGCGTGGGGGATTGTAAGCGTTTCGTCGGCAATTTGCAGGTTGCCGAAAAATATTATATCGATATCAAGCGTTCTGTCGCCCCACCGCTTTTCACGGATTCTGCCGCACTCCTCTTCTATTCGATGTATTTCGTCCAAAAGGTCGTGCGGGGCAAGAAAAGTACTGATGCAGACCGCGCAGTTTAAAAATTCGTTTTCGGCAACCCCGCCGTAAGGTTGGGTTTTCATATACGACGAAACCTTTTCAACCTTTACTCCGCGGGTTGAATTCAGCTTTTCTATCGCAGTATCCAGATATAACTTTTTGTCGCCCATACTCGAACCGAGGGAAAGGTACGCCTTTTCCCTTTTTAAGCTTACGCTAACCCCTACGTTTTCAAATTTTCGCTTCATTGGAGCTTTTGGTTTCCATACTGTAAGCGAAACCCCTTCAACCCTTTCAAACCTTTCAAAAATAGCAAAAGCGCATTCGTAAGCAAGCTTTTCAATTAAGGCGAAGGTATTGCCTTGGGTAATTTCGGTTATCAGCGCGCATATTTTTGAATAGTTTACCGTCAAATTTAAATCATCCGTTTGCGCCGCCGCAAAAAAGCTTGTTTTTATATCCGCATCGAATATAAACGGTTGCCGGTCAATCTTCTCAAAATCCTTGACGCCGTGACAGGCGGAAATTTCAAGACCACGTATTTTAATTTCATCCATATACTTCCCTTATTGCCTCGAAGTTTTCCTTAACGTCGTGGACACGCACAAACGTTACACCGTACTTTGCCGCAAGACGGGTGCTTTCCACCGTCTGTAACAGCCTGTCCTCTACATTTCCGCCGAACATCGATTTACGGCTTGTACCCAAAAGCAAGGGATAGCCGAGTGCCGCAAGTCTGTTGTAACCGTTTAAAAGCTCGTGGTTTTGCTCCTTGGTCTTTGCAAAACCTATTCCGCCGTCGAGGCATATTTTATTTCTTCCGATACCCGCGTCCAATGCGAGCGACACGGACTTTTGCAAAAATGCCGTTATTTGTTTCCAGATATCGCCTTCAAGCGTCTTTTGCGCGTTGTGCATTATACAGACGGAAGCTTTATGCTTTGCAATAAGCTCCGCCATACCGCTGTCGTGCGTCAGTCCCCAAATATCGTTAATCATATCCGCACCCATTTCAAGCGAAGCTTTCGCGCATTCGTAAAAGTACGTATCGACGGAAACGGGTATATCAAAATTTTTCTTTATTAACTGTAAAGGGCGTTCCAAACGGGAAATTTCGCAGTCCGCGCTTACCTCACTGTAGCCCGGACGGGTTGACTGCGCGCCTAAATCGATAACCGACGCCCCGTCGGTTATTGCCTTTTCCACCGTCTTTAAAACGGTGTATTCGTCGTTGCGGCTATTTTTCCAAAAGCTGTCGGGCGTCAGGTTGACGATAGCTAAAACGTAGGTATAATTTTTAAATTCTTTATTGCCGATAATCATTTTAAAAGCGAAAGAACCTCTCTTTTCCTGTCTTCGGGGAAGCATCCCTCAACGCTGTAAGAAAGCGTTTTGCTGCCGGGTTTTTTGACGCCGCGGCAGGTCATACAGGTATGCTCCGCCTCGCACACGACCATTACGCCCTTTGGCGATAGACAGCGCATAATTTCCGCTGCAATATCGCTTGTAAGCCGTTCCTGCAATTGCAGACGTTTTGAAAAGACCTCAACCGTGCGTGCAAGCTTTGAAAGCCCGACTACTCTGCCGTCGGGGATATACGCAATGGCTATTTTACCGAAAAAAGGCATTAAATGATGCTCGCACGTTGACGAAAACTCAATGTCCCTTTCGATTACAATTTCGCCGCACTTGGCTTTAAAGGTCTTGGAAAGATGTTCTTTTGCAGACTTTCCTTCGCCCGAAGTAAACTCGGCAAATGCGTCGGCAACGCGGCGAGGAGTGTCCGTTAATCCCTCGCGCGTCCTGTCCTCGCCGAGGGCGTCCAATAAATCCTCAATAGCTTTTATTGCCTTTTCCCTGTTAAATTTTCTATCCATTGTTTTGCCTCCGACAACAAAGTAAACGAACCGCAAACTACTACCGTTTGCGCGTTTTCGGCTTCAAGTGCGCATTCCACACTTTGCGCCATACCGACGTTATTGAAATATTTTTTACAAGCCACGGACGTTTCCCGCAAACTTCTTGAACGCGGGCTTGGACACGGCACTGCGGTTATTCGCTTTGCAAGCCCTTGTAAGGCTTTCAGGTTTCCGTCTATATCCTTATCCGAAAGACAGCCGAAAATAATCGCCGTATCCTCTGCCGCACGTTCGGATAAAATATCTTTTAAAGGTTCAAACGCGGCAGGATTGTGCGCCCCGTCCAAAATATAGGTGCGCCCGCAAATATTTACGGTTTCGAGTCTGCCTGCGGGTTTGGTGTTTTTTATCCCTTCACGGATAGCAATTTCGTCAAACCCCAAAAGCCTTGCCCCGACTATCGCCGTTGCCGCATTATAGACCTGTAAGCTTCCGCGTGCGGAAATTTCAAAGTCGTCGGCTATATTTTTATCGGCAAAAACAACGCCGAGGTTTTTAAAATACTCCGCAGCCTCGTCGGGCTGGCGGGCATTTACAACGGCGGGACAGTTTTTAATTATACCCGCCTTATGTGCGCATATGTCCTTAATCGTTTTGCCTAAATATTCGGTATGCTCCAAAGAAACCGAGGTTATAACCGCAAGCTCCTTATGCGAAACGGCGTTAGTAGCGTCCGTCAGACCGCCCATTCCGCACTCGATAACAGCCCACTCGCACCCTTCTTCGGCAAACGCGTAAATTATACCCGCCGTTTCTATTTCAAATTGCGAGGCGTTTACGCCCTGCGCCGCACTTGCCGCTTTACCGATATAGTAGTTTAGCTTTTCGTCCGTAAGAGATACGCCGTTTATCCTGAACTGGTCGTTATAAGTATACACCAAGGGCGAAGTGAAGGTACCAGTTTTCTTATTTGCGCAAATAAGTACGTTTGTAAAAAATTCTGCGGTAGAGCCTTTGCCGTTAGTACCCGCTATATGGATTATTTTAAGTTTTTCATCTGGACAGTGAAGCCTGTCCAATATGGTACGCGTAGGTTCCGTGCTGTAATAGTTCACTATGCTATTATATCACGGCGGACGGGCTTTATCAAGAATATTGAAAATAAATTTGTACAAACTTATATTATGGCTCTTATTTTTGTACGCACGGCAATTATTTTTATAACGCTGCTGTTTATTATGCGCCTTATGGGCAAAAGTCAGGTTGGCGAAATGCAGCCCTTTGAATTTGTAATTTCACTGCTGATTGCGGAACTGGCGTGTATTCCTATGGCGGACTCTTCCATTCCGCTTTTATACGGCATTATTGCGATTATTGCAATTTTCGTTATGCACCAGATTGTAGTCGTGCTTGATTTGCTGTTCAAGCCCGTTAAAACGGTAATCTGCGGAAAGCCTTCGGTAGTTATAAATAAAAACGGAATAGACGAATTCCAGTTGAGGAAAAATAACCTTGACGTCAGCGACCTTATAGAGAGTATGCGCGGCGCGGGGTACTTTTCGCTTGACGACGTTTATTACGGCTTATATGAAGCTAACGGAAGCTTTTCCGCACTTGAAAACCCCGAAAAGTCGTCCTCTTCCCTATCGCTGCTTCTTATAGAAAGCGGAAAGCCCGAAGAAAAAAACCTTACCGCGTGCGGTATAGACAAAACGCAGCTTAATGAATTTTTAAAGGCGCAGAACGCGAAATTGAAGGAGGTCGTCGTAATGACCGTTAACAGCGACGGCAGGGTTTACTTCCAAAAGCGCGGGGAAAAATATAAGATACTTAATATGGAGGTGCGCGGCGAATGGTAAAGTCAGCTATTTATATCCTTGCTGCGCTGTTGCTTTGCATCGGCTTATTCGTCGGGGTGGATATTTACCTTGACAAACAGTTTGAAGAATTTCACGACGCCGTGGAAACCTTATATAAAAAGGTTGAAGACGAAACGGCAAACCGTGAAGACGGCTATGCCGTTAAGGAAATGTGGACGGATAAAAAGAGCAAGCTGCATATATTCGTCCCGCACAACGATATTTCTTACGTGGACTATTGGCTTAACGAGGCGTGCGCGCTTATCTACTGCGGCAACTACGACCTCGCTTTGGGCAAGATTGAGGTTTTAAAAGAAATTTCAAAAACCCTGCCCGGCGGATACGAATTTAAATTGGAAAACGTGTTTTAAACGCATAAGAAACAGGCAGTCGTATCCGACTGCCTGTTTACTTTAAATTTAAATATATTACTCATATTCCTCGTAACTGCGCCTGTCGGGGGGACAGGGCGGCGGACACGGGTTGCGCGGCGGACAGGGCGGGCGTTTGGGCGGACAGTTTTCCTTACCCGCAGGAGGGCAATTTTCTTTATCGCCCATTTTGACGAGAATGGTATCCTCGCCTATTTTTACAACGGCGGGCATAGGAATAAACAAATCCTGCCGCGTGAACTTAAAGCCTCTTCCGCCTGTGACGGTAAAACCCAGAAGCTTGTTTTCGGGATATAAAAAGGTAACGTCGCACACCCTGCCGAGATTTTTACCGTCGGTAAGACTTACTACTTCCTTTTGTTTGAGCTGAGAAAAATTGATTTCCATAATTAATAATTTCGCGCAAAGCTCGTCACAGCGATATTTGCGTGAGGTTGCTTTGTCCGTGAATTTTCTTAACGGGCGAAGTGTACCTATCCTTGAAAATTCCGACGTGAATATTTTAAAATTTAATTCTGTGTTAGTTATAATATATGCGGCAGGCAATAAATTATTGCCTGCCGCATTCAATTTTATCCCTGTACGGGTATTCTTATTTCTATTTTAAATAACAGCTCTATGATTTCCGTCAGCGGATTGTTTTCATAAAACCAGTCAAGCTTTAACTTGCTGCCCGATATCTTTTCTATAAAGCCGGCTTCCGTAGTTCCGCCGATTAAGCATATAATCTGGAACGCTATCATCGTAAGAACGATAAGCACGCCTACAAACAAAACCATTCCGAATACTTTGTTTATTACCTTTAAGAATACGTTTTCAATTTCAAATACCCTTGAAATTATGCTTACTATTATAATTCTTAAAATTTGCACTATGATAAACAGTGTAACGTAATAAACTATGATATCGATACGGATTGCCAGAAGTATGTCGCAGAAAGTGCCTTTATCGGTTACGGCTTCCACCAACATATTTAAAAGATTTTGCACAAAGCTTATTTTTATTATAAGCCCGCCAAGACAGTAGCAGAAAAATATTGAAATAAGAAAGCCGAAAAAGCCCTTTGTAAAAAAGCGCAAGCCTTTACCGAAGCCGAATATTAATCCAAGCAATGCGAAAAACGCTAAAAGCCCGATTGCTACCCAATCTGCAATTAACATATTAAGCTACCCTCCTTGTCGAATTTTTTCGATAATACCCGATTTTGCATAATTATATCACAAATATTTTTAAAAGTAAATATTTTAGACACGTTAAATTTTTGCCGTAAAAACGCGTAAATATACCGATTTTTTTAAGTTTTTTTAAAAAACTATTATTGCAATAACGCCGAAAAGGCAGCAAGCGTTTTTCGCTTCCTGCCGCAGCTTCTGCCGTAACTTTAATTTTATACTAACTTTTCAAGTTCAGCCATAAGCTCGTGCATATGGTTACGCTCATTATCGATTTGAACAGTAAACTGATTGAAGAATTCGATATCGCTGTCACTGGGAGTAGTGTGGTTTAAAAGAGCATAAACCAAAGCCGCCTGTGAACGGGTACGCTTCTGCTCTAACACAGTAATCTTCTTTCTGCTGGCATTTATAGCCTTTTTCAATTTACCTTTCTGAAACATATAGTATCTCCTTTTTTTATCTTTAATATATTATATTGCAATAAGCCGCCCGCTTCGGTTAAGCTTAAAGCATCTGGATGCACGCCATTGTAAGCGCGTAATCCTTTTTGACTTTTTTAAACAGAGGGTCAATATCGTCGCCGTAGTCCTGCCTGCCCCTCAACGCTTCGGTTAAATTGCTTGCGGAATAGGCAAGATTGTCAATCGACAGGTTTTTACATACACCCTTTAAGGTATGCGCGGCGCGGAACGCCTCTTCAATGTTCTTTTCTTCCAACGCCTTGCAAAGGGTTGAAAAGCTTGTATCGTCAAGAACCTTCAACAGAAATTTTTTAACCCTGTCATCCGTCCTTAAACGGCTGATTACGTCGTCGTAATCACCTTTCATAACTTCATAGCATTCTTTTACGGTCATTATAAATTAACCTCCCGTTACCCTCTGTCGGTAACAACGTCTTTGAGTGAGTCGTCGTAGAAACGATAAGAATTTTTTCCGCTCCGCTTTACGGAATAGGCGGCCTTATCCGCCATTTCAAACAGCGTGTCGTAGTCCTGAACGCCGTCCATACAGGCAACGCCCATACTTACCTTTATGGGGAAGCCCTTAAAGTCGACGGTAAGACTTTCAAAAATTCTTTTTATCTGCGGCTCCACGGTACCGCGGTAGCCCATAAATATTATGAACTCGTCGCCGCCAATACGCGCAGCAACGTCGGTGCGACGGATATTTTTCTTGATAGTTGCGGCAATATGCTCTAAAACCTCGTCGCCGAAAAGATGTCCGTAAACGTCGTTTGCCTGTTTGAAGTTGTCAAGGTCGAAAAACACCAACGCGT
This sequence comes from uncultured Christensenellaceae bacterium, assembly GCA_910587365.1. Lineage (GTDB taxonomy): Bacteria > Bacillota > Clostridia > Christensenellales > Borkfalkiaceae > Coproplasma. The sequence goes on along the minus strand of CAJUKJ010000002.1, from coordinate 74,638 downwards.
ACTGTTTGTTTTTCGCCGACGCTAACAGCGAAGTTATTTTCGATTTTGCCGCTTCGTGGTTTAAAAGTCCCGTCCTGAAATCGAGGTTAGCCTTCTCTTCGAGAAGCTTCATTTCCTCGGTTTCGTCGTTGATGTCGATAATTTTACCTATCGCACCCTCGTATTCGGGAGGCTCGGTATCAGACCACATAGCCTTTGCAATTATCTTGCACCAAGTCTTTTCGCCCTTGATATCCAGCATATATTTACCTGATATGTCTGATTTATCAGGGGTGGAATTTTTTAATTTATTTAAAATTTCTTCAAAATCTTTGCGCTTGAATACGCGTTTGCCAAACTCGCTTTCCTTAGGGTTTACTATTGTTACGGGCAAGCCCAAAAGATCCGCGCTCCAATCCGAAAGCGTAACCATTTCCGGCGAAGCGGTATATTCAAACATAATTTCACGCGACAGGTCGGAAAGTATTTTCGACTTCATTCTTTCATGTTCGAGAAGCCTTATTGTCCTGTTTGACGCGTCAGTTCCGTCAGTTTTGAGTGCGTGGGCAACTGTTTTCTGTATTTCTTTATCAGTTGCATTGCCCACGGAAAGCACGTAAAGTTCTGTTTTGAGCTGTTCGGCATTATCCTTCAAGCATTCCAAAAGCAAAGGATTAAAAACTCCGCATTCGCCGTTTAAAATCATTTCCACAGCCTTTTCGGGCGTATATGCGGGTTTGTATACGCGCTTTGACGTAAGCGCGTCATAGACGTCGGCAAGTGCGACGACCTGCGCGGCGATGGGAATTTCTTCCCCCTTTAACCCGTCGGGATAGCCCCTGCCGTCATAGCGTTCGTGATGCCAACGACAAATCTGGTAACCTATTTTAATAAGCGGCTCGTTCTCGCGGAAGGGAATATCTTTAAGCATTTTCGCACCCTCTACGGTATGCCCCTTCATTATTTCAAATTCTTCGGGAGTAAACCTGCCGGGCTTATTTAAAATTTCCGAGGGAATCGATATTTTACCGACGTCGTGCAATGCCGAAGCGTTGCAGATAAGCGATATATCCTTTTGCGTGAGCGGATATTTATCCGTTTTGTTTTTGAGAGCCTTCAATAAAAGCTCCGTAATGGTATGTACGTGGAGAACGTGCAAGCCGCTTTCCCCGTTTCTGAATTCGACGATATGGGATAAAATCTCAATCATCAGGCGGTTATCTTTTTCTTTTTCAAAAATCTGGTTAGTAAGCCTTGACGACAACTCCTTCTGTTTTTCGCCGAGAATAACGTTGCTGTCTACGCGGTGCCTTACTGTACGTTCGTCGAACGGCCTTGATATGTAATCAACCGCGCCGAGGCTGTAAGCCCTGTCCATATAAGTAGAAGCCGTTTCCGCCGATATCATTATGACCGGCATATTTTTTATCCAGCCGTTTTTATTCATCATTGCAAGCGTGTCAAAACCGTCCATTACGGGCATTACGATATCGAGAAGTACAAGACAAATGTCCAGTTCGTGGCTGTGCATTATAGTCGTCGCTTCCATACCGTTTTCGGCTTCGAGTATTTCGTAGTCGTCGGACAGCATATCCTCCAGGAGGGCGCGGTTCATCTCCGAGTCGTCTACGATTAGAATTTTCTTTTTGGAATTCATTTAATTATTTCCTTACAGTTTTGCAATAGTAGCTTTAAGCTTTTCTATGTCTATGGGCTTTGCAAGATGCGCGTTCATACCCGAGTCGAGCGCGGCCTTTACATCGTCCGCAAACGCATTAGCCGTCATTGCGAGAATAGGAATAGTTTTAGCTTCGGGGTGGTCGCACGCACGGATAGCGACTGTCGCTTCGTAACCGTTCATTACGGGCATTTGCACGTCCATAAAAATTATATCGTATGTTCCGGGCTTAGAGTCCTTGAATTTTTCAAGACATTCCCTGCCGTTGTGCGCAATGTCACAGGTTACCCCCTCGTCAGACAGAAGCTCGGCAAGAATTTCCGCGTTGATTTCATTATCCTCAGCCGCAAGCACTTTAAGCCCCTCTATCGATATTTCGTCAGAACTTGCCGCTGCCGCGGTTTCGTTTTTCTGCGTTCCGCGAACATGCTCTATCGCACGGCGGAAATTAGACATAAAGAAGGGCTTGGGCAGGAAGAAATCTATTCCCGCTGCTTTTGCGTCTTCCTCGATTTCATCGAAGTTGTAGGATGTGAGAACGAGAATGGGAACTTCGTTACCGATAATCGAACGTATGTGCTTTGCCGTTTCTATACCGGTCATTTCAGGCATCTTCCAATCCAATAAAATTATATTGTAATCTTTATTGATTTTATTCGCGCTTTCAACCATTTCGATTGCCTGCAAGCCGCTGAGCGCGTAGGAAATTTCCACGCCCGTACCGTTCATAATTTCCTTTACGTTGAGGCATATATCCTCTTCGTCGTCAACTATGAGTGCGCGGGTTATGTTGTGTCTTTGCCAGAACTCGTCGTCGTCCATTTCGTCGGCAACAGCAAGTTCGAGTTCGACGCGGAAGATGCTTCCCTCGCCGAGTTTACTTTCCACGTTAATGGTTCCGCCCATCAAATCGACGATATTCTTGGTAATTGCCATACCGAGTCCGGTACCCTGGATTTCCTTCGTGGAAGCCGTCTGTTCGCGGGTAAAGGGCTGGAATATGGTCTTGACGAACTCCTCGCTCATACCGAGTCCGTTATCTTCGACAATGAACATTAGATGGACGTGTTTATGTACGTTCTGCTCCATCTCTTCGATAGAAAGCTCGATATTTCCGCCTACGGGGGTATATTTTACCGCATTGGATAAGAGGTTTAAAAGTATCTGGTTAAGGCGAAGCTTATCGCCAAGGATACGTTCGGGAATATCTCCTTTGGTGTGCATATCGAAGGTCTGCTTCTTTGCCCTCGTCTGGGGAAGAACCATATTGTACAAAGCTTCCAAAAGCTCCGGCAAAGAGAACTCCTCCAAATTAAGCGAGGTCTTTCCGCTTTCGATTTTGCTCATATCGAGAACGTCGTTGATAAGGCCTAAAAGATGTTGGCTTGAATAAGTAATTTTTTTAACGTAATCGCGCACCATATCCGGTCTTTCGGCATTACGCGCAAGAAGCGTTGCATAGCCTATTATCGCGTTCATAGGCGTGCGGATATCGTGCGACATATTTGAAAGGAAATTGCTCTTTGCCTCGTTTGCGGATTTTGCGATATCCAACGCCTGTTCGAGGTTTGTATTCATTTCCTGTTTGAGCTTTAATTCTTTTTCCTTGCTGCGTCTTAACTGGTAGATTATGATAAGTCCGGCAATCGCCGCGCCGAGCAGGACGAAAATACCCGCCATAAAGCCTATCGTTACAGAGCGGAAATTGTTCATACTGTCGTTAAGCAGATCGCCCGAAACGATACCCAAAAGCATCCAGTCATTGAAGCCAACGGGAATATAAGTTATGTAATAAGTTCTGTCATATTTAAAGAGCGCGGTGCCTGCCTTACCGTTGCGTATATCGGCTTTAAACTTTTCAAAAGTTATGTTTTCAAATTTCGCATACTTTGAAAGCCCGTCTATATAATTAGGGCTTTCAGTCGCGGACGACGATAATAGTACCGTACCGTCGTTTGTAATTATATGGCACCGCCCGCTTCCGCCAAACGCATTTACCCTTAACATATTGGACATTGCTTCCACGTCGAAGGTAATACCTATGGCAATATAGTCCTTACCTGCATAGCTGACGTCTATCGCCGTTGCAAACAGCGTAACAAGGGTTTCATCAACGTCGTCCCTGCTGCGTGTACTTGCTATTATCAGATCCTCGCCGTCTTTTAAAGAGGCAACTTTATCATCCGTCATACCGTCGAAAGTACAAACCACGTCTCCTGCACGCGTAGTACCCTTGCCTTCTTCGTCAATGAAATAGAAGAACGTAAATCCGTAGTCGGCTTTCCTTTCTACGATATAATCGATAATTTCGTCATAAGCTTCTTCTGTACCTTCGCTGGATTTCTCTTTAATATATGCAGACCAGCCGCGAAGCATCTTCCAGTTTCTGTTAACTATATCCTTATAGTTATCGTTTACCTGGTTGTAAATTTCGGTAAGATGGCTCGCGCTTTCCTTATAAATTTGGTTGGAAGCATAAAACGAATAAAATATTACTATTATGGTAACGGCAACAATACATGAAACCAATATAGCAACGTCTATCAATCTTCTCTTAAGCATTTATCTTTCCTAAACAATTTTTCTGATACAAATACTATTCCAGTATTTTTATAGATTAATAATACAATATTAAAAAAATTTTGTCAATAGTTAACCGTACAAATAAAACATAATTCCAAAACCTGTCAATTAATAAAACCGAAAACGGACGGTAATCCGTCCGTTTTCATTATGATATACAGCTTTTTATCTGTTTTAACGCCGTTTTTTCAAGGCGCGATACCTGCGCCTGGGAAATGCCAACTTCCTGCGAAATTTCCGTTTGGGTCTTTCCCTCGAAATATCTTAAAAACAGTATTTTCTTTTCCCTACCCTCTAATCTTGAAATGGCTTCGTACAAAGCCGCCTTTTCCGTCCACACCTCGTCGTTGTTCTTTACGTCGAAAATCTGATCCATTAAAAGAAGCGTGTCGCCCGACTTATTGTAAACAGGCTCGTATAAAGACACAGGGTCGGAAATTGCGTCCAACGCGTAAGCGACTTCGGAAACGGCAACGTTCATTTCCTTTGCTATTTTGTCGTAGGTAACGTCCTCGTCGTCCACTTCAAGCCTTTCGCGCACCTTTAAAACCTGGTACGCCGTGTCGCGTATACTTCTTGAAACACGCAGGGAATTTCCGTCCCTTAAATACCTTTTAATCTCGCCGAGTATCATAGGCACGGCGTAGGTGGAAAATTTGACGCCTACCGAAATATCGAAGTTATCGATAGCTTTAATAAGCCCAACGCAGCCCGCCTGGAAAACGTCGTCGGCGTTGGCGTTCTTTGCCCAAAACCTTCTTACAAGCGATAATACAAGACGAAGATTGCCCGTAATAAACCGCTCGCGCGCGGCGTCGTCGCCCGACTTCAACCTGAGCATAAGCTCTTCCTGTTCCTTTGACGATAATAGCGGAAGTCCCGAAGTGTCCACCCCGCAAATTACTACTTTTTGCAACATATAACTTTTCTCCTTTTGAAATATGTACAAAAAGCAAAGAAATTGCCGTGCGCAGAATAGCGAGATAATTTCGTGAATTATTAGTTATATCTGCTTTGATATATCCTTTTTTAGCTTTGATATTATTTTCTTTTCGAGTCTGGATATGTAGCTTTGTGAAATACCCAGCTTGTCGGCTACGTCCTTTTGGGTCATTTCCTCCCCGCCGTCAAGCGCAAAGCGCATCCTCATTATTTTCTGCTCCCTCTGAGAAAGCTTGGACAGCGAAGCCTGCAACAGCTCGCGTTCTACCCCGCCCTCTATATCAGAGTATACACAGTCCGCGTCCGTTCCCATAACATCGGATAAAAGCAGCTCGTTCCCCTCCCAATCGGTATTCAAAGGCTCGTCGAAGCTGACTTCCTGTTTAAGCCTTGACATACGGCGTAGATACATTAAAATTTCGTTTTCGATGCACCTTGACGCATAAGTCGCAAGCTTGATGTTTTTATCCGATTTGAAAGAATTGATAGCCTTTATAAGCCCTATTGTTCCGACCGACACGAGGTCGTCGCCGTCCACGCCCGAACCCTCGAACTTTTTGGCTATGTACACGACAAGGCGCAGGTTATGCTCTACAAGCTCTGCCTTGGCACGCTCGTCCCCACTTTCAAGCAAAGAAATTTTGTCGCTTTCCTCCTCCTGCGAAAAAGGCAGGGGCAACGCTTCCGTTCCGCAGATATAGTCAAGGGTATTCCTGCCGAAGATGAGAGATAACAGGTGCTTAATTTTTTCAAACATAAAATTCTCCTTAATTGCCGTGAAGCTATTCTTCAATCAAATCGGGGTGCAACACCGCCTTGCCCGAAGCGTGGGGGCTTATCCCGATTTTTACGTCCTTTACGACGTTTGCCGTATCGCCTTTGTATATCTCTATCCTGTCAGCCGTGAAGACTTTAAGTTTTTTGCTTCCTGCAACAGTATGTATTTTTACCGTGTCTTTTATTCCGCTTTCATCGATAATTTTCATAGCGTCGATAAGGGGAATTACGCTTACGGGCTGTCCCTGATGGTAAACCCTGTTACCGCTGTCGTAAAAGCCTGAAATGGCAACCGCCTTTTCGCCCAGATAAATTTTACAGTTAACCTCTGTCTTATCCGTCTTTTTAAGCTTTAAGGCAATTTTGCGGGCAATTATTATAAGGATAAGCGCGCAGAACATAGGAACGCCTATGGGTACGGAAGACAGAAGATATCCTTCCCCGGGCTTATAGTCCCACCCTGCCAGCGTGAACACAGCTATAAGCGCGCCGCCCAACAGGGCAGTGAAGCCGAAAAAAACCGCCGTCATTTTAAAATATGCTTTAAACCTTTTAAACTTGCCGCATAAAAGACAAATTGCAACACCCGAAATTATTTTTACCGCAAACGCGGCAATTCCGTTTAGCCCGAAAAGCGGAAACACAACCGCAAAGCACGCGCCGAGAACGGATGAAAAGGCTATCCGCCAAATTTTAACGGGATTTTTGCAGACGAGCTTTGCGCAATACAATAGCGTAAAGTCCATACAGAAATTTTCCAGAAGGGCAAGCTCGATATATACCTGCATTGCAAAAGGTATTATAGCGCAGTAAAAAACGCGAAAATAATAAAAAAACGGCGCAATTTGTCGAATTGCGTCGCCTTTGTTATCAAGTACAGGCTATCCCGAAGGATAGCCTGTCAGCACTTTTTTGTTTATTAAGTCTTGTTTGCTTATTATTTGGCAGCCGCAACGTAAACTACAAGTCTGCCCTGCAACCAGCTTTGATGCCCTTCGGGTGCAGCGTTAGTCGAATCAAAGAATGAGAAAGTCTGTCCGCCGACGGTAACCGTAGTTTCATCAATAGTAACATGCTCCCTGTTAACGTCGCCGTTGCTTTTGTCGGTATGGCACAAATGCAAATACCAGTACGAGTCGTTACCTGCGCCGTTTAAGGCGATTTTTACTTCAAACGTACCGTCTGCATTCATAACAAATACGGTGTTTTCAGCTTTCTTATCAGCGTCGCTGGCACCGTTGAGATATGCCCAACCGTCATCCGTCTGGACGGAGTATTCGGTAAATAATTCTTTCAAGGCGTCGGCGTTAGTTATAGTGCCTTGACCTTTTAAAGCTTCGCTTAAAGTTCCGTTAAATACCAGGAATGCAACGTCGTCGTTACCAATCTTTCCCGCTTCGAGCTTAACGCCCGTTAACTTCATTACGTCATTGTTCACTACGTTTACGGCAAACCACTGCCAACCCCAACCTGTATTATGCTTAACAAGCTTATAGGTAAAATTGCCTACCGTAACAGGAGTAGAATCATAATCCGAGGGGTTAAAGTTCCAGTCGTTACTCGTAGGGTTAGACTTGCCTTCGGAAACGTGCATAATGTAATTACCGTTAGTGGTTACGTTTTCAAGACCAATTAAAATCTCAAACGTTAAATCTTCATTTACTTTTACGGTCTGTGTAATATCCTGTGTAACCCAACCGTCGAAATTCTGCAAATCCTTGATATAACCCGTAAGTGCGGTTTCGGCAGCGGCTTTGTCCTTAATCGATACGCAAGCACCGGGAAGTACAAGGTAGGGCTTTCCTTCTCTGTTTTCAATCTTAGCCGTGTCTAAATAAAATTCAACGCCTTCCGTCTTTGTATATTTAAGTTTAAGAAGATTTTCCGTACCGTCATAGAACGAGCCGTCCGCCTGGTTTTTATCGCCTGCTTTGGGGGTATATTTCTCGTAACTGAACAAGTAAAGAACTTCTGCGTCAATATATCTTGCACTTTCTCTGCCGACAATGAAATCGGATGCGTAATCGTTAAGATTAATTTCCTGTGTAACGACCTGTTCCCCTATCTTTGTGCAGAGCTTGATATCCATCCACTTTCCTACAAGTCCTGCTTCGCTTGCGAATTTTCTCAAATCGTAATTTAAAACAAACTCGTCGGAGTCAGGCGACTTCGTAACGGTATCGCCGTTAAGGAACGTCTCGGGTTTATTTCCTTCGTAAAGGAACAGATACGCTTCCGTAGCAGCTTTGAATTCTCCCTTCATTACAAGGTAAGGAACGCCGTCCTGGGTTGCAAGTTCGATTGAATCAAGCTCGACAATAGTTGTTTCATAAGATGCCGTTGCCTCTACGCTTTCTGCTGTATTTGCGGGAACCTTATTATCCGTAATGACCGTTCCCGTCCATTTAAGGAAGGGGAACACTATTTCTCCCACAGGTAAAACGGGCGAAGGCAAATCTATTGCATCGGAAGATACGGTGCTGAAAGTCCAGCTTACTTTGCCGTCTGCATTAGTAAAGTGAGGCTTAGTGCCGAAAGCTTCAACGTCGGCGTCGGTAAGCTTACCGCCGTTAAGGTTAAGGGTAATTTTACCTACAACGCCCTCTTCCCCTTCAAGCAAGGGAAGCGTAGCTTTTGTTTCGATGCCGCGGTACGTTACGGTAATATCGCTGTCGCCGATAGACAATGCCGCACCCGTAGTGTATTTGATAGTATATCCGGAAGTTATTGTTTCGGTGTCGCCCAACTTGTATTTTACGCTTACGTCAACATCGGCTGATTCTACCGTGTCGCCGACGTAATATACCTTACTATTATCCTTAAATGTCGCGGTTATGCTTTCAACGCTCTTTCTTACGCTTACCGTAAGGGATACGTCCGAATTAACTTTAACGGTGTATTTGCCGTCTTTGGCATTTACCTTGTTTTTACCGTTAAGCACCGTATCAACCTCGTAACCGTCTGCGGGGGTTACCGTAAACACGATTTCCCCTTCCTTAACCGCTTTGGGAAGTTCCGAATAGCCTTCTACCGTAACAGTAGCGTGTTCGTCAACATTCCATTCGATGTTGTACTTTGTGCCGCAAGCCGCAAACAATGCGCATGCCGCCGTCATAATGACAGCCAAAAGCGACATAAGTAAAAGTTTTGTTTTGTTCATTCTTTTCTCCTTATATATTTCTATTAAAATAAATCGTGCATTGCGGAATTAAGCACGATTAATTTTTTTTAATTATTTAAACGGATAAACAACAATTTTCCATACTATCAGTATTGTTTTAATTAGTGCGCGTTATGCAATAACGCGCACTAGGGGATATCCCCTAAAAATTTAATTTTGCTTTTATCGGACTACATATATTTTAACATTTATATATTAAAATTCAATATACGAAAATTTTAAATAATATTAAAAATAGACTATTATTGTCAAAAGTTTACATAACTTTACACTCTTTAAAACGATTATTGACAAATTTGACCGTTTGTGGTAAAATTTACATATTCGGAGAGATAGAGATATGAACGAAAAAGAATACAGTCTTATCGAAGAAATGCTTCCGCTCCTTGTTTCGGGCGGCACGGGGGATTTTACCGATGCGGAAATCGAGTCGGCAAATAAATTCAAAAAATTTATAGACCACCTGCCCGGCGGGTTTTTAATTTACCGTTCCGACGACAGGGAAGAAATTATTTATGCAAACAAAGCAATTATCAGTATGTTTGCGTGCGACACGCTTGAAGAGTTTAAAAGCTTTACCGGTAATTCGTTTAAGGGAATCGTTTACTACGAAGATCTTGAATGTGTTGAAAATAGCATAAAGCAACAAATTTCAACGAGCAACGATAATTTAGACTATGTGGAATACCGCATAATAGATAAAAAAGGCACTATACGCTTCGTCGAAGATTACGGGCATTTTATCCGCACCAAGGTCGGCGATATTTTCTATGTATTCATTACCGACGCAACCGAAAAAATAAACAAAAAAAACAACGAACGCGCCTTAATTTTACAGGAAAAAGACGAAAAGGAACAAAAGCTTAAAAATTTAATAGAAGAATACGATAAGGAACGAATACTCATACGGCAGGAGCATCTGCAAAGGCTTGAAGTTATAGAGGGACTTAGCGTAAACTACGATTCGATTTTATACGTTGACCTTGACGCCGATATGGTACTCCCCTACCGTTTAAGCGAAAGACTTACAAAACAGTTTGACAGAAAATTACAGGTAAGACATTACGGCTGGTTCGTTAAAGACTTCGTCAAGTGCTGGGTTCATCCCGAGGACAAGCAAAGGATAAACGCAATACTGTCCCCCGAATATATCCGCAAGACGCTTGCGGGAAACCGTACCTATTACGCAAATTTCAAATGCGTACAAAACAGCGAAACCAAGTATTTACAGCTTAGAATAGTACACGTAAAAAACAGCAGACACATTTCCCAAATAGTAATCGGCTCAAGAAATATAGAAGAAGAAATTGTGCAGGAAATGAAAAATAAAGCCCTGCTTGAAACCGCGCTTAAAGACTCTAAGCTGGCGTATATTGCGAAAAACACCTTTCTTTCAAATATGTCGCACGATATGCGCACCCCGTTGAACGCGCTTTTCGGATACCTCGAACTTGCAAAAAAGAACGCGGACGACAAGCAGACGCTTGAACGCTACCTCGACAAAATCAACGCCGCAGGCAAACAGCTTTTAGACCTTGTGGACAAGGTATTGCAGATTTCGTACCTTGAATCGAAGGACTTCCAGCTTGACGAAAAGCTTTATAGCATAAAGACCTTAACGCAAGAGGTTTATAAAGAAATTCTGCCCTCAGCAAATGAAAAAAATATAGACGTCCTGTTTGAATTTAAAAACATTTTACACGACGAAATTTATACCGACAGGGATAAGTTACAGCAAATACTTCTGAACATTGCGGGCAACGCCGTGAAATATACCAAAAACGGCGGAAAGATAAACCTTACCGTGGAAGAAAAGCTCTCTTCTTCCTCAGAATTTGCAACTTTCCGTTTTATTATGAACGATACCGGCGTGGGCATCGCGAAAGAGTCGCTTAAAAGCATTTTCGAGCCGTTCGAGCGTGAATACAACTCCACCCACAGCGGCGTTTTCGGAAGCGGACTGGGACTTACGATTGCAAAACATATCATAGACTTTATGGGCGGTACCATTACTGCGGAAAGCGAAGTCGGCGTTGGAAGCACCTTTACCATTATGCTGAGTTTCAGGTTGGGCGAAAAGCCCGAAGAAACCCAAAGCGGGGACGACGTGACGGATTTTCTGAAAAACAAAAAAATCCTGCTTGTGGAAGATAACGAAATTAACCTTGAAATCGAAACCGAAATTTTGCAGGATTTGGGACTTATTATCGAGTCGGCGGAAAACGGTAAAATCGCCGTAGAAAAAGTTAAAAACTCATCCCCCGGCGAATACCTTTTCGTGCTTATGGATATACAGATGCCTGTTATGGACGGACGCCAGGCAACCGAAGAAATTCGCAAGCTTGAAGACCCAGCCCTTGCGGAAATACCCATTATCGCGCTTTCCGCCAACGCGTTTGAAAGCGACAAGCGTATGTCCGTAAAAAACGGTATGAACGCCCACCTTACGAAACCTATCGACATACCCGCACTTTTAGATGCAGTTAAAAAAGTGATAATGAATAAATAATTATAAATCCACACTGATTAATGTATCTTTAACCTCTTCACAGCTTGCGCAGTTGAAGAGGTTTAATTTTACCGTTGACGAATTGGGCATACCCTTTATGTAAAAGGCAACCATCTTGCGCATAAACACGCAGGCAAACCTTTCCCCGTAGATACTTCTTGTATCCTCAATCTGTTTTACAATAAGCAGTTTTTTATCGGGAACGGGTTTACCGGTAATTTCAGCAAACACCCAGGGCGAATACATAGCCCCCCTTGCGACGGCAATTCCGTCCGCACCCGTTTCGCTTATAAGCGTTTCCGCGTCCTGTTTTGCGAACACCCCGCCGTTGGCTATTACGGGAATTTTGACGGCGTTTTTAGCCTCGGAAACAGCCTTGAAGTTTACTCCGCCTGCGTATATTTTATCGCGCGTTCTGCCGTGAACGGTTATCATATCCGCGCCTGCATCCTCGCACATATGCGCAAATTCGGCTGCAATAATACTATTATCGTCCAAGCCTATACGGAACTTAACCGACACCGCCTTTCCGCTCTTTTTTACCGCGCTAATAATTTTTGAAGCTAAGGGCAAGTTATTCATAAGCGCGCTGCCCTCGCCGTTGCCTGTAATTTTCGGCATAGGACAGCCCATATTTATATCGATTAAATCAAACGGCGCAACTGCCGCGCTTTTTGCCGCCCTTTCAATTACGTCGGGGTCGGAACCGAAAAGCTGGCAAGCCTTTATACCGCTATACGATGGGGTTATAAACAAAAGGTCTTTTGTCTTTTCGTTGTCGTAAGTAAGCCCCTTCGCGCTTACCATTTCCGTAAACGTAAGACCTGCGCCGAGTCCGTGGCACATTTCGCGGAAAACCGCGTTGGTGTAACCCGCAAGCGGAGCCAAAAAAACGTTGTTCGGCGTTTCAAGACCGCCTATTTTAATTTTTTTCAAGTTCATTTTTAGCGCGCACCCAATACTTATCCAACTCCGCTTCGTCCAAACGCTTAATATCCTTGCCGTCGTTAATTATAAGCTGCTCGCACTTTACAAACCTTTTTGTAAACTTTTTCGTGGAGTCCCGCAACACCTCTTCACAGTCAACACCCGCAAGACGGCAGACGTTTACAGCCGAAAACAGCACGTCGCCCGCTTCGTCGGAAATCGACTTTTCATCCCCCGCCTCAACAGCGTTTAAAAGCTCGGCAACCTCTTCGTAAAGCTTTTCTGAGGCAGCCGTCGCAGAAGCAAAGTCCATACCGGACTTTCCTGCACGCTTTTGTACCTTCTGCGCACGCATACACGCAGGAAAATTGTTCGGTACGGCTTCGACCATATCGCCGAAAGTGGACTGATGCTTTTCCACCGATTTGTTCTGCTCCCAGACATTTAACGCCTCGCCGCTGTCCTTTGCCTTATCTTTCCCGAAAATGTGCGAGTGGCGGAATATGAGCTTTTTTACGAGGTGCGTTATTGCATCCGAGCCGTCGAAAACGCCCTGCTCCTCTTTCATAACCGCGTGAAACGCCGCCTGCAACAGAACGTCGCCCGTTTCCTCCTCAATCCCGTCGTCGTCGGCGCGTTCGATTGCGTCGGCAAGCTCGTAAGCCTCCTCTATGACGTTGCTTTTTATGCTTTCGTTGGTCTGCACCCTGTCCCACGGACAGCCGTCGGGTGCGCGGAGAAGCTTAATTAAGGTTTCCACGTCGTCGTAGTCGTAGCGTGCCTTTGCGAGAAACTCTCCCTCTTCTACGACGACAGCGCAGGAATAATCGTAGTTCTTCTGACGGTCGATTTCGTATACTTTAATTTTAACGCCCTCATCGCCGCGGACGAAGATACAGTCCGTTTCCTCGCCGAAAAGCTTTGTCAGCTTTTGCTTTACCGTGCTTGCGGAATACATACAGTCAACGTCATAAACTACCGCTGCGGGGCAGCCTTTCAGGTTTTGTATATCATAGGCGGAAATTGCGGTATATTGCGGGCGTTTAAGTTTTGCAACGCTTGCTGCATGCGCACTTTTTGAAACCCCCTCTATCACATCGCAGTCCGCGTGCTTTTCAAGTATAATTTTACAGGCTTCGTCCTCGCATACCGCCCCGTCAACGCAGTAGCATACAGTTTTATCCTCCGCCTCTTTTATAACCTCCGACGCAAGCTTTTTATTAAGGGTGTCGAAAGTACGGCTGGATATAAACAGCCCGTCAAGCGTTGTTACCGTAAATCCTTCCAGACTTTTGAAGGATTGGGTTTCGGAAGTGCGGGCAATTATCTTACCCGCAGCCTTTAAAGCAAGTTCAGCCCTTCTGGTCAAGTCGCCTGCGCACGTTCCTAATCCTATAAGCGTTATTTTCATCGTTTGCCTCTTTAATATGTTTTTCCCTTATAATATACCACATATTTATTAAAGCCGCAACACAATAACTGCAATTTGCCGAGATTGCCGCCCCACCGATGGAAAGAGGGGTAAATTTAATTAATAGTGCGGTCAGCCCGACGCGCAGAATTGCCGTAACCCATTGCGTTACGGTGCTTTTAATCGGTCTGCCCAACGAAGTCAGGCACGCCGACGACGTCTGCACGAGCGAAAGCGTTACTGCGTTAACAGCCATAATGCGTACAAGCTGTACAAGCAACGACTTTTCTTCGGCTTGCAAAGATGAAAATATGACCCTGACCGCAAGCGGAGCAAACACAAAAAGTGCGACCGCCGCAGGCGCGGCAATTGCCAACGTCATCAAAAGTGCCTTATACGCCTTACGCTTCGCGCCAGCGATGTCCCCCCTTTCCGCAAGCGGGGAAATCTGAGGGACGCTTGCCGCCGCCAAACCGTAGGTTACCGACACGGGCAAATTTATTATAGTGACCGCACAGCCTGAAAAAATACCGTACAGTGCGGTTGCATTATCGGTAATATCCCTCAATAGCCTTACCGCAACTATGCTTTCAAGAAGCTGGCTTGCGGGAAGCGCGATTGCCGTAAGCGTAAGCGGAATAGTGTACTTGACTATTGCCGAATACGGCACGGAAGGGACTTTGAAAAGGGGCTGTACAGAACGCTTTTTCAAATACCATACAACCGCAACGGCAGTTGAAAGCAACTCGCTTACGGTAACGGAAAAAAGGGTTGACGCTACGGCTATCGTAAGGTTTTCCCTGAAAATATACGCAAGAACACAGCCGAGCGCGACTTTAATAATCTGTTCGGAAATTTCGGTAACGGCTGTGGGGTACATATTGCCCTTACCCTGGAAATATCCGCGTACAACCGAAAGCACGGACACAAAAAACACCGACGGGCAAAGCATTATACAGCACAGCTTTATTGCAGGCTCCTCCTGCACCGCGGCAAGGGGCGAAGACAGAAAATACATCAGTACCGTGCCTATTACGCCTATCGCCCCGTAGAGGTAAAACGCCTGCCGCTCCGCTCCTTTTCTTCCCGAAGAAATAAGTCTGGCAATCCCCGTAGGTATACCCGAAGCTGAAACGGTTAAAAGTATACAGTACAGGGGATATACCATCTGATAAATACCCAAGCCCTCCCCTCCGAGAAAACGCGCAAGCGGTACGCGATAAATTGCACCAAGCAGCTTTGATATAAACCCGCCGAGCGAAATTATTATTGCACCTTTTATAAACGATTGCTTTTGACTGAACATATGTAAACAAAAATAAGCCTTCCCTCTTAATAAAGGGGGAAGGTGGCTGCATAAAAGACGGATGAGGGTTGTGTAATATTAATTCATCAGTCTTGCCTTAGCGGAAAGCCAGCTTCCCCTTGGGGAAGCCTATAATGTTGATTTACTCAAACTGATTAGCCAAAATCGTAGCCGACAACTGCGCCAGCTTGCAAGCTCCCGCCTCAATCTTCGCACCCTGTTCGCAGGACACAAGCGCGACCGCACCCAAGCAGTCGCCGTTGCAGACGATAGGCACTATTATCTGTGCAGTTACCGCGTTTTCGCCCTCGGACGTTATAGGCACTACGTCGCCGCCCTCGGAAAGGTTAGCGATATAGCTTTTCCTTTCCCTTAAAATCTTTTCCATTTTCTCGGAAAGTCCCTTTCCGTCGAAAACGCGCTGTCCTCTGCCCGAAGCGTGCAAAACCTCGTCCGTATCGCAGATTACAGCTATATGTCCCGATAAGTCCGAAAGCGACTTAGCAGTTCCTTCCGAAAATTTATCCAAAGAAGCTATGGGCGAATACTTTTTAAGCATAAGCTCGTCCCTGTCCGTAAATATTTCCAACGGGTCGCCGCTTTTAAGTCTTAATGTACTTCTTATTTCTTTGGGAATGACGACCCTTCCCAACTCATCTATTCTACGCACTATACCAGTAGCTTTCATATAAAAATCTCCTCATAGGGCGTAAAACACCCTACGAGGAGTATGTGAAAGTTTTATTTTGTTATACGCTTTCCGTCTTTGTTTCTTCTTTATCCTCTCCTTTATCTTCTCCGGAAGGTTTCTCTTTCGGTGCGGAAAGTTCGGGATGCTTCATAAGCTTTGCAAAGAAATACTTTTGTATGAAAATATAGCCTACACCTATAAGCACCATTACTATGCTCCATACCTGCGAGGGGGAAAGCGCGGTTCCGAGGAACTGCCCCCTGTCGTCGGCGCGGATAAATTCAATTAAAAATCTCCATACGCCGTAAGCTATCGGATATAGTGCAAAATTATAATTGAACTTAAACTTAAAGTACAAAAGAGCCATTAAAACCGAAAGCAAAATGAGGAAGAACATTTCAAAAAGCTGCGTGGGTATATAATTGCCGTCGTGGTAACCTGCGCAGGGCAGACCGTACCAGGCGTCGGTTTCGAGTCCGTAACAGCAACCCGCCCAGAAGCAGCCGAAACGTCCGAATGCGTGCGCAATCGTAATACCTATGGGTATGAAAGGAAGCGCGTCGGTAAGACCTGCGTTCATTTCGTTCGTCAGCCATTTGACTTTGACGCGCGGACGGACGACGTACATATACAAATTCCATATGCCGACAAAGCTTACGACGCCGCCGATAAGTCCGCCGATAAAGGTCATAGAACCGCCGAGGTCAAACCCTGCCTTGGGGTCGGCAATGTAATTATACGTCGCCTGAAACAGCATTGCCGAAAATACGCCGAACGCCGTTCCGAAAATTCCAATAAAGATAATTGCGTCGATAGAGGCTTCGTTAAACTTTTTGTACCACATAGTAAAGTACAAAAAGGCAAAGCATGCGATTATTCCCAGTGCAAAGCATACACCGTACAAATAAACGCCTTGCCCGAATACTGTAAATATAGGATCGGGATGCATATTATTCTCCTTTTTTCATAAAGTTGTTGACAGCCGAAACAAGTGCCTTGTACGAGCTTTTTATAATATCGTCGTCAAGACCTGCGCCCCAGAAAATTTTACCGTCCGCGGACTGAACGCCCACGTAAGAAATTGCTTTCGAGCGCGATGTTGCGGAAAGCGCGTGCTGTTCGTAACCCGTAAGAGTGTAATTTATACCGAAAGCATCTTTAACAGCATTTGAAACGGCGTCGATTACACCGTTGCCGTGTGAAATTACCGTCCGCTCTTTGCCACCGCAAAGCAACTTGATTTCAGCCTTTACGCCGTCGCCGTCTTCAAAACGGCAATCGGTTATATCAAAATAATTGCGTGAACAGATAAAATTCTCTTCAAAAATTTTGTACACTTCTTCGGAGCGCAGCTCCTTATGAAGTCTGTCCGAAACGGACTTTGCAAGATAACCCATCTGTTCTTTCATATCCGCGGGCATATCTATGCCGTAGCCCGACTTTAACACATAACCTACGCCGCCCTTGCCCGACTGCGAATTGATGCGGATAACGTCCGATTCGTAAACCCTGCCTACGTCCGCAGGGTCTATGGGAAGGTAAGGAACGTTCCAGATTTTAATACCGTTCTTAACTCTCCAATCCATACCCTTTGCGATTGCGTCCTGGTGCGAACCAGAGAATGCGGCAAACACCAGCTCGCCGCCGTAGGGCTGGCGCGAACTAACAGGCATATCGGTAAACGATTTGTACTTTGCGCAAACTTCGGGCATATTTGAAAAATCGAGCTTGGGGTCAACCCCCTGCGAAAACATATTCATTGCAAGCGTAACGATATCCGCGTTGCCCGTGCGTTCGCCGTTGCCGAAAAGCGTACCCTCTATCCTGTCCGCACCCGCCAAAAGTCCCATTTCGGCGGCGGCAACCCCGCACCCCCTGTCGTTATGGGGATGTAGGGAAATTATTACGTTTTCCCTGCAAACCACGTTTTTACAGATATATTCCACCTGCTGCGCGTAAACGTGGGGAATTGCGTTTTCAACCGTTGCGGGAAGGTTGATAACCGCCTTTCTTTCCGCAGTCGGCTGCCATATATTCAGAACGGCGTTTATAACTTCCAAAGCGTATTCGGGTTCGGTACCCGTGAACGATTCGGGCGAGTACTCGAAGCGGTAATCCGCGCCCTCTTCGTCGCTAAGCTGTTTTAAAAGAGCCGCGCCGTCTACGGCAATTTGTTTTATAGCCGTTTTATCCTTTTTAAATACCTGCTCGCGCTGGGCAACCGAGGTGGAATTATAGACGTGGATAATTACGTTTTTTGCTCCCTTTACCGCCTCGAACGTCTTTTTGATAATATGTTCGCGCGCCTGCGTGAGGACCTGTATGGTAACGTCGTCGGGAATGAGCTTTTCGTCAATAAGACGGCGCAGAAAATTATACTCCGTTTCCGAAGCCGCGGGGAAGCCCACCTCTATTTCTTTAAAACCGAGCTGTAACAAAAATTTGAAAAACTCGACCTTGACGTTTTCCGACATCGGCTCTATAAGGCTTTGGTTGCCGTCACGAAGGTCGACCGAACACCACACGGGCGCATTGGTTATCATATCCCTTTCAGCCCAATCCATACACCTTTCGGGGGGAAGGAAGTACTGTTTGGAATACTTATTATAATTATTCATATTATAAAACTACCACAAAACGCACGATTTTGTCAAGGGATACGGCAACTATAACCGTATAATAAATATTGTAAATTGTGTGAAAAGTTCTTTACATTTAAAAAGGTATGTGCTAATATAAAAATGCAGATTAGAGGAGCGGACGAGCATCAGTAACCGTAGCCGTGGAATTTTTAAGGGAAGTTCAATTTACGGCGCAGTGAAAGGGCGTCTCCGCCGAGATGCAGGCTACCTTACCCTGCGTCGGGCGCACGGGTTAATACCTTTGCGACTGTCATCTTAGCTTAAAGCTGAGTGTTGCGCTAATTGCCTGTTAAACGCTATTTACGGCAGTGCGCGCGCACTGCCGTTTAATTTATACAAGGAGTTATTATGAGAAAATTCAACGTCGGTATCATAGGTGCAACAGGAATGGTCGGGCAGAGGTTTATGCTTTTACTTCAAAACCACCCCTGGTTTAACGTTACAGTGCTTGCCGCCTCTTCCTCGTCCGCAGGTAAAAAGTACCGTGACGCGGTAAGAAAATGGCATATGGGCGAACCTATCCCCGAAAAGCTTGCGGATATTACGGTTATGGACGCCACGGCGGACAAGGAAAAAATCGCCTCTTCGGTCGATTTCTGTTTCTGCGCGGTCAATATGAAAAAGGATGAAATAAAAGAGCTTGAATACGCTTACGCTAAGCTGGAATGTCCGATAGTTTCAAACAATTCGGCGCACCGCCATACGGACGACGTGCCTATGATTGTACCCGAAATAAACCCCGAACACCTTGAAGTTATTCCCTTCCAAAGGGCGAGGCTGGGTACAAAACGCGGATTTATAGCTGTTAAAAGCAACTGTTCGCTGCAATCCTATGTACCTCTTTTGCACCCACTTAAAAAATACGGGATAAAATGTGCGGCGGTAACAACCTACCAAGCAATTTCAGGTGCGGGCAAGACCTTTGAAACTATGCCGGAAATAGTAGATAACGTTATACCCTATATCGGCGGCGAAGAGGAAAAGAGCGAGATAGAACCCCTTAAAATATGGGGCAAGGTTGAAAACGGAAAGATAGTCCCCGCAGATTCCCCCGCCATTACGGCGCAGTGTTTGAGGGTACCCGTTTCCGACGGACACACCGCGGCATGCTTCGTATCCTTTGAAAACAAACCCTCCAAGGATGAGATATTAAAGGCTTGGGCGGAATATTCGGGCGAACCGCAGAGGCTGTTCCTTCCCTCTGCGCCCAGACAGTTTATACATTACTTTACCGAGGACGACCGTCCCCAGCCAAAGCTTGACAGAAACCTTGAACTCGGTATGGCGGTTTGCGCGGGCAGACTTAGGGAAGATAACGTTTTCGACTATAAGTTTATAGGTTTTTCTCACAACACCCTTCGCGGTGCGGCGGGCGGCGCGGTACTGCTTGCCGAACTTCTCGCATCGAAAGGATTTTTCGACTAATTCACAAATTTTTATTAGCAGAATATAAACAGGTGCAGGTTTTACTTGCACCGTAAAATGTTTATATAATTCACAAAATCGTTATAAACCTACTATTATGTAAAAGAGGTAAAATAAAGTGACAGGATTTTTCAGAGGGATTGCAACAGCAATGATTACCCCCTTTAACAAAGAGGGCGTAAATTTTGACGAATTCGGCAAAATGATAGAGTATCAGATTGAAGGCGGAACGGACGCTATTGTCGTGCTTGGCACTACGGGCGAACCCGCCACAATGACTGAAGACGAAAAGGAGCAGACTATACGCTACGCCGTTAAAAAGGCGGGCGGACGCATTAAAGTTATTATAGGCACGGGCAGCAACGACACTAAGAAAGCTGTTGCCGCTTCCGTGCGTGCGGAGAAATTAGGTGCGGACGGCATCCTTGCGGTTACCCCCTATTACAACAAATGCACGCAGAAAGGGCTTTACGATTATTACAAAGCAATATGCGAAGCGGTAAACATACCCGTTATTGCATATAACGTTCCCTCGCGCACAGCCGTAAACATTTTACCCGAAACGGCGGAAAAGCTTGCGTCATTGCCCAATATGACGGGAATTAAAGAAGCGAGCGGAAATATGGCGCAGGTGGTTGAAACTATGCGCCGTATAAGGGGTAAAATGGATTTGTATTCGGGCGAAGACTTCTTGAATTTGCCTATGCTGGCAATAGGCGGCGCGGGACTTATTTCCGTTGCCTCGAACATCGCGCCCGCACTTATGAAAAAGATGTATACGCTCGTTTCCGAAAATAAACTTAAAGAGGCGAACGAGGTTCAGGACTTTTTGCTCCCCTTAGAGGACGCGTGCTTTTTGGAAGTTAATCCCATCCCCGTAAAAGCCGCTTACAATATGATAGGCTTTGACGCGGGAATACCCCGTTCCCCTTTGACCGAGCTTGAAGAGGGCAACAAGGCTAAGCTTTTAGCTGCAATTAAAAACGCGGGGTTGAAATGCGTATGATTAACGTGCTTGTCTGCGGAATAGGCGGAAAGATGGGAGAAAACATAGTAGCCCTTTTAAACGGCGATACCGGGGCGCAGGTAGTTTGCGGGGTTGATTTGCACAAGCCCGAAAATTGCAAGGTTCCCGTTTATTCCTCATTTGACGGGGTTGAAGAAAAAGTTGACGTAATTATAGACTTCTCTTCCCCCGCCGTCATAAAAAGCGAATTGGACTGGGCTGTCGAAAACGGCGTTCCCGCAGTTATAGCGTCTACGGGGTTCACGGCAGAGCAGTTGAAGTTTATTGACTGCTGTGCGGAAAAGATTGCAATTTTCAGAACGGCTAACTTTTCTTTGGGCGTCAACCTTTTGGTTAAGCTTGTGCGCGAAGCTGCCGAAGCCTTGGGCGAAAGCTTCGATATAGAGATAATTGAAAAACACCACAATAAAAAGGTCGACGCACCCTCAGGCACCGCCCTTATGCTTGCGGACAGTGCGAATAAAGCTTTCGGCAATGCAAAAAGTTATTTAAACGGCAGGGAAGGTAACGCAGGAAAGCGCGGAAACGAAATCGGCTTGCACGCGGTACGCGGCGGAACTATAGTCGGCGAACACGACGTTATGTTTGCGGGCGAGGATGAAATTATAACACTTTCCCACTCTGCTCGCTCTAAACGGGTATTCGCCGCGGGAGCTATCAAAGCCGCAAAATGGCTTGCAGGCAAAAGCAGCGGCAAGTACGATATGACCGACGTTTTGGAAAATATTTAATTTTATAGAGAGACCCCCCCCCGAACGGCAAGCATTATATTGCTTTCCGTTCATTATACTGTTTTGGGATAATTTGCCAAGAGGAAAAATTATGAGATTGAAAGAATTGCGCAAAAAACGGCATATTTCGCAGGTAAGGCTGGCAATCGACTTGAATATGAGCCAAAACAGCATAAGCCGCTATGAAACGGGCGCGCACGAAGCGGACTACAAAACGCTTATTGCGTTTGCCGACTATTTCAACGTATCGCTCGACTACCTTTTGGAAAGAACTGATAATCCTAAAATGAATAAATGAACAGCGCGCCCGCAAATTGCGGGCGCGTTAAATTCATATAATCAAATTCCATATTTTTTAGTTATCCTTGCCTTAACTTCTTCGCCGTCGTGTACCTTTCCGTTTTCCAAATCGGCAAGTCCTTCGTTTACAAGCTTTGCTTCGTAAATTTTGCCAAGTGTTTTTTCGTAATACTCGATATCCATAACGACAAGTCTGCCGTAGCTGTTTAAACCATTTGTCAATATTTTTTTATCAGCCGTACAAACATTCGGCGAATAACAGCAAGCCGAATTTTAAGCCCTCTTTATAATATTCGATTGACGCTTCGTCCTCCAATTCAAATTCAAGGTCTGACAGCTTTGTTAAATCTGCCTTCTGCTCATCGTTTAAAGTTTCAAGAAGCCTTTTGTGTACGTCTGATAGTTCGCCCACCTTTTCAAAATACCTTTTGCTGAGTTTAATACTTTCGCCATTTCCTCGTTCGCCGTTATACATTTCCTCGATAATAGAATATTTCATTTGTTTTACCTCTTCGATTTGTAATTATATTATATACCTCAAATTGAGGTAAGTCAAGTATTTTAGCCCAATTTGAGGTAAAATGTGATTATGATATTATTTAAAGAAAGATTGAAAGAATTAAGAATTGAAAAAGGTCTAACTCAAACACAACTTGCAAAAGAATTAAGAGTAAACCAAAGAACCATAAGTAATTGGGAAGTCGGCGAAAGACAACCTGATTTGGACACATTGGAAGTTATAGCAAAATACTTTAATGTATCTTACGACTATCTTTTAGGTTTAACTGACGAATAGCAAATGCGCGCCCGCAAACTGCGGGCGCGCATTTTAATTTTACCACTTTATTAATTCTTATAAAACGCAGAGATGCAAGCAAGACAAGGAGAACGAGCATTTACGCAGGGGAGCTTACAATGATGTAAGTGACCCAAGTAAAGCGGAGTTCGACACAGTATTGCGCAGTATATATGCGTTTTAGATTACTTTCTTATAAGCGTAAGAACAACCCTTTCCCCGTTTATATTCTGCTCCTTGGTATACCCGTCGGGGTTGCCCTCTGCTACTTTTTCTGCGAGAACGTCCTTTGCAAAGGCGGCTTTTGCAAGCACCTTTTGCGCCTTGCCTTCGGCTTTGTAGTACACCTCTATTCTGTCGGTAACCTCAAAACCCGCGTCCTTTCGCATATTCTGGATTTTGGAAACTATTTCGCGCTCTATCCCCTCGAAGATAAGCTCTTCGGTAAGCTCGGTGTCGAGCGCGACGGTAATGCCCTTGTCCTCGGCGGCAACATAGCCGTTAGCACTTTCGGTAAATATCTGTAAATCCTCGTACTTTAAAACCACGTCCTCGCCTTCGATTTCATAAGAACCGCCGTTTTTAACCGCGTTTACGACCTCTTTCGCATTGCACTTACTAAGGAATGAAGAAATTGCACCAAGCTTTTTGCCGTACTTGGGTCCGAGCGTCTTTAACTGGGGCTTTAATTTGTAGCTGATATATTTATCCGCGTCGTCGGCAAAATCAAAGCTTTTGATATTGAGTTCGTCCAAAACGATTGCGCGCTCTTCCGCGGAAAGCTTTATATTTTTGTCGGTTACGACAATCATCTTTGCAAGGGGCTGCCTGTTTTTGAGGTTACCTGCGTTTCTTGCCGCCCTGCCGAGGACGACTATGTCAAGCACCTCTTCCATTCCCTCTTCAAGCGTTTTATCTATATAATTTTTGCAAACTTCGGGGAAAGCGCATAAATGCACGCTCTTGGGCGCGTCCTTACAGAACGCGGGAACGAGGTTTTGATACATCATTTCCGCAATAAACGGGGTATAGGGTGCGGTAAGCTTTGCAAGCGTTACAAGAACGGTATAAAGCGTTGTGTACGCAGCCGCCTTGTCTTCGGTCATTTCGCTGCCCCAATAGCGTTCCCTGCCGCGCCTTACGTACCAATTGGAAAGCACGTCGGCAAAGTCCTGCAAAGCGCGCGCGCTTTCGGTTATTTCGTAATTGGCAAGACTTTTATCTACAAGCTCCGTCAAGGAGTTGAGCTTTGAAAGTATCCATTTATCCATTACGGAAAGCTTGCACTTATTTATATCGTACTTTGAGGGGTCGAACTTGTCGATTTCGGCGTACAGTACGAAAAACGCATAAGTGTTCCAGAGCGTGCCTATATACTTGCGCTGTGCCTCGGATACCGTTTCCTCCGCAAAGCGCGAGGGCAGCCAAGGCGCAGACGATGTGTAGAAATACCACCTAACCGCGTCCGCACCCTGTTTGTCGAGTACGCTCCACGGGTCTACAACGTTGCCCTTATGCTTTGACATTTTAATTCCGTTTTTGTCGTTGACGTGACCTAAAACTATGCAGTTTTTGAAGGGTGCTTTGCCGAACAGTATGGTATTTATTACAAGCAGGGTGTAGAACCAACCCCTCGTCTGGTCAACCGCTTCGGAAATGAAGTCGGCGGGGAAGGTCTTTTCAAACACGTCTTTGTTTTCAAACGGGTAATGATACTGGGCAAACGGCATTGAACCCGAATCAAACCAACAGTCGATAACTTCGGGGGTACGCTTCATTTTGCCGCCGCACTTGGGACACTTGCAGGTTAAATTGTCAAGGTAAGGACGGTGCAGCTCGATATCCTTATCCGCGGGTATACCGCACTTTTCTTTAAGCTCTGCCTTTGAACCGATTACCTCTATCTCTCCGCAGTCGGGGCAGACCCATACGGGCAGGGGCGTTCCCCAATACCTGTCGCGGGAAAGTCCCCAGTCTATGACGTTTTCAAGGAAGTTGCCCATTCTTCCCTCTTTTATCGTGTCGGGCATCCAGTTTACCGAACGGTTTGACCTGATGATATCGTCTTTAACCTTAGTTACCTGTATAAACCAGCTTGACCTTGCGTAGTACAGAAGGGGCGTGTCGCACCGCCAGCAATGGGGATAGTCGTGTTCAAAGGGAATAACCTTGAACAAAAGTCCCTTTTCTTCAAGCATATCGAGTATTTTCTTGTCAGCCTTTTTGGCGAATATTCCGTTTAAGACTTCAAAACGGCTGTCGAAGCATCCCCTTTCGTCAACGAGCTGCACGACAGGGAGATTATATCTTTTACCTACCTTATAGTCGTCCTCGCCAAACGCGGGCGCGATGTGGACTACGCCCGTGCCGTCGCCCATAGTAACGTAGGTATCGCACACCACGTAGTGCGATTTAATGGGCGCGCTTGCAGGGGAAACGCGCACAACTTCCGCAGAAGTTTCAATGAATAAGGGTTCGTATTCCAGCCCTTCCCACTCTTTGCCGGGCTTTTTGTCTACAACTTTATACTCTTCAAAGAATTTCGGGGCAAGTGCCTCTGCAAGTATATAATTTACACCGTCGGCTGTAATTTCCACGTAAGGCTCGTTCGGGTTCATACAGAGCGCGACGTTTGAAGGCAGAGTCCAGGGCGTCGTCGTCCAGGCAAGAATATAGCGGTTTTCGCTACCCTTAACCTTGAAACGCGCAACGGCGGTATTTTCTTTGACCGATTTATAGCCCTGCGCGACTTCGTGCGAGGAAAGCGCGGTTCCGCACCTCGGGCAGTAAGGCACGATTTTATGACCTTTGTATAAAAGACCCTTTTCGTGCATTTGCTTTAAAGCCCACCACTCCGACTCGATATACTTGTCGTCGTAGGTTACGTAAGGGTTGTCCATATCCACCCAATAGCCGACGCGGTCGGACATCTTTTCCCATTCCGACTTGTATTTCCAGACCGACTGCTTGCATTGTTTTATGAACGGCTCTATTCCGTAACCTTCAATCTGCTGTTTACCGTCAAGTCCCAAGGACTTTTCCACTTCAAGCTCGACGGGAAGCCCGTGGGTATCCCAGCCCGCTTTCCTTAAAACGTGCTTACCCTTCATCGTCCTGTATCTGGGAATTAAGTCCTTCATAACCCTGGTAAGTATATGACCTATATGGGGCTTGCCGTTTGCCGTGGGGGGACCGTCGTAAAACGAAAATTCTTCTCCCTTTTCGTTTTGCTTAACGCTGTCTTCAAAGACGTCGTTATCCTTCCAGAACTTGATTACTTCTTTTTCCCTTTCAACGAAATTCAAGGACGTATCGACTTTCTTATACATAAAATTCTCCTTTTACGAAATTACCGCGCTGCGCGCTTGTAATAAAATACAGGCGTCCCGTTGTCAGGACGCCCGATAAATGCGTTTATAAACCACCGAAACAAACTGTCATTTGCCGTAACTTGTAACGGGTTACGAAACCGCGCAAAACTACTCGTTTCCTTTCGCAATGCGGGCTGGAAGGGGATATCCTGCGCGGCGGGTTTACTTTCTTACACCAACCGAAAGCTCTCTTAAAAACTCTGTCCGCACGGCGTTGTCCTTCGTTATCGCCTTTGCATTAAATTGTATATTAATTATATAGAATATTAAAAAAAATGTAAAGCAAAAATTTATATGTTTTTTCCACAACATCAAAAACACTGAAATACAAGCAAGACAAGGCGAACGAGCATTTACGCAGGGGAGCTTACAATGACGTAAGCAACCCGAGATAAGCGCAGTTCAACGCAGTATTGCGCTGCCACAATATCAAAAACGCAGAGATACAAGCAAGACAAGGCGAACGAGCATTTACGCAGGGGAGCTTACAATGACAGTGACCCGAGTTAAGCGCAGTTCAACACAGTATTGCGAAGTATATATGCGTTTTTACTTTAACGGTATTTGGGCGCAAGCGTTTATATCCATACCCGCAAAATTACCTGCATTGTACTGTATAAGCCCTTCCGCCGCTATCATTGCGGCGTTGTCGGTGCAAAACTTCTTTTCTGGAAGTATAAGCTTTAAATTAGCCTTGGCGCACGCTTGAAATAATTGTGTGCGCAGATAGTCGTTAGCGGCAACACCGCCGCCCGCCGTTACAATTTTAACGCCGAGCTTTTTAGCGCACTCCACCGTCTTTTTAACAAGCGGGTCTATTGCCGCGCACTGGAAAGAAGCCGCAATGTCCGCAGGATTTATGCTGTTGCCCTTTTGTTCGGCGTTGTGGCAATAGTTGATTACCGCAGTTTTAAGTCCGCTGTAAGAAAACTGTAAACGTTGGCTGTTTTTTACAAGCGACTGCGGAAAGGGTATTACCGCTTTGCCTCCCTCGGCAAGACGTTGGACGTTGGGTCCTCCCGGATACGGAAGCCCTAAGATACGCGCGACCTTATCGAAAGCTTCGCCCGCGGCGTCGTCCGAGGTTGAGCCTAACACTTCAAATTCGGTATACGTCTTTGTATGAAGAATTGCGGTGTGACCGCCGCTTGCAAGCAATGTTACATAGGGCGGCTGTAAGCTTTCGTCGCTTAAATACGAAGCCGCGAGATGTCCGCGTATATGGTTTACCGCAATAAGCGGTACATCCAGGGAATAAGCAAGCGATTTTGCAAAAGAAAGCCCTACCAAAAGCGCGCCCAAAAGTCCCGCGCCGTAGGTTACCGCAACCGCGTCGATATCGCCGACGCCTATGCCCGCGCGGGTTAAGGCTTGCTTAGTTGCCTCGTCAACCGCTTCCGTATGGGCGCGCGATGCTATTTCTGGCACTACTCCGCCGAACTTTGCCTGTTCTGTCGCCGAAGAAATTATTACGCTTGACAGAAGCTTTCTGCCACAGATTACTGCGGCGGCGGTTTCGTCACAGCTTGACTCTATGCCAAGTATTATCGGTTTTTTTTTCAGTTCGCTAAATGTCATAATTCAAAAAAACGGCGGAAATTACCGCCGATAGATTTTATTACCCTTTATAAGGTTCGTTAAAACCGCCGCTATCGGAAAAACGTAGCTGTTCGCCTGTCTTTTCGGGCAGTTCTTCGGGCAATGGAAGCATCTGCACGGGCGGCTCTTCTTTAATAACTATGTATTTTTTAATTTCTTCTTTAAGCGGGTTTGCAACGTTATAGACAGGCTGGGTGCGACGCGACGAATATATATTTTCGCTTTGCATTACCCCGACTAAAAAGAGGGCGCGGTTAAGCTGTTCAAGCGCGTCTGACGCAACTTGACTCTTCTGCTTGTCGGGACAGTCGTTAAGCTCGGTTACAAGCCTGCCCGTTTCAATAGAGCAGTCCAACAGTTTATTTGAAAGTATTTCTTTCTCGCGGAAGTATTTAGCCGTGCGGTATAAAGTTAAAACGCTTTTAACAAATTCCGTTCCCGCAGTTTTCAGTTCAACCGACATATGCACTCCTCATTAAAGAATTTTTTAAATAGTCTTTTTAAGATAGTCTATGATAAAGCCTTGCAAGTCGCCGTCCATAACCGCTTGTACGTTGGTGTTTTCATAACCCGTTCTGTGATCCTTTACAAGAGTATAAGGACAGAACACATAAGAGCGGATTTGGCTGCCCCATTCAATCTTTTTGATTTCGCCCTTCAACTCGGCGTCGGCAGCTTCACGCTCGGCAATCTGCCTTTCTATGAGCTTTGCCCTTAAATACTGGAAAGCCATTTCCTTGTTCTGAAGCTGGCTGCGTTCGTTCTGGCAGGTAACCACTATACCCGTGGGGAAGTGGGTAATTCTTATAGCCGTTTCGGTTTTGTTGACCTTTTGCCCGCCCGCGCCAGACGAACGGTAAACATCGATACGGATATCCTCGTCCTTTATTTCAACTTCGTTTTCGTCCTCAACCTCGGGCATAACTTCCAAAGAAGCAAACGAGGTGTGGCGGCGTTTGTTCGAGTCAAAAGGGGAAATTCTTACAAGTCTGTGAACGCCCTTTTCCGCCTTCAAAAAGCCGTAGGCGTTTTCGCCCTCGACCTGAAAGGATACGCTCTTTAATCCCGCCTCGTCGCCGTCCTCGAAGTCAAGTTCGGTTACTTTAAAGCCCGAACGCTCGCAATAACGCGTATACATTCTGTAAAGCATCTGCGTCCAGTCGCAGGCTTCCGTTCCGCCCGCGCCCGAATGAAGGTTCAAGATGGCGTTGTTCGCGTCGTACTTGCCGCGGAGAAGCGCGCGTATGCGCATCTGCTCGATATCCTCTTCCGCCGCAGAAATCATATTTTCAAGCTCTGGTATAAGACTTTCGTCGTCAGCCTCTTCGATGAGGTCGATGAAAGCGTATGCCTCTGCAAGTGCGTCCGCGCCTTTTTGATAGGAGTTTATTTTGTTTTCTACCAAGGCAATTTCCCTGCCGACCTTTTTAGACTTTTCCAAGTCCTGCCAAACGGCGGGGTCTTCCTGCTCTTTTTTAAGCTCTGCAAGCTTTGCACCGAGATTGTCTATATCAAGTGCGTACTTTGCTTCGGAAAGAGTGTCGGAAAGACTTTTAAGCCTTAATCTGTAATCGTCTGCTTTAAACATAAAATACCTTTCACAAAATTACCGTTAGGCGTTACGATAATTTACGTTGCCGCCCAAAATGACGCTTTGGGGCAGGCTTCACGGCGGCAGTAATGAAATATGAGCCGCCTCGGTCGCCACAAACGCTTTTTATGCGTTTGTTCATCTCGCTGTGCATAACAGTGAGGGGTACACTGTTTTGAAAAATCACAACTCGTCCCAATTTGTATACTTAGACCTCAGCGGATTGAATGACGGCAATAATATAATAAGTTTGCACTTATGATTGCCGTAAGAAAGGCACAGCCTTTCAAATCACGGAAATTTTGTTTCGCAGAACAGAAACAAAATTTCGTGAACCGTTATATTTTGCCGCAGCAGTTTTTATACTTTTTACCGCTTCCGCAGGGACAAGGGTCGTTTCTCCCGACTTTTTTGTTGGAATTTACCTTGGGCTGAGCCTTTCCGCCGATGTTAGCCATTAAATCCGTAGGGGACTTGGGCGCGTCGCCGATTACGGGCGCGCTTGTCGCCGCAGAAGGAGTAGCTGCCGCGGAAGGGGTTAACCCTTCGGGAGCGGTTTGCACGTCAGACTGTTCGGCTTGTTCCGCGGGCTGCTCTGCGGTAGGTCTGGGGTCGGGTGCAGGCTGTTGAACGGGGCGCGCGGGTATGCGCTGTACGGGTGCGGGTCTACCCTGCTGGACGCGCACTATTCTACCCTTTAACAGTCGGGATATGGTTACAGTCTGGATACGCTCTATCATTTCTTCAAACATCTGGAAGCCCTCCTGTTTGTAAGAAATGACGGGGTCTTGCTGCGCGTAGCCGCGAAGTCCTATACCCTTTCTCAATTGGTCCATTGCGTCAATATGGTCAATCCAGTTCCTGTCTACGCCGCGGAGAAGCTCGTTACGCTCTATCTGGTAATAGTCAACCTGACCGTTCGTGTCGTTACTTATATTTATAATCTTCTGCTCGTAAGAAGCTATTACTTCCTTGGAAATTTTGTTTATTGCCGATTCGTAATCCCACTTTTCAAGCATTTCGCGGGTAATTTCAAAAGTGCATTCGTCGGGATAAACGCGCTGTTTCAACGCATCGTTTAACGCATTTTCGTCCCACTTTTCGGGCATTGCGTCGGTATTTACCGTTTCGCCTACAACCTTTGCAACGTAGTCGGGAATAAATTTAAGCATCTGCGCGTGGATATTTTCGCCCTTCAATACCTTCATACGCTCGCCGTAGATGGTTTTACGCTGCTCGTTCATTACCTCGTCGTATTGGAGCGTGTGCTTTCTTATACCGAAGTTTCTGCCCTCGATAGCCTTCTGCGCATTTTCCACACTGCGCGAAAGCATTTTCGATTGCAGGCACTGGTCTTCTTCTATTTTGAATATTTCGTAAAGACGTTTCATACTCTCGCCGCCGAACCTCTTTGCAAGGTCGTCTTCAAGCGAGATGAAGAATATCGAGTCGCCGGGGTCGCCCTGACGTCCGCTTCGTCCGCGAAGCTGGTTGTCGATACGGCGTGACTCGTGACGCTCGGTACCGAGTATGCAAAGACCGCCCGCTTTAACTACCTTTTCCTTTTCGGCGTCCGTTTCCGCCTTGTAGTTTGCGTACAGCTCTGCATATCTTGACCTTGCGGCAAGCTCCTCTTCCGTGAACTGTCTGTCGGCGTAGGATATTGCCGTTTCAATCATTTCGTGTTCGTAGCCCTCTTCGCGCATACGCTTTTTAGCGAGGTATTCGGGGTTGCCGCCGAGCAGAATATCCGTACCACGGCCTGCCATATTGGTCGCAATGGTAACCGCACCGAATCTGCCCGCCTGCGCGACGATTTCCGCTTCGCGCTCGTGGTTCTTTGCGTTGAGGATATTGTGCTTTATGCCGTTTCTTCTTAAAAGCCTTGAAATTTCTTCCGACTTTTCAACGGTAACGGTACCGATAAGGATAGGCTGACCTTTTTCATGCCTCTCCACAACTTCGTTGACTATAGCCTTTTTCTTACCCTCTACGGTCGAATAAATCATATCCGCATAATCCACACGCTGTACGGGGCGGTTAGTGGGTATTTCGACTACGTCGAGGGAATAAATCGTCCTGAACTCGTCCTCTTCGGTTTTTGCCGTACCCGTCATACCCGAAAGCTTGTTGTAAAGGCGGAAATAGTTTTGGAAAGTTACCGTTGCGTGGGTCTTGTTTTCGTCCTTGACCTTTACCTTTTCCTTAGCCTCTATCGCCTGATGAAGTCCGTCGGAATACCTTCTTCCGTTCAAGACACGACCTGTAAATTCGTCTACTATTAAAATTTCGCCGTCGTCGGATACGATATAATCCTCGTCGCGCTTGAACAGCTCGTGCGCTTTCAACGCCTGCTGGATATGGTGGTTTAAATCGGCGTTTTCGATATCGCCGAGGTTGGCTATGCCGAAGAAGCGTTCCGCCTTTTCCGCACCCTTTTCGGTAATGGTTACCGACTTATCCTTTCTGTCGATGATATAGTCCCAGTTTTCCATTTCTTCGAGGATAGCGGTAAGCTTGTCCTGAGCTTCCTGCTCTTTTTCGCTAAGCTCCTTTTTCTTTCTTGCGGGAGCTTTCTTTTCCGCGTCCTTCTTGTCGTCGTCGAAGCCGCCCGAAAGAGTGCGGACGAATTTATCCACGTCCTCATAAAGGCGCGAGCTTTCGCCGCCCCTGCCCGAAATAATCAATGGTGTACGCGCTTCGTCGATTAAAATCGAGTCAACCTCGTCGATTATACAGAAATTGAGTTCCCTTTGAACCATCTGGGGAATTGAGGTTTTGAGGTTGTCGCGCAGGTAGTCGAAGCCAAGCTCGTTATTGGTTGCATATATAATATCGCAAGCGTAAGCCTTCTTCTTTTCCGCGTCGTCCATACCGGGGACGACGACGCCGACGGTCAAGCCCATAAATTTATGCACCTTACCCATCCACTCTGCGTCACGCTTTGCGAGGTAGTCGTTGACCGTTACGATGTGAACGCCCTTGCCCGACAGTGCGTTTAAATATGCGGGAAGAGTCGAAACGAGTGTTTTACCTTCGCCCGTCTTCATTTCTGCGATACGTCCCTGATGCAGACATATACCGCCGACTATCTGAACGTGGAAGTGCTTCATTTTAAGCACACGCCAGCTTGCCTCGCGAAGAGCCGCGAACGCGTCGAACAGAATGTCGTCAAGCGTTTCGCCCGCGGCAAGCCTGTCCTTTAAAACGCCTGTCTGCGACTTTAACTGCTCGTCCGACATTTCACTATACTTAGGCTCTAACTCCTCTACTTTGAGCGCAAGCTTGTCAAGCTTTTTAAGGCTCTTTCTTCCGTCCGAGCCGAGAATGTATTTAATTAAACCCATAATTCACTCCGTTCATGCAAAGCTTTTGCAATCAAAAGCTTTGCCGTGATTTTATATATTGCGGTACGGCGCGAAAACGCTGTTACGTTTACACACACTTATTCATTTTAGAATACGCTTCTATAATTGTACTATATTTTAAATGATATGTAAATACGTTTTTTTGAAATTTTTGCATTTTTTTGGAAATTTTAAACTTTATTACAGCCTTCCCCCCTTGTTGCCTTCCCGTTTTACAAAGGGGGAAGGTGGATTTGCCGTAAGGCAAAGACGGATGAGGGTTGTGAATATATACCAAATAAAAAGTGCGCGGAGTGCAATTTGCACTCCGCGCCCTCCCCCTTATTGTAGGCTTCTCCTTGGAGAAGATGTCGCAACCGTCGGGTTGCGACAGATGAGGTAAACTCAGCTTTCTTCCTTAGTCAAATCCCCGTCAGTACAATGCACGGTGTATTCGCCTGTATTATAATTCCACTGACTGAATTTTACAATAGTCTTCCACTGCTCTTTTGTTTAGTAGTTTTTTCTCAATATTTACCCTAAAAATTTTTACGCCTCTATTTCGGTAAAGGCGAATTTTTCGACGTCGAAAAGACCTTTGTCGACTATCTTCAATTTAGGGATAACCGCAAGCGATAAAAAGGCAAGCGACATAAACGCCTCGTACTCGCGCTTGACGCCCATTGAGTGCGCCCGCTCGATAAGCTGTTTGCTGTCGTGCTGTAAACCCTCGGCGTCGCGCGAGGACATAAGTCCGCCGATATCCAAGGTCAGCGAATGAACCTGCCCGCTTGCACTGTCAACAATAACCATTCCCCCGCCTATCTCTTTAAGCGTATTTGCCGCCTTTGCCATAGCGGCGTTGTCGTCGCCTAAAAGAATGATATTGTGCGAGTCGTGCGCAATGGTTATGCCCATAGCCCCGCCCTTTAAGCCGTAGCCTTTAAAAAGGGCTTTGCCGATATTGCCCGTCATTTTATGGCGTTCGACGACGGCAAGCTTTAAAAGGTCGGTACCCTTTACTGCGACGTCGCCGTTTTCGTGATGTACGTCGACAATTTCACAGCCTGTGACCACGCCGCCCGGTTCGATAGTCATTGCCTTTGCCTTGTTTGAATTGATTTTAAGAACAAAGTCCTCCGCCTTTAAGTCCTTAACGTGAACGGTGTTTAATACCGACTTAGGCAGATAGCGTTTGGATGTATCGAAAAGGGGTTTTCCGTCCTTGGCAACAACTTTGCCGTTTTTAATAACGTACTGCGCGTTGAAGTTTTTCAAGTCGTCCACTACCACGAGGTCTGCGAGCCAGAAGGGCGCGATGCCGCCGCGGAACTTCAAGCCGTAGCACTCTGCCGCGTTTAAGGTTGCGCAGGTAACGGCGGTTACGGGGTCAAGCCCGTCGGCAACCAGACGGCGCAGCGCGTCGTCGAGGTGTCCCTTTGACTTTAAGTCGGCGGCGTGCCTGTCGTCGGTGCAGAGTAAAAACCTGCGCATATTTGCAGGTGTGATATATTTGGCGTTGCCGAGGTTTTGCGTGGACGAGCCGTGGCGGATATGCACGTACATACCCTTTGAAATTTTTTCCTCTATTTCTTCTTCCGTCACACACTCGTGGTCGGTGGAAATGCCGCCGCAAAGATACGCGTTCAAATCGTTGCCGTAAACGTTGGGCGCGTGTCCGTCTATTACCTTGCCCGCAGCGTGCGCCGCTTCCAGCTTTCGTATTACGTCGGGGTCGCAAAAAAGCACGCCGGGGTAGTTCATAAACTCGCCCAAACCGAAAATATAGTCTTTGGTTATATTCTCTTCGATATCCTTGCCGCCCAAAATCGCGCCGCTTGTTTCAAACGGAGTTGCGGGAACGCACGAGGGAAGCTGTAACATTACATCCATAGGGACGTTTTTTGAGGCGGTGGCGATGTATTCGCAACCCGCCATACCGCACACGTTTGTAATTTCGTGCGGGTCGGCAATTATCGTGCAAGTTCCGCGCGGAACTATCAAGGACGCGAACTCCTCGGGAGAGAGCTGCGACGACTCGATATGCACGTGTCCGTCGATATACCCGGGAAGGACGGTAAGCGAGGTGCAGTCGATTTCTTCCTTTCCGTCATATTCGCCCGTGCCGACGATTTTTTCGCCGACGACGGCAATATCGCCCTTTCTTATTTTGCCCGTGAACACGTCGACATAGCTTGCGTTTTTCAATACGAGGTCGGCTTTAACCTCACGCCTTGCGGCTTTGATTAATTTTTCCAACATTTTTCCACCTGTACGTTTTTTATTTCAGTATAACATAACGCCGCCGCTTTTTCAAGCGGCGGCGTACTTTTTATTTTTAAATTAATGGGTAAGTATGAACGTTGCAAGGAAGAATGCGGCGATTATCCAGGTTACTATGGAAATGCTCTTAATCTTTCCGGTGCAAATTCTTACGATTACGCTTGAAATGATACCCATACCGATACCGTAGGAAATTTCGTAGCCGAACGCCATTACCGCAATTGTAAGGAATGCGGGAAGCGCGACTGCGGGGTTAGTCCACTCGATATTGGTTACGGACGACATCATAAGCACGCCTACCCAGATAAGCGCGGTTGCCGTAGCAGCCGACGGAATAAGCTGTGCTATGGGGCTTAAAAACATTGCTACGAGGAAACA
The DNA here is from genome assembly GCA_910587365.1 of uncultured Christensenellaceae bacterium. GTDB lineage: Bacteria > Bacillota > Clostridia > Christensenellales > Borkfalkiaceae > Coproplasma. The sequence goes on along the minus strand of CAJUKJ010000002.1, from coordinate 39,164 downwards.
AAGCCCCGTAACGAGTGCGGTAAAGCCCGTCTTTCCACCTGCGGCAACGCCTGCGGAGGATTCAACGAAGGTAGTAACGGTTGAAGTACCCGCAACTGCGCCAACCGACGTCGCGATAGCGTCTGCAAGCATACACTTGTTCATACGGATAGGATTGCCGTCCTTGTCCAAAAGTCCGCCCTTGGAGCAAGCACCGTATAACGTTCCCAAAGTATCGAACATATCGAGCATACACAGTGAAAGAGCCGAGGTTATTAAAAGAAGAACAAGCGAGCCTGCATTGTTACCTTCCACTCCGAGGTAATCGCTGAAATTGAAGCCTTCATAGAAGACCTTACCCGCCGACTCCTTACCCCATGCGGCAAACGCCGTGAAAGGGTTGTTGATTGAAATGCTTGTAAATATCTGTTTACATGCAAGTCCGTTTGTAAGTTGAAGCGTTCCGCCTGCGGGTACTTCAAGCGCGTCTTCGAGCAATTTGCCGTCAGCATCGAAAATCGTCTGTACGCCGCCTGCAAGACAGCCGAAGCCTGCCATCACGTAGAAGAGTACGGCGGAACCGAGTATTCCCCAAAGGATTGCGCCCTTTACTTTTTTATAGGTTAAAATTGCAATTGCAACCACGCCGAGGATAGCTACGAGTGCGGGAAGCATACCGCCCACCGTGCCGTTTGTCCAGGTTACGAAATCGCTCTTTAATACGTTGAACGATACGAGATTGACGAGAGTTGAAGAATCGCCTACGATTACGCCTGCGTTCTGCAAACCGATAAACGCGATAAACAGACCAAGACCTACGTTGATAGCTTTTCTTACCTCGTCGGGAATTGCCGTGAATATGTATTTTCTAAGACCCGTTACGGTAAGTATGATAAATATGATACCGTCAAGCAGAGTGAACACCATTGCATTTGCATAAGTCAAACCTCCGTATATTACGAGGTTGAACACTACGAACGCATTGACGCCCATACCCGAGGCTTGCGCCAAAGGCATTTTTGCAAGGAACGCCATTAACATCGTACCTACGATTGCGCCTATCGAAGTTGCAATGAACATACCTTGGAAAGATAATCCCCCTATGTTTGCAAACATATTGGGGTTTACTATCAGTATGTAAACCATTGCCATAAAGGTAGTTAAGCCCGCGACGATTTCGGTTTTGAACTTTGAACCGCTCTTGGTTATTCCGAAAAAGTTATCTACCTTGCCTAAAAATCCCTTATAGGGACTATTCTGTTCCGCAACCGCTTGTCCGTCAGACGCTTCGGCAACCACTGAAACTTCTTCTGAAACTTCGGTTTCGGGAACTTCTTTGTTTTCTTCGCCCATCCTTGTTCTCCTTTGATTGATTTTAAGTGGTCATTTCACTTATTTTTCACATTGTATCATAACAAATATTAATTCGGCAAACGAATGAAAGCCGTTTGCCGAATTTTGTCGAAAATATTTTAACGTTGCACTTTTTCAAGTTTACTTTACATTGTCAAGTTTGCTTTACATTGCGTAAAACCAATGCAAACTTTACTTTACAATTTGTCAACCGTCTGCCACCTTTTGTTTGCATTTCGCCAACTAAACATTACATTGCACTAAATTTGATGTAAACTTTACTTTACATTTGTCAACCGTCTGCCATCTTTTGTTTGCATTTTGCCACTTTTTGTTTACATTTGGCTTACATTCCGCCAATACGGGCGGTTTACTTGATTAGTTCCGTTCATCACGAATAAACTGCGGAGATGCAAGCATTTAAAAATTTACGTTGCCGCCCAAAATCACGCTTTTGAACCGGCAGCCCCAATTTACTAATACTTTCGCCTCGGTAGGTGAATTTGTGCAATTATATGATAAGTTTGCCCTAAGATTGTACAAAGAGGGCAACGCCCTTAAATCACGGAAATTTTTCGTCGCAGAATAGACGAAAAATTTCGTGAATTTACTTGATTAAAGCCGTTCGCATAGAGTTCAGGACGGCAACAAGCATTACCCCAACGTCCGCCACTACGGAAACTATCAGCGGGAAGCCCGGTATCGCGATATCCAGCACCATTATTGCCGCTTTTATAATAAGCGAGCCTATAATGTTTTGCATAACTATTCTTCTCGTACCTTTTGCAATCTTCCTGCCCTTTGGAAGAGCCGAAAGATTATCCGATACAAGCACGACGTCGCTTGCTTCGATAGCCGCGTCCGAACCAACCTTTCCCATTGACACCGCGCAGTCCGCTGCTGTCATAACGGGCGCGTCGTTTATACCGTCGCCGACGTAAATAAGCTTACCTTTTTGTTTAAGCTTAACAGCCTCGTCCAGCTTTTGGTCGGGCATAAGTCCCGCCGCAACCCCGTCAAGCCCTGCCTGCTTAGCCACGCTTTCCGCCCTGTCGGCGTTGTCGCCCGTAAGCATTGCCGTGTAGCAAACGCCCTGCGATTTAAGTTGTGCAACCGCGTCCGCAACGCCGTCCTTTATTTTATCGTCGATTTCAATAACACCGACGTATTCGCCGTCCAACGCAACGTAAACAAGAGTAGAAACGCTTTGTTTACGTTCAAAAACCACACCGTTCTCTTCCAAAAGCTTTGCATTGCCGCAAAGAAGAATTTTACCGCCGCAATTGCACTTAATGCCCCTGCCCGCAAGCTCTTCCGCGTCGGAAACCTCGATACCCCCCTCAATATCATTGAATGAAGCGGCTATGGGGTGCGAAGAGAATTTTTCTGCGGAAGCCGCAAGCTTTAAAGTCCTTTCGTCCGTATAGCTTTTAACGGCAAACGTTCCTTCGGTTATAGTACCCGTTTTATCGAACGCCGCAACCGTGGAAGCCGCAAGCTCGTCAAGGCAGGTTGAACCCTTTACCAAAATACCCGATTTGGCGCATCTGCCTATTCCGCCGAAGTACGATAGCGGCACGGAAATTACGAGCGCGCAAGGACAGGATATTACAAGGAAGCCCAACGCTTTATAAATCCATTCCGCATACGTTGCCCAGACAAATGCAGATTGGGCAGCGCATATTATTGTAGGAATTATACCGGCTACCACCGCCGCCGCGATGCAGACTGCGGGAGTGTAGTATTTTGCAAACTTGGTTATGAACTTTTCCGGCTTGGATTTTTTTGCGGTTGAATTTTCCACCATTTCAAGAATTTTGGCAACGGCGGAATTTTTATATTCACGCACAACCTCGGCTTCTATTACCCCCGAAAGATTTATACTTCCCGACAATATCTCGTCGCCGACCTTTACGTCGCGGGGCATAGGTTCGCCGTTTAAGCTTTTCATATCGAGCGAGCTTTCGCCCTTTACGATTTTGCAGTCCGCAGGTATCTTTTCGCCCGCTTTAATTAAAATTATATCGCCGATTTTAAGTTCGTCGGGGGATATGGTGTGCTGAACGCCGTTTTCAAGTAACGTCGCGCTTTCACTTTTCAAGTCCATTAAAGCCGAAATCGAATTTCTGGACGAGCCGACGGCAATGCCTTGCAGAAGTTCGCCTATCTGGTACAACAGCATTACCGCGACGCCCTCGGCAAAGCCTTCCCCGTCTTCGAGAATACCTAAAACGATTGCACCTACCGAGGCGATTGTCATTAAAAAGTTTTCGTCGAATATCTTGCCTTTGACTATATTTTTAGCGGTAAGGATAAGCACCTTGTAGCCTGCCGAAAGATAAGCTATTGCAAAAAATACGTAAGCCGTTATTCTTATTGCAAGGCTTTGACCTATTACGCCAGTTAAGTCCAAAACGAACGCGGGGATAAAGAAAACGACTGAAACTATTATGCAAATAATGTCTTTCAGGTGCTGTTTTATACCCGTTTTGGGTTTTACATCCTTGACGATTTTAACGTCCTCGAAATGGGTTATGGTATGAATTGCCTTTTGCCTTGCCCCGCCGTCAGCTTTCAGGATAATGCAGGAATTCATAAAATCAACCGTGGCGGTTACCCCGTCAAGCTTGTTTAAGTCCTCTTCAAGCTCCCTTGCACAGTTTGCGCAGCACAGCCCCGTTATTTTGATTTTTTCGCCGTCCGCGCTTTCCGTAAACGTATCCTCCACAACCTTTACTTCTTCAAAATGGTTGCACAGGTCTTTAACCTTTTCAAGCGTTGCACCGTCGCAGTCGGCGTAGACCTTCTGCGCCATAAAATCAACCGAGGCGGAAAGCACGCCGTCGATTTTTGAAATTTCCTCTTCAAGCTCGCGCGCGCAGTTAGCGCAGTCGAGTCCGCAAATTTTGATTACGTTATTCATTGCAGTCTAAATGCTCCTTTGCCACGTTAATCATCGTAAGCACGTGCCAGTCGGATACGGCGTATAATACGTTTTTGCCCTTTCTGCGGCACTTTATAATTTTATTGTCTTTAAGCGTTTTAAGCTGGTGCGAAACCGCGCTTTGGTTTCCACCCACCGCTTCGGTTATGTGTTCCACGCAAAGCTCCCCGCCCGAAAGCGCGAGCAGTATTTTAAGGCGCGAAGGCTCTGATATAACTTTGAACCTTGCACCCATTTCAGCAATTTTTTCGTCCGTCGGCATTTGGGCTTTTGACTCTTGCACCCTTGCCTCGTGTTCCTCTTCGTTATCGCATAAATTCATAATGTTTCTCCTCACGAAATTTTTATCTCACGAAATTCTCGCGCTATTCTGCGCGCGACAATTTCCGTGATTT
>CAJUKJ010000002.1:31310-34393 GCA_910587365.1 uncultured Christensenellaceae bacterium | reverse complement strand
ATGCGCTAATTGGGTCGTGCTACGCAAAAACGTGGTTTTGCTTGCACATTTCATCATTTTTATCTCACGAAATTCTCGCGCTATTCTGCGCGCGACAATTTCCGTGATTTGGGAAACTAAGTTTCCCTTGTAGCGATTTTAAGGGCAAACTTATTATATAATCGCTACAATTCACTTCCACTGAGGCGCAGGTATGCGCTAATTGGGTCGTGCTACGCAAAAACGTGGTTTTGCTTGCACATTTCATCGTTTTTATCTCACGAAATTCTCGCGCTATTCTGCGCGCGACAATTTACATTACTATCATATATTCATATAAATTAATATATGAATATATATTCATAAGTTGATTATATAATAAACCGCCCGACTGCAAAAGTCAAGCGTTTTTCAAGATTTTATTTTCATTTTTTATTTACTGTAAGAAAAACGCTTGCGGTGCGACAAGCGTTTAATAAATATTTTTTTCAAAAATATAGTCTTCCCCCTTTTTTAAGGGGGAAGACTTTATTGCGGTTTTAATTTAATTATCTTTTAATCCCAACAAATAGTCAGCGGAAACACCAAATATTTTACAAATAGAAATTATATGTTCCGCTGTCGGTATACTCTTCCCTTTTTCCCACAGGGAAACGTTATCTTGCGATACTGAAAGCTTTTTTCCGAATTGTGCTTGCGAGAGTTTGCTTTCTGTTCTTATTTCTTTTATCCGTTTAGAAATTATTTCGTTCATACAAATATAATACGATTATTTTTCGTATTTTTGTTGACTTACGAGAAATTCTCGTATATAATAAATTTATAAAAAAAGGATAAAACAATGAAAGAACCTAAAATAAAGCACTGTGGAAATTGTTATTACTTTTTATCGCACTACGCTTGGTGCAATAACAGATTTGCGCCAATAGCCTGCGGGCATTGCATGAACAGTGAAGTGCCTTCAAAGCAAAAGCGCAAAGCCCCGCGCATATACGAGTGTCCGAATTGGGAGCCGATAGAAAAACAGCGCAAAGAAAATTATCAAAAAATAAAAGACATTTTAACAGATATGTCGGAAAAAATTACCGCGTTTATCAATTATTTTGAACAAGAGTCTTAAACTGCGCCTCGTCGATAATTTTAATATTCAGCTTTTTGGCTTTGTCAAGCTTGGAGCCTGCCGCCTCGCCAGCGATTACGAGCGTGGTTTTTGCCGTAACCGAGCTTTGGCACTCTCCGCCCATTTCCTCGATAAGTTTTTGCGCCTCGCTGCGCTTAAAGTCCTGCAAGGAACCCGTAAGCACTACGAACTGACCCGAAAACGCCCCGTCGGTTGTAGGCTTTTTTCTTACCTGCGGGCTTACTCCGTTATTTAAAAGCCTTTGCACTTCCGCACGGTTTTCGGGGTCTTCAAACCACTTAACAATCGTTTCGGCTGTGACGTCGCCTATATTTTCAAGCTGTAAAAGCTCTTCTTTGGTGGCTTTGCTTAACGCCTCTATACTTTCGTACTGTTTTGATAAGTCCTTTGCGGCGACCTTGCCGACGCCCTCTATGCCGAGTGCGAACAAAAACCTTTCCTCGGAAACCGTCTTGCTTTTTGCGATTGCGGAAAGCAGGTTTTTTATTTTTTTATCCTTAAAGCCGTCAAGTTTTTTAAGGTCTTCCGCGGTAAGCGTGTACAGGGCGGAACAGTCGGTTATATTCAACGCGTCGTATAACTGACCCGCTGTCATTTCCGAAAGCCCATCTATATCCATAGCGTCCTTTTGTGCGAAATGCTCCATTTTGCCCACTATGCGCGGTTTGCACTTTTTGTTGGGGCAGAATATGTTTGCACCGACCTCCTGTACGGTGCTGCCGCAATAGGGACAGCGCGAGGGTTTTTCTACGGGTATGCTCCCTTCGGTATGCTCGACCGCGCGCAGAATTTCGGGTATAACCTCGTTTGAACGGCGGATAAGCACCTTGCTGCCGACTTTGACGTCCTTTCTTAAAACGTCGCCGAAGTTATTAAGGGTTGCCTTTTTTACGGTTGCGCCCGCAAGCTCTACCGGTTCGACAAGTGCGAGCGGTGTAAGCTTGCCCGTTCTGCCGACCTGCCATATTACTTCGTTTACCGTAGTTATGCTTTCCTCCGCCTCGAATTTATACGCCATTGCCCAGCGGGGGAATTTGTCGGTATACCCTATGCCGTCGCGGACGGCGCAGTCGTCAAGCTTAATTACCGCACCGTCTGTTAAAACGTCTATATTCCTGCGTTCCGCCTCTATCTCTTCGATAGCCGTCTTTACCTCTTCTTCGCTTTTGCATATGCGCAGGAACGGATATACCTTAAAGCCGTTTTTCTTTAAAAATTCAAAATGCTCCTGCTGGGTTTTAAGAAAACCCTCCCCCATATAATTCACGTTGTAAAAAAGAATTTCGGGCTTGCGCTCTGCCGTTATTCTCGGGTCGAGGTTGCGTATCGCGCCAGCAACTGCATTGCGGGCATTTTTAAGCTGTTCCTTTGCGGTTTTGTTGTAATTTTCAAGCACGCTTAAACGAATTACCGCCTCGCCCTGAACTTCTAAAAGTCCACTGTATTCTATCGTCAAAGGAAAGCTTTTTATCGTAAGGCACTGGGCGGTAACGTCCTCGCCCTCGACGCCGTTTCCGCGGGTGGTCGCACGGACGAATTTTCCTTTATCGTAAGTAAGACACATAGTAAGTCCGTCGAACTTATATTCGACGGTGTATTCGGGATTTTTTACGGCTTTGCCCATACGCGTAAAAAACGCGTCAAGCTCGTCGTAGGAAACACACTTGTCAAGGCTGTAAAGTCTTGATATATGGGCGTGGCGCACAAAGCCCTTTATAGGCTCGCCGCCGACCCTTTTGGTGGGGCTGTCGAACTCCACCCTGCCCGTTTGCTCTTCAAGCGATTTCAATTCGTCGTACAGCCTGTCGTACTCCCTGTCGGACACGGACGGATTGTCCAATACGTAATATTCATACGCCCATTTATTTAGCGTGTCGATAAGTTCTCTCATTCTATTCATATTATTACCTTATGTTAACCAAAAACACAGAGATGCGAGCAAGACGAGGAAAGTGCGGATTTG
>CAJUKJ010000002.1:0-31210 GCA_910587365.1 uncultured Christensenellaceae bacterium | reverse complement strand
TTGCAGGAAGTGTACACAGAAGTACACGACCAAAACAAAACGTAAACTTGACAAATTGTTGCGACGCATATATGCGTTTTTATATTGTTTCCTTATGTTAACCAAAAACGCAGAGATGCGAGCAAGACGAAGAAAGTGCGCATTTGTTGCAGGAAGTGTACACAGAAGTACACGACCAAAACAAAACGTAAACTTGACAAAGTATTGCGACGCATATATGCGTTTTTATATTGTTTCCTTATGTTAACCAAAAACGAAGAGATGCGAGCAAGACGAGGAAAGTGCGCATTTGTTGCAGGAAGTGTACACAGAAGTACACGACCGAAACAAAACGTAAACTTGACAAAGTATTGCGATGCATATATGCGTTTTTATATTATTTCCAAGGGGGCGAGTGCTGCCGACAGCTCCTTTATCCCCTGTCCGTCAAACGCAACGTTTATTACCGTTCCGCCGTTTTTGACGGCAACGACCATACCGATGCCGAATTTAGCGTGACGTACTCGCGTGCCGACGGTATATTTTTTTGCACCGTCAATTTTTTTATTAAAGGTTGAACCGAACGACGGCTTGAATGAAGCTTTTTGGGTAACGGGGGGAATATCGCTTTCGTATCCCTCGGAATAAAGTGCCTTTCCTCCCGAATTATATTCGCTTCGGCGGTATCCCCCGCCAAATTCCGTACTTCTTGCGGACGGCGTATATTTAACGCCGAGTTCGGCTGCAAGCTCGTTTATAAATTTAGAGGGTGCGGTTAAATCCCTGTGACCGTAAAGATAGCGCGACTTGGATCGGGTTAGGTACAAATTTTTTTCCGCACGCGTGATTGCAACGTACATAAGCCGCCTTTCCTCTTCAAGCCCCTGCCCCTCCGACGAACGCGACGAGGGCATAATTCCCTCTTCAAGCCCGCAAACGAACACACAGGGGAATTCCAGACCTTTAACCGCGTGTATGGTTGCTATCGTAACATAGTCCGATTCGTCCATTTCGTCAAGGTCGGAATAAAGCGTAACCTGATTTAAATATTCGTCGAGCGTAGCGTTAGGGTTAAGTCTTGAAAAATCGTCTACGGACGCGATAAATTCGTCGAGGTTGGCAAGCTTGCCGTCCCCCTCGTCCGAGCCGTCGTCGTAAGCGGAGCGAAGGTCGGCAAGGCTTATTACCTCGCGCACAAGCTGACTTACCGGCGTACCCTGCGCAGATATGATAAAGCCTTTAATAAGGTCTGCAAATTCGGAAAGCTTATCTTTCGCTCCCCTGCCCAATGGCAACAGCTCGCAGTCCACGCACGCGTCGTACAGGGACAGCCCTGTGCTTTGGGCGTATTCGTACATCGCCTGCACGGTCTTTCCGCCTATTCCGCGCTTTGGAACGTTGATAATGCGCTCTGCCGCTTCGCTGTCAAAGGGGTTTGATATTAACCGCAGGTATGCAAGAACGTCTTTTATTTCCTTCCGCTCAAAGAAGCGGAAACCGCCGAACACCTTATAAGGTATGCCGTATTTGGTAAATTCCTGCTCGTAGGAGCGGGTAAGCGCGTTTATACGCATAAGCACGGCGTAGTCGGAATATTTTCCGCCGCGCGCCACCCCCTCGGAAATTATGCGGGCGGCGAATAACGCCTCCTTCGCCTCTTCTTCCGCCTGGAAGTAAACGGGCTTTTCGCCCTCGTCCGCTTCCGTCCATAGGGTTTTGCCCTTTCTTTTTGCGTTGTTTCGTATTATGCAGTTGGCAAGGTTCAGTATACTTTTTGTCGAACGGTAATTGCGTTCGAGCTTGTACACCTTTGCGTTGGGAAAATCTTTATCGAAACGCAGAATATTTTCTATCTCCGCGCCGCGCCAGCCGTAAATGGACTGGTCGTCGTCGCCGACGGCAAACAAATTGCCGTGCTTTGAAGAAAGCAGTTTTATTATGTTGTACTGTACTGCGTTCGTGTCCTGAAATTCATCGACAAGCACGTATTTAAATTTATCGGAAAGATAGTCGAGCGTTTCCTTGTCGTGGCGCAATAAACGCAGGGTTTCAAGCAAAAGGTCGTCGAAGTCAAGCGCGTTATTCTCGCGCAGGTGCTTGTTGTACTTTTCGTAAATCAGAACAATGTCGTCAATTCCGCTCTCATAGTGGAATTTTCTGCCGTAGGCGTCGGGGTCAAGCCCTAACATTTTTGCATTGCCTATGTGGTACTTCGCGCTTTTTAAAAGCTTATCGTCATCGAAGTCAAGCTCCTGGAAAGCCTTTTTTATGACGTTATTGCGCTCCGTATCGCTGTAAATAGAAAAGTTGGGTTTAAGGTCGGCGCGCTCGGCAAAATCCCTGAGAATTTTCACGCACATCGAATGTATAGTGCATATCCACTTACTGTCCTCTATGCCGAGCATCTTTGCAAGCCTTTCCTTCATTTCTCCCGCCGCCTTGTTGGTAAAGGTAATGGCGAGAATGCCAGAAAGGTCGGCTTTACCTTCCGAAAGTATGTACGCAATGCGCGAAGTAAGTACTCTGGTTTTTCCGCTGCCTGCACCCGCAAGCACCAGCACAGCCCCCTCTGTTTCACATACGGGTTTTATCTGTTCTTCGTTAAGTTTGTCAAGTATACCGTTCATATAAAATATTATAGCACAGCCTTGGCGAAATTACAATAAAAAGAACCAAGCTCACAAGCCCAGTTCTTTTTCTTTGCGGTATTTTTCAAGTGCCTGTAAGTACCTGTTCGACAGCCGCAGTGTGTAACGTTGCTTTTCCTCGTATGAAAGCGAGGAATAATATTCGCGGTCGGTAAGTCTGCCGATGGCATCGGAAACCTCGCCCTCGGTATCTAAAAGGGCTTTTACTTTAAGGTAAAATTCGTCCTGCTTTTCGCCCTTTATTTCGTTTTTTACTCTGCCCTTTAAGGTTGACTTAACCTTTCCCTCGTTCAGTCCGCGCTCCCGCGCCTGAAACGTGCCTTCGTCTAAATTCCTTTTGCATTCGTCCCAGAAATTGTTTTTCAGCCTTTGTTTTGCCGCTCTTGCCATTTCCTTGATATTATCCATATAAAACCTCATTCACGCGCGTCTTTTCAACAAAAATCCGCGTCAACGAAAATCCGTGCCGTGATTTTAATTTTGCCGCAAAAACGCTTAACGCGCAAAATTAATTTGCCATTGCGTTTTCCCGTCATCATTATTTCTAATTTAATAAGGTTAAATTATGCCTTGAAAAGTTTTAACGCGCAAGCCGTTACGCTAACTTTTCTTCGGCAAAATACTACATTTATCGACTTTTTTTATATTGAAAAAGGTCCGTCCGATAAGCTATATCGGACAGACCCTTTAATTTAATTTTTGCTTCTTTTTCTTGCAGCCTCGGCCTTTTTACGTCTTTTCACGGAAGGGGATTCGTAAAATTCCTTCTTGCGAAGATCGCCGATTATACCGTCGCGCGAACACTTTCTTTTAAAGCGTCTTAACGCGCTTTCAACAGACTCGTTATCGCCTACTCTTATCGTTGACATATCTCTCTACCCTCCTTCGCCAGATGCAGTTAATTAAGTTAAAAAATTTCTTATTGGGAAATACTAACAAAGTATACCAAACGACGGAAACAAAGTCAACTTTTTTTACGGAAAAATTAAAGTTTTCTACACCAAATTACAAAGCACCATAAAGCAGTTTACAATAAGTCCCGAAACAGCAGAAATTAGATACAGAGTTAACACGAAAAGTATGTTGCGCTTTATTTTTTTTGTGTTTTTGAAAAGCACAACAAGCCCAAGTCCCGCGTTTGCGCAAAGCCCAGCAATGCAGCTTCCGAAAAGTATTCCGCCGTCTATAAATGTCTGCGTTATTACTACGCTTGAAGCGCAATTGGGAATAAGTCCTATTATTGCGGTTATGAAGGGCTGCCAGTACGCGCCGCCTATCATAAGCGAAGACTCGATAGCCTCCTCTCCCACAGCGGCAATTATAAAACCGAAAACAAGGTTTACCATCAGAAGGTAAAACGTGATTTTAAGGGAATGGATAAGCGGGTTTAAAAAGTAAACCTTTAAATCGTTCTTGCCCTCGTGTTCCCTGCCGCAGGAATACGCGTGTATTTCCACGTCGATTTCTTCGGCAAGCTTTTCCGCCGTAAACACGAAGTTTATAAGATAGCCGAAGCCTATGCCAATTACAAGCTTGATTGCAACAAGCGGCATAACGTATGCGGCGTTAGCCCCGCTTGAAAGAAGAATTATAAGTGCCTCGTCGGAAGTTGCCAAAAATACGGCAAAAAGAGTGCCGCACCTGATAAGCCCCCTGTCGTAAAGCTTTGCCGCCATAACCGAAAATCCGCACTGCGGGATAATACCCGTAGCGGAGCCGAGAAACGGGGCAAGCTTGCCCTGTAAAATTTTATGGTTGCGCGTAAACGTTGCCTTTTGTTCCAGAAACTCTATAAGAATATAGATTAAAAGCAGGAACGGAAAGACTTTAACGGTATCCAAAAACGCGTCTAAGATGATATCCCAGTTCATAAACTCTTAGTATTATATACTTTTACCCGTCTTTTTAAACGCAAGACCCCCATTTTTTGCGGGGGTCTTTAACTTTTCGATTACTTTTTCTTTTGTTTGTCGGAAGGTTTATGTTTTTTTATAATTTGCTCTTCCTCTTTAAACGCAGGCGGGACGTAAGCGGCTTCCGCAAATCCCGTGTCGGTATATCCCCCGTCGCGCGCAAGAAGAGTCAGGTGCGTTTCGCCGTCGAAAAGGTACAGCCTGTCGGGGTCGATACTTCCGTCCTTTTTTATGTCTTCGGGACGGATACCCGCAATTACGCCCTTTTGGGTATTACAATATCCGTCAACCTTTTCAAACCTTTTTAAAATCTTTTCTGAAAGCTTAAGCTTGAAGCTTCCCTCTTCGACAAACACGCCTCCGTCCGTTGAAACGATTTTAGCCTTGTTGTAAAAGTTTATCGTAGGCGAGCCTATCATAAACGCAACGTAAGAATTTGCAGGATAGTCGTATAAATTTGCGGGCGAGTCTATCTGCTGTATTATGCCGTTTTTAATGACCGCAATACGCTTGCCTATGGTCAATGCCTCCGCCGCGCTTTTGGTTGCGTAAATAAACGTCCCCTCCATACGCGCCTGCATATTAATTATCAAATTAAGAAGCTCGCCTTGAAGCTTCGCGTCAAGCCCTGCAAGAGGCTCGTCGAACAGGTATAAATCGGGTTCCCGTACTACCGCCCTGCCCACTGCAACGCGCAGTCTTTGCGCCGCTGTAAGCACCTTGGGCTTACGATATAATACGTCGGTTAACCCCAATATTTCAGCCACAGACTTTACGCGCTGGTCGATTACCGTCTGCGAAGCCTTGCGTATTTTAAGACCGTATGCAATGTTGTCGTAAACGTTGGCGTTTGCGTTGAGGTTGCCGTTTCTGAACACGACGGCTACGTCGCGCTCCTTAGGGTCGGCATCGGTAACGTTTTTACCGCCCATTGAAATTTCGCCCGAAGTTAAGTCTTCAAGTCCCGCGATTACCCTTATAAGCGTAGACTTGCCGCTTGCCTCGCCCCCTAAAATTACAAGGAACTCCTTGTCCTTCGTTTCGATATTTATATCGTACAGCGCGAGCGACCCCGAGGGATAAATTTTCGTTGCGCCGCTAAGCTTTAAATTAGGCATAGAATAACTCCTTTTCTATATAATACCATAACGGACGGCATTTTCCAAACTAAATTTAATATTTTTTAAAAAGATTTTTTTGTTGTAATTTTTGCGGGGAAGTGCTAAACTTTAAATATGAATGCCCGCAATTACGATAAACTTATGACAGCTCAAATTGAAAAGCTTGAAGGCAAGCCCTCGCTTTTGCTACACTGCTGCTGTGCGCCCTGTTCCTCGGCTTGTCTTGAAAGGCTTTATAAGTATTTCGATATTACCGTGCTTTTCTACAACCCGAATATCGAGGACGAAGAATACTTGCGGCGCAAAGGAGAGCTTATCCGCCTTGTGGAAAAAACGGGCTGGGCGAAAACTCTTGACTGCGACCATAACACGGATTTATTCTATTTAGCGGTAAAGGGGCTTGAAAAAGAGAAAGAGGGCGGAAAAAGATGCGAAGTATGCTTTAAGCTGCGGCTTGAAAAAACTGCCGAGCTTGCCGAAAAGGGCGGGTTTTGTTACTTTGCCACCACCCTTACCATAAGCCCTTTGAAAAACGCAGAGCTGATAAATTCAATCGGCGAAAGCCTGCAAAACGGACGCAGCACGAAGTGGCTTTATTCCGACTTTAAAAAGCGCGACGGATATTTAAGAAGCATCCGCCTTTCAGAAGAATTTAATTTATACCGTCAAAACTATTGCGGCTGTGTATACTCCCGCTCAAACAGTTGAAAAAATTAATATTTTATGATATTATAGTATAGTCAAAATTTTTGTCGGTTTCAATTTAAACTTAAAGGATAATTTATGGATATTAACAGGTATTCCCCGTCATACGGAATAAACCAGAAGCATATGACAAAGCTTGCGGACTACTCCATTGAAGAGTTGTTCGAGTTATTATATGCAACCAAGGCGATGAAGGCAAAATTTGCCGCGCACGAAAGCACGAATATTTTACAGGGCGTGACTGTCGCGCTTTTGTTTGCCGACACTTCACTGAGAATGCGTTCCGCTCTGGAAATAGGTATCCGCCAGCTTGGCGGAACGTGCGTCAGCCTTCCTTACAGCCAAAAGGATATGCAGGCGGGCGAGAACATTCAGGATATAGTCAACGTAATTTCACGCTACGGCGTGGGCGCGCTGGTAACGCGCGACATCGCCCAGAAAGAGCTTGAAGCGTTTTGCGCCGCGTCCTCCATCTCCATTATAAATTCAAACAACGACGACTACAATCCGCTACAAACGCTTTCCGATTTATACACGATATGGGAAAAGAAAGGAAAGCTTGAAGGAATTAAGCTTTCCTACGTCGGCAAAGGCGGAAGCACCGCCGCCTCACTGATTATGGGTGCGATTAAATGCGGTATGGAAGTTTCGGTTGCCGCACCCGCAGAGTTCGGAATTAAGTCCGAGCATATTACGCGCGCAGAGCAGTACGGCAAAATATTTATAACGGACAACCCCGCCGAAGCCGTGCGCGACGCGGATGTCGTTTACACAGACGGTTATCTGTACCACACCCCGCTTACGACGCAGGAGCGTGAAATTTTACAGCCCTACCAGATAAACAACACGCTTATGGGCTTTGCAAAGCACAACGCGGCGTTTATGCATCCCCTGCCCGCTACCCGCGGACTTGAAGTTTCCGAAGACGTCATCGACGGCAAAAACAGCTTAGTCCTCGACCAGGGCGAAAACAGACTGCACGTAGTAAAAGCCGTGCTTGCGTTGTTAATAAAATAAGTTCAAGAAAATTTACTTCTATTATGCGAAGTAAATTTTTTGTGATTTGAAAGACATTGTCTTTCTTGTCGCAATCATAAGGACAAACTTATTATATAATTTGCACAATAATAATCTGAAACTTTTTAAAATAAGGTGTGCAAAGCGTCGCTATGCTCGCGTGCGGCAATTCAATCTATTGCGCGAACGCTGTGAAACTTTGCGCACTTTATAATTATTCAGATGATATGGACAAAGGTACAAGTATGCACAAATTGAGTGCGCGGGCAAAAAACGCAATTTTTGCCCGCGCCGTTCATTATTTTTTAAATTTAAGTGAGTAAAAACGGGCTTTCGTGCGTTTATTAAGTGAAAGGAGTGAATTATGGATAACGGTGCAAGTAGCTACCGCCGTTTCCTCAGCGGGGACAAAAATGCAATCGAAGAGATTGTCGCAGAATACAGCGACGCACTCGTACTGTTCGCATACTGTATCGTTGGCGATTACGCCGCCGCGGAAGATATTGCCGCAGATTGCTTTGCAAGCCTTTTTGTCAAACGCAAACAGTTCAACGAACGGGCAAAATTCAAAACATACCTTTACAAAATTGCACGCAATAAGGCGGTTGACTTGTTGCGCAGGAATAAATTTACGGTACGGGCGGACGACCTTGAAGATATGCTTAGGTGCGACGGCGAGTACAAACTGTTTGAACGGGAAACGAAAAGGCAATTATACGTTTGTATGCAGAAGCTTCCCGTGCAGTACAAGAACATATTGTGCCTTATCTACTTTGACGGGTTTTCAATCCCCGAGGCGGGCGCGATTATGAAAATGTCGGTTAAGCAAGTTTACAACTTACTTGCCCGCGCAAAGGTTACACTCCGAAAATATCTCGAAGAGGCAGGAATAAATGAAAAGCTATAAAGAACGCACGAAAACCGTTATCGATAAAATCGAACGGCACGATACAAAGGGCGGATATACCGTTAAAAACGGCGGAAATACGTTGGCATTAAAACGCAGGAAAAGAATAATAATTTGGACGGCGTTTGCTACCGTTTGCCTTGCTATTTTGGTATCGTTCAATCTGATACTCTTTCTCCCCTATCCCGTCGCACCCGAAATTTCCGCATACAGGGACAGCGAATATTACGGACTTATTTCGGTAGTAAACGGCATTGCACGCAAAAACCCGTATAAAAACAACTTCGACAAATGGACGTCGCAATTGGGTTACGGAAATAAGGGCGACGCAATTGCCCCCGGCGACATTAATACAGGCATTACCGCACCCGGAATTGACTACCCCGCCGACGATGCGACTAACGACGGCAACGGGGACTACGTTGAAAACACAAACAATCAGGTTAAGGCGGTTACTGAGGCCGACCTTTTAAAAAGAAGCACCGACTACGCGTTTTATCTTTCGACAGGCGACGGTATAGAACTTCTGGCTTATAAGCTGAACGGAAAATCCACCGCACTTACCTCGTCCTACAAAGTACAAAGCGAAAAAAACACTTACTACTACTTCAACACGTGCGAGGCGTACCTTTCGGCGGACTGCAAAACAATTACCGTAATTTGCGGATTATACGATACAAAAGAAAAACAGACGTACACCTGCATTGTAAACCTTGACGTGAGCAACGTGAACGACGTTAAGGAAAGCGGAAGGATTTACGTTTCGGGCAGCTATATATCGTCGCGGCTTGTAAAGGGAAAGCTTTTGCTGTTTACCAACTACGCGGTAAAATACAACCCCGACTTTTCAAACGAAAAAGACTTCGTCCCGCAGACGGGTACTTTAAACAACTTGAAAAGTCTGCCGATGGAAGATATAGTATATTCCGAAAACGCAACTTCGGCAAGATATACCGTCGTATGCTCGCTTGAACAAAGCTCGCTTGAAATAAACTCTAACTACGCTTTCCTCTCCTTCTCGCAGGAAGCTTACGTTTCCGAAAGCAATATCTTTTTAACCCGTGCGTATAACGGCGGCGATTATAACGCCGACGTATACTACGACAGAATGACTGATATTACCTGCGTATCATACGCGGACGGCAAGCTTGATTTGGTAAACACCGCAACAGTTCCCGGTACCGTCTTAAACCAATATTCTATGGACGAATACAACGGAGTTTTGAGGGTTGTTACGCAATACTACGTTTTGGAAAGCTATGATGAAGGAAAAACCTATTACCGTGATTACATCGGCGCAAGCCTTTTTTGCATAGACCTTGAAAGCTTTGAAATATGTGCGGACTACAAAGAGTTCTGCCCCAACGGAGAAAGAGTATATTCGGTGCGCTTTGACGGAAATACCGCATACGTCTGCACCGCGCTTATCAAATTTAACTGGGCAACCGACCCCGTATACGCAATAGACCTTTCCGACCTTGACAATATTACGAGCAAGGACACGGGTACGATATCGGGATACTCCCTATCGCTTACAAAATTCAAGGACGGCACACTTCTCGGCATCGGCTACGGCGAAAACACGACCGATTTAAAGATAGAGCTTTATACCGAAACTCAGGACGGCGTTGAGTCGGCCGCAACGTTTGAAATGGCAGGGTGCAAATTTTCGGAAGAATTTAAAGCTTACTTTATAGACGCCGAAAACGGGCTTATAGGACTTGGAATAGAGCGTCCTGACGGCGGCAGCGAATATATCTTACTGCTGTACGACGGGTACGGACTAAGACAAGTAGACGGCGTAAAATACACCGAACGCGTAAATTACGACAGCGCGCGCGCGTTTATAGACAACGGGTATATTTACGTATTCTCGGATAAAAACGTAGACGTTATAGACTGGGACGCACAATAAAAAAACACTATTTTCATAAATATTAAACGGCGCAGACAAAAATCACACTTTTTGTCTGCGCACTCAATTTGCGAACACCTTCGCCTCAGCGGTTTGAATGCCCGCAACTATATTATAAGTTTGCTTTTAAGATTGCGGGCAGAAAGGCAGTGCCTTTCAAATCACGAAAAATTTACTTCGCATAATAGAGTAAATTTTTGTGAACTTAATTTATCTCGATTATTATTATCTCGGGGCGGTTGAACAGCCTTAGCGGAAATTCCGAATTGCCAAGCCCGCGGGAGATAATCATTTTCGTCCCGCCCTTTTCGTGCAAGCCCGCCGTATATTTCGGAAACTTGCCCTGTCCGGGCGCGAAAAGCCCTATACCCGTAAACGGTATTCGCCACTGTCCGCCGTGCGCGTGACCGCACAGCACCAAGTCGTACCCCGCGCTTGCGTACTTATCGAAAAACTGCGGTTCGTGCGCAAGCAGAATTTTTGGCGAAGATGCTGGGGTTATTTTGAAAATTTTATCGTTTCTCAGCGACGCGCCGTTAAGACCCGCAACGGTAATTCCGCACACGTCCGCCGTACAGTCGTCGAGGACGGTTGCACCCGCCTCCATTAAGTCCTTCCTGAAAAAACGGTAGCCCTTATTCCTCATTTCGTGATTGCCCGCAACGTATATTACGGGTGCAATCTCTTTCAGCGAGGCAACCGCTTCAAAAGCCACTTCCTTATTTTTAGGGGTGTACAAGTGAATGATATCTCCCGTTATTGCAATAAAGTCGGGCTTTTGCTTTAAAACCTTATTTAAAAGCCTTGCGTTGCGACGACCGAAACGTTTTCCGTGTAAATCGGAAAGATGAACTATTTTCAATTTCGGCGCGCCGTTTATGCTTATTTTGTACCGCGTGGTTTTAAGACAGCTGTTGTTAAACCACACGAAAAGCGTTATAAGCGCGAGTCCGCCCGCAACACCGAGCAATATCCAAAGCCAAAGCATTATAATCTCCTCTTGACATAGCATTCGTGAATGCTATGTCAAACCACCTCTGCCACTATACGGAATATTTGTTTTCCCTGTTGTTTAAACAGTCTTTCGTGTTCCGTTTCCACGTCGCCCTCTACGGGGTTGTTGTTTAAGTCCTCGCAGGTGTAAGTTACCTTATATCCCGCCTCTTTATAACTTTCAAGCGAAAATAAGTAAAAGGACTTGTCGTCTGTTTTTTGGACTATTTCCCCGCCGACAGCCAAAAGCCCACGGTAAATTTCAAGGAACCGCGGATGGGTTAAACGCTGTTTTTTATAGCCTTCCTTGGGAAGAGGGTTTGAAAAGTTAAGATATATTTTTTCAATGCTTGCGGGTTTTAAATACTTTGGAAGCACTTCCGCCGCACAGTTCAAAAAATATACGTTTTTTATATTTCGCGCCTTTACCCTTTCGCACGCGTCGATTATTACGTTTGAAATTTTTTCGCACGCGACGAAATTTATTTCGGGGTGCGCCGCCGCCGTTTCCGCAATAAATTTCCCCTTGCCGCAACCTATTTCAAGGTAAACGGGGTTGTTGTTTTGAAAAATTTTTTCAAGGTCGAGATATTCTTTGACCTCGGCAGCCCTCTTCATATTCTTGTCTTCAAGGTCGGCGCAGGTTAAAATATCGCCGCAACTTTCAAGCCGTTGCTCTAAATGTCCTTTTTTGTGCATTCTCATAACCAGATAATAACACAAAGCAAAATAAAACGCAAATTATTTTTTTAAAACCGTTTAAATAGCTTTTGGTGTGTTATATATAACCGTCGGGTAAAATTGCGCTCGGTCGGGGAGTGCGGGAGATATAATTTGACGTTTATAGAAATTATAGACACTTTTACCTTTTACGGCGTAGACGTGGCTTTACTGGCAATGCTTACGGCGGCTGCGACCCAACTTCTGAAAATGACGCTTTTCAAAAACGCGAAAAAAAAGCTTGTTACGTTTTTACCGTTTATGATAGGAACGCTTTTCTATGCAGTATATGCGGCGGTACGCAATTTAAGTTTTTTTTACATATTTGAAGAGTACACCGCCGTTTTAGAACACGGAATTTCCGTCGGGGCGGCTGCAACCCTGTACTATGTTTTGTACGAACAGTTCGTGCGGGAGAAAAGCAGCCTTTCCGCAACGGAAAAAGTAATTTCCACGCTGATAAGCGGATACGTTCCTGCGGACAGTCTGGAAAAAGCGGCAAAAACCATTGCGGAAGCTTTGGAACGCGACGTAACCGGCGACGGGGCGTCGCGCGCGGAGGAGATTATTGCAAACTTTTCAAACGGGGATATAACGGAAAACGATATAAAGCTGTTATCGAAACTTATAATCGAAACAATTGCAAACCTTACAAGATAAATACGCCTGACGCCGAAGGACTTACCGCATTGCGGTAAGTCCTTATACTTTTACTAATTTAAACTTTGAACGTCCACTTTATAGCTGACGCGCATCCGCGTTAAAATATCGTCTTTGAACGCTTCGTAATACTTATAATTGTATTTATGCAAAAGCTCCCTTACACCGAGGACGTCACAGTCCGTTTCACTGCAATGCTTTATAAGGCTTTCGACGCGCGCTATAACTTCCTCATTCGCCGCCTCCAAAATAGAGGGTTTGACAGAGTCGTCGCCCATTACGCTTTGTGGGTCCAAAACTATCTTTGCGCCCTGTATCTGCGCCTTTGCCTTAAAGCTTACGGTTAGCTCGGGTACGCCGTCGTTCACTTTAAGCTTAGTGCCGCCCTTCGCGCTTTTAAGACCCACGGTGTAGTGGATACCGTCTGCGTCGCACGGAATTACCGCAAGGTTTATTTCGTTTTTAAGGATATTGAGTGCGAAAGATTGCTGTTCGTCAAGAATGCCCGCAAACTTTCCGCCCGTGAACACCGCCGTTTTACGCGCGGTAAATTCCATTTGCTGACCTTCCTTGCCGCCGCTTTGCGAGGAAGAGCCGCCTTGCGAGCCTCCGCCCTCTCCGTTTTGAGAACCGCCCGAGCCGCTTTGCGAGCCGCCGTTTTCCCCGCTTTGGGAACCGCCCGAGCCGCCCTGCGAACCGCCGCCTTCTCCGCCGACGTTGTCGCCGTTGCCGCCGCTTTCCGAAGTACCCTGCACGTTGGCTTCCACAAAGGGCATATAGCATGCTTTACTTACCGAATAATTGGCTTCCGCAATGGATTTTAAATTTGCCGTGGAAACGTTTGCCGACTTTTTAAGCTCTTCCGAAAGCACCTTTTGAATTGCCGTTGAGTTTTCGGGCGCGATAGTCGCCGGCAGCGCGAGCATTTCCTGAGCCTTGCCCTTACACATAGCAACCAGAGCGGTAAGCTCGGAATAGTTTCTTCTGTAAAAACAGCCGAGTATGCGGAAAAGCTCTTCGTTTTGGCATTCCTCGCCTATTAAGATAAGCTTGCAAAACAACAGCTTAGGGTAAGTACCCGTCTTTACGTTAATTTCGTTTAGGGCGTCCGCAACCGTTAGCCCGCTGCCCTGCACTTCAACGTACTGCACGTTGTCGCCGCTTTGCGAAGGCTGCGGTATAGCCACCTGCGCTGTAACCTGCACCTCATCGCCCGCGGGGTCTATTCCTATTGCGACTATAAGCGACGTTTTATGAATGTCCACCAAGCCGAAATCGTTGGTAAAGAAAAGGCACAAAAGCGCGATTATAACCAACCAATAAAATATGGGCGTAAACCTTTTTATACTTTCCTTCACTGTCTGCCCCTCCTGCGCATAGTCCAGGCAAGCAAGGGAATTATATTCGCAAATACCGCGAAAACAATCCACATCCACTTAGACCATACGGTAAATATCGCACTGAACTTATTGTCGAAAAACAAAAGTATCAAAAACAGCACGGCGTTGACTGCAATTGAAATTACCGCTCTGTTTTCATAACCTGTACATTTGCATATGCAATGTACGGCAAGCTGCATATTTATTACTATTGCAAAAAGCATAACAACTTCCAGCACGTAAAGCGCGACAAGGTCTATTCTTCCTACCGTATCGATGGCAGGGAAGAACAACGAAATTCTTGCTATGGCAAACTGTCTTGACGACGATATATCGCCGTATATACCGTAAAACAGGGCGAGTACAAACAACACGACGAACGCGCCGATAACGTAAGATACGGTAATTTTAAGCGAGTCGCCCTTTTTATATTTGAAGTGTCCCATAAACATCAACAGCCAGCACGGCTCGAAAAAGCGGTACATAGTCGCAAGCGAGCTGCCGAAAATCTTAGTAGCGGGCGTTTTGAGTACGGGTAAAAAATTATTCCACTTAACTTCCGTTACCGACATCGCAATTATAAACAGCATTGCAATTATAAACAGCGGGAAGCATATATCCGCGCATCTGCCTATATTTTCAAATCCCTTTGCGGCGGCGTAAACCGCAAAGAAAAAGAAAGGAATAAATACCAACAGCGACGGAAGCGTATCGCTGAATATAACGTGAACGTAAACCTTTTGCTCGAACAGGGGAACTAATGTGCATACCAAAAAGAACATTGCGAAAAGACCGTATATGATACGCGCGGTTATATTGCCTAGCGTACCTTCTACAAGCTGAAAAAAAGTCTTGTCCGTGCGCGAACACAAAAAGCTTAACGCCCACACTATTACCGCCTGAACGGCGAAATCTATTAATGCGGGAAACAGTATATCCCTTCCGTTTTCATAACCCAAAACCGTAGGATATAAAATAAATTTACTGACTGCGGTATATACAAGCATTATAAAGCAAATCTGCCTTACGCTTATTTTCATACTCATTTGGTTTTTAACCTCACTCTATCCTTGACTTTAAACACTTCGGGGCGTTTTTTTAGCGAAAGCAAATTCGCCTTTATCATACTGTCATACAAATCGTTTTTAATGAGGGGCGCAAACGGTGCCAATAAAGGAACGCCGTAGGACTGTTCGGTTACAAGATAGCAAATTAAAAACACCGTCAAAAGAACTATTCCGAAAGGACCTATGCTACCCGCAACGGTTAAATATATCCAACGCAAAGTAGTAGTCGTTTCAACAAGGTCGGGCGTGGTGTAAAGACACAGGGCGGAAAATGCAATTATGATTATTGCGGGGGTTGAAATTATACCCGCCTTTACCGCCGTATCGCCCAGAACGAGCGCGCCGACAACCGACATAGCAAGCCCGACGTAATTGGGCATTCGGATTGACGCCTCTATCAATACTTCGAGAATGAGAAGAGTTAAAAACATTTCTATACTCGGCGACAGCGGAAGCCCCGATACCGAGCTTGAAATTTTTAAAAGTAGCTGGAACGGTATAAGCTGGATTTTGAAAAGCTGTGCCGAAACGTACATCGCGGGCAGGAATATGCCTATGATAAGCGAAAGAACGCGGAGTATTCTTATTACCGTGGAACGGTAAGTCAGCGCGTAGTAATCCTCGCCCGATTGGAGATCTTCGGTAATCATATAGGGGACGGTTACCGCTATCGGCGAGCCGTCTACTAACAGTCCGACTCTCCCCTCGCAGATTTTGGCGCAGAATACGTCGGGCTTTTCAGCCGTGCCGTTGCGCTTGAACAGCGAGCGGGGCTTTTTGGAAATAAACGACGATATATAAGACGAGTCGGGTATTAAATCGATTTCGTGGTTTGCAATCTGCTTTTCCACCCGTTCGGGAAGATTGTCGGGACATACGCCGTCAAGATAAATCATAGCGACGGCGGTTTCGGACTTTTTACCCGATTTAAGCATCTTAACCTTCATATTTTCGCTTTTAAGTCTTTTTCTGACCAAGCCCAGGTTTGTCTTTATGTCCTCGGTAAACCCCTCCCTCGGACCCTTTACCACAACCTGCGTGGGCGGCTCTATAACCGCCCTTCCGGGGGGATTTTTAATTCCTATAATTACGAAGTCCTTTTCGCCGTCAACAAATAAAACCGCGTTGCCGTCGCAAACCTCGTTTATAGCGTCCTTTATCTTCGTTCCGTCTTTAACCTCAGGAGAAGCAAGAAGCTTTTTTACTTCGTCGAGCGTCGCCCCCTCTTCCGCCTGTTTTAAAGGCTTTACTACAAGCTCGCCCAAAAGCTGCTTGTCCGCAAGACCGTCCGCATAAATTGCCGCAAACCTTTTACCCTTCAAGGAGTTGAACTCGAAAACGATAATATCCTGCGACGTCAGGACGTCCTTTACGCTTTTAATGTTTTTTTCCAATGTGACCATATATAATTTTTCCATATCGCCTTCCCCATAAAAAGGGGGAAGGTGTCACGAAGTGACAGATGAGGGTTGTGTAATAAACTCCTTATTCAAATTAGTGTAAAACTTATAATTATATTATCAGTAAAAAACAAATAATTATTATATTGAACTGCAAGTAGATTAAACCGCACATCACGGTACTATATTTTCGTACTTTAATATGATATAATAGCCTATTAAAAATTGAATTAATCACAACACCCTAAACACACCCCTATTCCGTCTTTGCCTGAACGGCAAATTCTCCGTCCCCCTTTATTGCGGGGGGAAGGCTTTTGGTGTATTAAATACTTTCAAAAAAATTATTAAAAAATGCTTGACAATTTATACTACGCAATGTATAGTATTAGACAAAGCGGGGTATTTTTATGGATATTCAACTGAAAAAGGGCATACTTGACGTGTGCGTACTGTACGCGATAAGTAAGAGCGAAAGCTACGGATATAAAATAATAAGCGATTTACAGGGCATAATAGAGATATCCGAAAGCACGCTATACCCTATTTTAAAGAGGCTTGAAGCGGGCGGATACCTTATCACGCGCACCGCCGAATACAGCGGCAGGCTGCGACGGTATTACAAAATTACCACCGCGGGACTTAAAAAACTTAATTCGGGAAGAAACGATTTAATCGAAATAAATAATATTTACAAAAAAATTTACGGAGGGAGATTATGACGTATACCGAATGGCGCGACGAACTTAAAAGCAACCTTTTATGTGTCAGCGAAAGCGAAAGAAGACGCGTACTCGATTACTACGCCGAAGCATATGCCGACAGGCGCGAAGCAGGCTTTTCCGAACGCGAAATAATTACGGACTTCGGCGCACCCTACGACGCGGCACAGCGAATTTTATCGGAAAACAAAAACGACGGTTACAATTACGGCGTACCGCCCGAACCGCCCCTAAGCGAAAGACGGCAGGATACGGGAGATGCGCGCAGGAACGGACAATTCAGACGGGAGCAAAACAATTATGCTCCTCCCCCTCCTCCTCCGCAACCGCAGCCCGCTCCCGCTTATGCTTATGCAGGCAACGCCCCCGCAACGGCAAAAACGGAAGATAACAGTTGGATATTGGTAGTGCTTTGCATTATTTTTGCAGGGCCGCTGTTCGGACTGATTATGACAATGGTCGGAATTACGATAGTTTTTTGCGTAGCACCGATTGCTGTTATAGGCGCGGGAACCGCTGCCGTGGGCAGTGCGATAGGCTCTATCATAGGCGGCGAAACAGTTTACGGGCTGTACCTTTTAGGCGGCGGAATAATAGTTATGGGAATTGGAATAATACTCTGCCCCATCTTCTTTAAACTTGTAGGGCTTATGTGGAAGCTGTTCACAAGCTTCTTCTCTTGGTTAAAATCGCTTTTCGGCGGAAGGAGTACAAATAAATGAAAGCAATAGTCAAAGGACTTATAATAGGTCTTATTGTGATAGTTATAGGCGCAGCGATTTTAATTACCGCGCTTGCTCTTAACGGCTGGACATTTAAAAAACCGGAATTTGTCAATCAAACTTTTACCGCAACCGAGGACAATACGGTTATTAAGATAGACGTCGGCGCGGGCGCGGTAAAAACCGAATTTTACGACGGCGACAAAATACAGATAGACTATCCCTCGGCAACGGTGTTCACAACGGAAATCAACGAGGCAAACGGTGTTTTCAGCTATAAGTCGAAAATAAAATGGGCGTTGTTCTGGAAGACCTGGAGCATTCCCGATACCGTAATAAAATTACCCCAAAACGTAATTTTCGACCTCGATTTTGAAGTGAACGCAGGCACTGTAAACGTTGCGAGCGGAAGCTACGGCAAAGTCGATATCGAAGTGAACGCAGGTACGCTTACCGTAAACAGCTCGGACTGCTCGGTTTTCAAATGCGACGTAAGCGCGGGACTTCTCAGCGTAAACGACGTAAGCTGCGACAGCTTCGACTGCGAAGTGAGCGCGGGCAAGCTTGACGTTTCCGCCCTGAAATGCCCCGATATAAAAGCCGACGTCAGCGCGGGAACTATTATTTTGGGAATAGACGGCGTTAAAGCAGAATATACAATCAGCGCGAGCAAGAGCGCGGGAAGCTGCAACGTTTCAAACCAGACGGGAAATACCGAAAAGTCGCTGCGGGTAGAAGTAAGCGCAGGCTCGATTAACGTTAATTTCAGCAATTGACATAAGATATAAAAAATGATAGAATACAGCCGTAGAACGGCTGTATTCTTTTGTGCGCGGCTAAAAAGCAAGCAAGACAAGGCGCGCAAGCATTTACTTGCGGGAGCGTACACATAGGTACGTGACCCAAGGATAACGGAGCGCAAAACAGTATTGCGCCGCTTATAAGCCACGCAGAGGTTACAAATGAAATTCGATTACGACGCACAGTACTTTAACCCCCTCCACACTCTCGACTGCGGACAGATTTTCCGCTTTGAACCATACCAAGACGGATACAAGGTCTTTTCCGCGGACAAGGTTTGTTACGTACATACCGACGGCAATAAAACGGTTGTCGAAAGCGAGGATTGCGATTATTTTTACGACTACTTTGATTTAAACCGCGATTACTCGCAGATAGTAAATAAGGCAACCTCTTACGGTATACCCCTTTTAACGCGCAGCGCGCAAAGCTGCAAGGGACTGAGAATTTTGCACCAGAACCGTGAGGAAATGATTTACTCGTTTATCATATCGCAGAACAACAATATACCGCGCATTAAGGGCATTATAGGCAGAATATGCGATGGCTTGGGCGAAAAGCGGCAATCGCCGTTCGGGGAATACCGCACCTTCCCCTCCTCTTCAACCCTTGCCGGCGCGGACACGGAATTTTACCATACGGCAGGCGCAGGCTACCGCGACAGGTATATTAAGGACACGGCTGTAAAAATATGCGCGGAGGGCATAGCGCGCCTTGAAAGCCTTGACGGGGAACAGCTTAAATGCGAGCTATTGAAATACAACGGCATAGGTCCTAAGGTTGCGGACTGCATCGCGCTTTTCGGGTTTAATAAGACGGACAGCTTCCCCGTGGACACCTGGATAGAGAAGATATACCGCGAGGACTTTAACGGCACGCTTAAAGACAGGAAAAAGATAGCCGAATACCTTAAAAATCAATTCGGGGAATATTCCGGCTACGTTCAGCAGTATCTTTTTTACGGAAAACGGATAAACTTATAGTGTGCCTGATTATTTTTCACACGGCGTTGCCGCCGAAATTATTTACGAAAGACTTGAACGAAAATATAAAAACAAGATAGAAAGCAAACCGCTGTACCTTTTGGGTGCGCAGGGCGGGGATATATTTTTTACGTACAGCATAAAGCCTACCAAGTCGAACTTGGGGCGGAGCCTGCACGCAATGAACGCATATAAGCTGTTTGAAGAGTTTATAGACGGAAACCCTTCCTACGTTGCGGGATACGCCACGCATTACGCGCTTGACTGTACCCTTCATCCAGATATATACGCTTACGAAAGCACTAAACGCTCGCCCTTGGCACACAACAGGTTTGAAAACGATTTGGGGCTTTATATAAGCCGCAAATACGGCGTAAGACGAAGCATATTGCCGAGGGAAAAGGTGCTTGCCTGTACAAGCCCCGTGTACGATACGGTTAAAAAAGTCGAATCGCTTATTACGGTAACGGGCGTTGAAAGATGCTTAAAGCGGCATTTTTTATGGACAAAGTTTGCCTACCGCACAAAACGCCTCGAATACAAATGCGCATACGATTTCAACAAGCTTTCGGGAAAAATCGACGAATCGATAAACCTCGGCATTCAGGCGGTAAAATGCGTGCTTGACAAGCAGTTGGACCCCGACATATTCGTCAAAGAATTTTTACAGAAGTAAAACGGACGCCCCTCAGGGAGCGTCCGTTTTTTCTATTATTTTGTCGTATATGCCGTGGTTTTGCATCTGGGCGTAAAGTTCGTCTTCGGTTATTTCGTCAAGCATACCGTCCGCATAAAACTGAAATATTAAGTACTTGCTTGCGTCGGTATAGCGAAGCGCGTCCTTATAGGTGGAGTTTTCGCTTAGCATAACGTGCTTTATTTCCTTGCCCCTTTTAGGCTTTTTGCTTATAAAGTTTATTCTTGAAAGGAGCGGTTCCTTTTCCAGTGCGGAGCAGAAAAGGAATGACGCGAACATTAAAAACGACAGATTTTTGTACGCGAAGAAAAAGATAAACACGAACGCCACCGCAAGCAGGAAGCTCATAACGCGCAGTGCTATGCGCGCAGGCTTTTGCGGCAGGAACATACACATTACCGAACGCGCCACCCTTCCCCCGTCCAGAGGGTACGCCGGTAAAAGGTTTATTATAAACATTACCGCGCTTGCGGAAAACACCGTGTCGGTATAGGCGTAGGTTTCGGGGAAAAACCACCAAAGCCCCGCCGTTGCGACGCAGATAAGCGCGTTTACCGCGGGACCGGAAATTGCAAGCTTTATTTCGTCTGCGGGAGAAATTCCTTCGGTATCGCAAAGTGCGGACGCGCCGTAAGGCATCAGGCTTATCTTCTCGCACCTGAAACCTAACCGTGAAGCGCAAAATATATGACCGCACTCGTGCAGGAGCGCGGTCAACGCGTATATTATGAATACGGGCAACCCGCCGAAAATTGCAGAGGCAATACCCAACGCTATGAACAGCGGGTGCAGTGTTATTTTCACGACTTCCAGACGGGAACTTCATTATTGAGCGTATAGCAATTTAAAAGCGTTCCGTTATCGTACATAGACACGCGCACCTCGCTTTTTCCATCGCTGTAACCTACGGGGATATTGGAAAGAACAGTTGTTCCCACAGCCGAATAAGCGTCGGTAAGTCCCGTAATTACGCTTGTAAATGTCGACGTATGCGCAATTTCAATTGTAGTTAAACCGTTTTCGGAAGATACCTTTGAAACTTTACCCTTGCATATGGGATAAACGCTACCCTCTGCTGTAAACGAAAGCACGCCTGCGTCGGATACGTAAACCTCTGCGTCGGAAAGCTCGCTTACAACGGGTGCAAGGGTAAACTCGGAATATACGGGTTCCTTAACGTCCTGCTGCGAGAAAGTGCTGAGGAAAGTATTTATTACGGTGTTAGGCAAAAGCAAATTGGTCACGAAGATAGCTATAGCTATAACTCCAACCAAAATAGCTTCGGTAAGAATGACAGCACTGCCCTTATCCTTGGCAACTACCGTCTTTAAATTCGTTTTCTGGGGTTTGGGCGGGTCGGAAAGGTCCTCCGAAACCACGTATGCGCCAACACGTTCGTTCACGCTTTCTACAACCTGAGCCTTTAAATCGTCCTGCATCTCGGGCTGTTGTTTTTGTTTGCGTTTGAAAATGCTCTTCTTTTTTACTACGTTGACCGTGTTTACGGGAATTTCAAGCATTTCCGCATAGTCTAATTGCTCGTTCATAATTTCCTCCGGTTTTTTAAATTAGGTATACCCTACTTTATGCACCCGCGTCCGAGGTTAGAACAAAAAATTTTTATTTTGCATATAATGAACGTTCACAAAAAAACCTTCCCCTGGGGGAAGGTTATATTAATGTATTTACAATTTATCTGATAACCGAGAAAACTGTTCGGGTGTCAACGTTTCCCCCCTCGCTTTCAAATCAATACCGCAGTCGGTTAAAATTTCCTGCGCGCGGGCGCGGGTTAAACCGAATGAGTTTACAAGGTTATTTTCAAGCGTCTTTCTGCGCGAAGAAAACGCGGCGTGTACGACTTTTTTATACTTTGCCTTGTCGGTTACTTCTATACCGCCGTTAAAGGTAAATTTTACCACCGCGCTGTCAACGTTGGGGCGGGGATAGAACATAGTTCGCGGCACGCGCTTTACGATTTTACATTCGGCTTTAAGGGCAATCATTGCGGTTATTGCGCCGTATTCGGGCGTTCCCGCACTTGCACACAGTCGTTCTGCCACCTCTTCCTGAACCATTACGGAAAGCCCTTTGCATTTGTCGCTGTCCTCGATAAGCTTCATTATAAGCGGGGTTGTGACGTAATACGGCAGGTTTGCAACCACGAAATATTCGCCGGTTTCCCTTTCAAATTCGGGCATATTTACCTTTAAAAAGTCGCGGAACACCACCTCAGTATTTTCCAGCCCAGAAAGCGTTTGCGCCAAAACGGGCTGTAAGGTTTTGTCAACCTCGAACGCAATTACTCTTTTAACCCTTTGAGCAATAGCGCGCGTCAGAGTGCCTGCTCCGCAGCCTATTTCGACCACGGTGTCGCCACCGTCCACGCCCGAAGCCGCGACTATGGAAGAAAGTAAATTTTTATCCGTAATAAAATTCTGCCCGAGCTGTTTTTTAAAGCCGAAGCCGCACTCGGTAAGTATAGTCTTTATATCCTTTTCCATATTTTGCATCCCCTGAAACCGTATAACGCAATTATAACAGCATATACTGATTTTGTAAACGTTTTTACTACGTTTGCCTCACTTTAAGATAAAGACCCCCGCGCAACCTTACGTTGACGATGTAACTTAATTACGTATCTATATACGTGTTAAGTATCAAAAGTAAATGCGCGGGGGTCTGACTTTATTTGTTTAAATTATCCAAAAGGTTTATCAGTATCTTTACGTCCTCTTCCGCTTGCATAAACCTTTTTAAGGAAATTATTGTTTATCGCTCTATTATTATACAACAACAAAATCAAAAGGTAAAGTAAAAACGCACTCACCTTTCTTGCAAGGTATAGTGCGCTATACTTACATTCTGTTCCTGTGGTAAATTTCCTATGTGAACTACGGTAAGAGCGCGGGCTTATATTTTATTATTCAATTTACTTTCATTCAAGTGGGAAATTTCAATTATTCAATTTTTTAAACAGCATATGCGCGTTTGACCATATCGCTTCGGCAGTCTGTTCGGTTGAAATACCTTTAAGCAAAGCGAAGTTTTGGGCGATTTCCGGGATACTTTCAGGCGTATTGGGGAATTCCCCCGCCCTTGATACGGGCGGCATATATGGACTGTCCGTTTCGGTAAGCAGTCTTGCAAGGCTTAACGTTGCAATTGCCCGCCTCGCCTTTTTGCTGCCCGAATAGGTGCTTGTTCCTCCGAAGGAGAAATACGCACCCCGCTTTTCAAGCTCTACGGCAAGGTCAACGGAATGAGAATAGCAGTGAAGTAAAAAGCCGTTTTTAAGCAGTCCTGCGCTTTCCTTTAAAATTTCGTACATATCCTCCGCACTGTTACGTGAATGTATCTGTACGGGCAAATTCAGCTTATCGGCAAGCGCGAGCTGGCTTTTAAAAATTTCCTTTTGCAGGGGCTTGTTTGTGTCGGGATAGTGATAGTCAAGACCTATTTCGCCTATTGCAACGCATTTGGGGTGCATAGCAATCTCGGCTATTTTTTTAAGGTCGCCGTCCTTATAATCTTTAAGCTCCGTGGGATGATAGCCCGCGGTAAAATAGCAGCCTTCGTACTTTTCCGCTATATCCCTTACGGCTATGCTTGTAGGTAAATCCACCCCGCAGGTTATAACCTTTTCCACACCGCACGCCCTTAAACGGGCAAACAGTTCGTCCGAATTTTCAAAATATCTTCCGTCGAGGTGGCAATGTACGTCAATAAACCTCACGAAAGTAAGCTCCCGTCGGGGACGTCCTTTTCGGGACTGACAATCGAAAGATTGCCGTCGGGCGATTCCGCACAGACAATCATACCTTCGCTTAAAATGCCTTTCATCTCCCTCGGGGGCAGATTGGTAACAACTATTACCTTTTTACCTACCATCTCTTCCGCGATATAGTGTTTTGCTATTCCCGAAAGTATTGAAAGCGTTTTGTCGCCGACCTTTACCGTTTCGTGTAAAAGCTTGCTTTTTTTGACCGCCTCGCAGGCGATGACGGTGCCGACGCGCATTTCAACCTTTGCGAAGTCGTCGATAGTTATTTTTTCTTTGATTTCCGCGGGTTGGTTTTCCGCTGCCGCAGCACTTTTCTGCGCTTCCTCTATTTTTGCTATCACGGGTTTAAGCTCCTCGAATTTTATTCTTTCAAACAGTGTGGAAGGGGTTGCGGTTACTTTATATTGCGTAACGCAATCGTCACTTCCCGTAACACGCTTTTTCGCGCCTATCTCGCTTAAAATTTTATCCGCAGTCTGGGGCATAAACGGCTTTAAGATATTCGCGCCTATATCGAGCGAACACAAAAGGTTATATAAGACCTCCGAAAGTCTTGACTTTTTGCTTTCGTCCTTTGCAAGCAGCCAAGGAGTTGTTTCGTCTATATATTTATTGGCACGGCGGAAAAGCGACCACAGACAGTCCAAAGCGTCAGCTACCTTAAACTCTTCCATTTTTGCGAAAACTTTGCCGAACGTTCCGCGGATAACGCTTTCAAATTCCGCGTCCGTATCCCCTTCGACGCCCGTCTTTGCGGCAACTCCGCCGAGATACTGGTTGGTCATCGAAACCGTGCGCTTGACGAGATTGCCCAAAACGTTGGCAAGGTCGGAATTTATTCTCTCGCACATAAGCTCCCAAGTAATAACGCCGTCGTCGGCGTAGGGCATTTCGTGAAGCACGAAATAGCGTACCGCGTCAACGCCGAACACGGAAGCAAGGTCGTCCGCATACAGCACGTTGCCCTTGGATTTGGACATCTTGTCCCCGCCCTGTAAAAGCCAGGGATGACCGAATACGCATTCGGGCAGAGGTTCGCCCATTGCCATAAGGAATATGGGCCAATAAATGGTATGGAAACGTATTATATCCTTGCCTATAATATGAACGTTTGCGGGCCAGTATTTTTTGTAACTTTCCGATTTAACGTCTGGGTCGTAGCCAAGTCCCGTAATATAGTTTGAAAGTGCGTCCAGCCAGACGTAAACGACGTGTCGGCTGTCGAATTCAACGGGTATTCCCCATTTGAATGTCGAGCGCGAAACGCACAAATCCTGCAATTTGGTTTTAAGAGTTCCTTCTTCGCAAGCCTTTAAAAGCTCTTCGTCGGATTTACCTATAAACCCGTCCGCAAGCAGGAAGTTGTTCATCATCTCGTTCTTCCTCGAAACGGGACGGATAAAATCGGGATGGGTTACGATATGCTTAACAAGACGTTCGGCGTACTTGCCCATTTTGAAGAAATACGCCTCCTCTTTTGCGGGTTTTACTTCCCTTCCGCAATCGGGGCATTTGCCGTCAACAAGCTGGCTTTCCGCCCAGAAGCTTTCGCAAGGGGTGCAATATAACCCCTCGTAAGCCCCCTTGTATATATCGCCCTGTTCAAAAAACTTTTTGAAGATTTTCTGTACAGCGCGTTCGTGATAGTCGTCTGTGGTGCGTATGAATTTATCGTAGGAAACTTCCATCAAGTCCCATATACGCTTAATTTCGCCCGCAACGCCGTCCACGAACTGTTTGGGCGTTACCCCTTTTTGTTCGGCTTTTTGCTCTACTTTAAGACCGTGTTCATCCGTACCCGTCATAAAGAATACGTCAAAGCCCTGCATACGCTTGAACCGAGCAATCGCGTCGGTAAAAATCATTTCGTAAGTGTTGCCGATATGGGGTTTGCCCGAAGTGTAAGTAATTGCGGTTGTCAAATAAAATTTCTGTGCCATAAGCAGATTATACCACTTTAAAACGGAGTTGTAAAATATTACAAAGCGCATATAATAAAAATTACGTTCATAAAAATACTTTATGAACGTAATATTTACAGCAATATTTATAGCTTCAATGGTTGCTATTGCCATATGCGCACCGGACAAACTGTTATCGTCGCTTTTGGGCGGTGCGGAAAGCGCGGTAAAAATGTCGGTTACGCTGTTCTGCATTTACGCTGTGTGGATGGGGCTTTCAAAGCTTGCGGAAAGCTCGGGACTTTCAAAGTCAATGGCAAAGGGACTGAAACCCGTTACGAAAAGAATTTTCAAAAGCAACAACGACGCCGCAAACGAAAACCTTGCAATGAATATATCGTGCAACCTTTTAGGGCTTGGAGGAGCGGCTACGCCGTTTGCCGTAAAAGCCATAGGCGAGCTTGAAAAGGAAAACAACGGCTTTGCGCAAAAACTGCTTTTCGTCATAAACGCAACCTCTATACAGATATTGCCGACAACGGTAATCGCGCTTAGGGCAAGCGCGGGAAGCGTAAGCCCTTCCGATATCTTTTTGCCGTCGCTTATATGCACGGCAATTTCCACACTGACCGCAGTAGGGCTGTACCTTTTGGGGAATAGGATATGGCGATAGTAATTCCCGTAATTTTTATATTCGTTTTCGTATTCGCAGTAATACGTAAGGTAAGCGTTTACGACTGTTTTACAGAAGGAATTTCCGAAGCGGTAAAATTCACTGTATCCCTCCTGCCCTGTCTTGCCGCCATATTTATGATGTGCGCGCTTTTCGAGGCTTCGGGACTTTCAGATATGTTAACTCAGCTGCTTTCCCCCGTGTTCGGGTTTTTGGGAATACCAAAGGAACTTACAAAGCTGGTGCTGATAAAACCGTTTTCCGGAAGCGGGTCGCTTGCATATCTTAACGAAATTATTTCTTCCTACGGCGCGGACAGTTATATCGCGCGTTGCGCCTGCGTGTGCTTCGGGTCGTCCGAAACGGTGTTTTACATTTCCGCCGTCTACTTTGCGGGACTGAAAGTGAAAAAGCTTGCAATGCCGATTATATGCGTGCTGCTGGCTACGTTTGCGTCAACGGTTGTCGCCTGCCTAATTTGCAGAGTAATGTAAATTGTTAATTGCCCTTCGGCGCGTTAAGGTAAAATTATATTAAATAACGTCGCGCGCAAAAATCACATTTTTTTGCGCAACAATATCTGAAACATTTTACAATAAGGTGCATAAAGCGTCCTTTCACTCGCTTGCAAGCGGACTCAATTTTTGCATACTCCATACTTTCGCCGATTAGAAACAAGCAAGACATTTATAATTATAAACGGTGCAAGGAGGGTTACCCTCCGCCGCACAACTCAATTTGTGCATACTCCTACTTCCGCCGATTAGAAACAAGCAAGACGAGGAGCGGTCGCCTGCGGTGCAGGGAGCGTACACCAAGGTACGTGACCAAACCGTAGGCGAACGCGACAAAGTATTGCGACGTTTATAATCGGCGGAAAAACAGAAACGACGCAAACCGGAGTTTGCGCCGCCTCTATATGATAAGGGGGAAAATGATGAGCTATGTAAGATGTAAACATCGTTTACATTTATAATTATACTAATTAAATTAATAAAAGCAAAAAAATTTTAATATTTTTTTAAAAAATATCCTATTTTATTCACTATAACAATTTTTGATACATTTTCACAAATACAACAGTTTAAGAGGTAATTCCCCTTATTTTCAGCACAGCTTGCTTTAATTCGGCAACCGCCGTTGTTACCTCTTCTTCGGTATTGTACTTACCGAAAGTAAAACGGACTGCGGACTTTATTCTTCCGTTGCTAAGACCCATTGCAGTTAAAACGTGCGACGGGGTTACCGCCCCCGCAGAGCAAGCCGAACCGGTGGAAACGGCTATTCCCTTTAAGTCGAGAAGAAACAAAACGTTTTCCCCCTCGCAGCCGTCGAAAGAAATATTTGCCGTCGCGGGCAGCTTTTCCCCGCAACCGTTTAGATGCGCGCCGTCTATACCGTCAAGCACGCATTTTACAAAGCTATCGCGCAAAGCCGAAATTTTTTTATTGTTGGTTTGCATATCCCGCACCGCGTTTTCAAGTGCGGCAGCACACCCCACCGCACCCGCAACGTTCGTCGTTCCGCCGCGGAGTCCGCGCTCCTGCTTGCCGCCCGAAATAAGGCGGTTTATTTTTGCGCCGTTTCTTATATACAGTACGCCGAAACCCTTAGGCCCGTAAAATTTGTGCGGGGAAATACCCAAAGCGTCGCAATGCCTTGTGGGAAAGGGCAACGCCCCCGCCGTCTGAACGCAGTCGCAGTAGTAAAACACACCGTTGGAACGGCATATTTTACCTATTTCTTCAACGGGCTGGATTACGCCCGTTTCGTTGTTTGCAGCCATAACCGCACAAAACACGGTGTCGCTGCGGATAGCCCTTTCAACATCGGCAGGATTTACAGCTCCGCTTTCGTCGGGATTGATAAATGTGACGGAGTAACCCTGCTTTTGCATATCCTTCGCGCTTTCTATCAAGGCGGGGTGTTCTATCGCGGAAACCACCATATGCCTGCCACGCCCCGATTGCGCAAGACACGCGCCCTTTAACGCCCAGTTGCCCGCTTCCGTTCCGCCGGAAGTGAAAAACACCTCGTCCGACTTACAGCCTATAAGCCTTGCGATTTTATCGCGCGCGTTCAGAACGGCGGAAGCGGCGGTTCGCCCCGCGCCGTGCTGGGAAGCGGGGTTACCGAATGTATCTTTCAGATAAGGAAGCATTGCGTCCAATACCGCACTGTCTAAGGGGGTTGTGGACGAATTATCAAGATATATCATTTTCAAACGACGCTTTAACGCGCTTTAACTGTTCAAGCTCTGTTTTGCTTTGCACGTAATCTCTGCCGAGTTTTGTAGACGTGTCCTTTTCGTTGAGTCTTACGTTACGGAGTGCCTGTAAAAATTTTTTCGCCGTAAACAGCGTGATTATAAATGCAATTAAAGTGAGTGCGGCAAAAACTATTGTAAGGATAATAAAAGTACCGTTTTCAACAGAAAACATCAGCGAACCGCATACTATGGCAACAATCAATAACACGACGGCAGGTGCAGCCGTGCCAAGAAAAAGCCCCGTTGCCCGCCTTTGTTTTTCAGCAAAAAACGAACGCCTTTCCTCTTTTTTATTCTCGTTCTCTTCGTAAAGCATACCGCACTTTTTCTCCGCTTCCGCAATGCGGCTTTCC
Source organism: uncultured Christensenellaceae bacterium (assembly GCA_910587365.1). Lineage (GTDB taxonomy): Bacteria > Bacillota > Clostridia > Christensenellales > Borkfalkiaceae > Coproplasma. The sequence continues at coordinate 1,881 of CAJUKJ010000002.1, read as the reverse complement.
AAAGCTGCGGAAAGCTGTTTAAGCTGTGCTTTCTGCTCTTTATTGCAATACTCGGCTACTCCGTCTGCCGCTTTGGCGCAATCCTCGGACGATATGAAGTCGGTAAGATTGCGGGAAAGGGCTTTAAGCTTTAAAAAGTATACCTCCCCGCTTTTATCCGCAAGCAGCTCTGCCTGCGAAATATTGTAAAGCGCGCCCTCGAAGTCGCCCTCTTCAAGCTTTTCATAGGTCTTGGCAATTAGGGAATTTACTTTTCTTTCGCGCTGCTTCTCTTCTTCCTGCTTTTTGCGTTCGCGCTCGGCAAGCTGTTCGGGGGTAAGCGTTGCCGCCTCTTCGTCGTCCTCGTCGTAGACGGGGACGTTGAATACGGGGATATCGCTTTCCTCTTCTTCCCCGTCCTCGGGGTCTATTACAATTAACTCTTCTTCGCCGTCCGCATTTTTGCGTATTTTATACTTTCTGTCCTTGTCGTCGTCGATTAATCTTTCTTCTGCCATAAAAACTCCGTTTACGAAAATTTGTTTTTAAATATTTTCCGTGATTATATTGTCTTTAAACTATATACTTTAAATTTACCCTTATATCGGCTTTTTGCATATGCGGCAAATTCGGGAGTTTCAAACAGAGCGTAAACCCCGCTGCCCGAACCCGTCATATTTACCGCCAAGGGGTCGAACGCCGCAAGATCTTCAAACGCCTTTGAAACACTGCCTGACAGCATTTTTGCCGGAATGGTAAGCGCGTTGCAAAGGCTGCCCGCCAAAGCGCGGATATCGCCCGCTTTAAGCGCAGCTTCCGCTTTGCCGCCGTCGCCGCCAAAGACGCCTATTTTGTCAAACGTTTTATAACACTCGGCAGTGCTTACGCCTTCTGCGGGGGCAATAAGCAAAAAGTTAAGTTTCAGCTTACTGTCAATGTGAAAGACCCTTTCCCCCCTGCCTTTAAGGCGGGCATACCCGCCGGTTAGCATATAGCGCGTATCGCTTCCGTTTTCGTCGGCAAGCTTTGCAACACCCTCGAAATCATCTATTTTATAAAGCTGTGCAAGCCCCTTTAAAACCCCCGCGGAATCTGCGGACGAACCGCCCAAGCCCAGACCCATAGGGATATTTTTATAGACGGTTATATCTACGCCCTTGGTTTTGAATTTTTCTATGAACGCCTGTGCCGCTTTAACGGCGTTATTGTCATCGAACGCAATACTTTCGCTGCCCTGACCGCGCATAGTTACCGAAACAAGGCTATCGCGCCGTTTTTTTAATACAATCAGGTCGTACAAATCGACGGTGGTCACAATGCTGTCAAGCATATGATAGCCACCCTCCGCACCCGTAATATGCAGGGTAAGGTTAAGTTTTGCGTATGATTTCACGCGAACGCTTTCCATAAACGCATTATAACACACCTCAGAGCTTATTTCAATCGTTTTGTGTTAAAAAGGCTTCCGCAAATCAGTACAATAAATTGAAGTTTATATTACTGTTTATAATAACTCTCTACAAGTTCAAGAAACTTCTTCTCGTTTAGGATTTCGTTTGATATATATTGTCCGTTGTAAAATACGGCATAATTCGTCCACGCCATAGGTGCGTTTTGCGCTTTTTCCTTGCTGTCTATCAATACGCTTTCAAACGGAATGCCTTTGTCCTTTGCCGTTTGCTGAACAAGCGGAACGTATTTAGCCGTAAACGGACAACCGTGCGTATAATATACAACAAAACCTTGTTTATCTATATGCGGCTGTTTTGCTTGTTCTTTGAATTTCGGAACGGACGCATTTTCGTCGAAAGACAAATACATTAAAGAAAAGTTTGGATTTGCTTTATCCGCAACCTTAAACCCTTTATAAGCAAGATATTTCGGATCTGACAAAAACGGCAT
>CAJUKJ010000001.1:117807-228641 GCA_910587365.1 uncultured Christensenellaceae bacterium | reverse complement strand
AGGGGAGACACGATTCGAACATGCAACCGACGGTTTTGGAGACCGCGACTCTACCATTGAGCTACTCCCCTAAAGATATTAAAGCGTATTAAATTATATAATAACATTTTTATTAAGTCAACTGTTTTCGGAGAATATTTATGAAAAAGCAATTTAAATTGGGTCTTATCGGCTGTGGGTTTATGGCGCAGTCAATTTTAAAAGGTGTTGTACTTTCCGATTTTTTACATGAGAAAAAGATAATAGTAAGCGATATATCGGAAGAAAACCTTGATAAGGTTGAATATTTAGGTGTGCGTACTGCGGTTCATAATAAATTTGTTGCAGAAAACAGCGAATATTTACTTATTGCCGTAAAACCCCAGAACATAGAAGATGTCGTTAAAAGCTTTGAGGGTGTATTGCCCGAAAAAGTAATTTCCGTTATGGCAGGGGTTAAGAAAAATACGATAAAAAATATGCTTGGTTCCGGTACTATCAAAGTTGCGAGATGTATGCCCAATTTACCTTGTTCGATAGGCAGCGGTACTATTGGAATTGATATGTCTGACTTTAATTCCAATACGGACGACACTGAATTTATCAGTAATATTTTTAACTGTTTAGGAACGGTACTTAGTGTTGACGAAAGCAAAATGGACGCCGTAACGGGTATTAGTGGCAGCGGACCGGCATACGTATTTATGTTTATAGACGGACTTATCGATGCGGGAGTAAAAAACGGACTTACCAGGGACGAGGCGAAAATCTTGGCAGTTCAAACTTTAATCGGTGCGTCTGAAATGGTTGAAAGCGTGGAACAGTCCGTTTCCGAGCTGATTAAAGGGGTTTGCAGTAAAGGCGGCACGACAATTGAAGCGGTTAAAGTACTTGAAGAAAATAATTTCCGTGGAATAATTTCAGGCGCGGTGGACGCTTGCATTAAACGCTCCAAAGAGCTTTCAATGAAATGAAAAGAGTAATTTTATATACCGACGGAGCGTGTTCGGGCAATCCGGGAGTTGGCGGCTGGGGGGCTGTGCTGATGTTCAATGGACACGAGAAAAGAATTTCCTCCGCAGAACAGTCAACTACTAATAACCGCATGGAAGTGACGGCTGTAATCGAGGGACTTAAATGTCTTAAAGAACCGTGCGAAGTTCAGGTTTACAGTGATTCGGCGTATACCGTAAATGCTTTCAATAACGGCTGGATATACGATTGGGCAAAATTAGGATGGCATAAAGCTGACGGAAAACCGCTTTTAAATGCTGATTTATGGCAGCAATTGTATACGCTTTCCAAGACTCATAAGCTGACCTTTATAAAAGTAAAGGGGCATTCTGATAATGAATACAACAATATCTGTGATAAGCTTGCAACCGATGCTATTAAAAATTTTAAATCTTCATTATGACGTATCGTTTATCATTACAGTCGAGTTTTAATCTTTTATTATAAATTTACGAAAATTAGTATATACTAATAATATAATGAAGGGATACAAGCAAGCGTTAAAGCATACGGTAAACATACTGGCGGCTGTACTTTTCGGTGCGGTTGCTTTTGTTTTTATTGCCTACGGTTTAGTATATAAAAGTCTGCCGTTTATCGATAAAAATTTTATAACTTTAATTTCGGTTTCTGCGGCTGTGCTGGGGATGACGGTGCTTGCTTTTATAGTATTTTACGTACTCAATAAACAAGCGATATATAGACTAATTACCTGTGCGCTGATATTTTTTGCTTTTTGCGGAGCAGTGTTCTATACTGTCTGTGCAACAGGCATAATTACAAAAATCAACAGTATTGAGGCACTAAGGGACTATATCGACAGCTTCGGAAATCTTGCTGTGTTTTTGTTTATTTTGTTTTGCTTCTTACAGGTAATTGTATTACCTGTGCCGGGGTCGGCCGCGGTTGCCGCAGGGGTTGCATTGTTCGGCCCTGTAAGATGCATTATTTATAGCTTTATCGGCATAGTAACGGGTTCAATTGTTGCTTTTGCAATAGGAAGATGGGTAGGCTATAAAGCGGTAAAATGGATAGTAGGTAAGGAAACGCTTGATAAATGGCTTGAAAAGCTTAAAGGCAAGGACTATCTTATACTTTCATTAATGTTTCTTTTACCTATGTTCCCCGATGACGTGCTGTGCTTTGTTGCGGGACTTTCGTCAATGACTTGGGGTTATTTTATAATAATGATAATAGTTACCCGTATTATTGCAGTTGTTTCTACTGCATATTCGGTCGGTTTTATTCCGTTCAACACTTGGTGGGGTATACTTATCTGGATTGCGTTGCTTGCTTTGGTTATTTTGGCGTTCTGGCTCGTCTGCAAATATTCCGACAAAATCGACGGCTTTATTAAAAATAAATTGAAGTTAAAAAGATGACGCGCGCCGTCATCTTTTTTATGTTTAACTAAGTGAAAATCTGTTTTAAAATTTTTATTTAACGACAGGTTTTGTTGATTTAAAACAAAAAATAAATTTGATAAAATATTACTTATTTAGTTTGCATTTGCTGGAAATTATGTTAAAATGATAAATGTAGGAAATTGGCATTCAGGAGATTTTTATGGATAAATTAAGCTTATTGCAAACGCGTAAGCAAAAAATTTTAGATGCTGGTAAAGACATCCGTAAGGATATCTATTCACTTATTGACGAGGATAGCTTTGTAGAGCTTTCTGCATTCAGTTTCTCTAAAAACGATTTTTACGGAGAGGAAGCTGAAGGCGAAGGGGTTGTAACGGGTTTTGCTACCGTTGAAGGCTATCCTTTTTATATTGTTGCGCAAAATCCAACGGTATTTTCAGGCGGGGTAAGTAAAGCAAATTGTAAAAAGATAGCAAAATGCTTGGATCAGGCCGAAAAGTCCTCGACGCCCGTCATATACATATTGTCGTCGCTTGGCGTACAGGTCGGCGAAGGGGTTAATGTTCTTGAAGGGGTGGCTTCGCTTGTTTTAAAAGCTTCACAACTTAAAGGTACCGTACCGCAATATCTGATAGTTAACGGAGAGGTTTACGGACAGATTTCTTTGCTTGCAGGGCTTTGCGACTTTACATTTTTCATAGATAAGAAAAGCGCGCTTGCAACAAACAGCCCACTCGTAATATCCGCACAGAGCGGTAAAAACTTAAATAAGTATGACGTGGGCGGAGTTAAGGGGCTTGAAAAAGCTAATCTTGTATCATTTACCGTAAACGATATAAGCGAAGTAAAGTCAACTATTTGCAAAATTAACGAATTGTTATCGTTATCCGTAAAAGACTGCGACGATCTCAACGTTTCGCTTCCGGATTTAGACGTTAATGCGGACGCGAACGCCGTTTTATCCGTGTTTGACGATGAGGGAACGGTGGAGGTCGGCAGAGCGTATTCGCCCGAAATCAGGTGTATTTTGGGACGTATAGGCGGAATTGCCGTTGCCGCGGTTGTATTTGACGGAGTAAACGGCGTTTATCTCAATGCAAATAACGTGAAGAAGCTTAAAGACTTTGCCGAATTTGCATGCTGTTACGGTCTGCCTTATTTAACTTTTGTAAACACTTTGGGTGTCAAGTCAGATCTTGAAACAAATAACAGTACTGTTATTAAGGAACTTGGCGAATATATTTGTCTTTTAGACTGTATCGATGCGGCTAAAATTTCTATAGTTTACGGTAAAGCTATCGGACTTGGATATACGGTATTTGCGGCAAAGAATATGGGATACGATTATTCGTATGCGTTTGCAAACGCGAAGATTGCGCTTTTCGACAGTGTTCAGGGGGCGGAAATAGAATTTGCAAACGAAAAAGTCACAGATAAACAAAAACTTGCCGAGCGTTACGCCGATGAAAATTCAGACCCGATAAACGCGGCAAAGGGTGGATATATCGATAACGTAATTCAGCCTTCATTTTTAAAACAATATCTTATAGCTTCGTTGCAAATGCTGGCAAAGTGAGGAGGGAATGTTGAACTTTTTACTTGATATAGTTCCTAAGCCTGACGGTAATTATTATTTCGATAACTTCGGAGAAGCGTTGGTTTATGCTCTTATTGGCTTTCTCGTAGTTTTTTGTGGGATAATTTTAATTATCTGTATTATATATCTTTTAGGATTTATTTTCAAAAAGACTAATAATCTTGCTTTTTTAGGTAAATGGGGACAGAAAATAAAGCAGTTTTTCTCGAAAATTGCAGGCAAATTTAAGAAAAAGAAACCTATCCAATGCGAGGATAAGGAATTTTCTGAAACTGATGATATTGACGCTGAATTAAAAGCGGCTATTATTGCGGCGGTTATGGCATATTACAGTAACGAAAAACCTGAATGCGAATTTAGGGTAAAGAGAATAAAGAGAATTTAAGGAGTAATAAAATGCGTAATTTTATTGTAACTATAGACGGGAAAAGCTATTCGGTAGGAGTCGAAGAAGTGGGAGCAAGCGGAAATACGGAAAGGCGTATGCCCATACCGGTTTCGGCACCCGCAGTAAATAAGCCTGTAGCTTCCAAAATTTCGGCTGACGGGGAAAAGGTATTATCTCCTTTCCCCGGACTTATTAAAAATCTTTTGGTTGCCGATGGTAGTGCTGTTAAGAAAGACCAGCCTATTATGGTACTTGAAGCAATGAAAATGGATAACGAAATAACCGCGCCTTGTGACGGTAAGGTTACGTTCGGAGTTGCAAAGGGTGCTAACGTCGAAACTAACGCTGTACTTGCGGTAATCGGCTAATCGGAGGAACTATGCATCAAAGTTTACTTGTAAACTTTGGCGAAATATTCGGTAATTTGTACGAGTCAATGGGCTTTGTCCAGGGAAACTGGCAGAACTATGTAATGCTCTTGATTTCTTTCATACTTATGTATCTCGCCATAGTTAAAAAATTTGAGCCGATGTTGCTTCTGCCGATTGCTTTCGGAATGTTTTTAATTAATATTCCGGGCGCAGAGGGCGTTTTGTGGGGCAAGTATCCTACTGACGCTTCCGGAAATATTATATCTACAAAGTATGACGACGTTACCGACAGAGGACTATTGTGGTATTTGTATTTCGGCGTTGATAAAGTAATTTATCCTCCGCTTATATTCTTAGGTATAGGAGCAATGACCGATTTCGGACCGCTTATTGCAAACCCTAAAAGTATGCTTATAGGTGCAGGTGCGCAGCTTGGAGTATTTGTTGCGTTTATACTTGCTATTGCGTGCGGATTTTCAGTTGCAGTGGCGGCTGCTATTGCAATCATAGGCGGTGCAGACGGACCTACGGCAATTATGACGACGTCTATTCTTGCCGAAAAGTACGTACCGACAATTGCAATTGCCGCTTATTCGTATATGGCACTTATTCCCATAATACAAAAGCCGTTAATGCGCTGGTTGACAACGAAAAAAGAACGTGCAATAAGAATGAAGCCTCTTCGTCAGGTTTCCAAGCTTGAAAAAATTCTTTTCCCGCTAATTGTCACTTTGGTTGTAGGAATAATTTTGCCGCAGTCAATCGCGCTATTGGGTATGCTTATGCTCGGCAATCTGTTTAAGGAATCGGGTGTGGTAGACAGACTTTCTACGCAGGCGCAGAACGGTCTTATGAACACAATAACTATATTCCTTGGAATTGCAGTCGGCAGTAAAGCTAAGGGCGAAATATTTTTAAGTGTTGACACTCTTGCGATAATCGGCGTCGGACTGTTTGCATTTATTATAGGAACAATAGGCGGTTTGCTTGTTGCAAAAATTATGTGCAAAGTAACAAAAGGACAGATTAATCCGCTTATCGGTTCTGCCGGCGTGTCTGCCGTGCCTATGGCGGCGCGAATTTCAGAGGACGTTGGGCGGGAATACGACCCGCAAAACCATTTATTAATGCACGCTATGGGGCCCAACGTTGCGGGGGTTATCGGTTCGGCAATAGCTGCGGGTATTCTGATTGCTTGCTTTGGCGGTTACGTTGACGGTACTGCACCCGTAGAAGCTGTTGTTTCATTGTTTGGCGTAATGGCATAAGGAGATTTTATGGAAGGTAAAAAACTTTTGATAACCGATACAATACTTCGTGACGCGCATCAATCGCACGCTGCCACACGTATGAGATTTGACGAAATGGAAGAAGTTTTACCTCTTCTGGACGAAATAGGTTACTATTCGCTTGAAGCTTGGGGAGGGGCGACTTTCGACTCGTGTTTAAGATTTTTAAATGAGGACCCTTGGGACAGACTCAGAAACCTGAAAAAATATCTTAAAAAGACTCCTATACAAATGTTGCTGCGCGGTCAGAACCTTTTGGGTTACAGACACTATGCAGACGATGTAGTAGAAAGCTTTATTGATAAATCGATTGAAAACGGCGTAGGGGTAATCAGGGTTTTCGATGCGTTGAACGATCCGAGAAATCTTGAAACTTCGATAAAGGCAATAAAGAAGTACGGTGCGGGCGGCAAATGCGTTTGCGAGACGGCGATTTCTTATACTACAAGCCCGGTACATACTACCGAATATTTTGTGAATCTTGCAAAGCAACTTGAAGGTATGGGTGCGGACAATATTTGTATAAAGGATATGGCAAACCTTTTATTGCCTTTTACTGCATACGATGTTGTAAGCAAACTTAAAAAAGCTTTAAAGCCCGAAACAAAAGTGCATTTGCATACACACAATACGTCGGGTACTGGCGATATGATTAATCTTATGGCAATACAGGCGGGGGTCGATATAGTTGATTGCGCCTTGTCGCCCCTCGGCAACGGAACATCAAATCCTGCAACCGAGCCTCTTGTAGCTACCTTGAAAGGCACCCAATATGATACGGGTATCGATATACAGAAGCTTTTACCCTTAGTAAATCACTTTAATAAAGTGGCTGACAGACTTGAAAAAGACGGTTTCCTCAACCCGAAAGTAAGAAGGGTAGATATAAACACTCTCTTATATCAGGTTCCCGGGGGAATGCTTTCAAATCTTATGAACCAACTCAAACAGGCGGGACAGGAAGAAAAGCTTTTGGAATGTCTTGCGGAAGTTCCGAAGGTAAGAAAGGACTGCGGATATCCTCCGCTCGTTACTCCTTCAAGCCAGATAGTGGGGACACAGGCTGTCTGGAACGTGCTTTTGGGTAGATATAAAACTATTACAGCGCAGTATAAAGATTTAATTCTCGGTAAATACGGCGCAGTTTCGGGCGAAATTAATCCTGAAGTTACTAAGATGTGTACTGCACACGGCGAAGAGGTAATAACGTGCCGTCCCGCAGACCTAATTGCGGATGAGATGGGTACGCTTACTGAAAAAGTCAAAGCCGACGGTTTCTATGAAAAACAGGAAGACGTTTTGTCTTACGCACTTTTCCCCGAAGTTTCAACGAACTATTTCAAATGGCGCAAAGCACAAAAAATAGGTGTAGATAAGGATATGGCTTCCAATCCTGATAAAGTTTATCCTGTTTAAATTTTGACAGGTTGAAACGGCGTGGACTGAGTTGTTCACGCCGTAAGGTTTTTATTTATGAATGTAGCAATAATAGGCAGTGGAGCCGCTGGGCTTGTTGCCGCTTACGCCGCAGCTTGTAACGGTAACAATGTTACCGTTTTTGAAAAAAATGAAAAAAGCGGCAAAAAAATTTATATAACGGGAAAGGGCAGATGCAACGTAACGCACCTATGTACTCCCGAAGAATTTCTTGCCAATGTAGTTAATAATTCAAAATTTTTGACGGGCGCAATATATAACTTTTCGCCAGATGCGACTATCCGCTTTTTTGAAGATGGGGGCTTGCCGCTTAAAATTGAACGCGGAGCGAGAGTTTTTCCCGTTTCAGATAAGGCAAGCGATGTTACTAAATGTCTTGAAAATTATTGTAAAAATGTAGGTGTAATTTTCAAATTTAATGAAAAAGTTAATAAAATAGACGTTTTGAATAGTACTGTGTCAGGCATAATAACTTCGAAAGGTGTTTATTCTTTCGATAAAGCTGTCGTTTGTACGGGTGGACTGAGCTATCCGTCTACGGGTTCTACAGGCGACGGATACACTTTTGCAAAGGCTATGGGGCATAGTATCGTAGCGTTAAGGCAAGGGTTGTGCGGGCTTAATATTAAGGGAAGTTACTATAAGGAATTGCAGGGGCTTGCTTTAAAGAACGTTAGTTTGACCGTTTATAATAACGGTAAAGACATTAAAGAATTTTTTGGGGAAATGTTGTTTACGCATTTCGGGGTATCGGGGCCTATAATTTTGTCGGCATCAAGCTTAATAAACAGGTTTGATTTAAACGGCGTTAAACTGTCGCTTGATTTAAAACCCGCACTTTCTTGCGAGCAACTGGATAAGCGTATTTTAAGGGATTTTGAAGAAAACAAAAACAAAAGTATTTCTACCTGTTTGAAACTGTTGCTTCCGTCTGCGCTCATTACCGAAGTTTTGAGGCGAAGCGGTATCGCTCAAGATAAAAAAGTCAATTCAGTGACTAAGAACGAAAGGCAGAGTTTATTGACAATTATCAAAAATTATGATATGTTTGTTTCGTCTTTGCGTGGCTTTGAAGAGGCGATTATTACCTCGGGCGGGGTTGACGTAAAGGAAATAAACCCCAAAACGATGGAAAGTAAGCTTATTAAAGGCTTGTTTTTCTGCGGAGAAGTTCTTGACCTGGACGCATTTACCGGTGGATTTAATTTGCAGATAGCATTTTCAACAGGCTATGCTGCGGGGAAAAGTATAAAGGATTAAATTTATGAAAGCTATAAGAGGTGCAACGACGGTTGCGCAGGATTCGGCTGAAGAAATTAAAAAATGTGTAAAAGAGCTTTTGCTTGAAATCAAGCAGAGGAATAGTCTTGTTGATGAGCAGATCATTTGTATAATGTTTTCTAATACTTCTGATTTACACTCGTATTATCCCGCCAAGGCGGCGAGAGAGGCAGGTTTTATTTCTTGCGCTTTATATTCGTCGCTTGAACCCGAAATTGACGGCGCACTTAATAACTGTATAAGGGTTATGTTGCTTACCGAAACCGATGATACGCCAAAACACGTTTATCTCAATGGGGCGGTAAATCTCAGAAGGGATATTACAAAAAAACTGAATATAGCGATTGACGGACCTGCTGGCAGTGGAAAAAGTTCAATTTCAAAAATACTTGCCAAAAAGTTTGGCATTTTGTACCTTGATACGGGCGCAATGTACCGCGCCTGCGCTTTGGCTTGCGTTCTCGGCGGCATTGATTGCGCCAACGGGGAATTGGTTGATAAATTGTTAAGCGGAACTGAAATTTCGGTAAAATACGAAGAGGGGAAACAAAAGACTTTATTGAATAATGTTGATGTTTCCGATAATATCCGCACGCCTGAAATTTCTATGTTGGCGTCAACGGTGTCTGCCCACGAATGTGTCAGAAAAAAGATGGTTGATTTACAGCGAAAGATTGCTTGTGAAAATTCTTGCGTGCTTGACGGGCGGGATATCGGTACAAACGTGCTTCCGTCTGCCGAATATAAATTTTTTCTCACGGCATCGCCTGAGGTAAGGGCGTTAAGGCGGGCAAACGAAAACAAGGACAAGGGATACGTCCAAAACTTTGACGAGGTTCTTAAAGAGATTATATTGCGTGATGAGCAGGACAAAACGCGTAAAATTGCTCCGCTTATAAAGGCGGCTGATGCAATTGAGGTTGACACGGGCGATATGTCGATAGATGACGTCGTTAATTATATTATGATGAAAATACAAGGCAAAATATAAATGGCTAAAAAAGAAAAGGTAAAGCTGAATAAATTTGAAAAATGGTTCAGGTCGTTACATCGTTTTGAGAAATATGTTTTCCGTAGAATTTACTGGTATAAAAAGTGCGGGCATATCCAAACGTATGACGACCGTCCTTATATTTTTGTCGGCAATCATTTAAGTTATGCCGACGTATTTTTAATGGCTGTCGCAACCAATAAGCCTGTTCATTTTATTGCAAAAAAACAGTTATTTGAAAAAGGATTAATGAAAAAATTTGTTACTAAATGTCAGTGCATACCCGTCAGCAGAGACGGAACAGATGTCAAAGCCATTATGCAGGCAATGAAGTATTTAAAAGGCGGAGAATCGGTTGCAATTTTTCCCGAAGGTACGCGAAATAAAACAAAAGAAATTTTTCTTCCTTTTAAAAGCGGCGCGGCGGCGATATCCGTTAAGACGAAAACGCCCATAGTTCCTATCGTACAGTTTAAAAAACTGAAGCCTTTCAGGCGTAGGAAAGTTTTCTACGGTGAGCCCATTGAATTTATTGACTACTATGACAAGCGGTTGACGGAAGAAGATATTAAAAAATGCGATGAAATTTTACTTGATAAAATGCTTAAAATGCACGCTGAATTGGCTGAAATGATGAAAAAAGGCAGAAAAAAGTAATTTATGGAAGTTTTTGTTGCGAAAAACAGCGGCTTTTGTAAAGGTGTTGAATATGCCGTTAATACCGCGCTGAGTCTTGAAACGGATAATGCTTATATCCTCGGTGAGATAATACACAACGCAGACGTTGTTAAAGCGATAGGCGAAAAGGGACTTAAAGTCGTTGAAAGCTTAGATGAAATTCCCGATGGCTGCTCGGTTGTTTTTCGTTCTCACGGAGTACCTGCAAGCTATTACGGCGAATGTGAAAAACGCAATATAAAAGTTATTGACTGTACTTGCGGGTTCGTTAAGCGTACCCAGAAAATCGTTGCAGAGCAAAGTGCTATAGGGAATTATATTGTTATTATCGGGGAGCGTACCCATCCGGAGGTAATCGGGCTTTTGGGTTGGTGTGATGGAACTGCGGCGGTTTTAAATAATCCCGACGCAATTCCGGTTGAGCTTGCGCAAAAAAATCTTTGCGTAGTAAGCCAAACTACGTTTTCTTTTGACAAATTCGAAAAAATTATAAAAAATATTAGAAAACTATGTGAAAAAACAGTTGCTGTTTTTAAGACGATTTGTTATACTACTATCGATCGGCAGTTGGAAACGGAAGAACTTGCAAAAAAGTGCGAAGCAATGCTCGTTATAGGCGGGCTTAACAGCAGTAATACAAATAAACTGTTTGAGATTGCTTCAAAGTTTTGTCGCAACGTATTCCGTCTATCAAATGCAGACGATCTGGATTATTCCAAATTAAAAAATTTTAAATGTGTAGGTATTGTTTCAGGGGCGTCAACCCCGAATGCGCAAACCCGGGAGGTTCTCTTAAAGATGGAAGAAAACACAGAAGTTAAGGCAACGAACTCAATGGCTGACGTAGTTGCTAAAATTGACAACGAATCGAAGTTCAAGAAAGGGCAGGTTGTCCAGGCAACGATTTCGCAGGCAACAGAAGAAGGACTGCAAATATTGTTACCGTTTTCAAAGAAGGAAATTGCTTTGAGCAAGGACGAGCTTGACTGCGAACAGTATAACGTCGATGAATACGTTGAAAAAATCGGCGAAACTATCGATTTGCTTGTCGTGGAGCTTAAACCTAACCTTAAACTCTCTCAGAAGATGATAAGAATGTTGAAGGAAGAGGAAGCTCTCAGTGCCGAAATAGAGGCAGGCAAAGAATTTTCAGTTGTCTGCACAGGTACCAACAAAGGCGGTCTTACGTCGCAGCTTGGCACTTATTCGGTCTTTGTTCCCGCTAAGGAAATACGTCCCGGATTCGTTAAAGATTTAACCAAATACGAAGGCAAAACGCTTCGTCTTCGCGCCCTTGAAATAAGAAAAACGGGCAGGAAAGAAATTATTGCTTCCCAGCGTGTTATTTTACAGGAAGAACACGAAGCTAAAGAAGCAGCAAGGCTTGCAAGAGAAGAGGAATTATTCAGCAATATCGGTATAGGCGATATCGTCGAAGGCAAAGTTGAAAGAGTAACCGGCTTTGGTGCTTTTGTTTCCGTAAACGGCTTCGACTGTCTTGCACACATCTCCGACCTTTCCTGGACGGGAGTCGAGTCCGTTAAGGACGTGCTTGAAGTCGGTAAAGTTTATCAGTTCAAAATACTTAAAATTGATAAAGAAAATAAAAAGGTATCTATCGGATATAAACAGCTTCAACCCCAGCCTTGGGATTTGGCGGAAGGTAAGTACAACGTCGGCGACGTAATCCACGGCAAGGTTGTAAGAATAGTTCCTTTCGGTGCTTTTGTAGAGGTCGAAAAAGGTATCGACGGTCTTGTTCACGTTTCACAGATCAGTTATGAAAGAATTGAAACTCCCGCATCCGTATTAAACGTAGGCGATGAGGTTGATGCAAAGATTATCGCGCTTGATACAGAAGCAAAGAAGATGAATCTTTCCATTAAGGCAATTCTTCCCGAACCCGAAAGGACGCCCCGCGCTCCTAAGAATAATGAAGGCGGAGAAGAAAACCGTAAAGCACGCTTTACAAGGAGAGCAAATTCCGAAGACGAGCTTTCTACTTGGAGCGAAGGAAGTATTTCCGGTGCTTCGATTGCTGACCTTCTTGCCAATGCACAAAATAATAAATAAAAATAAAAGATTGAAGGCTCCGCTATTTAGTGGAGCTTTTGTTTTATAAAAATGAGCTGGTTTAATTATTACGGTCTTATTGCAATTGCTATAATTTTAACACCGAACATTATTCTTAGTATCAAGGATAAGACTTATTTTGAAAATAAGTTTAATAATAAAGTATTTTTGGTTTTAGAACAAATCGGGCGGTACGGTTGTATGATTTTTATGGTGTTTAATATTCCGTACACCTATTTAGGATTTTGGTTTGATTACGCCTTGCCTGTCTATCTTGCCGTATGCGGAACTTTGCTTGCAGTCTACATCGTCGGTTGGATATTCTTGTGGAAAGGTAAAAGCCTAATAAAAGCGTTGTTGCTTTCAATAACGCCTACGCTGTTGTTTCTATTCAGCGGTATAATTATAAGCTCTTTTCCGCTGATATTTTTTTCTGTTTTGTTCGGTGTATGTCATATTACAATTAGTTGCAAAAATGCTGATTAATTCAAAAAAAAAGCGTTTATAAAATAACCGTTAGTAAATTTGAGGTGGTTGTTATGAAAAGAGAAGGCAATATTAAAATTTCAAGCGAAAATATGATGCCTATTATAAAGAAGTGGCTTTACTCTGATAAAGATATCTTTCTCAGAGAGATTGTTGCTAACGGCATCGATGCAATTACCAAGCTTAAAAAACTTGCAGCTATGGGAGAAGCTGCCGATGACGGCGGAGAATTTTGTATAAAAATATCCGTTGACAAAAAAGCCAAAACTTTGACAATTGAAGATAACGGCATAGGCATGACGGAGGAAGAGGTCGAAAATTATATTACGCAAATAGCATTTTCGGGCGCATCAGATTTCCTTGCTAAGTACGAAAAAGCTGGTGGAGACGGAATAATAGGTCATTTCGGTCTTGGTTTCTATTCTGCTTATATGGTTTCCGACAACGTAGAAATTTTTACTAAATCATATAAGGATGTTCCTGCAGTTCACTGGGAATCCGACGGAAACGCTACTTACAGCATTGAAGAGAGCGACAAGAAAGATCGCGGTACTAAAATCGTTATGCATATTTCTTCTGAAGAGAAGGAATTTCTTGACGAAAATAATATTAAAAGCTTAGTCAGAAAGTACTGTTCGTTTATGCCCTATAACGTTTACGTTTCTTTTAAGGGCGACGGAAAGGACGAGCCTCTTAATTCCACGCTTCCACTCTATGCTAAAAACCCTAAGGACTGTACGGAAGAAGATTATAAGAAATTCTATCAAGACACTTTTATGGATTATAACGAACCGATTTTTTGGGTTCATCTGAATATGGATTATCCTTTCAATCTTAAAGGTATTCTGTATTTTCCTAAAATAAGAAATAAGGTTGAGCTTGAACGCGGTAAGGTTAAGTTATACTGTAATCAAGTATTTATTGCGGATAATATTAAGGAAGTAATTCCCGAATTTTTAATGCTTTTAAACGGTGTTATCGATTGTCCCGACATACCTCTTAACGTTTCGCGTAGTTTTTTGCAAAACGATAGGCAGGTTCAGAAGATAAGCAAGCATATAACGAAAAAAGTAGCTGACAAGCTTATTTCTTTGTTCAAAAACGACAGGACTAAATATGAATCCTGCTGGGAAGATACTTCAAACTTTATAAAATTCGGATGTATAAAGGATGAAGAATTTTATGAAAAGGTCAAAGACGTTATAATTTTTAAAGACCTTGACGGCAAGTTTGTAAACTTTAAGGAATTGCTTAAAGAAGAGGAAATCAAAGAACCGAAAACAATTTACTACGCTTCTGATGAATTACAGCAGGCGCAGTATATAAAGATGTTCAAGGACGCTGGACTGGAAGCAATTCTTTGCGACACTTTTATTGACCCTCATTTCTTAAGTTTTATTGAGTATAAAACACCCGACAAGCTCAAATTTATGAGAATTGATGCTGACGTTAACGGGGCTTTGAAAGACGGCGAAAGTATAGAGGATAGCGTACTTGCGGATATATTTAAAAATGCAATAGGCGACGATAAGTTAACGGTTAAATTTGAAAAGCTGAAAAGTACCGTTCCCGCAATGATTATTACGGATGAGTATATGCGCAGATATACGGAAATGGGTCAGATGTACGGTATGTCTAATGGCGAGCTTGCCCGCACAATGATTGTTAATACCGCAAGCCCGATTATAGGAAAAATTAAAGAACTTGATAACGATAAACAGAAGTTCGTTGCAAATTATGTGTATTCGCTTGCGTTACTTTCTTTTAAAAAGCTTGACGCGGTTGAGCTTGATAAATTTGTAAATTCAAATCTTACATTGTTAGATAACTATATTAAATAAATTAAAAGCGCGGCATATAGTCGCGCTTTTAATTTTAAGGAAATATTTTACAAAATATTTGCAATTTTTTTTATTTCGCTATTGAAAATATAATAATTATGTGATAAAATAAATAAGGTATGGCGGTGGATAATGATAAATAAGTTTAAGCTTGAAAATTTCCGCAACGGAACAGAATGCTTTGCTTATGAATTTTTCGGCTGTCATAAAATTTCGGACGGGAAATATGTTTTCAGAGTATGGGCTCCCCATGCCAAAAACGTAAGTTTAGTAGGCACGTTTAACGGCTGGAACGAAAGCGATACCGTAATGCAAAAGCTTTCCGACGGGGAAAGTTTTGAAGCGGCTATACAGGCTAAGGAAGGGGATACTTATCAATTCTGCATTCATACTTTTGACGGCAGGAAGCTTTTTAAAGCTGATCCGTATGCTTGCTTTTCCGATTATCCTAATACTTCTAAATCCAAGATTTGTACAATTAGTACAAACAATGATAGACGGAATATATATGTCGGTAACAATCAGCCGATAAACATTTACGAAGTAAGTTTACTGTCCTGGAAAAGGCATAAAAATAATTCCTATTATACTTATGCAGAGCTGGAAAAAACGCTTGTTCCATATGTTAAGAAAATGGGCTATACGCACGTTGAGTTTATGCCCGTTACTGAATTTCCATACGACGGGTCCTGGGGTTATCAGGTCACGGGTTACTTTTCCGTAACCGCAAGGCTTGGCACTCCAAAGCAGTTTAAAAGACTTATCGACTGTTTTCATGAAAACGGAATTAAGGTAATTCTCGACTGGGTTCCTGCACATTTTCCGAAAGACGATTGGGCATTGTATGAATTTGACGGACAGCCGCTTTACGAATGTCCGCTTTGGGACAGGATGGAGCATAGCGGTTGGGGTACGAGGAAGTTTGATTTCGGCAACGGTGGGGTTGATAGTTTTCTTTTATCGTCTGCCGTGTTTATGTTCGACGTTTACGGAGTTGACGGTCTACGGGTTGATGCGGTTGCTTCGATGCTCTACCTTGATTACGATAAGCAATATGGGGACTGGACGCCGAATATTTATGGCGACAACAGAAACCTTGAGGCAATATTATTCATAAAAAAATTGAATTCTGCTATAAAACGACATTTCCCTTCTGCTATAATTATAGCGGAAGAG
This sequence comes from uncultured Christensenellaceae bacterium, assembly GCA_910587365.1. Classification (GTDB taxonomy): domain Bacteria; phylum Bacillota; class Clostridia; order Christensenellales; family Borkfalkiaceae; genus Coproplasma. The sequence goes on along the minus strand of CAJUKJ010000001.1, from coordinate 212,673 downwards.
TCGGCGGCATTTCCAGATTTAACTAAAAAGGTTGAAGATGGAGGCTTAGGATTCGATTATAAATGGAATATGGGATGGATGAACGACGTTCTGTTTTATTGCAGGCAAGACCCGTATTTCAGAAGTTATCATCACGAAAAAATTACGTTTTCACTTGTTTATGCTTTTTCCGAGCGGTTCATTTTGCCGCTTTCGCACGATGAGGTTGTTCACGTTAAAGGCTCTATCGTTAACAAGATGCACGGAGAGTATGCGGATAAATTTTCAGGGGAACGGTCATTACTTGGTTTTATGTATGCACACCCCGGGAAAAAGCTCAATTTTATGGGCTACGAAATTGCACAATTTAAGGAATGGGATTACACGGCAGGCATTGAATTTTATTTGAAAAAATTTGAAAAACACCGTAAAATGACTGCATTCGTTAAAGCTTTAAATTTATTCTATGTGCAAAATAAACCTCTTTACGAAATAGATGACGGTTGGGACGGCTTTAAGTGGCTTGTGGTTGACGATAAACAAAGCAATCTTTTTGCTTTTACACGTTATGATTGCAGCGGGGAAAGTATTACTGCGGTTATCAATTTTTCAGGAATTGATATAATCAATTATGAAATCGGAATAGAAAAAGGAACTTACCGCTTAGTGTTCAATACCGATAAAAAGTCGTTCGGTGGAGAAGGTAAGCTTAAAAAATTTATTTTCAAGACTGTAAATCAAACGAGTCAAGGTAAGGAGAACTCTATATTCATAGACGTTCCCAAACTTTCTTGTTTATATTTAAAAAAAATAAATTAAAATTTTAGGGGGCTATTGGCAATGCTAAGAAAAAAAGAGTGCGTAGCAATGTTACTTGCAGGCGGTCAGGGCAGCAGGCTTTACGCTTTGACGAGTAATATTGCGAAACCCGCAGTATCATTCGGGTCAAAATACAGAATAATTGATTTTCCTTTATCAAACTGTATAAATTCTGGAATTGATACGGTGGGCGTGCTTACACAATATCAACCGTTGGTACTCAACGAGTATATAGGCAACGGGCAACCGTGGGACTTGGACAGAACGTTCGGCGGCGTACATATTCTGTCGCCATACGAGGCAAAGAAGGATACTTCCTGGTATAAAGGTACTGCTAACGCAATTTATCAGAATATCAGATTTATGAAAATGTATGATCCCGAGTACGTGCTTATACTTTCGGGCGACCATATATATAAAATGGATTATGATAAAATGCTTAAAGCTCATAAGGAGGCTAATGCAGACTGTACCATAGCGTGTATGGAGGTGCCGTTTAGCGAGGCTTCAAGATTCGGAATTTTAAACACTAATCCCGACGGATCTATTTACGAGTTTGAAGAAAAGCCTAAAAAACCCAAAAGCAATCTTGCTTCAATGGGTATCTATATTTTTACCGCGTCGAAGCTTTTCAAATATCTTGAACTTGACGAGGCGGACGCAGAATCGGAAAAGGATTTCGGTAAAAACGTTCTTCCTGCAATGTTGAACGCAGGCGAAAAAATGAACTCTTATCGCTTTGAAGGATATTGGAAGGACGTTGGAACCATAACGTCGCTTTGGGAAGCAAATATGGATCTTCTCGGCTTAGTTCCAAACTTTGAATTGAGAGATGAAGACAGGATAATACATTCCAGAAGTCCGCTTGCGCCTCCCGCATTTGTTGAGGGCGAAGTAATAAATTCTATTATTGCAACCGGAGGAGAAATAGAAGGAAAGGTTATCAATTCTGTTATCGGCACAAATTGCGTCATTGAAAAAGGTGCGGTTGTAACCGATTGCGTTCTTATGGGAAATATTGTTGTTAAAAAAGGCGCGAAGCTTAATTATGCAATTATCGACGAGGATGTTACAATAGGCGAACATGCAATAATAGGCGCGCCCCGTGAAGAAGCTTGCAAAATTGAAAATAAGACGGGCGGGATAACCGTACTCGGCAGGGGAATATCCGTAAGCAAAAACGGTAAAGTTCAAGCCGGCGAGATAGTCGATAAAAGCGTATAAGGGGAGGAAATAGAAATGGCTTCAACAGTAGGTGTTATTTTTTCAAGTTTAAATGAAGAAAATGTTCCCGAGTTAACAAAGGCAAGGACCGTAGGTTCAATACCGTATGGCGGAAGATACCGCCTTGTTGACTTTGCACTTTCAAACATGGTCAATTCGGGAATTACCACGGTAGGAATGATAACTAAAAATAATTATCAGTCGTTAATGGATCACTTAGGTTCGGGTAAGTACTGGGATTTGGCAAGAAAAGAAGGAGGGCTTATACTGCTTCCCCCTTACAGCGGCGAAACGGAAACATTTTATAAAAACAGATTAGAGGCTCTTAAAGGAGCGACGGCATTCCTTAAAAAGGCAAAAGAAGATTTTGTAGTTCTCGCCGACAGCGACGCGGTTTATAAGCTTGATTATAGCAAAGTAATCGAATATCACGTACAAAAGAACGCGGATATCACTCTCGTATATCACGAGCATGAAGTTAAGAAAACGCATTATTATATGACATTCGATACCGATAACGAAGGGAAAATTACCGGGCTTGAAATAAATCCCGCAACAAGCGGAGTGAAGAAAAATTATGTCAACGTAATGGTTGCACGCACTTCGTTTCTTTTAAGACTTATACAGAATGCAATTCAACACGGATATACAAGTTTCGGTAAAGATATTTTAAGCCCCGGAATAAAAACTTTAAATTTATACGGATATAAACTTGAAGGATATTATGCTAATATCGATTCGCTGGCTTCGTACTTTAAAGCGAATATTGATCTTTTGAACAAAGAAATAAGAGGTCAGCTTTTCGGCGACCGTGACGTTTATACCAAAGTTAATGACAGCGCACCCGCTAAATTTGCGGACACGGCAAAAGTAAAAAATTCATTAATAGCTGACGGTTGTCTAATAGAAGGTACTGTTGAAAACAGTATTCTTTTCCGCGGTGTTAAGATTGGTAAGGGTACTGTCGTAAAAAACTGCATTTTAATGACTGACGATATTGTCGGCGAAAACTGTAATATAGCTTACGTTGTAAGTGATAAAGGTTCTGTTATTCGTGACAACAGGGTTCTTGCAGGATGCGAAATGCAGCCATATTTCATAAATAAAGGTACGCTCATATAATAAAGGGGGAAGATTTAAATGGCAGCCTCAAAATCAACGACGGCAAAAGCTACAAAAACTACGGCAAAAACAAAACCTGTTTCCAAGACGGTTAAAAAAACAGAATCTAAAAAAACGAATGAAAAGAAGAGAATTCTTTTTGTTGCATCCGAGTCAACTCCGTTTATTGCAACGGGCGGACTTGCGGAAGTAATCGGTTCGCTTTCTGTTGCGCTCGCCGCTACCGATAAGTTTGATGTAAGAGTAGTAATACCTTTGTATTCCGATATAAAAAAGGAATACAGGGATAAATTCACATATCTTGGTAATTTTTATGTGCATCTTGCTTGGAGAAATCAATATTGCGGCATATTTTCGTATGAAAAAGACGGCGTAATTTATTATTTTATCGATAACGAATTTTACTTTAAACGTCCCGGTTGTTACGGGTATTATGACGATGGAGAACGGTTTGCTTTCTTTTCGAGAAGCGTCCTTGAACTGATGCCTTTTCTTAATTTCTATCCCGACGTTATGCATTGTCATGACTGGCAGGCGGCGTTGGCTGCAATTTACCTTAAAACAAATTATTGTTTCAGGGAAGAGTATCAGTATATAAGAGCGTTGTTTACAATTCATAATATAGAGTATCAAGGACAGTATTCACTTGATTTACTGTGTGATTTGTTTGATATTTACGGCGAGTACAGATATCTTGTAGAATATAATAATTCAATTAACCTTATGAAGGGCGCAATAGAGTGTTGTGAAAGATTTTCTACCGTAAGTCCGAGATATGCACAGGAAATTAAAGATCCTTACTACGCTCACGGACTTGACCCGATTATAAGAAATAATGAGTTTAAACTGTGCGGTATTTTGAACGGAATAGACGACGTCGGCTACAATTGCGCGCTTGACAGCCATTTATTTGCAAATTTTACTTCTGACGATTTTTCAAATAAAGCAATTTGTAAAAGTGAACTTCAAAAAATGCTAAATCTGCCCGTAAAACAGGATACGCCTATAATATCAATGGTTTCGCGTCTTGTTTCGCACAAAGGGCTTGATTTGGTCACTAACGTCATAGAAGAATTATTGCAGGACGATGTTCAAGTGGTTATTCTTGGAACAGGCGATGCTCATTTTGAAGGTTTTTTCAGCGGTCTTGCGAAAAAGTACCCCGACAAGTTAAGTGCAAATATTGTATTTAACAGCGATTTGTCAAGAAAGATATATTCGGGTTCGGATATTTTCCTTATGCCCTCTAAATCAGAGCCGTGCGGACTTTCTCAAATGATTGCTTGCCGTTACGGTACTATTCCCGTAGTAAGAGAAACGGGAGGATTGTTTGACAGTATTCAACCGCTTCATAACGGTTATACGTTTACAAATTATAACGCACATGATATGCTGTATGTTATAAGACAGGCGATGTCAGATTATAAAAATAAAACCGAATGGGCAAAACTTATGTATAGGGCGGCTACGACTGATTTCAGTTGGAGTCATTCGGCTAAGGATTATGCGGCTCTTTATTTAGATATGCTTAAATAAATTTTACAATATTAGGAGAACGAAATGAGTAGTACAACTTTTACCGAAAAGGAAGTAAAAGAATTAATTAAAGGCAAGCTTGCACGATATTTCGGTGTTAGTCCTGCCGAAGCTTCCAAAGACCAGATTTATAAAGCTGTTGTAATGTCGGTAAGGGATATTCTGCTTGAAAAAAGGCAGCAATTCCACAAAAAAATTAAAGCAAAGCGTGCGAAAAGGGTTTATTATCTCTGTATGGAGTTCCTGTTGGGGCGTTCGCTTAAAAACAGCTTGTACAATCTAAGTGCAAGTTCGGTATTTGAGAAAGCCGTTTCTTCATACGGACTTTCACTTGAAGAACTTTACGAGCTTGAACCTGATGCCGGGTTAGGAAACGGTGGCTTAGGCAGACTTGCAGCTTGCTTCCTTGATGCACTTGCTACGGGCGATTATCCTGCAATGGGCTACTCACTTCGTTACGAATACGGACTTTTTAAGCAAAAGATAGTTGACGGATGGCAGATGGAGCTTCCGGATACCTGGTTGCCCGGTGGAGAAGCATGGTTGACCCAAAGAACGGACAAATCGTTCATCGTTAGATTTAACGGACAGGTAGAGGAGAGGTGGACTAAAAACGGGCTTGAAACTAACTATATAAACTGTAAAGAAATAGAAGCTGTTGCTTACGATATGATGGTTTCAGGCAAAGACAGCAATGCAGTGTCTGTATTAAGGCTATGGAAGGCAAAACCCGTGCAGGACTTCAATATGAAGCTTTTCTCGCAGGGCGACTATTATCAGGCAATGTCGGAGGACAACGATGCCGACCTTCTTACAAAAGTTCTTTATCCGGCGGATAATCATATGGCGGGGAAATCTTTGCGGTTGAAACAGCAATATTTCCTGTGTTCCGCATCAATTCAGAATATCGTTACCGACCATAAGCACAGATACGGCGATTTAAGAGATTTACCCAAGCTTGCGGCAATTCATTTAAACGATACGCATCCTGCAATGGCAATTCCAGAACTTATGAGAATACTTGTTGACGAGTATTTCTATGATTGGAATCAAGCATGGGCAATTACAACCGCGACGTGTGCATATACAAACCATACGGTTCTTGCCGAGGCTTTGGAAACTTGGGAAGAGGATTTAATTGAAAGGACGATTCCTAGAATACATTCAATTATCAAAGAAATCAACAGAAGACTTTGCGAAGAGCTTTGGAACAAATTCCCCGGAGAATGGGCTAAGATTTCGCGTATGTCCGTTATTGAGCATGACCGTATAAAAATGGCTAATCTTTCAGTTTACGGAGGACACAGTGTTAACGGAGTATCGGCTTTACACAGTGAGATAATTAAAAATTCTGTGTTTAAAGATTTTTATGATTTCTCTCCTGAAAAATTTACTAATGTTACAAACGGCATTGCACATAGACGTTGGCTTAACCAATCCAACCCCGAACTTTGCGCTCTTTTAAACGATTGCATCGGAACAGGTTATGAGTTAAACAGCTTAGAACTTGCTAAATTTAAAAAGTACGAAAATGATCAATCCGTTTTAAAACGTCTTGATGAAATTAAAAAAATAAAAAAAGAACAGTTTGCTGATTATGCCAAGAAAAAGCAAGGAGTTATAATAAATCCCGAATCGATTTACGATGTTCAGGCTAAGCGTTTACATGAGTATAAACGTCAGCTTCTTAACGTATTGAACATTATTGATACGTATCTTGATTTAAAAGATAATCCCAACAAAGACATTGTTCCTAAAACATATATTTTCGGTGCAAAGGCTGCGCCCGGATATGATATGGCAAAAAAGATTATAAAACTAATCAACTATCTTGCCGAGGAGATTAAGCAGGACGCCAAAATCCACGATAAATTGAACGTTGTATATATGGAAGATTATAACGTTACAATGTCGGAAATGCTTATGCCCGCATCAGAGGTTTCCGAGCAGATTTCTCTTGCCGGTAAGGAAGCGAGCGGTACAGGTAATATGAAGTTTATGATTAACGGAGCTTTGACTATCGGTACGCTTGACGGTGCCAATGTAGAAATGGCGCAAGCTGTCGGCAATGAAAATATATTTATCTTCGGTTTAAAATCAAACGAAGTCGACGATATTTGGCATTCCGGTTACAGTTCGAGTAAATATTATAACGATTCGCCTAAATTGAGAAGAATTATTGAAGCTTTAATTATTGGCTTTAACGGACAGTCATTTGCTGATATAGCAAATTATCTTTTAACAGGAACTCCCGTAGCCGATCCGTATATGTGTATGGCTGATTTCGGTGCATATTGCAGAACTCAACATAAAATTTCAAAGCTATATTCAACTGATAAGACACTTTGGAACCAAATGTCTTTAAGAAATATTGCCGCATCAGGAATATTTGCAGCTGACAGAGCGATAGCAGATTATGTCACAACTATTTGGAATTTAAAACCTATTAAATCAGAAAAATAAATAAAATACAACAAATCGGAGTTAATTAACTCCGATTTGTTGTACTATGTCAGACATAATGCGGTTTACTGTTAACTTGAAGAAAGCTTTTGTCAAGGTTAAGCCTATTTCAGTATAAAAAGAAAATAAAGAAAATTATGCGGAATTAATTATAGGTCTTAATGATTATTTATTAAATTTTTCTTGACAAAAGCTCTTAATTATGATATTTTATTTATATACACCCAACACTTCGTAAAAGCTGTGTTTTACGAAGTGTTGGATATATTTTCCTACTTCCATTAAAAAATTATGAGTGAAGATTTTTACATCAAAAGAAACAATAAAAACATGGATACAATAGACAGGCTTTTAGAAGAACTGCCTGCTTTTTGTAATGATTATTTTCTTGGTATAGATAGTCAGACAAGTACTTTGACAAGATTGAACTATGCACATGATTTAAAAATATTTTTTTTCTTTTTACAAGAAAAAAAATATCGTGGCAAAAAGCTTATTAAAGAAATTTCGTTGGATGATTTAGAACAGATTACAAGTAATGATATTGAGTATTTTTTAAGCTTCCTCTCTCACTACCACTATTGCGACACAGTACACAACTGTAATGACAGAGCCAAAGCACGAAAACTGTCCTCTGTTCGCGCTATGTTTAAATATTTCTTTAATAAAGGCTACATAAGCGTTAATAATGCAGCAAAAGTATCTACTCCAAAGCTCCATGAAAAACCGATTATCCGTCTTGATTCGGACGAAGTATTTGATATTATAAATACAGCGGAAAGCGGCTATGGTCTTACCCCTCATCAATTGTCTTACCACGAGAAAAATAAAGTCCGCGACAGTGCAATTTTAATGTTATTCCTTGGAACAGGGATTCGTATCAGTGAACTTGTTGGTTTGAATAATGAAGATTTGAATTTTAAAGATAATTCTTTTATCGTAACACGAAAAGGCGGCAGCAAGTCTATTCTTTATTTCGACAATGATGTGGCGGAAGCGTTAAAGCGTTATATCGAATATAAAGACCAGACCTGCGATGTTATAAAAGAACCTGACGCCCTCTTCCTTTCAAATAAATCAAGCCGAATTACTGTCAGAGCCGTTGAAAATATGGTTCATAAATACGCAAAAATAGTTTCCCCGCTTAAAAATATATCGCCTCATAAGCTACGCTCCACCTACGGTACTCAACTTTATAAGGCGACAGGCGATATTTATATTGTTGCCGACGTTTTAGGCCATAGGGACGTAAATACTACAAGAAAGCATTACGCCGCTATTAGTGACGATAACAGACGCGCTGTTGCGGGAAAAGTCAAATTAAAACGTGATGATGAATAATTTTAAAGGATGGCGATTATTCGTCATCCTTTAAAATTATTTTGTCAATCTTAATTACAGCATCATCTTGAATATTTAAACATTTACCGCAGTTATCACATATTTTATTCGGGTCGATATCGCAGATTTCACATTCCATACATCCTATACATTCTCTTTCATACAGAACACACCTCTGCCCCTTTTGTTCTTTCATTTTACACCTCTAAAATTATTATAATATAAAAATTAAATAAAAACAAGCAAAAAATATTAAACGAACGTTTGATTTTTTAATAAATATTATGTTATAATAAATTAAGGAGTTAACACATTATGAAACGTGTAGACAAAAGTGAGCTTGTTTTTAATTTTATTTTGAAGTTTATATCAGAGAACGGCTATGCGCCCACAGTAAGGGAAATTTGCAAAGCATGTGAATTGAAGTCTACCGCTACTGCTTTCTCTTATATAAATGAGTTAACCGAACGTGGTATTCTCAAAAAGGCAGACAACAAAAAGCGTGCAGTTTCTTTAAAACAAAATGTTGTTACCGTTCCTTTGATTGGCACTGTTGCTGCGGGTCAACCAATATTTGCAACTGAAAATTATGATGGGTGCTATTCCCTTCCCGGTAATATTTTTTCCGGACAAGATTTATTTATGCTAAATGTACACGGCGACTCAATGATTGATATCGGTATGTTTGATGGCGATAAAATTGTCGTACAAAGACAGGAAACAGCAGATAACGGCGATATTGTTGTTGCTCTTGTTGATGACAGTGCGACGGTTAAAAGATTTTTTAAACGCGACGGAAAAATCATCCTTCATCCTGAAAACAGTACTATGGAAGACTTCATTTTTGAAAATGTTTCGATACTAGGAAAGGTCGTTGGATTAATAAGAAATATTTAAATAACAGTAAAAAGCTAAAAGTTTAAATTACTTTTAGCTTTTTTTACAACTTTCTATTTTCAATAATATTAATATAAATGAGAACGGAGTTTTAATAAAAAACCCCGTTCACATTTTATATACCCATAAGATAAGCTATTTCCTGTTTGCTTAATTTTCTGTAAGAACCTCTGTCAAGTCCTCGAAGCGACAATTCTCCGACCTTTATACGCTTTAACAGAGTAACGTTTTTTCCTATTGCTTCAAACATTTTTCTTATTTCTCTGTTTTTGCCTTCAATTAAAGTAATATGAATTTTAGTATATTCTTTATTGGTTTCTACTATGTGTGCTTTGCACTTTTTAGTAACATAACCGTCAATTTCAATGCCGCTTCTTATAGGGTTAAGCGCATTTTCCGTAATAGTACCTTCGATTTTAACGAGATAAGTTTTAGGTACTTCATTTGACGGATGTGTTAAATGTTGTGCTAATGCTCCATCGGTTGTTAATATCAGCAATCCTTCACTATCGTAATCCAATCTGCCGACGGGATAAATTCTTCCTACGCCATTCGGCATTAAATCCATAACAGTTTTTCTTCCCTTATCATCGGAGACACTGCAAATATATCCCTTAGGCTTATTTAAAATATAATATTCATTCTTTTTGACAGATACAACTGTCCCATTAACTGAAACCTGGTCGTCTTCTCCAACCTCTGCTCCCAATTGTGCCTGTTTACCGTTAATTTTAACTTTGCCTTCCTGTATTAACTTATCGCATTCCCGTCTGGAAGCAACTCCCGAAGCTGCAAGATACTTATTGATTCTCATATATAGTTCCGTAAAAAATAAATTTAATTACTTAATATACTATATAATTTTCTTGTAAAAAGCAAGTCTTTTTCATTATAAATTTCAAGTTCTGCAATGGGTTCTCCGTTATGAATTACGTTTTGATTTGGTAATGATTTTACTAAAAAACCTAATTTCCCTTTGCTTTTTACCACTATATTTTCGCTTTTGTTTAATTTACAAAGTACATTGCCACACATAAATACTTTTTCTGTATCCAATTTTAGCAGTTTAAAGCATTTAAAACAATTATCTAAAATATCTCCGCTGCGGTCATACATATCTGGACAGTTTAAAACGACGCATACAACGTCCATGCCATTTCTCTTTGCAGATGAAACAAGACATCTACCTGCTTTTACCGTATAACCTGTTTTTACGCCGTTTGCGCCTTCATAGCTGCTAAGCATTTTATTTTTATTAGCATAACTTCTGAATTTGCCCGTATAGCTTTTTGTTGAAACGATTTGACTGAAAATTTCATTATTCATTGCGTGACAGGCAATTTTACATAAATCTCTTGCCGTCGTATAGTGTTCTCCGTCAGGTAAACCGCTTGGATTTTTAAAGTTTGAGTTTTCTGCCCCTATTAACTTAGCCCGCGCATTCATAACTTCGGCAAATTTTTCAATAGAACCGCTATGATGTATAGCAAGTGCCGCCGCGCTGTCGTTACCGGATCTGAGCATAAGTCCGTAAAGCAAATCGCGGATATCTATTTGTTCGTCTTTTTTCAGGTATATGCTTGAACCCTCTGCACCTACGGCTTTGTCGGCAACGGTAATAATTTCATCAAGGTTACAGTCTTCAATAATTATAATTGCCGTTAGAATTTTAGTTGTGCTTGCCATTGGCAATTTTGCGTCGGCATTTCCCTCGTAAAGTACTGTACCCGTAGTAAGTTCCATTGCGATTTCTGCCTGTGCGCTTGCATAAGCGTCTTTATTTTGTAGGTGCATTGTTGAAAATGTTGTAGCAGCAACTATTGATATGCAAAGTAAACATAAAAAGGATTTACGCATTGTCGGAAATTTTGTGAACTAATTCTCCTGTTTTATCTATTAGCGAATCAACTATGCTTTCTTCCATTTTAAGAAGTCTGCATCCCTTACCGTCGTCAACTAAAAATCCCTTTGGTTTTACTGTAATGACCGTGCCGTTTCCGCCGGCAAGCTTGAAGCCGTCGGCTTCTTTAAAAGTCTTTATATCGCCGTATTCTCCTCCACCGCTTAAATTCACAATTGTTACGGATGAAATAGGAATTACTTCCGAACCGCTTACCGTAATAATAGATTTTCCTATTACAGTATTTGCATCAGCTACTTTATCTATTGCCAATGCAGGTTCGTTAAATTCTTTTTCTTTATGCTTTCTGATTTTTGAGTTCATTCAATTTCTCCAATATATAAATTAAAAATATTTTTGTTATAACCAAAATGTTAACCACGGTTACTGCTTTTGCGTAATATCTTATTGATGAATGCTCTTCATTTATAATTGTATAATTTCTTAATTTACAGTAATTGCCGTTCATTTGTAAGAATTTATAAGCCGCAGTGGTTACTCCGTTTTGTGCCAATGCAACGTATGCGTTATTTTGGTTTTTCATTCCGAAATCTGAAAGTTGCACGACTTTGCAAATACATAGCATATTGAATATCTTATAAAAATTCAACTTAAACGTTTTAAAGTTTATGTCTTTATTCTTGCCGTTAACCTGCATCTTATTTGGCATATCTTTAACGGTATTTACGTTGTACACTTTTATAAATCTATACAGTGTTACGTTTATGCTTGCGTATTTTTCTTCGGTATTTACATAGATATAATTGAAAACGTAAATGGGAAAAACCGAAACCAGAAAACCTGCTGCGGCAATATATACCATCGCTTCATTCACGCTATTATTATTTGTAACACAAAAATAAATATACAAAAATACCTCGCTGACTTCATATTTAAACTTAGCGAGGTAATAAATTCAAATTATTTAATTTTAAAATTACTGCTTTTGTAAATTTTCAACAAAGCAATCTTTTAATTTATTATCGGAAATCAATCTATTTTAATAATATCGTCGTCTTCGGATATGAAGTCTGGCAGCTCGAACCCATCTTCGGTTACTGTCGGCTTTTGAGGTTGCGCAGGTTCTTGCTTTGCTTTGGTTTTATCCTCGGCATTTTCTACGTATTCGTCCCTATGATACAAATAATTTGCATCTTCTTCATCTTCGCCCAAAAGCGAACTGTTAAGTTCGGCAATCTGCGCCATAAGCTCGTCATAATCGGGAAGCTCATCGATAGAATTTAGCTTAAATCTTTTCAGGAAATTATCTGTTGTGGCGTAAAGAATGGGCTTACCGACAGCATCCTTTCTACCGCAAGGGACTATCATTTCAAGTTCTAACAAAGTATGTATTGCATAGTCACAGCTTACTTGCCTTATATCTTCAAGTTCGGGTTTGGTAATGGGTTGTTTATAGGCAATTATTGCAGCGCATTCGAGGATTGTTTTTGTAAATTCCTTTTCCTTTATAGGGGTCAAGACATCGGAAACAGGTGCCTTGTACGCAGGATTTGTCGCAAATTGAAGTTTCCCGTTAAACGTTAAAAGATGAATGCCGCACTCTCCGCTGTACTTTACTTTTAATTCGCCGATGCCTGCATTTACTTCTTTAAGCTGACACCCAAGCTTTTCAACTATATATTTTACCGGCACTGCTTCGCCTGATGCAAAGACGATTGCCTCAATTATATTCGTCAAATTGTTCATTTACTACGTCCTTTAAATCCCAATTGGGGTTAAGTTTAATATTTATTGTTCCAAAAGAAGTTTCTTGCGTTACCATAATAAATTGGTGCTTCAACATTTCAAGAAGGGCTTGGAACGTCGTAATTATTTCGTTTCTTGAAAACGTTGAAAATAAGCTGTCAAAAACAATTTCTTTATGCTCTATAAGCCGCTCCCTTATCAAAGAAACCTTTTCTTCAACAGTATGAACGTCTTTGGGAATTTCCTTAATATTTTGCTTTTCCCTCGCAAGACTTTCATTGCGGAGCATAAGGTTTGCAAACGCTTCTAAAAGTGCGTGAACGTTAAAATCCTTATAAACTATTTTGACCTTACTGAAATCATTGTCGGGTTCTTTAAAATAATATCCTATCGTTTCAAGGTTTTTTAATTTGGGGGTTTCTTCCTTTATAAGTTCGTATTCGCGCTGTTTAAGCTGTTCGATAAGCGCGCGCTCTTCCTCATCGGCTCCACCCATTTCCTCGCCGGCAACTTCAACGACGGGAACCATGCTTTTTGACTTTATGTAAATTATTTGTGCCGCAAGCGCGAGATACTCACTTTCCTTATCAACGTCACGGTGCGGCTGAGTTTTCATAAATTCAATGTAGTCTAAAAATTGTTCCGTGACTTTTGAAACGAAAACATCCTCAATCTTTATCTGCGCAATATTGATAAGGTGCAGTAAAAGGTCAAGAGGTCCTTCAAAGTCGTCAAGAACGGTATTATAGTCTACAACCGATTCAAAATTGTCGTAATTTTTTTCTGTCATAATTATTTTCTCAAAAATTTATACCGGCCAAGTTATCGGATAACCGAATATCGCGTCCCAAATTGCTGTTATGGGGAAGCCGATTATGTTTTTAGCAAACCATTGCACGTAGAAACCGAGTATATCGAAATATTTTATAACCGATAAACCCGTGATTCGCATTAATATGTCGCAAAAGAAACTTTCAATTACCAATATAATTAAAATATAATAACCGTATGTCTTTAAAAATCTGCGCACAGGATTTACTTCGCGTGTAACCGATTCCACCACCCTGAATCCATCCAAAGGATACAGCGGCAGAAGATTGAATACGAATACGGAAATACTGTACAGATAAATCAAATAGAACATTAAGTAAAAAAATTCAACGAAATAATAAAGTGCAGTATTCGCGGTTATTGCGGAAAGCGCGATATTTCCTAAAACAAGACATAAAGGATAAGCGATAAATGCAATTATATAATTCGTCACGACTCCCGCTATTGCAGTTGTAAACAACCCAACCCTGTATCTGCGAAAATTGTAAGGATTTATGGGTACAGGTTTTGCCCAACCAAACCCGGTAAAAATACAAAGTACTATACCAATAGGGTCTAAATGCTTAATAGGATTAAGTGTAAGACGACCGTACATTTTTGCAGTACCGTCCCCATTTTTATAAGCAATAAATGCGTGTGCAAGTTCGTGCGGTATCAATACGAAGAATACCGCCAATACGGAAGCTAATAAAGAGATAAAATTTGTCATTATTTCAATCTTTCTGGGATAACGTCGTTTCTGACTAAATCCTCATAATTTTGCGGTTTAATTATATAATCTGCCTTCCCGTTGTTTACGAGTACGGCAGGCGGAATAAAGTTTCTGTTATAATTGCTTGCCATCGAATAGTTGTATGCACCTGTTGAAAGTACTGCCATTATATCGCCGCTTTCCGCCTTAGGCAACGGCACGTCAACGGCAACGAGGTCGCCGCTTTCACAGCATTTTCCTGCTACGGAAACCTTTTCTGTGCATTCCTCGTTTGCCCTGTTGGCAAGAAGCACTGTGTATTTCGACTGGTAAATCGCGTAACGCGGATTTTCAAACATACCGCCGTCAATTGCGACATACTTTTTGATACCGGTAATTTCTTTAATCGCTCCGACGGTATAAAGCGTTATTCCCGCTTCACCTACTATAGAGCGACCCGGTTCGATAACGAGATAGGGTTCTTTAAGATTATGTTCTTTTGCTTTATTTTTAACAGCACTAATTAGACTTTTGAGATAGTCTGCATAATCGGAAAGCTGCAATTTAGGATCTTCGTCATTGTACCAGATTCCAAAACCTCCTCCGATATTCAGAGTATTGGCTTCAAAGCCAAGGCGGACTTTTGTTTTAGCCATAAAATCCATAACCTTGTTCGCAGCAAGCACGAAAGATTGCTTTTCAAAAATTTGCGAACCGATATGACAATGATATCCTCTTAAAACAAGATTATCTTTGGACAGCACGTGGGCGGTCATATTCTCCGCTGCGCCGTCTGAAACTGAAAATCCGAATTTACTGTCTGTTCTGGCAGTTTGCACAAAGGCGTGTGTATGCGCTTCTACTCCGGGGTTTATTCTTATCAATACGTTTTGCTTTATTTTGCGTTCTGCGCATAAACTATCCAAAATGTCGGCTTCACGGTAGGAATCTACCACTATTGTGCCTACTTTGCTGTCAATGGCAAAATTAAGTTCGGAAATAAGTTTATTATTACCGTGCATATAAATTTTGTCGGCAGGAAAACCTGCTTTTATTGCAGTGAAAAGCTCGCCGCCCGACACGACATCTACGCCGATATTTTCCTGATTCGCAATTGCATAAATGGACATACAGGAAAAAGCTTTTGATGCATATAAAACAATGCCGTTGCCGCTATAATCGCGGTCGATAGTGTTTTTATAAACACGCATCATATTTCGGATATGCTGTTCGTCAAAAACGTAAATCGGTGTGCCGAATTTTTTTGCTATTTCAACGGCGTCCATTCCGCCTATTTCCAAATGCCCTTTGTCGTTTATTTTAAGCGTATCTCTTTCGTTCATAATTTGCCTCAATAAAATATATTTTATATTTTATCAAAGCTAACAAAAATAGTCAAATAAATTGTTGATATCAGTAATTTTGAATTTACATTTTAAAAAAATTTTTAAACCAACTTCCGTCCCCGCATTCTTCCTTGCGTTTTCAATGTCCGCGCCGTTGATTTCCATTATCTGGTCGATTATCTCGCCCGAATTTTCAACGCCGTGGAGCAGTGCCTTTAATTCCTGTCTTTTCATAAAATCCTCCTACGCTTTTTACGGGTGCGCTCCCGTTAGATTTATTTATGTGCAAGCACCTTTTTACGCCATAACTCGCTTTTGGGCATAATTAAAGACAGAAGCCGCAGCTTCTGCCTTTTAAACTTTTTCTATTTAGTCATATAACTTCTATTGATTTTATTTCACTAATATAGACTTCTTCAATTCGCTTAGTGTAAGGAATATCTACATATAAAGATGCTTCCTCAGGCTCATTATCCGCACTTGGTATTACTGAGCTTACAAACCCACGTACTTCATCCCCATCGTTTTTTAAGACTAAAACATCCTTACCAAGATAATTCCATAATTCATTTTCTGTCATTTTTAATCTCCTTTATTAATTATGGCGGGAACTATATGTGTTCCGTTCTTTGAATAATGTATAGTCGCAACCTTGGTCGCCACCCATTTATTGCACTGTTTACTAAAAACATATCCAACAATTATATCTGTTTCAACTTTTTCTTTTATGTTTTCCTTATTTTTGTTGTAAATTAATTTCCCCTTACCGTGATACTTTTCAACAATTTCCCAAGATAGTTTTAAACCTTCTTCAATTGTTTCAACAGCAAGATAACTTTTATCGTCAGTGAAGTTTTTATGTCCCTTGATATGTTTGCCTTGCTTATCTGCTTGAATAGTAAGCGGTAACTCAGCCGAGCCAAGCTTTCTGCGTACTTTTTCATCCGCAACTCCGACTTGCAAGGAAGTAAATCTTTGCTTGTCTTTATTATACTTCAACTCCTGGAATTTTTCAAGTGTTTCGGGCATATTCTCTTTGCCTATTACGCTTTCAAATTCTTTAAATTCTTTTTCGTCACTACGGTAATAATGGCTTTTAGCATATGCAAGCGTACCCTCTTCTGAGCGGTAAGCACGGCGGAACGCGCCAAGCGTTTTATACGGCGCATTGTCGCCGAACCTTTGCTTCATTTGAGCAAACTCGTTAAGCTCTTTATTCCACCTGCGCATTTGCATTTGCGACTTTGCATACTCTGCCCGCGCGGCTTCGCCCTGCTGTCCGCCTATCCACGGGCGGCGCGTGCCTTCCTCCAACGCTTGCCTTTCGGCTTCGGTATGGAATTTTGGGTTATACGGAAAAAACTGATGTCTGCAATTTGGGTGTATTATAGAATAGCCGTGTTTGAAAGCCGTTTCGTACAGTGACGGGTAACCGGGCGTTCTGCCAGACACCGAATATATGCGCCCTTGGTATAATGCACACAAATCGCAGGTCGGCGTTACGGTGGAACATTCCACAAGGTCGTTGCCGTCGTCCAAAGCTTTGCCTATCATTGCTATATTCTGTGTTTCCGTCCTCGTCGTGCGGGCAAGCATTTCCGCGTACTTTTCAGTTGGCATTTCAGTAAAAAAATTAAAGCAGTTTCCCAAAATCGGATACTGCTTTAATTTAAATTTAATTTATATTGCCCACTTGCTTGAAATGTCTTTAAAATAGTCGCCGAAGCCTGCTTTTTTAACGTCTTCTGCCGATACGGCATTAACGCTGTCACATAAAACACCGTCTTTATAGACGTTAATTTTTCCTACTGCCTGTCCTTTCACGACAGGTGCTTTTACGTCGTCTGCGATAATTTCAAAGGTAACGTCAGGGGATTTATCTGCGGCAGAAAATACGTAGCTATTACGTTCGGGACAGACGGCAAAGCTCTGCTTTTTACCGCCGCTTACTGCAAATTCATCGTTTAAAGTCACATCTTTGTCAAGTACAATTTTATTTTTATAATTTGAAAATCCGAAATTAAACATATTTATTGTTGAACTGAATCTGTTGTCGCTACTGTCCGCACCGAGAACAACTGATATAAGTCGCATATTATCCTTCTTTGCTGTTGCGGCAAGACAAAAACCAGCTTCATTAGTAAATCCTGTTTTTCCTCCATCGCAAAAAGAATACTTTTTGATTAATTTATTCGTATTTGTCATAGAAGTCGTTCTATTGTCGGGATGAACAAAATCTTCAAGCCAGACTTTACTGTAATTGAAATAATTTTCGTATGACAACAAGTTTTTAAACATTAAAGCAACGTCGTGCGCGCATGAATATTGATTTTCCTTTGGAAGACCCGTGCAATTTGCAAATAGGGTATCGTTACAGCCAAGTTCGGTTGCCTTTTTATTCATTTGCGCAACAAAGCTGTCTTCACTGCCTGCAACGGTTTCGGAAATTGCAACGCAACTGTCGTTTGCAGAGCAGACAACAATACTCTTTAAAAGCTGGTCAACCGTATATTGGCAACCGCTACCGAGAAATACTTGCGAGCCGCCCATTCCTGCGGCGTGTTCACTTGCAGTTATAAGTGTATCGAGAGTAATTTTTCCGCTATCTACTGCTTCCATAGCCAGTGTAAGCGTCATGACCTTGCATACGCTGGCTATGGGCATACGTGAAAGTTCGTTTTCTTTATAAATACATTCGCCGGAACAGTAGTCAATCAGGTAAGCCGATTTACAACCTGCCGTGAGCTGACTGTCGGAAACATTAATTTTGAACCCCGTGGAAGTTGCACTTCCTGCTATTAAACAGGCGGAACAAAGTATAGTTAAAATCTTTTTCATAACCTTATTATGCGGGAAAAAAGACAAATTATACTATTACTATCACTACTCTGAATACAACGTTAATTAATACAATCAAAATGAGTGTATTTAAAAGTGCAAATACTGCAGGGATGAAAAATACATATCTCTTATTTATAATTTTGCAGGTTTCAACTGTCAAAAAACAAAAAATGAAAGAAATTATAGACGTGGGAATGTATACTAGAACGGCAACGGTAATACCGCCGAAAGAATTAAACGCAATCAAAATTGCACTATAAATCGTAAAATACATTCCTTTTATAAAGATAAAAATTAAAGTAAAATATTTAAATTTAGTAAAGTACCCTATTAAAAAGAACAGGTACACATAAAACAGTTCACTTAAAAGATGTGAAAAAATTATTGAAGCATTTTTAAAATTAAATACGCAATAAATGTATTCTTCGGCAAAATACGAGAAATAGATATTAATATTTACATTTATATATAGTACTATACCACATATAATAGCGCATAAAAGAGTTACTAAAACGGCAATTAAATACTTTTTATCGCATTTAAATTTAGAAAAAGACAAATTCCTCATATACAATTATATGAGGAATTATTAATTAATATGAACACAACATTTTATCGATACCTATTCCATAACCACGTGTCGGGTCGTTAATGAACACGTGAGTTACTGCGCCTATAAGTTTACCGTTCTGCACTATTGGGCTTCCGCTCATCCCTTGTACTATTCCGCCTGATTTTTCAAGCAGTTCTTCGTCATCCATTTTTATTACAAAGTTGCGATTATCCTTGTTTGATTTATCTATTTTAACTATTGAAATATCATACTTTTTAATATCATTACCATGCAACGTCGTGTATATGCACGCTTTACCTATTTTTACGTTTTCGATATTTCCTTTTTCTACCTTTATAAGATTAGATGTGTCAAAGTCGCTTGATAAATCGCCGTAAATTCCACAAGAACAGTTTATTTTCGCATTTCCGATAACCGTTCTGTTATCAAATGCACCTTTAAGCTCTCCCGGGGTACCCTTTATTCCCTTTTTAATATCGTAAATTAAGCAACCGTAAACCGTTCCGCCGTTTATTTCTACCAAATTATTTTTTAAATCGGTTACGGGATGTCCGAGCGAAGCAAATTTACTGTTTGTTTTATCGATATAAGTTACAGTACCTACACCGTTTATACTGTCTTTAACAAGTACACCCAGCCTTTTTTCTCCTGTAGACAGTTCTTTTGCCGGATTAATTTCTAATGTAGAGCTTTCTCCGTTTCTTATTATTATAATATTATATTTTTTATAGTCGTCTGACAAAATTTTATTTACGTCTGAAGCTTTGTTTACTTCAATTCCGTTTATTTTATCAATTATATCGCCTGTTTTTATTCCACATTCTCTTGCAGGAGAACGCATCCCGTCATTGGTTATTACATCACAGACGCCAATAACTTCAACCGTAGTTGTACTCAAATTGAAACCTGCAGGAAAACCGCCTAAATAGAGTGATTGGGTTTCCGCAATTGCCGTGAGAGGCGAATTTGAGATTGTGCAAATAATTACGGCAAATAATATTAAAATAGTCCTGACAAATTTTTTTCTTAAAAGCATAACAGTATTGTGTGCAAGACGTAATTTAATATTCAAAAAAGCAACGGTTTATTTACCGCTGCTTTAATGCTTGAATTTAGCTATTAATTCTTGTGCGTGCTTTCGGGCTGTGTCAGAAGCTATACTTCCCGTAAGACGTATTATTTCATCAATTTTTTGTGTTTCGGTTAACTTTTTAACCTTTGTATAGGTTTTATCATTTTCCTTTGTCTTATATATAAGATATTGGGCAGAACTCGCTGCACATACCTGCGGAAGGTGTGAAACTGCCAGAATTTGGGTCGAATTTGAAATGTCTATAAATTTCTCGGCAACAGTTCCTGCCGTGTATCCGCTTATTCCTGAATCTATTTCGTCAAAAATATATGTCGAAATACCATTTATATTTTTAAGCTGGGTTTTTACAGCAAGCATAAAACGGCTTATTTCTCCACCGCTAATTACTTTATTCAACGGTTTTAAAGGTTCGCCCTTGTTTGCGGAAAACTCAAAGCAGATTTCGTCGCAACCGTTTGGCGACTGTAAATTTGCAGTCGATTCATTATATTCTTTAAATATAACGGCAAACTTGGCATCGGGAATATTAAGTGTTCTAAGCTCGTTTTCAATATTAATACAAAAGTTTTTTGCAACTTCTTTTCTTAATTCAGTTAAATGTTTGCACAGTGAGAATATCTTATTGTTACAAAAAGCAATTTGTTTTTTATACTTTTCAATCGTAGCGGCACTGTCGGAAATAGTGTCGTATTCCCTCTTCGCTCTGTCCTTAAACGCTAAAATTTCTTCCTCATCGGCACCATATTTCTTTTTGAGGGACTTAATAAGGCTTAAACGCTCGTCTACATGCCGTGCTTCCCTTTCGTCAATCGAAAGATTGTCGGCAAAATCCGATAACGTTTCCGCAATATCTAATGCCTCTTCATATAAACTATCAAGTCTTGAACCAAGTCGGGCATACTCATCGCTTAATCCTGAAACTCTGTTAATTTCGTGCGCGGCCGATGAAATACCGTCATTGCAACCGCCGTCATCACTCAGGATACTTCTTGCATTATTAATCGACGTGAGAATTCTTTCAGCGTTTAAAATTAAATTCTGCCTTTCTCTGAGTTCGTCGAATTCGCCTATTTTCAAGTCGGCGTTTTCAATTTCGCCAATCTGGTATTCAAGCAAATCAAGCTTTCGCGCCCGCTCGGCTTCATTCCCGCCCAATACTGAAATTTCTGAATTTAGTTTTTTCTTTTCGGAAATTAATATAAACAACTCATTCTTTATTTCTTCTGCTTTTTTACCGAGTAAACCGTCGATTACTTTCAATTGATTACTTTCACTTAAAAGAAAGAAATGCTCGCTTTGTCCGTGGACGTCAACCAGATGTTGGGTAATGTTTTTCAGCATTCCTGCCGTTACGGTATTTCCGTTAATTTTAATTGTGCTTTTACCCTCTGTATTCAGCTTACGTGAAATTATTATGTTACCGTCGCATTCAATGTCGTACCCGATAAGTTTTAAAGCAGCTTCCGAGTTTTTTTCAACAGTAAATTCAGCTTTAACTAACGCTTCGTCCTCGCCGTACCGTATCATAGTTCTATCAGCCTTACTTCCGAGAACAAAATTAACAGAGTCGAGAATTACCGATTTACCCGACCCTGTTTCTCCGGATAATACGTTAAGTCCGCAATCGAATTCTATATCTGCTTCAGATATTAAAGCCACGTTTTTAACGTATAATCTATTTAACATAATTATATAAACTCTTTCAGCTTTTCTGCAATTAATTTTGCATTATCGTTACTATCTACAACAATAAGCAGTGTATCATCCCCGGCTACACTTCCTATTATTTCTTTAAGTTGAAGTGAATCAACAAAAATCCCCGCAGTCGAGCCGTTCCCGCGCATTGTTTTAATTACGATTATATTGTTTGCGTAATTAATAGCTTGTACGCATTCGCGGAACAAGGTTTTCATTTTGCCTCTGACGGAGTCGTCGTCACTTTCAAGACAAGCATATTTATATTTTTTAGTGTTGCCTGAAATTTTGTAAAGCTTTAATTCTTTGATGTCACGGGAAATTGTTGCCTGAGTAACGTTAAAATTCAGTTTATTAAGCTCAGCACACAATTCCTCTTGCGTGTCAATTTCTTTATTAGCGATAATTTCCAGAATCTTTTGTTGTCTTGCATTCCTATGCATCATTTACTCCATATGTTAAGTTTAATTAATAATTTTCTAAAAAAGTCTTTATCTCCGCGTGTAATAAAATTAACGCAGAAATCCGATTTTTTTACTGTGACTGCCGATTTATCAATTACGCGAACTAACTTACCGTCAATTATAATGTTTAAAGGAGTTTTGTCTTTTAATGGTATTATCTCAAGAACGGAACTGTCACTGTAAACGACCGGTCTTGAATGAAGAGAATGTGCGCAAATCGGAGTCATAATAAAAGCGTTCAATTCAGGCGTTAAAACCGAACCTCCTGCGGAAAGAGAATACGCCGTAGACCCTGTAGGAGTACTGATAATTATACCGTCAGATAAATAATTATCCACTATGTAGCCGTCTATTTCGGCACGAAGCTCTACCGTATTGCTGAAACCGTTCCCGCTTGTACTGCGCTGTATTACAAGATCGTTCAGTGCGAGATAAGTATCTCCGCCGCATTTGATTTCAAGCATCATACGCTTTTGGATTACGTAGTTTCCGTCGCATACCAACTTAACAGCTTCGTCTGCTTTTTCCGGTTCATACTCCGTCAAGAAACCCAAATGACCGCAATTTATACCTAAAATCTTAATTCCGCGCCGTGCGCAGTCCGCAGCAACGTTTAAAATCGTTCCGTCGCCGCCAAGGACAAAAAGAACGTCTAATGCGTCCAGGTTCTCAGGATAAGATATTTTAATACAGTCAATCCCGTTTTTAAAAAGGGAATCTTCTATTTTATCCAGATACGGTTTAACATCGGACAAATGATTTTTATTATAATAAATCCCTGCCTTCATTTAATTACATTATATAACTTTTTATACAAATATGCAAACAAAAAGCCCATTAAATTTATAATTTAACAGACTTTATTAATAATTTTTCATTAAACTGACTTTTTGACCCCTTTTCAAGCAGTATTACGTATTCTAAATTTTTACCTGAAACTATGGGCGCATTGGTTATTTTTTGTGGGACGAGTCCGCAGGTATTTGCAAAATTAAAGATTTTATAAATTATTCGCTCCCTTGTCTTACTGTCCCTTACAATTCCGTTTTTACCTACTTTGCCGCTTTCGCACTCAAACTGCGGCTTAATCAACGCAAGAACGTTTGCTCCCTCTTCCAGAACGTCGCTAACTGCTTTTAATATATATGTGAGCGAGATAAAACTGACGTCAACCGTAATTGCATCAAGTTTTTCTTTAAACAAGCTTTCGTTCAGATTACGTGCATTGAAGTTGTCGATAACAACGGTTTTTTCGTTTATTAAACTTTTATCAAGCTGGCATTCCCCAACGTCAATACAATAAATTTTTCGTGCGCCGTTCTGTAATAAACAATCGGTAAATCCGCCTGTGCTTGCACCTATGTCAGCAAAAACTTTATCTTTTACTGAAAAATTGAAATCTTTTAAAGCCTTACCGAGTTTATAGCCGCCAACAGACACATAGCTTTCTTCAGCCTGAATTATTTGCAATTCGTCAATGTCTGCATATTCATAAGACGGCGTAACAGTCTTTCCGTTAACAAGCACCAATCCTTTATTTATAGCAGCAGCCGCTTTCGTTCTCGAACCGAACCTTTCGGCAAGAAATTTATCTATTCTCATTTTTAATATATTCAACTATCGCTGCGCTACACACCCCGCGCTCCGACATTAAATCATCGATACTGCCTTGGGGAATAAAATAATCATCGTATGCAAAATTCTTAATTGTTTTGTTAGCGCAAGAGTAAAAGCTGTTTACAAGCGAGCCTAATCCACCCGCAAGCATATTATCCTCTACCGTTATCAAATATTTTTCTTGAAGTTCGTTAAGCATTTGTGTATCGAGCGGTTTGACAAATCTTGCGTTAATAACGCTGACGTCAATAAGTTGCTCTTTTAGGCTTTGCGAAGCTGCAAGCGCGATTGTAACTGCCCGTTCGCCACACGCAATAATTGCAAAATCGCTACTGCCTTCCTTCAATTTTTCCCATTTTCCGTAAACTATTTCCGACTGTGTTTTGAAGATGCGTTTGCCCTCTCTCGGATAACGGATTGCAAGAGGCGCACCGAAATGTGCGCTAAATTTAAGCATTGCCTTAAACTCATTAACATCTTTGGGAACAGCTACGGTTAAATTGGGAATAAAGCTTAAAAACGATAAATCAAAAACCCCTTGATGGGTTTCCCCGTCCGAACCAGATATCCCTGCGCGGTCTATACAGATCGTAACAGGAAGATTTTGACTGCAAATATCTATTACAATTTCATCAAAAGAACGCTGTAAAAACGTCGAATAAACTGCATAGTACGGTTTAAGTCCTTCTGTTGCCATAGATGCACACAAAATAGTTGCGTGTTCTTCGCAAATTCCGACGTCTATCGAGCGGTCGGGATATTTTTCAAAGAACTCTCCAAGCCCCAAATTAGAAGTCATTGCCGCTGTTACGGCAACAATCTTTTCGTCCTTATCCGCCAGTTCGGTCAAGGTTCCCCCCAAAATCTGGGAATATTCCGTAGATATGCTGTCTGAACTTGCAAACGAAATTCCGTGTGTTGCTTCCGGATTCTCCTCACAAAATTCGTAACCCTTTCCTTTTTTTGTCATAACGTGCAAAATAACGGATTGGGTTTTAAGCATCTCTTTAACTTCGGTCAATTTATCTATCATTTCGGTAAGATTGTTACCGTCATAGACTCCATCGTATTTGAACCCGAATCTTTCAAATATTTTTGCGTGTTTGTCGTGCTTTGCTTTATGTTCGCCGTCCTCGCTGAGGATTTCGAGATATTCGTGCATACTGCCGACAGTCGGCGCAATCGACATACCGTTATCATTAAGAATAACAAGTATTCGCGTGTTTAACAAACGAAGACTATTGAAAGCCTCGTAAATAAGTCCGTTATTGAAAGAACCGTCGCCAATAACCGCAATCACGTTGAAATCTTTCCCTTCAACGTCGCGCGCCTTGGCAATGCCGAGTGCAGCTGAAACAGACGTCCCAGCGTGTCCCGTATTGTAGCAATCGTATTCGCTTTCTTCTCTTTTAGGAAATCCCGATAATCCGCCTTTTTTTCTTATAGTATCGAATTTATCCGCTCTGCCCGAAAGCAATTTATAGGTATAGCACTGATGTCCAACATCGAAAATAATTTTATCTTTGGGAAAATCAAAAACGCGATGAAGCGCGACGGTAAGCTCGACGGTACCGAGATTTGACGATAGGTGTCCGCCGTTTTTAAATACAGTACAAATTATTTTTTGCCGCGCCTCTTCACACAGTTCGGTAAGCTGCGGGATTTCCATATTTTTAATTTGCTTGCCGCTTATACTTTCAAGCATTACTTTTCCTTCTTAAACAGAGTTGTCAATTTTGCAAACCCGAATACAATTTGCTTATTATATTTTATGGCGAAATGTTTAAAAATTGCCTTTCCGCCTACAGTTAACGCACCGATTACCGCACTTACGCCAATTGAAGCGACAATCTCCAACGTCTTGCCGCTATTTAATGCAATATATGCAACGAGCGCAGTACCTGCCGCACCGCTGACAATACCGCAGATATCGCCGATGACGTCGGCAAAAATGCTGCCGAGTTTAGTAGCATTTTTACAGAAAGTGACCGCACGTTTAGCCCCTTTGATTTTATTGGACGCCATTGCATGAAACGCTTCGGGATTACACGTCAAAATTGCATTTGCCAATGTATCGCAACCGATATTCAGAACAAGCAGAACCACTAAAACTATTATACATATATATACAGGACTGTCTTTAATTGAAATTTCGGTTAAAAAGCTGAAAATAACCGTTAAGGCAAACGATAAAAACAGTACACCCAAACCCCAGGCAAGCCAATCCGGAACAAGTTTTTTCTTCTGCCTTGGATTAGGCTTCTTTTTTTTGCTTTTTTTGTTTAAACTTTCGTTTTTATCCATAAAAAATTATTATTGAAAATACGTATTTAAAAAATATACGCACACTGTCTGTGCGTAAAAAAATAATATAGTGGTTTATATTAAATAAACTTTGCGGCTTAAGGTTCGGTAGGATTTCCCTCAGCCCCACTTCCCGTCGCCGAAAAAGCAGTTTCCTTTTAAGGGACTGAATACACTTTCGCGTATCACCGAATCGCCACTGAGTCCACACCGTAATCTCTAATATAAAAACAGTCTAGAAGCTTTCCTTAACAATATCCGTTGAGCTTATCTTCTTTTGCAAAATCAATTTCAAGCGGCAATAGACGGCTGTCGTTTGGCCGAACGGCTACCGTCGTAAAATCCGCTATCCGCTGTTTTCACTCAAAGCAGGCTACTCTGTACCAAGCTTTCGCCTGATAGCAGGTTTATACAGACAAAAATTATATTCCGTCTGCCTCCACGGTAAATGGGTTAGGCTGCGGTATGCCGTTACCAAGCTCCCATAAACCTTTACTCCCAGCATTCACCCACTTTTGGCAAAAGCAAGCAAACACCAGAAACTTCATCGATATGCCCTTTGACGGTATTTTACCCCCGCCTTCGCATCAACGGTAATTGACTAGAATACTGCACCACTATATTTATTGAGAAGATTATAACAAAATATTATATTAAAGTCAATAAAATATCAATAAATTCTTTGCCTGACGAAATAAGCCAACCCTTTCAAAAAGTCGGTATCGCCGTCAAGACCTTCCAAAATTTTAACACATCTTTCAGCAAGCAAATCCGCTTGAATTTTACACCCGTCAAGCCCGTAAAGCTTAATTCCTGTGTATTTGCCCTCCGTGCCGTCCTTACCTATACTTTTTCCGAGTTTTTCAAAACTGCCCTCCACGTCGAGGATATCGTCCGTTAGCTGAAACAAATACCCCAGGTCGCGTGAAAAAGCTCTAAGTTCCGAATAATATTTTCCTCCGCAAAGTATACTTGGGGTTACTACCGCAGCCATAATCAGTTTTGCCGTCTTGTTTTCGTAAATAAAATCAAGCATCTCCTCGTCTACGTTTTGTGAATTTTCCTGTGAAAGGTCGGCCGACTGTCCTGCTATCATACCGTTAATTCCGGCACAATCGCATATATATTTTGCGGCTGAAACGTTATCGTTACCGTTAAAGCATTCACTGAAAAGAATGGAATACGCCGTATTCAAAAGTCCATCGCCTGCAAGAATTGCATTGCCTGTACCGAAAACCTTATGATTAGACGGTTTACCCCTTCTGAAATCATCGTTATCCATTTCAGGCAAATCATCGTGAATAAGCGAATAAGTATGGATAAGTTCAAGTGCAAGGGCATAATTTAAAAGTCTTTCTCTGTTTAAGCCCAATAAATCGCCTACTGCCAACATTAGAACGGGTCTTATACGCTTTCCGCCTAATTGCAAACTGTATTTCAAGCTTTCGGCAAGTATATCGGGTTTACAGTTTAAACCGTCGCAAAATTTGGTTAAAACGCATTCAAAAGCTTGTTGATAATCTGTATACTTTATATTATAATCCGTCAAGTTTTATCTCCTTACGGCTGACAAATAAGTATTGTACATAAGCATTGTTATCGTCATAGGACCGACTCCTCCCGGAACGGGCGTAATATACGAGCATTTTTGCTTAACGTTTTCAAAATCGACGTCGCCGCAAAGTTTGCCGTTTTCGTCGCGGTTCATACCGACGTCAATTACAACAGCACCGTCCTTTACCATATCTGCGGTAATAAATTTTGCTTTACCTATGGCGGCAACAAGGACGTCCGCTTTAAGACATTGCTCTTTAAGATTTTTTGTCTTGCTGTGACAAACGGTTACGGTTGCATCGGCATTTATCAGCAACATTGCCATAGGTTTTCCGACAATATTGGACCTACCTACTACCACTGCGTTTTTTCCGCATAATTCTATGCGTTCGTGTTCAAGCATTTTCATAACCCCGTATGGTGTACAGGCAACCAGACTTTGAGAATTAAGGCAAAGCTTTCCTATATTATTTGCGGAAAAACCGTCAACGTCTTTACTTTCCGGAATGAGCCTTAAAGCACTTTCGGAATTGATATGCTTCGGCAATGGCAATTGGACAAGAATGCCGTTTACGTTGCCGTCTTCTGCAAGAGAAGCCAATAAGTCTTCAACTTCCTTTTGTGAGGTTTCGGCGGGAAGATAATACGCATATGATTTAATCCCCACTTCTTCGCAAGCTTTAATTTTATTGCGAACGTAAACCTGTGAAGCGGGATTCTCCCCAACCAGCACGACTGCAAGCCCGATATCTTTTCCGCTATTGAGCTTGTACTCAGCAATATCTTTTTTCAGTTTATCGCGCATTTCACTTGCAATAAGTTTGCCATCTATAATTTTATACATTTCCTTTCTCCCTGATAATTTCGGAGAGTATTCCGCTTACAAACGAAGCACTCTTTTCCGAAGAATATTTGGAAGCGATATTTGCAGCCTCATTCACAGAAACCGCATTGGGGACGTCTTTGAAATAAAATATTTCGGCAAGCGCAATTAAAAGCACGCTTCTGTCCGCAGGAAATAAGCGCGATTCGGGAAAAAGTTTTGAATGACTGTC
This sequence comes from uncultured Christensenellaceae bacterium, assembly GCA_910587365.1. Classification (GTDB taxonomy): domain Bacteria; phylum Bacillota; class Clostridia; order Christensenellales; family Borkfalkiaceae; genus Coproplasma. The sequence continues at coordinate 183,620 of CAJUKJ010000001.1, read as the reverse complement.
CAATAATTCGGTAAATTCTTCGCCATGCTCGGCGACGATACCGAGAATTGCATTACAATACTCCACGTCGCTTTCGTTAAGCTTTTCCGTTTTATAAAGCGCGCGTTTAAACCCCTCGTCCACGCCTTGCGTGAAACGTGAAGCGAAAATAATTTTAAAAAGTGTTTCTCTTGCAGTAGTTCTCATAAATACTTTAACCGTTTAAATACAAATATTCCCTTAAAAATTTAAGGGAATAAACGTAATATTTACAATGCCGAATTTTCGGGGAAATTTACGTCCTGTATATGAACGTTAACCTTCGCAACCTTATATTTCGTCATCGACTCGACGTTGTGCTTTATCGATTGCTGAATCCTGAAAGCGAGTGACGGTACGTTATAGGTACTGTCTACTTTTACGCTTATATCGGCAACGATTCCTTGTTTATCAAAGTTAAGTTTAACGCCCTTATTCTTATTGCTCAGAAGGGAAACGCCTTCTACTTCGTTAATAGCCAGTGCAACGATACCGCTAACTATATTTGAATTATAAGTTACTTTTCCTTTTTGGGCTAAGGTAGGGTCGTGCCTCATGTGTGCCATATTATTTCTCCTTATCCTTAGTATAGCACAGTATTTTTAATTTTGCAACTACAATCTTATATTTGCGAGTAAACAGGCATAATTATTATATTTAAAGGGTCTACGCTTGCTTCGTCTTTAAGACAGTTATAAATTGAAAGCGCGGTCTGCATATCAAGCTCGTTAGAATTGATAAATACATTTACGTTGTCAGAATCGATTCCGATTGAAACAACCGCGTCGGAAAATCCCTTTGATTTGATCATTGTTTCAAGCACGAGTTCTTTTTCCATGATTTCAACTATCTTCATTTTAAGGTTTACGGCTTCAGTGTACTTTTCACTGCTTTCGTCGTAAAGAGCGATAACGCTGTCAAGCTGAACAAGCTCTTCGCTTCTGGTTGTCGTTCTTTCCGAACGGTAAGTCGTGAAGTAGTTTGAAACTGCAACAGTATCGCCGTTAGCGGTTTTGTTTCTTACAAGTACTACGTTAAGCACCGCAGTTACCGCAAGTAAAAGTACGAGTGATGACATTACGATAATTTTTTTGGTTTTTGACATAAATTTCTCCTTATACAGTCATTGAATAGATTGCGATAATTTTTTTGTCTATATGAAGTGCCGTTGAAACGGCATTTAAAATATTGCTTCTGGTCATAATATTGTCGGCACCTTCGCAGACAATAACCACGCCCAGTATTTTTCCTTCGTTTTCCGTAATCATTACGTCGGTGTTTCCTACCCCCTCAATACTTCGCAAAATTCCCGTAAGCTTGACTTCCGTCGCGCTTTTTTCGGTACTGCCAGCAAAAGTGTTTGTGTCGGTCTTTTTTCCTTTGTCTATTATAAATACGGCGCCGATAAGTATAACGATAAGCAGAACTACTATGATTATTTTTTTATTAGCTTTCACGTAATCAATAACTTTTCGCATATACTGTTATATTTATATATCCCTTCTTTTCCAAATATGCGTAAATTTCACTTAATTTTTGGTCATTGTTGAAATTTACTTCTACTTCTACGCTTTGCACTTTAAATTTCCCTTTATCGTGAACTATTTCCACAAAGCATTTACATTCTTCCGAAAATTCCTCGGCAAGTAACTTTTCAAGTTGTTCGCTTTGGTTATCCGAATAGACCTTGCAAATATAAACGTAATCGTAAAGCGGTTCGTCTACCGAAACAGAGCTTAATTTAAAAATTCCTGTTATGGGTTGGATAAGCACCAGAATGCACGCCATTCTCATTACAAACACAATTGTTTTATTAAGCTTACCCTCAGGTATTACCAGTGAAACGATAATCGATAAAAATATTACGCCGGCGGCAGTCAATAAATAGATTTTCATATAAAACTGTTTGCTGAATTTATTATCAGCATTATAATAAGCGCGTACATAAACGCAACCGTAAGTAATCCCGCAATGAAATACTCCACGTCCTTAGAAAGGTCGGACAAAAGACCGTAAAGCGCATTTTCCCCTAAGGGCTGTACTATCGCCCCGACAAGCTTTAATATTAAGGAAAATGAAGCAAGTAAAATTATCGGTCCGATAAGCTCGAATAGCAAAAGAACAAGACCGCAAATACCTACCGAGCTTTTAATAAGCAGCCCCGCCGAAGTTAACATATCAAAACCGCTTGAAAGGAAATTACCTACTATCGGAACGGTATTGCCGACGACGTACTTGGTTGCCTTAAACAGTATTCCGTCAAACAGCGATGACGCCGAACTCTGCATCGTAATAAATATACTGAATACAGTTACGGTAATTCCTATTACCCACTTTAAAATACTTTTTACAAACGTTGTTACTCCTGAAAAAGACATTTTCGGGTTAAGCCTTGACATAAAATTCAAAACGATGACCGCTATTGCCGCGGGAAAAACAAATCCGCTTACTATTTCCACTGCTCCGCTTGATAAAAATATCGCAGACGGCTGGTAAATTGCGGCAGTACTTGTACCTCCCGTAAGCACAGTTAATGTGGCGAGTATGGGCGTAATAATTTCAATCTGCTTTTTGACTCTGCTTATGCAGGTAATACATTCGGAAATTATACCGACAAGCATCGATGAAATTATTAATATAATCAGAGAATAACAGGCAAGACGAACTATTTTACCTGTCGATTTACCTAATAAATTTCCTTCTGCCGAGCTGACTATTGCGGACAGTAAAGCAACAGCGGTTACTTCCGCAAATGCAGGTATTAACGAAATAATATTTTTGAAAATAATTGAAAACAGTTCGTTTAGATAACTGCCGTAATCAATACCGAGATTTCCGTGGATAAGGTATTCTATTACTTCTTTTGCGGTATCCCCGAAATTGAACAGATAGCTGTCGCTATTCTCGTCAAGATATTTTTGGAGTTCGGATAAATCAAGGTCTTTGAGTAATTCGGAAATACTTTGGTTGAGTTCTGCTTCCCCTCCGTTGTCCGAATCTGCGGATGCGGCGATGCCGCCGGCAATAAATATCGCCAATGCGGAAACTATTAAAATTAAAAGTATTATCAGCCGTTTTTTCATACTAAATTTATAAGCGAAACAATAATTTTATAAGTACTGTTCAGTATGGGAACCGACACAACGAAAATTATAATTTTTCCGCATAAAATCAGCTTGTCCGCCACACTTTCAAAACCTAAATCTTTTACAGAGCTTGCCGTAAGCTCTACAAGAAAACCTATCCCGATTATCTTAAATATAATTCTTACGATGTCATTGTCTATTCCCGCATTCTGTGTAAATGAACGAATAAATTCAATACTCTCCGTAAGATAGTCGAATGCGTACAAAAACATTATTATTCCGCCTGCGGTAAGACAAAGCGGAACAAGTTCGGATTTATGATTTTTTAATATAAGTGCGCAGACTGCGGTTATTACCGCTATACAACACAAACGGACTATATACATCAAAATAAATCGAATAGCTGCCTAATCTGCGTAAACAAATCGGCAATCATGGATATGACGACTGTCAATACAATAATCAGTCCTACAAGACTTACTATCGTTGCGATATCGTCCCTGTCCGATTTTTTTAGAACCTGACAAATGATAGTGACTATAATGCCGACTACGGCAATTTTAAAAATTATGCTGATATCCATTAGGCAAGCAAAACAGCTATTAGAACACCGATTAAAAAGAAAATTTTCACATATAGAGAACTGTACTTTTTGTAATCGGCAAAGCTTTCTTCCTTATATTTTTTTAAAACAGTTTTTCGTTCGGTAAGGTAATCCACCTGCGAAAGAGCGTCTGTCTTACCGAGATTTAAAGTGTAGTCGCGAATAAATTCCGCATCATCGCCTGAAAGCGGACATTCTCCGTTTAGAATTTGCGGAACGAAATTGAAAGGCGAAGCTATTTTGTCCATAGACGACCTTGAAAATTTCAAAGTTAGAATAAGCTGTTCGTTAAATTCGTATAATTCAGCAAAAACCTGCATTCTCTTTTTTTTATTCGCCGACAGAAACGTCCCTATGTAAGTTATCAGTCCTGTTACTGCTAAAAGTATTAAAATTTTTATCATAAATTACAGGCGGAACTCCAATTCCGACAAGCTCAACATAATATTCAAACGGCATTTTTTTCAAAATATTTCTATTGCATATATGTGTAGACGCTATTATGCTGATACCGCAGAAATCCGCATATTCCATTGCATTAATATCTTCTTCCCCATATAATTCGTCAGTAATTATAACTTGCGGTTTCATTGCCCTTATCGCACTTGAAATCGCACTTTTCTTATTGTGGCATCGCACGATGTCAACCCTTTCCCCCAAATCATAACCGTTCCCCTCTCCGTCAATTGCCGAAATTTCATTCCTTTCATCGAACACAAGCACATTATACTTTAATTTGCTTAGACTTATAGATAAATCCCTAAGCATAGTCGTCTTACCGAAACCGGGTTTTGAATAAAGCAAAGTACTATGCAAACAGCTTGAAAACAGGTTTTTAACGAGAATATCAGCACAGCCGATAACGTTATGGGGTATTCTGACGTTTAAGGAAGTTAAATTTTTGATAGCCTGTACTTGTCCGCCCTGTGTTACGTATTCGCCTGCAATGCCAATTCTTACACCGTGTCCTACGGTAATGAACCCGTTTTTCATCTGCTCGACGTAGTTATAAATGCAACCGCCCGTTGCACTGTTAAGTATAGGCTCAATTTCCCCCGCCGTAATTAATCCTATTCCGCCATTTGCAATACCCGACGGGTTTATATATCTATATTCGCCTCTGTATTCGATAATGACGGGTTGTCCCTTTCTTAATCTGATTTCCGATATGAAATTATTGTTGACGTGTGAAAGGGCTTGCTTTACGTCACTTGGAAGAAAGGACAAACTCATACTTTAATTTATTTATCCTATTAAAAAAAAAGAACTTTTTTATGTTTCTTTTTAATGACATTAAAGGCAAAGTATTATATAATTTGTATATGATTAATTCTGTATTAAAAAACAAGTCTGTAAACAAAAATAAATTAATTCCTTTCGGCTTCATAGAAAAAAATGGTATTTTTACATATAAAACGCAAATTCTTGACGGACAATTTATTTTTATTGCAGAAGTGCATCCAAACGGGGAGTTCAAAACGCAATTATTCGATATATTGACACAAGAGCAATATACTCTCCATTTAGTTGAATCGGCAAGCGGAGCCTTTGTTGGCAGCGTCAGAAGCGAATACGAAAAAATATTAACGGAAATTGCCGATAAGTGTTTTGATACGGACGTATTCCAAAGCGTGCAAGCGCGCAAAGTCATAGATTATATCAGCAAAAAATACGGCGATAATCTTGAATTTTTATGGGAAAAATTCTCGTCGAATGCAATATGGCGCAGAAAAGATACTAAAAAATGGTACGGAATATTACTTACCTTATCAGAAAGAAAATTAGGCGTCGATTGCGATAAAATTGTTGAAATTATCGATTTGAGGGCTGAACCTGAAATCATCGAGAAAATTATTGACGGAAAAAAGTACTTTTCGGGTTACCATATGAACAAAAAACATTGGTTTACAATGAAGCTCGACAGCTCTGTTCCTATCGATACAATTTACGGTTTTATCGATAAAAGTTACTTACTTGCAAAAGGCAAATAATTATAAAAAAATTTAATAATCCAACCCTTTTTGGCTTGACAATAATTATAAAATAATATAAAATAACTTTGCTTTAAAGGTCGATGCACTCATGGCGGAATTGGCAGACGCGCAAGACTAAGGATCTTGTGGGTAACTCCATGCAGGTTCAACTCCTGTTGAGTGCACCAAGACAAGCCTAAATTAAACCGTAGAAAGGGTTTGATTTAGGCTTTTTTTGTAATGTTGCAAATATAAGTGTTTGCGGTAAAAATATTGTATGAAAAATAAAAATTTAAACAATAATCGAAACATTTCCGATTTGTCGGAAGATGAAATCGAGCAAATAAAAAGTTTATTAATAAGCGATAAAAAGATTATAACAAATAAACCTAAACACTATGATAAAAAGTTTTTTCAAACTGTATTAACTTCTGCAAAAATCGTAAAAATTTGTTTGTTTACTTGTTTTGCCCTATACGCTTTATTAAATTTATTCGGTATAATATTGTCAGTTGTTTATAATAATCTAAATTTTACAACTTTAATCGGGCAATTTATAGGATGCTTTTCTGTATCGTTTGTCTGTATTGTTATATTCAATAATATAAATACAAATAAAAAAACCGAAAAAGAAATTTTGTATATAAGTAACGGTAAGTTTGTTTTTAATTTTAACAACGGAATTGTTGACTCGCCAGATTTATTTTATTGCCTATCCTATGAAAGTTTACAAAAAATAGAATTTGAAATCTACGGAACAAGAAAGCGTACTACCTACGGAAGAGTTGTATTTACATTTGACGTTTTAGTTTATCAAGTGACGCATACCATAAATTTAACAAACATTACGCAAATAGAAAATTATATCGCCCAAAATTATCCAATGTTAGTAGAAAAGATAATTAAAGACGGAAAGTCAATTGCTTTTAATAAAAAATCAAAATACAATAAAATAAAAAACTTTTTATATTCGCTTAATTGTTTAATTGCGTCGCTACTATTCATAGTAATACCGCTTTTATTCGACTATTTCAATCTATCGTTGATAATTGCGGGTTCTGTATTCCTGTTGACTGCTATTATTGTTTTTATTTCTCCTTATCTATATACCTACCATTTACGACAGGGATTAATTGTAAGCACTGTTTTTATAATTATAGGATACCTTATCCCGCTTTTCATTATATTAAACAGTAATGTTCCGTTTCTTGAATATTTAGCTTCCAACAGCTTACTGTTATTAATTACATTTTTCGGTAATATCGGACTAACTTTTTATTTATATATCGTTGCTTTGGTTTTAAATAAATTTAATTATTTAATAAAAAGCAAAGACGAAAATTCGTTTTGATTTAATACTTTTCAAGACTATTAAATCCGAGCGAGTACTTGAAGCAAGTTCTCGCTCGGATATGTCTTTATAAATTAATATGCAATGAATTAATTTTTACACAAAAAAACAGTATAAATAAAAAGTAGCGCAAGTTGAATTTATTCAACTTGCGCTACTTTTACTATTATACTAAACCCTTATATCATTTAAAAGTTTAATGGTTTTTTCCTTCAAACCAATCAAACCACAGTTATTATGTATGACATAGTACTTTTCAAACTGCAATTTTTCGTAGTTAATTTGACTATTTATGCGGGAATATGCCTCTTTTTCTTCTATCTTATCTCTATTGACGATTGCGGAAACTCTTTCCGAAGCATCACGTAAAACTACTATGATTTTATCAAAAAGCTTTTCGTAACCGCATTCAAATAAAAGCGGGACTTCGCAAAAGAATATGCCCTTACCGGACATACGTTTAATTGCCTCGTTCATTATTGCTGGATGAGTTAATTCATTTAATCTTTTTAACTTTTCCTTATCGGAAAATACTATTTCAGAAAGCTTTTTTTTGTCAAGATTGCCGTCATCGGCAAGGACATTACCGAATTCTTCATAGAGCCTATTTAAAAAGTCTTTGCTTTGTAACAGGTTATTATAGATTTCGTCACAGGATATTACGGTAAAGCCTTGATTTGCAATTATTTCCGCAACAGTGGATTTACCGCTGCCTATCCCTCCGGTTATTGCTATTTTAATATTACTTTGCGTCATACCAATTTTTTCCGCAATGAACCTCAACTGTAAGAGGAACTTTCAATTTAACCGCGTTTTCCATTTCTGTTTTAAGGATTTCGACTGCTTTGTCTTTTTCGCTTTCAGGCGCGTCAAGCACCAATTCGTCATGAACCTGTAAAATGAGCTTTGTCTTCATATTGTTCTTTTTAAGCTCATTACTTACGTTTATCATTGCAATTTTTATTATATCCGCACTTGAACCCTGCAAAGGCATATTCATCGCCGCGCGCTCGCCGAAAGACCGCAGATTAAAATTGGACGAATTGATTTCAGGGATTACGCGCTTTCTTCCCGTTAAGGTTGAAACATACCCGTTTGCTTTTGCAAATTCCACGTTGTAGTTCATATACTCTTTAACGGCACTGTAAGTGGCAAAATATTTTTCAATATATTCTCTCGCGGTTGCGAGCGGGATATTCAGATTTTTTGAAAGTCCGAAATCGCTTATACCGTAAATTATTCCGAAGTTTACAGCCTTTGCCTCACGACGCATTTTTTCAGTAACGTCTCCTATAGGTACACCGAATACCTGTGAAGCGGTAACCGAATGAATATCTATTCCTTTGTTATAAGCGTCAATAAGCTCTTTACAACCCGAGAAATGCGCAAGAAGTCTTAATTCGATTTGGGAATAGTCTGCATCTATCAGAAGGTTTCCGTCACGCGGAATAAAGATTTTTCTAAGCTCTTTACCTTCATCCTCGCGTATAGGTATATTCTGTAAATTAGGATTTACGCTTGAAAGCCTGCCGGTTGTAGTCTGGGTCTGGTTATAGGTTGTATGAACGATATTGTCTTTCCCGATAAGAGGTTTAAAGCCTTCGATATAAGTAGAAATAAGTTTTTGGAACTGTCTGTATTTCAATATATCTTCAACTACGGGATTTTCGTCTTTAAGTTTTTCAAGAACGTCGGCACTGGTTGAAAATTTGCCCGTCTTCTTTTTCTTTACTGCGGTAAGTCCTAACTTATTATATAAAATCTCGCCAAGCTGCGCGGGAGAATTAAGATTAAACTCTTTTCCGCAAACCTCAAAAACTTTGTTTTTATATTCGGCAGCACGGGTTTCAAACCTTACCGCAAGTTCTTCAAGAATTTCTGGACTGACCTTCACTCCTGTTTGTTCCATATCAAACAAAATTAACAAAAGAGGCTTTTCAATGTCTTCATACAGATGAAGCATATTTTCCTTTTCCAGTTTAATTTTGTATTGTTCAAAAAGACCGTGAAGCGCGTAAGATGCATACTCGAAATCATACAAATAGTATGCGCAAAGCTCTTTTAAGTCCATACTTGACGTATTTGGGTCGCAAAGATATTTTGCAAGTGAAACGTCCTCAAACTTACAACTGAAATCAACGTTAAACAGTTTCAGAATATGCAATATCTGTTTACAGCCAAAAGTGATGACTTTATTTTGCGTATTTGAAAAAACTCCTTTCAAAACTTTCGCAAAATCGTCCGTATTTATTCCTTCGCCCATTAAATCATTTGTGGTTTTAAAGGAATATTGCTTTTCTCCCGCATATATTTGTGCGGAAGTTTCATCTAAAATAATACTATACTCATTGCTTGATTCTATTACATTTGAAATTTCGGCATACGAATTACAGATTATCTTTTCCGGATAAACCCTGTTTTCATCTTGTTGTGTTACGGCGTCTTCACTGAAAATATTCAATCCTGTAAAGCTGTTGAATTCAAGCTCTGAAAAGATTTTTTTAACGTCAGAACCGTAATTTACGGGTGCAATACAATTTTCAAGTTTGATATCAAGATCGCAATTTCTGTCAATAGTAGCAAGCTTATAAGATAAATATGCAAGCTCCCTATTGTTCATAAGCTTTTCCCTTACAGAACCTTTCAAGTATCCCACATTATCATATATGCCTTCTATGCTTTCAAATTGAGATAAAAGATTTAAAGCTGTTTTTTCGCCTATTCCCGGAACGCCCGGAATATTGTCAGAGCTGTCGCCCATTAATGATTTAAGGTCAATTATTTGCGAAGGGGTTATGCCCACTTCTTCTTTGAAATTTTCATTATTAAGTTTTAGCAAATCGGAAACGCCGCGCTTAGTGAAGTATACGTCCGTTTTTTCATCAACAAGCTGATAGCTGTCCCTGTCGCCCGTATAAATATAGCTATGGACGTCAAATTTTCGGGAAAGAGTTCCTATAATGTCATCGGCCTCTATTCCCTCTTTTTCACAAATAGCAATTTTCATTGCCTTTAAAAGGTTTTTAAGAGGTTCGACCTGTGCGGCAAGATCATCGGGCATACCTTTACGCGTTGCCTTATATTCAGAGTACATTTTATGTCTGAACGTAGGTGCCTTCAAATCGAATGCAACCACTATGTATTCAGGCTTCACATCTTCGAGAATTTTAAATAGGAGTTTTGTAAAACCGAATATTGCATTGGTTGGCGTACCGTTGCTTGTCGTAAATACGGGCGTTGCATAATACGCCCTGTTAAGTAAACTATTACCGTCTATTAATACAAGTTTTTCCATATTTTTAATTTTACCACTTTTTTTTAATAAAATCAATATATCACTTGATTTTTATTTAAGGATATTATATAATAATTAAGCTGTTTGCCGCTGTGGTGGAATTGGCAGACGCGCTGGACTCAAAATCCAGTGGTAGCGATACCGTGTCGGTTCGACCCCGACCAGCGGCACCAAAGTAAAATCACGGTTTTTAGGCTTAAATAACCTAAATTACCGTGATTTTTGCTTATTAATACCGATTTTTGTGTATATTTCGTTTTTGCAGAAAAACGAACTTTTTCAGCAAATTAAAGAAACAATTTCCAAATGCCTGTCGTTCTTTGCAAAAACCCGCTTTATCTTCGGGTAAAATAAAAAAGCTTTTGATAAACGCCGTGAACTTTAATATAAATTAAGTGAACAGAGGCGAAACCGCCGTGACCGAGTTAGCCTAAGTTACTGTAAAATAACTGTCCTGCGCTTAGAACCCGAGGGCAGTTATTTTTTTATGCGAATTGTTATGCCGTTTTTCTCTAACTTGGCTTTGTCGTTACGCCGTCCGTTGCAGACTGCGGGTTAAAAATTTTGTTGTTCACTTTGGTGCTTACCCGCCTTAATTAGACAAAACGCCGCCACAGTAAAATTGTCAAGGGTTTGCGCCGTAGACAACGACGGTTTTATGCTTTACGGGAGATAAATCGTCGCCCTTTACAATTAGTCAAGGCGGCGTATTCCGTCCCCAGACGGTAAGCACAAGCGAACACAAAAACCGTTATTTATTGCAAATAAATATTCTTTACAGTTGTTATAACTACTTCAAACATTATGTCAAAATCAGTTTGATAGTATTTTTCAATCATAACATCGTGGCAATATTCTTCAATTATATGATAGGCTATTTGTGTTTTTTCCATTAAGTGAGGCAAGTTTATGCCGTTTGACAGCAGATATTCACAAATCGATTGTATTGCTTGGTTTTCCATTTGTTGCAATAATAAACCTGCATCATTGTCTAATACACATATACCCAAAAGTTCTTGGTGTGCTATTTTATTGTCAATGTGTGCTTTTAGACATAAAGGAATAAACTCACGCAAGATACTATCAAAATTAAACGGGGGCTTAAATTGTTTAAGCGTATTAAGCATAGGGGTAAAAGCGGTTTCAAAACATAGTTTTAACGAATGCAAAAAAATGTCTTTTTTATCTTTGAAATAATTATATATAATTCCCGTTGACACGCCAGCTATTTTGGCTATTTCAACGGTTGTAGTGTTGTAATAGCCTTTTTCGCTAAATACTTTTAAGCCCGCTTTAATAATGTTTTGCTTTTTATCAATAGAAGTTCTTTTTATAGGTTGTCTAATCTCTGCCATAATAAGTGCATTATATCACAAAATTTTTGATTTGTACACTAATCTGAAATATATTTCAGAATGCGTTGACTTTATAGTCAAGATAATATATAATTTAACTTGAAATATATTTCAGGTTGGAATATTTATGAACTTAAACAAAAAATTATTTATGGTGGGAATTATAGGCTCGGTTTTATGTTTTACAGGTGATATGCTTTTAGGCTGTTTCGCACCGTCAGAAGAATTTGGAAACTCAATTATATTCCCGCCATTTTCAGAAGATTGGGCAAATTCAAGTCCAAATAGATTTATCATTGGCGGATTATTCGGAGTAATTGCCTTGCTACTAATGTTTTGTGGCTTTTATGCTATATATCGAGAAATGATAGTGAAAAAATGTAAATACTCAAAATTGTTTATTATATGTGCTTATGTTTTTATTTCAGTCGGCACTTTATATCATTGCGTTTTTGCTATGACTGCTTACATTTATAATAAACTTTATAATTTACAAGTGTTAGAGGCAAAGATAATTGCGGAACAATTATTTTTTGCTTTTATTGCTGTTGCATCATTGGCTGCTGTTGCCTTTGCTTTTTTATCTATCTATTTGTTCGTAGTAAGCATTCGCGGAAAATTTAACAATAAAAAATGGTTATCGATTTTCAACCCGTTATTGATAATGCTTGTGTTAATTGGCTTATCAAAAATTTTACCTGCAAATAAAGTTGTAAACGGTATTTTCGCTTGGGGGCAACAAAGTATAGCATTATTTATTACATTTATAATGTTTCTAATTTATTCTATTCGATATAATCATTATCAACCATTTATCGAAAAAAAAGAAAAGGAACAACGTCTATGACAAATTACATTGTATGCCCCGAATGCGGGTATAAATTGTTTAAGTTGGGCGACGGCTCAAATGCTGAAATCTATTGCCCGAAATACAAATTGAAATTACAAATAAAAATCAATGACGGCAAATTAACAATACTGAAAACATATCGGGAAAAGCATAACAACCGAATAAAACTTTATAACAATAATAATGCACCCGCTTAGCGGATGCATTATTATTTCAATATTTTGCTAAATTTTTTTGATTTGCGTTTCTTTTGTGTTTTACAATTAGTTTACAGATTGCAGTAATGAATTTGCTAAACAAGAATATAATGATAACGAAAAAATAGCGCAAATAGAAGACCACTTCTTAATGACTAATTCAGTATTTAAGCCAATTATTGATAAACCATAACGACAAATTAAAATAATTTACTTAATATCTCAATTATTTGTAATTAAAAGCACTCGGGGCTTATTGTCCGAGTGCTTTTGTCTTCACTTGATGATATATACCCTGTATCGTTTTTTACATCAAATTTTCCAAAATTAGCTTGTCCGCAACAAGTGCAATAAATTCGCTGTTGGTGGGACGTTCGTTGCCTATGTAAACGCGTGCGCCGAAGATAGAACTTATTGCATCGGTTCTGCCTCTGTTCCAGGCAACTTCTATTGCGTGTCTGATTGCCCTTTCTACTTTGCTTGCCGAAGTTGAATACTTTTGTCCGATTTTCGGATAAAGCTCCTTAGTCACTTTATTAATAATTGTGGGGTCCTCCACCGCCATTTTTATACCTTCACGCAAATATGAAAAACCTTTTATATGGGGAGGAATTCCTATGGTTGTAAAAATATTGCTTATTTTTTCGTCAATAGATGCAGTTCTGCGTTTGTCCCTAATTTCAGCAGACACTTTGTAATCAGTAGTTTTTTCACTTAATATGTCGGTTATTCTTTCGGCTATAACCTGCGGGGTTACAGGCTTTACAAAATAATAGATTGCCCCGTGATTGATTGCCGAATTGACAATTCTGTTATCGTCAAATTCAGACATCACAAAGGACACGCACTCCGGTCGCAAGCTTTTGATATAATCTAAAAGCTTAATTCCGTCAATGCCTTTTAACGCAGTGTCAATAATTGCCGCGTCGGGACTGACTGTTTTTAACGATTCAAGCGCGGCATCCCCCGTTGCTGCACTTGCACAGACGTTAAACGCCGTAGCCGCATCAAAGTAATTTCTCAATTCGCTTAAAAATTCCTCGTTTCTCTCAAATATAGCAATATTTGCCGTTTTCATAAATCTATCTCCTTTTTTCTTGAAGTATATAGAATTATAAAGCAAAAAATCGCAAATGTAAAGTTATTTTGTAAAAATATCCAGAAAATTATTTAAAAGTTTTGTCGAATTGTGTCTAATTTTGTACAAATTGTAAAAATTACTGAGTAACTACATCAAGATACTCATCATAAGTAACTTTTTTATCAAAATTCTTAGTTCCGTTTATTTCAATAATTCTGTTTGCAACTGTATTCATAAGCTCTTGGTCATGCGACGTAAACAACATACAGCCCCTAAAATTTTTCATACCGTTGTTTAATGCGGTAATCGATTCAAGATCGAGATGGTTAGTCGGCTCATCAAAAATTAAGAAATTGCTGCCCTCTAACATCATTTTTGCAAGCATGCAACGCACCTTTTCGCCTCCGCTAAGCACCTTCGCCTGCTTCAACGCCTCTTCGCCGGAGAACAACATTCTACCCAGCCATCCGCGGAGATATTCTTCGTAATGATCTTTTGAATACTGGCTCAGCCAATCAACAAGCGAATAATCGCACCCCTGGAAATATTCATTATTGTTTTCAGGAAAATATGAAGTTGAAATAGTTTTACCCCATTTGACCGTTCCCGAATCGGGCTGAATCTTACCCACGAGAATATCGTAAAGCATAGAAACCGTAGTACTCTTATCGCTGATAATTCCTATCTTTTCATCTTTCTGCACAGTAAACGAAACATTTTCAAAATAACCCTTTTTTGTAAGCCCCTCAACCATCAAAATATCATTTCCGATTTCTTTTTCGTATTTAAAGTCTATGAAAGGATATTTACGTAGAGACGGCTTAAAGTCTGATATAGTTAGTTTTTCAAGTTCTTTTTTTCTTGATGTTGCCTGGCGCGATTTTGAAGCGTTAGCTGCAAACCTTGCAATAAACTCCTGCAATTCCTTTGCGCGCTGTTCGTTCTTTTTGTTTTGATCCTTTTGCTGGCGGGCAAGTAACTGGCTCGTTTCGTACCAGAAATCGTAATTGCCCAGCATCATATTTATTTTTCCGTAATCAACGTCGCAAATATGCGTGCATACTTTATTTAAGAAATGTCTGTTATGGGAAACTATAATTATAGTATTTTCAAAATCGAGAAGATAGTTTTCAAGCCAGCGAACGGTCTTAATATCAAGGTTGTTCGTAGGCTCGTCCAAAAGCAGGATATCGGGGTTACCGAATAATGCCTGCGCAAGCAAAATTTTAACCTTATACTTTGCATCCATTTCAGACATAAGCTTATCGTGGTATTCTTCCGAAATATCAAGCGCGTTTAAAAGAGTCTGCGCCTCGTACTCCGCATCCCAGCCGCCAAGCTCGGCGAACTCGCTTTCAAGCTCGCTGGCACGGACGCCGTCCTCTTCCGTGAAATCCGCTTTCGCGTACAGCGCGTCCTTTTCATCCATAATATCGACTAATCTTTTATGTCCTAACATTACCGCGCGCAGAACGGTCACGTGGTCGTAAGCGTTCTGGTTTTGTTGTAGCACGGACATTCTTTCGGTTTTATCCATAGTAACATCGCCCTTATTAGGCTCTACCTCGCCGCTTAAGACCTTTAAAAAGGTTGATTTACCTGCACCATTGGCTCCGATTATACCGTAGCAATTACCTTTGGTAAATTTCAAATTTACTTCCTCAAAAAGTTTTTTGCTACCGTATTGAAGTGATACGTTGTTTACCTGTAACATAGTTTCTCCTTATATTGCAAATTGACTATTATATAATTTGGAATAAAATCCGTTATTTTCAAGAAGCTGTGAATGACTTCCCTGTTCGATAATATTGCCGTCTTTCATAACAAGAATTAAATCGGCTTCTTTAATTGTAGAAAGCCTATGGGCAACAATAAAGCTTGTTCTGCCGTTCATAAGCTCAGCGAAAGCTTTCTGTATTTTTATTTCCGTTCTCGTGTCTATCGAGGAAGTTGCCTCGTCAAGAATCAGCATAGGCGGCAGAGAAAGCATAATTCTCGTAATACACAAAAGCTGCTTTTGCCCCTGTGAAAGATTTCCGCCATCCTCCGTAATTTCAGTATCATATCCGTTAGCAAGCTGCATTATAAAGTTATGCGAACGTGCGGCTTTTGCCGCGCCTATAATCTCCTGCTCTGTTGCGTCGGGTTTTCCTATGGCGATATTTTCACGTATTGTTCCACTTTTAAGCCAGGTTTCCTGCAAAACCATACCGTAATTCAGCCTTAGCGACTTACGCGTGACCTGCATTATATCTTTGCCGTCAACCGTTATTGTTCCGTCGGTAGGGTCGTAAAACCTCATTAAAAGATTTATTAACGTCGTTTTGCCGCAACCTGTGGGGCCGACAATTGCAATTCTTTGTCCTGCTTTTGCCTTAATATTCAAATTTTCTATTAATTTTTTGTCCGCCGTATATGAAAAATATACATTATTAAATTCAATATTGCCGATAACATCGGTAAGCTCTGCCGCGTCAATGCTGTCAGGCTGTTGAGGCTGTTCGTCTATAAGTTCGTAAATTCTGTCGGCGCAAGCCAAGGCATTCTGCAACTCGGTAACTACTCCCGAAATTTCATTAAACGGTTTAGTATATTGGTTTGCATAAGACAAAAGGCTCGTCAAAAGACCGACGTTAAACGCTATTGGAAGCGGAGTTGAAAATACGAGCATAAGCGCACCCGAAAGAGCTACTGCCGCATAAACGATTGCATTTACAAACCTTGTACAAGGATTTGTCAATGAGGAATAAAAAATCGATTTAAGAGAAGCTTTTGTAAGCCGTGAATTTATTTCGTCGAATTTTTCAATATTCTCGTCCTCACGGTTGAACGCCTGGACAACCTTTAAATTCCCTATCATTTCATCGATGAAGGCAGTCTGTTCCCCTCTTATTTCCGAAGTCTTTTTAAACAGGGAATACGTCCTTGTCGCAATGTACTTGGCAACAAATAAAGATAACGGCGTTATAACCACGACTACAAGTGCGATAATCCAGTTAATAACCAGCATCAGCGCGAGCGTGCCTACAATGGTCAAAACGCCCGTAAACAATTGAGTAAAGCCCATTAAAAGACCGTCTGCAAATGCATCAACGTCGGATATATTGCGGCTTACGATATCCCCATAGGAATGTGCGTCTAAATATTTCAGCGGAAGTCTTTGAATATTTGCAAACGCCTCTTCCCTGATATCCTTGACCACGTTATAAGTAATTTTGTTATTTATAATATTCATTAGCCACTGGGCAACCGCCGTAACGGCAACACAAACGGCAATTATTATGAATTTTTCAAATATTTTCGTTAAATAGACTTCGCCTTCGCCTACGATTAAGTTTACAATCTGACCGAAGAACACAGGCACCGCAAGCGTTCCCGCAACAGAAACAAGCGCGAAAAATACCGTTGCCGCCAACCAAAGCTTGTAGCCTTTAAGCTGTTTTAAAATCCGCTTTAAAACTCCTCTATTTTGGGTTGCCATACTTTAAGCCCCCTCCTTCGCAAATTGCGAATAGTGAATTTCTTTATATATTTCACAGGAAGCCAAAAGCTCTTCATGCGTTCCGAGTCCGACCATTTTGCCGCCGTCGAGAACAATTATTTTATCCGCATGTCTTATCGATGATGTGCGCTGGGAAACTATAAAAACCGTAGGGCTATACTCAAGATTTTTAATAGACTTTCTTAAATTTGCATCCGTTGCATAGTCGAGCGCAGACGCACTGTCGTCAAGAATGAGAATTTCCGGATTTTTGACAAGCGCACGGGCAATTGTAAGCCTCTGCCTTTGTCCGCCGGAAAAATTCTTGCCGCCCTGCTCTACCTGTTCGTCAAGCCCATTCTCTTTGGATTTGATTACATCCAAAGCTTGGGCATACCCGATTGCGGACATAATTTCTTCGTCAGTCGCCGAGTTTTTGCCCCATTGCATATTTTCACGTATAGTTCCTTTGAAAAGCACTGCCCGCTGCGGCACTATTCCGAAACGTGCGCGAAGCTCTTCGTCGCCAATGGAATTTACGTTTTGACCCTCAATAAGAATTTCGCCTGAACGCGCGTCGTAAAAGTGCGGTAGCATATTTATCAGCGTAGTTTTACCCGCGCCCGTCCCACCGATAATTCCGACCGTTTGCCCCTTTTCAACGTCAAATGTAATATCGCTTAACGCATCAATTCCGGCACCGCCGTAATTTACACATACCTTATTGAAGCGTATAAACGGCACAACGGTTTCACACTCCGAACGGGAACTGTGGGCAAGCGACGTACCCATTTCCAGAATTTCATTAACCCTGCCCGCACACGCAAAAGATTTGGTAACCGTAATAATCAGATTTGCAAGCTTAATCAGCTCCACGAGAATCTGGCTCATATAATTATAAAGCGCGACCACATTACCCTGCGAAAGAGAACCGCCGTCAACTTTAAGTGCGCCGACATAAAGCAAAATAATTATTGCCGAATTTATGATTGCATAAGTCAGCGGATTCATTAATGCGGCAATTTTCCCCACAAACAGCTGTGATTTTGTAAGTTCTGAATTGCAATCATTATATGATTTAATTTCGTCTTCTTCTTTGCAGAACGCCCTTATTACCCTTGCGCCCGTCAATGTTTCACGTGTAGAAGTTGTGACCCTGTCAAGCTTTGACTGCACCTTTTTATACAGAGGTATACATGCAAGCATTATTGAAAAAACCACAGCACAAAGTACGGCAATCGATACGGCAA
The DNA here is from genome assembly GCA_910587365.1 of uncultured Christensenellaceae bacterium. Taxonomy (GTDB): domain Bacteria; phylum Bacillota; class Clostridia; order Christensenellales; family Borkfalkiaceae; genus Coproplasma. Next base: position 165,079 of record CAJUKJ010000001.1, on the reverse strand, counting down.
ACACGCCTCCTGCGGCGGCATCTATTATGAATGCCATAACCATTGCCCCGAAAACAATAAACGGCGACCGCATAAATAATCTTAAAACGAGGTTGACGCCAGACTGTATCTGGTTGACGTCGCTCGTCATGCGGGTTATCATTTTCGACGTTCCGAGTCCGTCGATATCACTGTATGAAAGCGATTGCATTTTGCCGAATAAATCGTGTCTGAGTTCCTTTGAAAACCCTACGGCGGCGCGCGCCGCAAAATATTGCGCGGCAACGGCGCAAATAAGCCCAACAACACCCAACACTGCAAGAATAAGGCACGCATATACGATATATTGCCAATTCCCGACGCCGTCAACGTTAATTCCGTTGTCTATAATAGCCGAAACCACCATAGGTACGAAAAGCTCGAATGCAGCTTCAAGCAATTTAAATAACGGTGCGAGAATACTTTGTAGTTTATAGTGTTTTAAGTATTTAAGCAAATTCCGCATATAGTATATTCTACCATTTTAAGAAATAAAAAGCAATTTTTATTCAAAGCATTTGCAATTATTCTGACTATCTGATATAGTGTTTTTGAGGATAATTATATGGCTTACAAAGTTTACCTTAAAAAAAATGAAGAAAAGCGTATCGTTGCCGGGCATAGTTGGGTCTACGCCAATGAAGTCGGACGCATAGAAAACAAAGATAAAAACGGTTCCCTTGCAGAAGTATATTCGCAAGACGGAAGGTATATCGGAAAAGGCTACATTAATCACGCCTCGAAAATTTTGGTCAGAATTTTTATTCGCGGTAATGAAACGGACGATGAAGAGTTTTATATCAAACGGATAAAAGAAGCCAACGATTACCGTATTAAACTCGGCTACGGCAACTGTTACAGAATGGTATTTGCGGAAGCGGACAACCTACCCGCACTCATTGTCGACAGATACAACGACGTACTCGTTTTGCAATGTCTTTCACTCGGGATAGATATGCGAAAGAAATTGATATGCGATTGTCTTGTAAAGCTTTTCTCCCCGAAAGGCATTTATGAAAGAAGCGACGTTTCCGTAAGAAAAAAAGAGGGCTTGCCCGAAATTAAGCAAGTACTTTACGGCGAAGTTCCCGATTATCAGGAAATTTGCGAAAATGGAATTAAAATGCTCGTTGATATAAAGAACGGACAAAAGACGGGTTACTTCCTTGACCAGAAAGAAAACCGCTTTGCGATAAGAAAATACTGTAAAGGTGAAGTTTTGGATTGCTTTTGCAACAGCGGAGGTTTTTCTTTAAACGCAGCTACGGTTGCAGATTCGGTTACCGCATGCGATATTTCGGAACTTGCTTTAAAAAACGTCCGAGACAATGCCGAACTTAACGGTTTTAAAAACTTAACCACAATTTGCGGGGATGTTTTTGAAGTGTTGCGCGCATTCAAAAAGCAAAAGCGTCAGTTTAATACGGTTATATTGGACCCTCCCGCTTTCTGCAAAACAGCAGACGAAGTAAAAGATGCTTACCGCGGATACAAGGATATCAATCTTAACGCTATGAAAATTATAAAAAGCGGTGGCTTTTTAGTTACTTGCTCCTGCTCGCACTATATGACATCTGCCTTGTTTGAAAAGATGCTTATTGAAGCCTCACGCGAAAGCGGAAGAATTGTTAGAAGCGTCGAAGTAAAATCGCAGGCACCCGACCACCCTGCATTATTGTGTGCAGAAGAAACTCAATACTTAAAATTCTTTGTATTACAGGTAATTTAGCTTAATTATGTTACGCATAGTACTTAAAATACAACAAAAAACGCGGTTTAAAACCGCGTTTTTTATGTTCCAAATTAAATTACCCAGTTTCCGTCTTTAAAAATCTGAACTCTTTTACCGTCCTTGGTAACACCTATAATCGACATATCCTTGCTGCCTATCATAAAATCAACATGTATCATCGAACTGTTTACGCCCAATTTTTCACACTCTTCCACGCTGAGATTTTCATAACCCTCAATACAGTCGTTAAACCCTCTTCCGAGAGCTAAGTGACAGCTTGCATTCTCGTCAAACAAAGTATTATAGAAAAGGATACCCGTATTGTTTATGGGAGAATCGTAAGCAATTAATGCGCATTCTCCAAGATATGCCGCCCCCTCGTCCATTGAAACCATTTTTTCGAGTAAATCCTGATTTTTTTCAGCATAGACTTCAACAACTTTACCGTCTTTAAATTTCATCCAGAAATTTTCAATTAATTTACCTTGATATGAAAGAGGTTTTGTTGCTACAACTTTGCCATCGGCAATTCCGCGGACGGGAGTCGTAAATACTTCCTCACTGGGAATATTCGGATTGAAATATACCCGTTGTCCGATAGTCCTCTCCCCTCCACCGTTAAACTTGCCGACAGGGTTTAAACCTACGGTAAAGTCAGTACCGTTCGCGCTTTTATATTCAAGCCTGTCAAATTTGTAATCATTTAAAAATTTACAGCGTTTTGCAAGATTTTCATTGTGTTTTTTCCAAGCGGCTATGGGATCGCCATCTACGCGCGAGCAGTAAAGAATATCTTCCCAAAGCTTTTCAACTGCGTCATTAGTCGCAAGCTGAGGATAAATCTTTTTCGCCCATTCTTTACCCGGAACTGCTGCAATGCACCATTGCTCTTTATTTTCGACCGCATCGCGGTAAGGTTTGATAATGGGAAATCTTGCAATATTGGCTTTCGAAATTTTTTCACTGTCCGTACCGTCAAGTCCGTCAGGGTCATCCGAATCAAGCCAAAGTCTGCAAGGAAGCTTATCTACCCTATGTTTAAAACGTGCAATTTCTTCCTCCGTTACTTCCGAAAGGCTTTCCAAGGTTCTATAATTATAATTAATTTTTGTTACAGGCATATAAGACCAGTCTACCCTTACCTTTGAAGCACCGCACTTGTAGCACTCTTCTACGACGTATGCAACAAACTCAGGCTGGTCTATACCGCACGATATATTTACTTCCTGTCCTTTTTGGACGTTCAAGCCGCACTTTGCGATAAGTTCGGCATATTTTTTTAATCTTGCTTGTTCCATAATACTATTCCTTTAAATAAATTTTAATTAATTATAGCATTATTTTACCCTAACCGCAATAAAAATTATACTTCGGTTTCAAAAATCAAATCCATTTCAATGGTTTTCCCGCTTGCGCCCTGAAGCGTAGGAACGTATCCTATGTAAGCATACCTTTTGCGGCGTATTCTTCAATAATCTTTCTGTGTTCGGTCATAGTTGCTGAGGTAATGACATTGTTCTTAACCTTTATAGGTACAAATTCATACTTTTTCATAGTTTTAACCACCTTATTTCTTCTTGTTTTTTAATATAACTATCGTCACGTAACCAATAAGTAACAACCCGCAAGCACCGACGAGTATTCCGTACATAGCACCAAGCGGAATCTGATGACCGAATAAATATAAGTTAGCATCAAAACTGTCCTTTATTCCTTCCAATACCTCGACGGAAACGCCTTCATCGGCAAGCGCGGAAACGTATCCGCCTAAATAGTGATTTCTTAATATGCCTATACTGTAAGTCCCCGGTAGCAGTCCGAGAACGTTTCTCAAACCCGCAGAAAAAGTCGAAATAGGCATAAAAGCCCCGCAAAGAAAACCGTACATCGATGAAACTAAGGAGACAACGGCTGAAAGTCCGCCTTGAGTGGAAACAAAGCTTTCTACGACGCCCGCAAATAAAGTTCCGAATAAAATACAGCAGATACAGTCTACTATTATCATAAAAGCGTCGCCAACGGAAATATACCAACCCACCGCGGCAAGATAAATATGACCGATAAGCATTACGCACATTATTACGGCAAACGTTACGAAAAAATTCGATACAAAGTACGCAATTGACAAAGTTGTCGGCTTTACGGGAGATACAAGATAATCGTTTAACGTAGAGTTGATTTTATCTTCAATCATAATCAAATTCGACATAAACGCAACCGTAACCGAGCTAACCCCGACTATAGACGATAAAAGCCATGCACCCGCCATACCCTCTATAAGTCTATTCTGATTTTCAAACTGAAAATTATTTGACGTAAGTGCCGCTCTGAAACTGTCAACGTAAACGTTGCGCAAAAAAGTTGCGAACAGAACAAGCAAAATAAGCGGCGTCAGCAACGACATAAAAAAGGTAAATTTATCTTTAAAATAACATTTTGTATTTCGCGATACAAGCGAAATGAATTTTTTACACTCAACCATACTTAAACTCCTTGCAAATTCTTGCCCGTAACTTTTAAAAACACGTTGTCCATATTGCCCTTTAAAACCTCGAAGTCGTCGAAGAGGTCGGGTTTTTGTTTGAAAAATGCAGAAACTTCAGAAGTACTTTTCAATTCAATCTCGGTAAAATCCCGTTCGCATTTAACCTTATAACCAAGAGTAGCAAAGTATTTTTCAGCCTGCTCGCGTTGGTTATAAAATTTAATAAAATCGCTTGCATAAATATTTTTCAGCTCGTGCGGCGTCCCTTCCGCCGCGATTTTACCGGAATCGATAATTACAACGTAATCGGAGTCGGCGGCCTCTTCCATATAGTGCGTTGTAAGAAAAACTGTAAGCCCGCTTTCCTTTCTTAGTTTGTCGACTACGTTCCAGACCGTAATTCTCGTTTTGGGGTCAAGCCCCGTAGTCGGCTCGTCTAAGATGAGCAACTGCGGTTTATGAAATAATGCCCTTGCAATGTCAATTCTCCGCTTTTGTCCGCCCGAAAGTTTACCGACAGGACGCTTTAAATAATCTTTAAAATCCAATAGTTCAAGCATTTCTTCAAGCCGTGACTTAAATTCGTTACCGAAAATCCCGTAAAGATTTGCACGGTATATAAGATTTTCGTAAACAGACAATTTTTTATCAAGAACCGAATTTTGAAATACAATGCCTATATTCCCTTTAATTTTGTCTGCGGTTGCATCCATATCATATCCGCAAACCTTTACTTTGCCGCTATCCTTCTTCAATACACCGCATATTATATTAATGGTTGTAGACTTTCCTGCGCCGTTCATACCGAGAAACGAAAAAAGCTCTCCCGCCTTTACTTTGAATGAAATATCGTCTACCGCTTTAACGTCTTTGAATGCTTTTTTAAGGTTGTCAATCTGTAATATCATTTTTTGCTCCGTTTAATTTATTTAAGGTTAAGCCGTTAAAAACGTCTGTTACCATCAAGCTTACTGTTTGCCAATCCCAATCCAAGTACCCCGTTGCCAACATCGTTGCAATGCCGTGAACGAATATCCACATTTCGGCATGAAGCTTTTGCGCATTGTCCTTATACAAGCCGTAATTTTGCATTAAAATATAGGTCGACTTATTAAAGCTCTCAGCTTCCCAGTCGTTTTCCCTCGTTCGGTTGCGCATCATAAGATATCTGAAAAGCTCTTTTTCTTCCTTTGCGAATCGTATATACCCCATACCTACCGCTTTATATTTAGGATAACTATTTGACGATATTTCATCGTCAATAAATTTTTTAAATATAGAATTTATTTTTTTAATAACTTCGGTTTTTAACTCTTCGGTTCCGCTAAAAGACAAATAAATAGGCTGGGTTGAACAGTGGCACTCATTTGCAAGCGAGCGCATATTCAGTGCGTCTACCCCCCCCTTTCTGATTATATCTACGGCGGCTTTAAGCAACGTCTCTCTTGTAATTTGTTTCTTTGCAGGCATTTCCCCCCCCCCAACAATAACGATAGTTATTAATAACAATTGATATTTTATCATATAAATATAAAACTGTCAATAAAATCGCTTGATTTTTTTTTGTAAATTTTATATTATATTACTTGCTTGATGCAGAGATGGCTGAGCGGTTTAAGGCGCACGATTGGAAATCGTGTGTACCCAAAAGGTACCGGAGGTTCAAATCCTCTTCTCTGCGCCATAAATAGCGGACTAATTTTATAGTCCGCTGTTTATTTTTGCCTGAGTATAGAGGATTTGAGGGGAGGCAAGACAAAACTTGTTTTGTCGCAGGTCTGCGGACTCCACCGCAGACTTGACAGCAATTGACTTTTGCTGTCAACCGTGCGCGCCGCCCAAGGCGCAAATCCTCTTCTCTGCGCCATAAACAGCAGACTAATTTTATAGTCCGCTGTTTATTTTTACCTGAGTATAGAGGATTTGAGGGGAGGCAAAATTCAGTCTAACAAAATTTCGAAAGACATTTTAGGCGAAGGTTATTCCACTAACTACGGTACGATAACCGCATACGACTATCATAATGATATTTATATAACAACCGATACGGGTAGAAAATACCGATTTTGGTTTAAGGACAAGTATATTACAGACGAACGCATTAAGGGTGTTACGCAATACGGCATAACCGAAACCGACAAAGAAGAAAATAAAAGAATATACGTCAGTTGCGACTGGTCATCGCCTTACGACAGGGAATGCGGCGTTCTTTCAGCGCAAATAATAAAAGCACTTGCAAGCAAGGACTCGAATACGCTTAAAACCTTACTCTGCCAACGCGCGGCAAATAATGAAAATATAGACCAAAAAATTCAAGATGCTTTCAATCTATTCAAAGGCAACCCTTATTTACCGAACGTGAAGACGGAATTTACAGAACGTACGGCGAGGAAGGTAAAGAATTCTATTGCCGCGCTGGTTACAGTTCAGAAAAAGATGACGACGGCAATGAAGTTGGTATTTGGGTTAGCGTTCTTGTAAATTTAGTTTATACGGATACGGGTAACAGATACTCTTTGAACTTTGCTGCATACTTAACTAACAATAATTCTGATATTAAGGGTGTTTCTTCGGTTCAGCTTGAAGACTTTGACAACGAAGTTTCCGTTATATTCGGCGAATGGGTACACGAAGAAAACTAATGTATTTTCAAGAAAATCTAAAAGCGATGACTTACGCCCTTATTTGGCACATCATAAAAAATGGGTCCCTGATTAAATATCGGTGGACCCCTTTTTCGTCAAATATATAAATGCAGTGTTTCTGTTTTTATCTTTGAATACTATACATAAAATTATCGTTCTGTTATCTCTTATTACAAAATTTTGAGGTTTACCTATTTTTAAGTACCCTTTGTAATGAACTCGGCGTATTTCTTTGCAATATTAACCCCGCAGACACGCTCCGCTTCTGCAAAAAAAGCGTTTGAATTAACTTCACAAATATATCTATTACCTGCTTCGTCAGTCAGAACGTCAATACCGCAATAATCGAGATTTAAAATTTCGGAAACCTTTTCACAGAGGTTTATAAGGTTTTCGTCAGCCTCGTACTTCTCGCCCCGTCCGCCAAGCCCGACGTTTGAACGGAAGTCAAAATCGTTTATCCGTTTCATAGCACACACAAATTTTCCGCCGATAACAATTACACGGATATCCTCTCCGCCCCTGCCTATGAGCTTCTGAAAGAAATGTTCGCAAAGTTTATTATTTTCTTCAAATGTTCGCAACTCTATTTTATCGTGAATTAAATAAACTCCTGAACCAAGCGAACCGAAGCATTTTTTTGCAACCAAAGGAAATCCGAGTTTTTGCACAACTCCATTTAAAAACTCGTCGGAAATTTCAGCATCTTTATAATAACACAACGGAGAATACACCGTGTCAGGCATATTAATCCCGCAGTTTGCAAGTGCAATGTGCGTAAGCATTTTATTGTCGCACATCTCAATAGCATTTGCACTGTTGAATAGCTTAATTCCGCATTTTTCAAAAAGTCTTGCCGCTGCCTTATCCTTATCAAGAAAAACGCAGCAGTCAACTTTGTCAGCTACCGTTTTACCGTCTTTTATTTCAGCAAGGTTAATGTTTTTGACAATTTCGCATTGATTGCCAAGCTTGCGCATTTCTTCGGAGATGCGTTCGGCTTGCATTATCTGCGAAGCATTTTTTATATATGCATTTACAACAATAATATTTTTCATAATTAATTACGGCAGAGTTAACCTCTGCCGTCAGAATTAAGATACAACCCTTATTACGGAATCTACATTTGCAAGTTCGCCCGAATTGATTTCATCAACTGCTTTGTTTACGTCTTTTTCGTGAGTTAAGTGAGTTATCAAAATTATGGGAACTACACCGTTACTCTTTTTATCGTCTTCCTGAACAACCTGCGCAACGCTGATTCCGTGTTTACTCAAAACGGCAGACACTTTTGAAAGAACACCCGCTTTGTCTTTAGCACTTAAACGAATATAATAGGCACTTTCAAAATTAGTTACGAACTTTGTCGAAGGAGCAGCACTTGCAGTATTTTTGAAAGTAGAATAATTAAAATTGTCATGTGTTGCACAGTAAATGACATCGCCGACAATTGCGCTGCCGGTCGGAAGCGCGCCTGCGCCTCTGCCGTAAAGCATAACGTCTTCAACACTGTCGCCGGTAATATAAACAGCGTTAAAGCTGTCGTTTACCCCTGCGAGCGGATGACCGCATTTTATAAAAGTCGGGTGTACCCTCACTTCTATTCCGCTATCGGAATTTTTACCTATTGCAAGTAATTTAAGAACGTATCCCATCCGCTTACCGTACTCGATATCGAGCGCATTCACGCCGGTTATGCCTTCCCTGTAAATTTTGGTATAAGGAATTTTTGTATGAAACGATAGGCTTGAAAGAATTGAAAGCTTATATGCGGCGTCATACCCTTCCACGTCGGCAGTAGAGTCGGCCTCGGCATAGCCGAGCTTTTGGGCTTCTTTTAAAACTTCCTCATATGAAGCACCGTCATTGGACATCTTAGTCAGAATATAATTAGTCGTTCCGTTAATAATACCCATCATAGACAAAATTTTATTGCCTTGCAGGTTATCTAAAAGCGTTCTTATAACAGGCACGCCGCCAACGCAGCTTGCCTCGTAAAAAAGCCCGCAATTATTCTTTTTTGCCGCATTTTCAAGTTCGTGACTGTACTTACAAAAAAGCTCTTTATTAGAGGTCACAACCGATTTACCCGCATTCAACGCAGAAAGCACGAAAGTTTTTGCGGGTTCTACTCCGCCCATAACTTCAACGACAATATCCACGTCGGGATTTGAACAGACCTCAGCTATATTAGAAGCTATTTTATGCTCTTCTATTCCAAGCGAAAGCGCGCGCTCTTTACGAAGTTCAAGAACGCTTTCTACCACAATGTCAACGCCGTGGATTTTTTTATAAAACTCTCTATGTTCGGAAAGAATTTTATATGTGCCTCCGCCAACCACGCCTAATCCGAGAATTGCAATTCCGACCTTTTTCATATATTATGCCTCCGTGCTGTTTAAATCATATAAGTATTTAAGCCCTTCAAGGGTCAGAAGTTTGTCCACGTGGTCAATACAGGTAACTTCCTTTGCAATTACTTCGGAAAATCCGCCCGTAGCAACCGTAGTTACGTTATCGCATTTAAGTTCACGTTTGATTTTTTTAACAATATATTCTACAAGCCCCGCAAAGCCGAAAACTATACCTGACTGCATATTAGTTACGGTATTTTTACCGATTACGTTTGACGGACGCTCGATTTCAACCCTCGGAAGCTTTGCGGTGCCGTTTACAAGACTGTCTAACGACCCTTTAATTCCCGGAGCAATTACACCACCGATAAATTCGGACTTAGCGTCAATAACATTAAAAGTAGTCGCTGTTCCGAAATCAACAATAATCAACGGAACTCCGTATTTTTTTACTGCCGCAACGTTATTTACGACCCTGTCGGCACCAACCTCTTTTGCATTATCAACCTTTAAATTCAGACCCGTCTTAATTCCCGGGGCAAGTAATAAAGGGTTGATTTTCAGGTAAGTGTGACACATTCTTTCAAGAGTATAATCAAGCTGGGGTACAACCGATGAAATTATTCCCCCTTGTATTGCATTTGCCGAAATTTTATTGTTTCCGAGTATGCTTATAAGTTGTCCGCCATACTCGTCGGAAGTTTTTTTATGCTCGGTAGCAACACGGAAACTAAGCACTAATTTATTACCGTCGAATATTGCGTATTTAATATTCGTGTTGCCCACGTCCATACAAAGTATCATTATTATATTTCTTCTTCTTTTAATTGATTATTTTTTGAAGGATATCTTTTTAAAATTTGCTTTTCAACAATGTTGGTTACCGTCGAAATTGCAGGAGCCAAAACTACGTTGACTGCCAATTCAATGGCAAAGTTAACCAAAATTACAGAAAGCATAAATTCCTTAAAAGGAAATTCGCCGAGATACGTCAAAATAGCGTCTTTCATACAGAAACAGCCAATTATAAATATGCCCGTATTGATTATAGGCGCAGATAACGCGGAAATAAATACTGCAACGTATTTATTTTTTTTAGAAATGAAAAAGTACAGTACCGAAGAACCAAGCCCCGCACAAGTTCCTTTTAAAAGAACGGTAAGCACGGTTGCTGCCGGCGCATAGTTTAAAAGCGTCATCGACATTGGGTCGAAAATGGTAATAACTCCGAAAACAAATCCCAAAAACGTACCGGCAATAGGACCCAATAAAATTCCGCCTAAAACAATAGGCACCAGTACGAAAGACATTGAAGTCGTTCCGCCCATCGGAATCGCCAACCCGAAAACCTGTAAGATAATTACAAGTGCAAGTAAAACTGCAAGAATTGAAATATTCCTTGCAGAAAAGAAATTACTTTTTTTCTTTTCCATAAAACCTCCGTCGAATCCCTTATTTTAGGGTATCCGCAAATAAAAAATAATTTATACTTATGGCGGTCAGATTAATTATATCTGCCTTTTGCGGTCAGATTGATAATATCTGCCGAAAGTATCTCAATATTAGTATAATTATAACATTGCCGATAAATTTATGCAAGCAAATAAACACATAGTAACATTTTTACGGATTTTTTAATATTATTTACTATACGTATTATACGGAAACTGCATTGGCAAAACCAAATTTACATACCGCCATGCAGCAATTTCACAGGAGGAAATAATATGAACATTTTTTCGTCGTGCGGCTGCGGCAACAACAGCTGTCTCTGGATTTTAATTCTCTTGCTCCTTGCGGCAAGCGCAAGCAACTGCAACGGGCTTGAGGGCGTTCTTACGGGAAGCTGCATTCCTTTACTTATAGCTTTGGTATACAGCATGTGGAAAAACGGCACGCTTCAAAGCTTGTTAGGCGGAAACTGCAACAGTTGCGGATGCGGTTGTAACTAAACCTTAATAAAGGGGTTGCCGAATGGCAGCCCCTTTAACTTTTTTTAATTTGAAACTACAAATTATTAAGATATAGATATCTATAAATTGCCGAAACGGTTTTCGCATCGCAGATTTCCCCGCTTTCAATCATTTTAATGACTTTTTCAAGCAAAATAAATTCACAGTTTAAAAATTCGCCTTCGTCTAAATTCTGACCTGTAAACACAAATTTTTCAGCAAAATAAATATGAATAATTTCATCAGTATAGCCCGGCGAAGGATACAAGTCAAAAGCATGGACAAGTTTAGCCTTATAACCCGTTTCTTCCTCAAGCTCTCTTGCGGCAGCAACCATAGGCTCCTCCCCGCTGTTGAGTTTACCTGCGGGAATTTCGTAAATTTCCTTACCATATGCATATCTGAACTGTTTTACAAGCAAAACTTTTTTATTCTTAATCAAAAGAACTGCTGCACCGCCGCTGTGTTTAATATATTCGCGCACGGAAGTTGAGCCGTCGGGCAACCCGACTTCGTCTACCTTCAAAGTGAGAATTTTTCCTTGATACAGTGTTTTGGATTTTAATTGCTTTTCTTCTAAATTCATAAAGTTTCTTCAAATTCGGCAAGCGTTTCAATTAACGGTGCTATACCTTCACTAACACATCTATTATATAATGCGAAATAATTATAACCGCAGATAAGCGAGTCAATAAGCTCTTCGTCCCCTGCTTTTACTGCAATTAAAAGCGCGTTAAGGATTTTATAACCGCCTTCCTTATCGTCTTTGGAAATTTCACTCTGTAAAATAAATTGTTTTTCCGCCTCGATAGCAATGCTTAAAGCCGAAATCAGCTTTGCCCGCTGAGTATTTACCGAAGGAAGTTTTAACGGCTCATTTTCGCTCTCTTCTTCGATTTTTTCCCTGAAAACCTGCTTTATCATTTCTTCAAGGCTTGAAATAACAACGCGGCAAAAAGCCTGATAACTTGCAAAATAACTTCCATCTTCGGGAAAATACCGTTGCAAAAATTCGTTAAAATTTAACGAGTCACGGTCAAATTCAACCAATAGACAAAAAATAAATGCAAGTCTTTGACCTATCGTCTGCGGAAGCAACACAAAGCTTCTGTTAAGAAACCTGTCGTTTGCAGTTACAAGGCATTTTGACTTCTGGTCAAGATAATTAAAATCTTTCGTTACCGTATCAAACAGCCTGTACAGTTGAGGACTGTTAACAATACACTTCAAAAGGTCTTTAATCTTGGTAGTAGCCATAATGAATTTGCATTTTTTCAGTTCTTCACATTTATAAAGAAACGTCGAAACTTGCTCTTTTGTGCTAACCATATTTCACCTATGTATAGATTTCAATACTATTATATCACATATTATTTTAAAATTAAAATATTTTTCGGACAAATATCTTGATTTTAACCGAAATATTATGTATAATAATTAAAACTTTTACATTTTTTAGAACATTATGTTGAACACGGGCGAAACTTCTATTAACAAATTAATAATACTTTTCGTCTTTGACAAAATGGAAAGTGCTTTATCGGAAAGAACAATTGTGGACATGTGTTCCTCCTCTAACACCTGGATGGGTTATATGGACTGCGTTAATATTATCCATAAACTGATTGACGATAATTTTATCTGCATAGTCAACGAGGATGAAGATACGCTTTATACCATAACTCCAGACGGAAGAGAATCGCTTGCAAATTTCTACATTAACATACCGAAAAGCGTCAGAGAAGAAATTTCACAATTTGTCAAGAAAAACAGCGCGAGATACCGTAACCGTCAGGAATGCCGCTCGGACTATTACCAAAATGTTGACGGCACGTTTACGGTTGCGCTTAAAATACTTGCTCCCGTTCAGCCTTTATTGGACTTAAAATTTGTAGTCCCTGATAAGAAGACAGCAAAGGCAATTTATAAAAAATGGGAAGAAAAAGCCGCCGATCTTTATGCGGTAATTTACGAAAATCTTTGCGATTAGGAGGAAAATTATGTTTGTTTACTACACTTCAGGAACTTGTTCAAGACAAATTATTTTTGAGGTTGACGAAGAAAATAAATTGCATCACGTTAAATTTATAGGCGGTTGCAGCGGCAATCTTCAAGGAGTCGGAAAGCTTGTTGAAGGCAGAAATCTTGATGAAATACAAACGTTGCTTTCGGGAATTAAATGTAGGAACAACACTTCCTGTCCCGACCAGTTAAGTAAGGCTATTGCAGCTTATAAAAAATCATTAGAAGAAAATAAAGACGGTAATAAATAAACTATTATAATTAGTAAAAAGCGGGTCAAACGACCCGCTTTTATGTTTTTATGTCTGACATAGTACCATTTAAATATTATAAATTAGATAAAATATCATAAAAACTATCCATATTTTGTCCTACAAGGTCATAATAGAAACATCTTCCGTCATATCCTGAGTCACTGTTATACCTTATAATATTGAAGCCGTAAAAGCCTTTTTGGACGTTGACAAGAAGTTTTTCAAAGGGCATTCCGTTGCTCTCGTACTGCTTATCGTATATAAATTCAACCCAAAGTCCGCTATTTAACGCTTTTACAGTTTCCTTATTCAAGCTGACGCCGAAAGCAGGCATATCGTGCGCACCGCTTATCATACACTTCCACCCGTTGATTACCTCTTCAAAAGGCTTATCTCCAATAGTGTAAACTGATATTTTTCCGTCGTCATAAACATTTACTTTATTTGCGTAATCGCACGCCTTATCCAAATTAACCGAAATACACATAAAGATATTATTTTCCTTTTTTTGTAAGATATTCGTCAATAGCGGTTGCAGCAGTTTTGCCTGCACCCATTGCAAGAATAACGGTTGCAGCACCCGTTACGGCGTCGCCTCCGGCATAGACGCCTTCTAACGTGGTTTTACCTGTATTTTCTTCGACTATAATCCCGCCGCGTTTGTTAACTTCAAGCCCCAAAGTAGTATTTTTAATGAGCGGATTGGGACTTGTACCAATCGCCATTATGACACAGTCAACATCAATTACATACTCACTTCCCGATATTTCAACAGGACGGCGTCTGCCCTTTTCGTCAGGATCTCCGAGTTCGCATTTTCTTACTTTTATTCCCGTAACAAAACCGTTTTTAGCGTCGCGTTTGTTGTCAGGGTTATTGTACCCGATAATTTCAACAGGATTGCGGAGTATTTCAAATTTGATACCCTCTTCTTCGGCATGCTCAACTTCCTCTTTCCTTGCGGGAAGTTCGTCCATCGAACGTCGGTATACTATGTAAACTTTATCGGCACCAAGTCGCAAAGCTGTACGTGCAGCGTCCATTGCGACATTTCCGCCACCGACGACCGCCACATTTTTAGCGTGCATAACAGGCGTATGCGTATTCTCCGAATACGCCTTCATAAGATTTGCGCGGGTTAAAAACTCATTCGCGGAATAAACGCCTTTCAAACTTTCGCCGGGAATACCCATAAAACGGGGTAACCCCGCACCAGATCCGATAAAGACCGCATCAAACCCGTCTTCAAAAAGCTCATCAACGGTAATAGTTTTACCGATAACTACGTTTGTCTGTATATCCACACCGTACTTTTTAAGAGTGTCAACCTCTTTTTTGACAATATCCTTAGGCAATCTGAATTCTGGTATTCCGTAAACAAGAACACCGCCTGCAATATGCAACGCTTCAAAAACAGTTACTTTGTAACCTTTCTTTGCAAGGTCGCCCGCACACGTAAGCCCCGAAGGTCCAGACCCGATTACAGCAACTTTAAAACCGTTTTGTTTTGGAATTTGCGGTTTTCCGTTATTATTTGAATTGTGATAGTCGGCAACAAACCTTTCAAGCCTGCCGATTCCTACGGGTTCAAACTTAATACCAAGCGTACATTTGCTTTCACACTGGGTTTCCTGCGGGCAGACACGTCCGCAAACCGCAGGCAACGAAGAACTTTGGGAAATAACCGAATACGCGCCTTCAAAATCATTTTGCTTAATCTTTGCGATAAATTCGGGAATTGAAATATTTACGGGACAACCTTCAACGCAAGGACGATTTTTACAGTTAAGGCATCTTTGCGCTTCAACAACTGCCGTTTCGGCAGAATATCCCAAAGCAACCTCTTTAAAATTGCGTGCGCGGATTTGCGCGTCCTGTACCGGCATTTCATTCTTTTTAGGTTGAATAGCCACTATTTTATCTCCTTTTTGTAAAGGTTACAATGCTCTCTTTCATTCTTTTCAAAGTCGCAATACATATTTGAACGAGCTATTGCCTCGTCAAAATCCACTTCAAAACCGTTAAAATCAGGTCCGTCAACGCACGCAAACTTTGTTTTACCGCCAACTGTAAGGCGGCATCCGCCACACATTCCCGTTCCGTCAATCATAATGGGGTTCATTGAAACGGTTGTCGGCACCCCATAAGGCTTAGTTGTGGCTACAACAAATTTCATCATTATAAGTGGACCGATAGTTATGACTTCATCGTAATTCTCTCCGTTTTCAATTGCTTCCTTTAAAGGAACCGTCACAACACCCTGCCTGCCATAGCTGCCGTCATCCGTCATTATAGTCAGCTTATCCGAACAAGCCTTAAATTCCTCTTCAAGAATGAGTAAGTCCTTATTCCTGAAACCTATTATAGAATGCACTTCCGCGCCAAGCTTGTGAAATTTTTGCGCGACGGGAAGCGCGATTGCGCAACCGACGCCCCCGCCGACAATACAAACTTTTTTTATCCCTTCGGTTTTTGTTGCACAACCCAAAGGACCGACGAAGTCCTGAATATATTCGCCCTCGTTCTTTGCATTAAGACGCATAGTGGTGCCGCCAACAATTTGGAAAATAATTTTGACGGTACCTTTTTCTAAATTACACCCCGCAATAGTAAGCGGAATCCTCTCCCCGTCTTCGTCTACGCGCAAAATAATAAATTGCCCCGCCTGAGCTTTTTTTGCAACAAGAGGCGCGTATACATCCATCATTGTCACAGTAGGATTAAGGATTCTTTTTTTTATAATTTTATACATTAATTCCTCCCATTGCTTAAAATCATAAAATAAACGTTATTTATATCGGTTTACATAAAATATAAAAATTAATTATTTTTACAAATTATATTTAAAAAATCGCATTGAAATGTTAAATTTCTTTCTGCATTTTCATTATAACAATTCTTTATAACAAAAGCAACAAAAAAGACTTGCATAATTATGCAAGTCTTTTTTGTTTATTTCATTAAACTTTTGTTGCTTTTCCGCCTGTAAGCACTATCATTTTAACTGCCTCGATTGAGAAATCCTGCGCTTCGACTGTTAAAGATTTAGTGAGTACACCGCGCGCCAATACCTTAACGCTTACAACGTTTTTACCGATAAGACCCTTACGTTTTAAGCTTTCAAGGTTAACCGTTTCATTAGTATCGAAATTTTCCGACAATACGTCAACGTTTATAATGTCCTTTTTGCCGGACGCTTTGACCTTGTTTTCACGCTTATCTTCAACAAGAGCTATTGCAACCTCGTCGGTTATAACCGCATTGACTTCTTTAGCGGATACGAAAGACCTGCGGTTTCTGTCAACCTCTTTACGGCTGTATTGGCGCATAAATTCCGCATAGTCCTCTTCTGAAACCAATTCCTTTATAAGTCCTCTTTCTACAAGCGGTTTTGTAGGCTCGTAAGGCACATAGTAATTGATTGATTGCTGCTCTCCTTTTTCAAGCCCGAATTTTTCTGCAAGAGCCGCAATTAACTCTAACGCATATTTTACCCTTCTTGCGTTCTTTACCCTGTAAAGACATGCTATGTTTTCATACTTTTTGCTTTGCGCATACTCTACCCTGTACTTAGTATCTAAATAATCGTTGGGGTCAAGCGCGAAATATAAGCAAAGCGTTTTGCCGCGAACTGAAAACCTTGCAATGTTGGTTCTTCCGTTGTTGAAATTTTCATGGTTCCAGGAAATTCTGTTTTTTACTTTGCTGTATGAAAGCAATTCGTTTTTAAGTATTGAATAATAAACTTTGGTTTTATCGTCCGACTGTATTAATTTGGCGGTAAACGATTTTTTATATCTTACTATTATCGCCATACCCGTAACGTTGTTGACGCTACGAACTTCTTCCTGCGGTTCCTCTTCATCGGGCAAAATTTCGACATCGGGTGCTTCATCCTCGGGAACTTCTTCCGCTTCGTTTAAAATTTCCTCGATTGTAACTGCACGTTCATTATTTAAAACAGGCTCTTCCGAATTAACGACAATATCGTCTACCAAAGAAATAGCATCCTCATCGAGTGCGCTCGACTCGGTAAAATTATCGTCGCCTTCAATTTCGGTTCCCCCGAGAACTTTCTGTACCGTAATTATTTCTTCGTCTTCAAAATCAGATTCGGATACAGAAACCTCGGATGTTACAGAAACATTTTTTTTGTTGTTAACTTCATTTAAATTACTGCGCTTTTTATTTTTAACTGCAATGAAAACAATTAATGTTAAAATTAATAAGAAAACAACTAAAAGTAAAATTGCACCTATTAACGACTGTAAATATTCTAGAACGTATCCAAGTATTTTACATTGTTTACCTGTAAATATTCCCACGATATCGTCATAAACAAGATGAATATTATCATTTACAGTTTCATTATCGCCACGTGCAGTGTAAGAATAAGTTTGAGAAACCTCGTCAAATTGGACTTCGATTACTCGGTTCGTTTTAAGAACAACAGAGTTTTCCTGTACAACTTCAAAAGTGATAACGGTCCCTACATCTATATCATCGGCATTTTCAGGAACCCTGCCAACAATAAGGTTACCTTTGGCAATACAATCTCCCCCGCTTCCTTCCATAACATCCGTTGTAACAGAAAACAGCCTGTACCCGCCAAAAGTCGGATAATAATGTTTCACAAAAATACTAAGAAATGAATTAACCGTAAGCAACAATAAAACTGCGCACAGTATAGAAAGAACGCAAATTGCCACTGCTTTTAAAGCACTCTTCCTACCGCCTTTTTTTGTGTTTTCGTTTTTCATTTCTTTACTATTCGATTTACTTTCCATATTCGGTTTCTCCAAAGGTTTAACTTAAAACCGACTGTAAATTACCCTGTCGGCAAAGCTAAATCCGCGTTTAACAAGCAATATACATTTTATCAAGTTTTTTAGATAAAATCAATGTAAAATATAAAAATTTTAATTATTTGTTACATTTTGGTTTTTTCAGTAGAATGTTGTTACTTTGCATTAAATTATTCCGTTTTTTAACATAAATAAAATACTTTTCTATTTCTATTATCCACAGTAACCGCTTACCAAGAGAAATTATTGTCTTACGGCGTTGCCCATTCGCCCAAACGCTTCGTCCTGTCCAAAAAAAATTATAGAGCATAACAAAGATTTTAGCAACAAAAAAGCTCCTGGATAATTTTACCAAGAGCTTTTTGTATTGATGTTGTCCTAATTTGCTTTATTCGTAATCAACGACGTCTATCCAGCTACGAAGAAATTCAATTTCACTTTCGGGTGCTTTCGTAAGCCTTGATGCGGCAACGATAGGTATCCATCTTTGAACGTATTGAATTGCGGTGTCACTCTTTTTGCAGTAAAGTTTGAGATACTTATTCGCAAGCTCTTCCTGTCCTGCAAGATAGAACAAGAGATAGCTTCTTGCAACGTCCGCGGACGAGTTACCTTGCGTCGCGTGCGACCAGTCTATTATGAAAGGCGTTCCGTCTTTTGTAATGATTATATTTGTAGGATTGAAGTCGCCGTGGCAGAGATTTTTATGCTTGGGCATTGAATCGAGGCGGGTATGAAGTTCATAGCGCGTAGTTGCGTCAAGATCCGCCGCCGAAATTTTTCCGTTCATTTTGTCTTTAAGTATGTTCAGCATAGGTACCTTTTTTGAAAGTACGGTACGCTGTAAGTCAACGAAAAGATCTAAATACTCGTCCTGCTTTTCGGGATGCTTTTCCATAAGAGATTGCAGCGTTTCGCCCTCGATAAAATCAAGAATAATTGCCCACTTCCCGTCCACTACCTCAATAGATCTGATTTGGGGTACGTTAAGGTCTGTTTCCTCTACCCTTGCGTGATTTAACGCCTCGTTCAAAATATCGGCTTTTGAATAGCTTGCTTCAAAAAGCTTAATCAGTTTGTCGCCGCTTTTATAGATTTTTTTGTCAGGTCTTGAAAATATTAAATTTTCGGGTTTCATATTTTTCCTCCTTATTATTTACCGTAATATGCGTTAAGATACATCTGCTTGATTTCACTCATTAAAGGATATCTGGGGTTAGCTCCCGTACACTGGTCGTCGAACGCCTGCTCCACCATATCGTCAAGACGGTCAAGGAAATCTTTTTCGTCTATGCCGTATTCTTTAATGGTCTTTTTAATGCCTACCTTTGCCTTTAATTCTTCAATTGCATTGATAAGATTCTTAATCTTCTCGTCGTCGTTTTTGCCGTCAAGACCTAAATTTTCAGCAACCTCTGCATATCTGCGCTTGGTCTTTGGATGATCGTACTGACTGAATGTACCCATTTTAGCGGGTGCTTCGGAAGAATTGAATTTTATTACTTCATTAATTAAAAGCGCGTTCGCTACACCGTGGGGCAAATGGTGGAATGCACCCAATTTATGCGCCATACTATGGCACACACCGAGGAATGCATTTGCAAAAGCCATACCTGCCATAGTCGCAGCATTAGCCATTTTCTCTCTCGCCACAACGTCAGTCTGTCCGTTTTCATACGCCGAAGGCAGATACTTAAAGATAACCTTCAAAGCCTGCAATGCAAGCCCGTCGGTATAGTCGGTTGCCAGCATAGACGCATAGGCTTCAAGTGCGTGAGTTACCGCGTCTATACCCGAAGCAGCCGTAAGCCCCTTGGGCGCGGACATATGCAAATCGGTATCGATAATTGCCATATTGGGCATAAGTTCGTAGTCGGCAAGGGGATATTTAACCCCCGTTTTTTCGTCTGTAATAACAGCAAACGGCGTAACCTCCGAGCCTGTACCTGCCGATGTGGGAATTGCTATGAAGTATGCTTTTTCGCCCATCTTGGGGAAAGTGTATACCCTCTTCCTTATATCAATAAAGCGCATTGCCATATCCATAAAGTCAACTTCGGGATGTTCGTACATAACCCACATAATTTTAGCTGCATCCATTGCGCTTCCGCCGCCGAGTGCTATTATCGTATCGGGCTGGAAAGCCTTCATCTGTTTGGTTCCTTCAATTGCGCATGCAAGCGTAGGGTCGGGAGCGACGTCAAAGAAAGTGGTATGCGAAATCCCCATTTCGTCTAACTTATCTGTAATACACTTTGTGAAACCGTTATGATAAAGGAAACTATCTGTAACGATAAATGCTTTTTTCTTGCCCATTACCGTTTTTAACTCATCTAATGCAACAGGTAGACAGCCTTTCTTTAAATAAACCTTTTGGGGCGCTCTGAACCACAACATATTCTCCCTCCTCTCTGCAACCGTCTTGATATTGATAAGATGCTTAACACCAACGTTCTCCGAAACGGAATTTCCGCCCCAGGAACCGCAACCCAACGTAAGCGAAGGAGCAAGCTTGAAGTTATACAAATCGCCTATACCGCCGTGTGACGAAGGAGTGTTTACGAGAATACGGCAAGTCTTCATTCTTTCGGAGAACTCCTCAATCTTTTCCTTTGAGGTCGTCACATTTACGTAAAGCGACGAAGTATGTCCGTAACCGCCGTCGGCAATAAGCCTTTCAGCCTTATTTAAAGCGTCGTTAAAATCGGTTGCTCGGTACATAGCGAGAACAGGAGAAAGCTTTTCATGTGCAAACTCTTCCGAAAGCTCCACAGACTCAACCTCGCCTATAAGAATTTTTGTGGATTCGGGAACTTTAACCTTTGCAAGAGCAGCGATTTTATACGCACTCTGTCCAACAATTTTAGCGTTTAACGAACCGTTAATAATTATAGTCTTTCTTACTTTTTGCGTTTCTTCGGCATTGAGGAAATAACAGCCGCGGGCAGTAAATTCTTTCTTAACCTTATTATATATTTTATCTGCAACAATAACGGACTGCTCGGAAGCGCAAATCATACCGTTATCAAACGTCTTGGAATGTATAATCGAGCTTACGGCAAGCTGAATATCCGCACTTTCGTCAATGATTGCGGGAGTATTGCCCGCACCTACACCGATAGCAGGCTTTCCGCTTGAATACGCCGCTCTGACCATACCGGGACCGCCTGTTGCAAGAATTAAGTCAACCTCCCTCATCAATAGGTTAGTCATATCAAGCGTAGGCACATCAATCCAACTGATTATACCTTCGGGCGCGCCCGCCGCAACCGCAGCCTCGTATATTACTTTTGCCGCGGCAATAGTGCTGTTTTTTGCACGCGGGTGCGGACTGATTATACAACCGTTTCTGGTTTTAAGACTGATTAACGTTTTGAATATCGCTGTTGACGTAGGATTTGTCGTGGGAATAACTGCCCCGATAACCCCTATCGGCTCGGCAACTTTCATAATGCCGTATGCTTTGTCCTCTTCAACAATACCGCAGGTTTTGACGTTTTTATAAGTATTGTAAATATATTCTGCAGCGTAGTGATTCTTTATTACCTTATCCTCTACTATCCCCATTCCCGTTTCTTCAACGGCAAGTTTTGCAAGAGGTATTCTTTGCTTGTTTGCCGCTAATGCGCAGGCAGTGAAAATTTTGTCAACCTGCTCCTGCGAGTAGGTCGCAAAAATCTTTTGAGCTTCTCTTACCCTGATTAACTCCTGTTCCAGCTTTTCAACACTGTCACAGACGTTATAGTTCAATTTAAAGTCCATACTGTTCTCCTATATTAAATAAAATTTTCATACACGATATAATATGTGATAAATGTAATAAGTTTTTATCGGTATTTATTTATCGATAAAATAGTATCAAATAAAAATGCGTCCGTCAACATTTGAAAATAGTTTTTTACAAAATCTGTAAATTTGTTAATTTATATAAAATTTAGTTAATACAAAACACCACGACAAAAGACAAGCAATCGGTGTAAACATCATAGTTTGTAATTATTTACCGCTATGGCATTTTTGCAAAAATGTTTCTAATTAAATATTAAATTCTTACGGCAAAATTACGGCAATAATACAATGAAGTTCTTACGTTAATCGACTGATTTTTAAATGGCATACCCAAAACGTACCCAAAAAATCAATATCAAAAAGCAACCGCTTGCAAAAGCCATTGAAACTTTATAACAAATCGGTTGCTTTTTAAGCTGATAATCGGTATTTTGTGTTAAGATTATCAAAAATGTTGGTGCGGACGAAGGGACTTGAACCCCCACGGTTGCCCACAGGAACCTGAAACCTGCGCGTCTGCCAATTCCGCCACGTCCGCAAACATTAATTATTATAATCAATTTTGTAAGATTGTCAAGTTATTTTAGTCTATGATATACAATACTGAAAAAATCAACTTGCCTT
Source organism: uncultured Christensenellaceae bacterium (assembly GCA_910587365.1). GTDB lineage: Bacteria > Bacillota > Clostridia > Christensenellales > Borkfalkiaceae > Coproplasma. The sequence goes on along the minus strand of CAJUKJ010000001.1, from coordinate 142,399 downwards.
TACGGCAAACACCCTCTTACGAGCAATCGTAAGAGGGTGCATTTTTCCGAAAGTATTTTAAATTAAGATTCGGATTCATAATGGCAATCCGAATACTGTGTAGGGGGCATAGTTTCACCCTCTCCTACCCAAACGGAATTTATGGTATTGCCTTTTCCGTCGATTACTTTATAAGCACCCGACTTAGGGCAAATATCACCGCAATTTAATTTCATAATTTACCTCCGTACAGTTAATATGTGTACTTTACGGTAAATTATTTGCAATATTTTTTTTCTATTGCGGTAATTTTATCCACCCTGCGCTGATGTCTTCCACCCTCAAACTCGGTTGTTAAAAATGTTTCCACAATTTTCAATGCGTAACCTACCCCTACAACCTTTTCGCCCATAGCAAGAACGTTCGCATCGTTATGGCGGCGGGTAAATTCCGCACAATAGCTGTCGTGACAATGTGCGCACCTGACCCCCGGTACTTTATTTGCAACCATTGAAACGCCTATGCCGGTAGAACAGATTATAATCCCTTTTTCGCATTTACCCGAGGCAACAGCTTCGGCAGCAGGCAAAGCTAAGTCGGGATAATCGCAACTGTCATCGGTGTCAGTTCCGAAATTGACATATTCGTAGCCGTGTTCTTTAAGGTAATTTATTACCTCATTTTTTAAATTAAGACCGCCGTGGTCACAAGCAACAGCTATTTTCATAAACTCTCCTTATAAACTAAAATATAATTTTTAATAATGTAATCGCAAGCAAGAGAAAGCGCGTCACGCGTAATGCGATAAGCTTCAATATCCATACCGTATGGGTCGGGAATATCGTAACCGCAAATGTCCCTTACGCAAACAACGTTTCCGCAGTCTTCAAGCATCTGTTTTTGGCTCGCCGTCATACAAACAACTAAAGTACTTCCCGTAATGTGTTTTTGGGAAAGCTGTCTGGGAACAAATTTATCAACCGAAATTCCGACTTCCTGTAATGCGGATTTACTGTTAGGACTGATAGTCCCTCCGATATCGGCTTGAATACCGCAGGAAGCTACGTCCCACCACTTTATTTTATTTTTCTTGATTTTGTCACGAAGCAATGCTTCCGCCATAGGGCTACGGCAAGTATTGCCCGTGCAAATAAACAACACTTTTTTCCTTTTCATTTTAATCTTTACACGCCTTTATAAGCCTATTCATTACCCCTGCCATAACTCCGTCTTGCTTTTGGGGTGCAACCGCAATAATCATCTGCGCCTTTCTTTCGCCCTCACGGAGCATATAGTAGAGATTTGAAGCTATTTCATAATCGGAATTTCCGAGATTTAAAACTTTATCGACGTTAATAGAATTTGCCGTCTGCCCGTCGCAAAGAATGTAGGTATTCATACCTTCAGCATTGTATTTATAATACCGTTCAACAGCTTTTTCACACTCGGCATAACTAAACAGCATAGTTTTGCAATTGGGCGAATAATGCTTATACTTCATTCCGGGGGAGCGTGCTTTTTCGCCTTCTTTTAAAACATATTCGCCGCAATCGCCGACGACTTTTGCAATCATATCACGGGTAATAAGCCCGCTTCTTAAAACCACAGGAATTTCTCCCGTACAATCAAGAACGGTACTTTCTATTCCACCAGAACATTTACCGCCGTCAAGGATTACTTCGACTTTGCCGTCAAGATCAGAATAGACGTGTTCCGCTGTTACAGGGCTTACGTGTTTAGAAATGTTTGCAGATGGAGCTGCTATCGGCAAATTCAGGTACTTCAAAAACTTCTGCGCCCCATCGTGCGAAGGAATACGCACGGCAATCGTATCAAGTCCGCATGAAACTGCGCTGCTGACAACGCCTTTGCTTTTATAAACCATTGTGAGCGGTCCCGGCAGGAAAGCTTTTGCAAGCGACTTTGCATACTCAGGGACATAAGAAACGAGATTTAAAATGTCGTAATCCTTATGAACGTGGACAATAAGCGGGTTATCGTTGGGACGCCCTTTTATTTTGAATACGTTTTTTACCGCCAAGCCGTCAAATGCATTTGCACCAAGACCGTATACTGTTTCCGTAGGAAAAGCCACCGTACCGCCGTTCAATATAATTTTTTCAGATAATTTCAACGAATTTTCGTCGATTGGCAAAATACGCGTCTGCATAATTAAAAAGGCATTTCCTCATCATCGGGAGGAGTAAATTCTTCCTCAACAGGAGGCGCGTCTTCGGGAACCGGTATGAAACCTTCTTCCGGAGGAGGCTGCATTTCTTCATCGCGTTCGGGATTGACAAACTTTGTAAGTTCGCCCTTGAAACGCAGCTTAATTCTGCCAGTGCTTCCGTTTCTATGTTTAGCGACAATTAATTCCGCCATACCCTTAGTTATGTGCTTCTTTTCCATCTCTTCTTCCGAAGCGGCTACGTCAGGACGGTTAATAAACATAACAATGTCGGCGTCCTGCTCTATCGCGCCGGATTCACGCAAATCGGAAAGCTGTGGTTCAGCAGACTGTATACGCCTTAACTGTGAAAGCGCGATAACAGGAACGTTCAGCTCTTTTGCCATAATTTTAAGCTCACGCGTAATCGCCGCGACCTCTTGCGTTCTGTTCTGGTCGCCTCCTTTTTTACCGCTTTCCATAAGCTGTATGTAGTCAATCATAACAAGGTCTAATCTGCCGTTGTTTTTAGATTTTATTCTGCGGCATTTTGAAAGAATTTCCGCAGGGGTTACCCTTGAAGAATCGTCTATATTAATTCTGCTTTGTCTTAATTTATCGCTTGCCTTGACAAGCTTTTTCCAGTCGTTAGGCGTAAGCTTACCTGAAAGAGCCGCCGCCATACTTACGTTTGCCGAACTGCAAATCAACCTTTGAATTATCTGCACCTCAGGCATTTCCAACGAAAATACGGCGCAAACCGCATCGCTGCCCAACGCCGCGTTTTCAACAATATTCATCGAAAGCGAAGTTTTTCCCATACCGGGACGGGCCGCCAAAACTATTAAATCCGACCTTTGCAGACCGTTAGTCATACGGTCAAGATGCGTAAACCCCGTGGATATACCCTTAAATGCATCCTTATCCTTTGCAAGCTTTTCAAACTTATCCAAAACGGCGTTAATGCCACTGCCCTCGCGAATGTCTTTGACTGTGGAAGAATCGTTTGTCCTTGAAACGTTATATATCCGCTCTTCGGCAAACTGTACACTCTTTACAATATCGTCGCTCGTCTTGGAAAACTCTGCAATATCTCTTGCAGCGCGAATAAGACTTCTGTTAATGCTGTCACGCTTAACGATATCCAAATAATACTTATAGTTAGCAGCAAAAGGCGTTATCTGGGCAAGTTCCGAAACGTATGATACACCGCCCGCATTTTTAAGATTGCCCTCACTTTCAAGCTTATCGCAAAGCGTTACGATATCTACAGGCTTTCGCTCGGCAAAAACCATCTTCATTGCCGAAAGCACGTATTGGTGCGATTCCTGATAAAAATCGTTTTTATCAAGCTGCTCCAATACTTCTGCAAGGATATCGTTATCGATAAGCATACAGCCCAAAAGAGCCTGTTCGGCGTCCAAATTATTGGGCATAATATTGTTTTTGTCTGACATAGTACTCTATATTCCCATTAATTTCTCAAATTCCTTAAGGGTTTTATCAAACTCACGCATTGCAAAGTCGTATGGCTTTTGAGTCGTAAGATCTACCCCTGCAAGTTTTAAAAGTGAAACAGGGTCGGTAGACGAGCCGCCTGAAAGGAATTTGAAATAATCATTTACCACGCTTTGCCCTTCGGTAAGTATACGGTTTGCTATATTTATTGCCGAAATGATACCCGTAGCGTATTTATATACGTAGAACGACCTGTAAAAATGAGGTATTCTCGCCCACTCACAGGAAATGTTGTAATCATGCTCTATATCATTACCGTAATACTTTTTACCGATATCGGCATAAAGCTTGCATAAATTTTCGGTGGTAAGCGGCTCTCCCTTTTCCGCCATAGCGTGAGCACCGTACTCAAATTCCGCAAACATAGTCTGCCTGTGCAATGTGGCGCGAATACTATCAAGGTAATAATTCAAAAGATATTTCTTTAATTTTTCGTCCGTAGCGTTGGCAAGCATATGCTTTAAAAGCAAAACTTCGTTTACCGTGCTTGCAACTTCGGCAACAAAAATCGTATAATTTGATTTTGCATACGGCTGGTTTTTACTTGAAAAGTAACTGTGTAACGAATGCCCCATCTCGTGGGCTATGGTAAACATATCAAAAGTAGTTTGAGTATAATTCAAAAGCACAAACGGATGAACGTTCGGACAATAAGCACTATATGCCCCGCTTCTTTTACCTTCGGTTTCCTCAACGTCTATCCAGCGTTCATTGTGACCTTTCTTTAACAGCGCCTGATATTCTTTTCCGAGCGGAGCAAGCCCGTTGACCACATACTCGTAAGCTTCATCATAAGGAAGCTTGAAATCCGAACCTGAAACAAGCGGAGCGTTGATATCGTAAAAATATAACTTGTCGTAACCGAGAATTTTTTTTCTGTCTGCAACGTAACGGTGCATAGAAGGAAGATTGGCGTCAACTGTTTTAAGTAAATTGTCGTAAACCGACCTGTCCACATCCTCATCAAAAAGCGCGCGCTCCAAACAGGAATTATATTTATACACTTTACTTAAATACACGTCTTTTTTGACGTTACCGTAATAAACGGATCTTAAAGTATTTATAAGCGAAGTATATGCCCCATAATATTTTTCGTAAACTTCTTTGCGCTTTTCCCTGTTGTCCGAATGCAAAATTATGCCGTAAAGACCGTGGCTTATCTTTGTTTTTTTGCCCTCCCATTCAATTTCAGACAACGGCAATTCGATATTGTCAATCATACCGAAAGTTTCATTAAACGTTTCAAAAATTTCGCCCGCCATACCGATAAGCCTTTCTTCCTTCTCGGAAATCGTATGGGCTTTACGCTTTATTATTTTTTTTAAAATGTATTCGTAATCACTGAATCTTTTATCGGAAATAAGCGATTTTAAATATTTTTCATCTTGCTTAGCCATTTCAGGGTCGAAAAAAGCAAGCTCGGTAGAATATTTGGCATATAAAGCACCTATTTTTGCAAAATATGCACTATATTTGGAAACTGCCGTATCTTCGTCATGTTTAAGATGTGCATATATACCAAGCGTTTCAAGAAGAATACTGAACTTTTCATCCTCTTTAAAAAATTGTAAAAGCTTATCGCTATCGTGAAGCGTTCCTGCAAATTTCGATAAATCAAGCGACTTTTCCGCTTTTGCAAACTGCCTTTCCCAATCTTCATCCGAAGAGAATATATCATCTGTTTTCCATTTGTATTGCTCTTTAACTTCGTTTCTTTTCAATCTTCTAACCTCTTAATTTTTATTTGAATGTATGGGGGCGGGAATAAGTCCGCCTCTTGCTATAAATTTTTCAGACGATTCATTATGAACAGGCATAATTGGCGCACGCCCTAAAAGCCCTCCGAAATTCACGCAATCGCCAACCGTTTTATTGGGAGCGGGAATTATTCTGACTGCGGTAGTTTTATTGTTTATCATACCGATTGCCGCTTCGTCTGCAATTATCGCGCTAATCGTGGAAGACGGAGTATCGCCCGGAACAGCTATCATATCAAGCCCTACTGAACATACTGCCGTCATAGCTTCAAGCTTGTCCAAACAAAGCGAACCGCGCTCGGCAGCTTCAATCATTCCGATATCTTCTGAAACGGGTATAAATGCACCAGAAAGTCCGCCGACACGCGAACTTGCCATTACCCCGCCTTTCTTTACCGCGTCGTTAAGCATAGCAAGGCACGCGGTTGTGCCGTGCGTCCCAACGCTTTCAAGCCCCATTTCCTCTAATATCTGCGCAACCGAATCTCCCCTTGCGGGTGTGGGAGCGAGCGATAAATCAACAATCCCGAACTCGGCATTAAGACGTTTTGCCGCTTCCCTTGCTATAAGCTGACCTGCACGGGTAATTTTAAACGCAGTGCGTTTAATCATTTCCGCAAGATCGCTTAAATTTGCGTCGGGACTAGCTTCAATAGCATGCTGAACCACGCCCGGTCCGGAAACGCCCACGTTAATTACCGTACCGCTTTCGCCCACGCCGTGAAAGGCTCCCGCCATAAAGGGATTGTCCTCAACAGCATTACAGAAAACTACGAGCTTAGCACAACCGAACCCGTCCCTGTCCGCCGTTTTTTTTGCAGTTTCTTTAACAATTCCCCCCATCAATTTAACGGCATCCATATTAATGCCTGATTTAGACGAGCCTATATTTACCGAAGAGCATAATCTGTCGGTGTTGGCGAGAACTTCCGGGATTGTTAAAATAAACTGTTTTTCATAGTCCGCCATTCCTTTATGGACAAGTGCGGAATAGCCGCCCAGAAAATCTATACCAAGTTCCTTGGCAGCATCGTCAAGTGCCTTTCCTATCAAATAGGATTTATCGGCAAAAGATGCGCAGATTAACGCGGCAGGCGTTACCGAAACGCGCTTATTTACAATCGGTATTCCGTATTCACGCGAAAGATCCGATGTGACTTTAACTATATTTTCAGCTTTTTTACATACGGTATCATAAACTTGTTTTGCCGTTTGTTCGGCAGAACCTCTTATACACGGCAAAAGAGAAATACCCATCGTTACCGTTCTGATGTCGAGGTGTTCCCTCTCTACCATATTAATTGTTTCCAGTACGTCGCCGTAATTAAACATAAGTACCTCTTAAATTTTGTGCATTGCATTAAATATTTCTTCGTGTTGGACGTGTATAGACATACCTATCTTTTTGCCCAAATCATTGCACTCGTCTGCAAGCTTTGAAAGCTGTACCGAAGATTCCGATAAATCAACTATCATTATCATTGCAAAATATTCCTGCAAAATCGTTTGGCTTATATCCAAAATATTAACGCTTTTTTCAGAAAGAAAAGCACTGACTTTTGCAATTATACCTGTTTTATCTTTTCCGACTACCGTCACTACTGCACGCATTATTTACATTCTCCGAAACTGTTAATTTTTACTTTTTAATACCGAAATACCTCGGTAAATCGTAATCAAAATATTTATGCAACGAGGTAAAAAAGCTTTTATGCTTTAACGACCACTTAGTTACTACGCCGTATAAGTCATTGAGCGAATAACTACGTCCTCCGCTTTCCCTGCTGTCCAGACTTACGTCCCTGTTATCGCCGAGAAGGAACATATGACCTTCCTTAACGAAAAAACCTTCTTCCTTTACAAAGCCGTTTTCAATAGGAAACGATATTTTCTGCGGACCTTTTCCCGTATTATGCTCAGGCGAAACATAGCTTTCTTCAACCAATTGAAATTCTTCGCTGCCCGCATACCTGATATAAAGAACCCCGTCAATAAGTTTAACGCTGTCGCCGCCAAAGGCAACAACCCTTTTTATAATAGTAAACCTATCGTCTTTAAACACAACCACAACGTCGCCGTAAGTGGGTTTAGCGTGTCTGTTAACATAAACGTAATCCCCTCCGGGTTCGGTTTCAACAGTTGCACCTATTAATGTATCGTTCATTGACGTTCCTACAACGTAAATTCCCGAATACGTAGCAGAAAAAGCTATTTCACATATTACGATAACCGCAATTATAACGATTAAAGCGTTAATTAAAATATTGAGTTTTGACTTATCGCTTTTTGAATATAAGCTGACGTTTACTTTCTTTAACATTTTTAAAGCCACATAACGTTGTTAATAGCGTATTTTCCTTCACATGTTATACAAAATTTAAGATTACGGGCAAAATCCACCAACTGTACACCATTGACCGTTTTAAAAAGCTTGCTTTCAAGAATCAGGCTTTGCCATACTCCACCAAGCACGCTTTGGCTGCATTTGTAAGTTTCGCCCTCGCTTGTATCATCCATAATAAACGTAATTTCAGCCGTTTCATCACAGAATACATCAATTTTTAAAACATTATCCCTTGCGGGCGCAAACCTTGGACTGTTTATCCTGTAAGTGGTAAGACCGTTTGCAGCATAAATTCCGTTTATACCCTTGTTTTTGGTAACGATATGGGGGACCAACGCGTCATCGGTAATAAACACCCCTCCCACTGCCGTAGAACGCGGACCGGCAACAAAAAAGCCGCTCGTGCCGTTTTTACTTGAATAAATAACACGGCATTTTCCGCAATTATTTTTAAATCTACCGCTTATTTTCTTTATCGCCATTTTTGACCAGATAGTAAAACCATTGGCATACTTTGCAAAACAAAGAACGAACAAAGTTGAAGTTTCCGCATAGATATCAAGGTAAATTTTGCGTTCATATTCGGAAACCACCTTTGAAGACGGACATAGCGTCCACTCCCTGATTACAGGGTCGATGCAGTCTTCCGCCATATACATACCGAACTCTTCGACAACTCCTTGGCTGTCGAATTTGGCATTCGCTACAAGGTTTTGCTCTTCATCCACAGATACCGCCACTTCTACCGGCTGTGGAATAAATACCTGACGGTTTTTAAGATATTTATCCAAAAACATATACATATCCGTAGTACTCTTCTTATCTATTGTAGAATAACTTTGTACTGAATATGTTATAACGCTTTCGCCCGCAAACTCTGTATTTATCCTCGAAAAAGTATCATAAGCCCTGTCATAGTCAAATCTTGAATCGTTTGTGGAACACAGCAACATTACAGGACACTGCACGTAAGGAGCATATGCCTGCGAATCTATTCCGGCAATGAAACGGTATCTTTCCGTATCAAGCTTTTGTTCATCCGATTTGAATTTGCTTATTCCCGAATATGCCAGCCAGCCGGCAGCACACACGGGAATTATACACTTAAATTTCTTCGCAACGGCAATTTTCCAGGCAATTTCCCCGCCGTCCCTTATACCAACAACCGCAATATTGTCGTTACCTGTTCGCTCTATTACATATTTGCGAGCATAAATTCCGACTGCCACCCATTCGTACCAGCTTGTTTTATCGGCAGATTCGTCTACGTAATCTTTAAATCTTCCGCACCTTAACGTGTTTGCATAATCTATATTTTCAGGATATCGGGTAGAGAATTCTGCCCCTTCCCATTCCCCACGGTAATCTACCATAAACGCGGAATAGCCTCTTTTTACAAAAGATTTCAAAACCGTTTCATCAATTCCGTCGCAACTGTCGGGGAAAATAATTACAGTTTCACTTGCAGGCGAAGTTTCGTTGCTTGCAAAAACACCGTAAATTACCACCCTGCCCTTACCCGTTTCCCTTCCGAGCAGGTTTATGCTTTCATATTTAATTCCGTCTTCAATATGGCTTCTTAAAGCGTTTGCCGAAACGTCAAGCGAGTCGTCAAAATCGCTCCATAAGGTTGCCGGGGTTAATATATTTGACAAAATTACACTCCTAATACAATAATTTGGAAAAACCGAGTCTAAAAATTTAAGGCAAATTACGACAAATGTATTTGATTTTTTTGGTTCTTACACTTATAATATAATTTACTTAATTATTATAGTCCTTTTATAAGAATAAATCAAGCATTAAAACGGAGTTTAAAAAAATGGCTTTGGTTTCGGTTTCAGACGATCTTGCTAAAAAATCTTTTACAAGCGTTGAAAATAAATTTATAACTAAATATTTGCCTGTCCTTGAACCTATTGCCGTAAAGGTTTATCTGTTTTCGCTTTACGTTTATCAAAACGCGCTTTCTTCCTACACGCTTGAAGATTTGGCAAAACATCTATCGATTACGGAGGACGAGGCAAAAAATTATTTTGAATATCTTGAAGAGTTTGAACTCGTTTCCGTATTATCGCTTGCTCCGTTTGAGGTCAAAATCCTTGATGCGGATAATGTTTACGGCACACCGAAAAAATTTAAACCTGAAAAGTATGCCGATTTTACAAAGACTGTTCAAAATATCATTAAAGGCAGAATGATTTCTCCCAACGAATTCAGGGAGTACTTCCTTTTATTGGAGGAATACGGTTTTGAACAGGACGCACTGATTATGATTATTACTTATTGCGCTAATTTAAAGGGCGACAATATAAGGTTCCAGTACATAAAAAAAGTCGCCAAAAGCTTTGCCGACGACGGAGTAACGACGGCAAAAAAAGTCGACGAAAAGCTTTCGGCGTATACTTCCTCTACTCCTGCGCTGATTAAAATTTTCGCTTCGGCAGGTATTAACAGACAACCTGATTTCGAGGATGACAAATTATATAAAAAGTGGACTGCAGAGCTTGGTTTCGAGGACGATGCCATAGCCGCCGCATCTAAACAGTTTAAAGCCAAGACCGCAGAAAAGCTTGATGCGGCACTTACCGAGCTTTATAAGAATAAAAAATTCGACATAAAAGAAATTTGCGATTACTGTAAAAATAAAAATTCCGTTTTCAATGCAACGCTCGATATCGCACGCGCACTTGGTGTATATATGCAAAACACTGCACCTTACGTAGAAAATTACGTCAACGTTTGGTACGATTACGGCTACTCGTTTGAGTGTATGAAAACAGTTGCGATGTACTGTTTTAAACACAATATGAAGTCTTTTGAAGACATGCACGAATTTATAAACAAATTATATAATGATGGAATTGTTACAGATACGGGAGTAAATGAATATATCGGCAAATTGAACGCACAAGACGGATTTATTAAAAACATTCTGAATTTGTGCGGACTTACAAGAAAAGTAATTGCCTGGGACAGGGAAAGCCTTAAAAGATGGAAAAGCTGGGATTTTTCAGACGAGATGATTTTGGAAGCAGCTAAGCTTTCCGCAGGAAAATCTAACCCTACTGCATATATGAACGGCATACTCTCCACCTGGAAATCGGAAGGAACGTTCACTCCCGATAAAATTCAATCTTTATCTGTTAAAGCTGCAACGACAGATACTACAATCAGCCGCGCCGAAATAGAGCGGCATTACCACAATTTACGCCACGCCGCAGAAGACGCCGCAGAAAAAGCTCTTAACCGCGCACTCTCAGATGATATTTACGGTAAAATTTACAGGGATTTAAACGAGCTTTCCATTCAGCTTGCCTTTGCCGAATTAAGAAATCCAAATGCGGCAGACGAACTAACTAAAAGAATCGGCGGGCTTGAAATTCAAGGCGACAAACGGCTTAAAGAGCTTGGCATAGATAAAACTAATTTTACCCCACGCTATTCATGCAAAATCTGCAATGACACCGGTTATGACCAAAACGGAAAGCCGTGTACTTGCATGAAAAAATTTATTGCTTCTTTAAAATAAAATTAAACCCGCAGACTGTTCTGCGGGTTATTTTAATATTCTTCCTGTTCCGGTTCTTCCGTATACGGATTAACGTGTACCGTTACATGTTTAACGAGCGGAAATTGCCGTTCAATTCCTTTATGCACTGTTTCGGCTATAGAATGGGCTTCATAAAGCGGAATATCCGCTTTACAGGCTATTTCCGCAATAACATAAATTCTATTTCCGAACATTCTTGTAAGTAATTTATCAACGCGCCATACCCCTTCGCAATTGCTTATAAAAGATTTAATTTCGTTTTCCGTCTTTTCGTCACAAGCTTCGTCTGTCATTTTCTTTATGGCATCCCAAAAAATTTGAATTGCGGCTTTAAGAATTAACAGACAAATGACGATACACGCAACCGAGTCAAGAATTTTAACCCCGCATAATCCTCCGATTACTCCGACCAAACTACCTATTGAAGATAGTGCATCGGAGCGATGATGCCAAGCGTCGGCTTTAAGTGCGGAAGAATTGACTTTTTTAGCTGCAATATACGCGTACCAGAACATTCCCTCTTTAACTACTATAGAAACCGCAGCAGCAACGAGAGCTATAATCTTAGGAATTTCAAAATTTTCATATTCCTTTGTAACTATATTGCTAATACCCGAATACCCTATTCCAACACCTGTTGCAAAAAGAACAACAGCAAGTACAATTGCCGCAACACATTCAAACCTCTCGTGTCCGAAAGGATGATTTTTATCTGCCTTCTTTGCGGAAATTTTAATCCCCAATAAAACTATTATTGTAGAAAACACGTCTGAGGCGGAATGGATAGCATCGGAAATAAGCGCGTAAGATTTTCCGAAAATGCCTGCAAGCAATTTGAATACCGTAAGAGCGGCATTCATTATAATAGTTGTAACCGCTACCCTTACGGCAACCTTTTCTATATTGTTACTTTGCATTTTTACCTCAAAAATTTGCGTTAATGTATTAAAAATGAATTGACAACGGAATGTATTTAAAATATAATATTCAAGTAAGCTAAATATTGCTGCTGTGGCTCAGTCGGTAGAGCACATCCTTGGTAAGGATGAGGTCGGCGGTTCAAGTCCGCTCAGCAGCTCCAACGCCTTTCCGTATTTTCATTGCGGAAAGGCTTATCTTTTTGCGTTTTGTAGAAACTACTGCCGACATTTTATTAATAAAATATTTTAGCTTAACAAAGAATTTAATTTCTGCCTCAACGCAGGAATTGCTGTTACGGGGTCATCGATATTTAAAACCGTTTGTTCCATAGGACAATTTCCATCGCCGCTGCGATTTATTATTTTTTCCGTTTTAATGCCGAATTCAAAAAATATTCTGTGCTTACGAAATACCTCTTCTGCATATTGACTTAAAACCTGCGTATACACGCATTTGACTCCCAAATGAACATATAACAATGCTGCAGCTTTACCTACTATTTTATCGGCAGCGGAAAAATTTTTTAAATTATAGCCTCTGTCAATAAAATCTAAAAGCGGAGCAATGCCCCGCTTGTCGCATAGGTACTCTTTCTCGCCGCAGACTAATGCGCAAGTACAACAGTCGTTTTGCAAAAGTTCTTTTGCCCTATCCAAATCACTCATTTCCCTGTTCTTCCCTTTCACGCTTTAACACAATTGAAAGCAATATTACGGCAAACGGAATTACAGCCGCCTGTAAATATAAACCGATAAGTCCCGTCTGAATCGCAGTTAAAAGTTCGGGAAACTGCCTTCCTGCTATAAGATTATAAATTACATAGACCGTTCTTCCGCATATTTGCGACAGTATTACCGCAGGGAAAGCAAATAATGAATTTGTCTGTATTTTTTTTGAAAACAAGCCGCTTACCAATCCGAATACGGAAAGCTCCAAAACCATAAATGGAAGTCTTGAAAGTGCAGGCATTGCAGAATCCAAAGCAATTGACGAGAAGCCGAAGCTTACCAGCGGCGATAAAATTCCCACTCCAAGCCCCCACTGCCAACCCAAAAGACAGCCGGCAAGCAAAACGGGAGCATACATAGGCAAATAAGCTGCACCGGCGGAAACTCCGCCTGCAATATGGAAAATCTGTGGCAGCGCAACAGCAACAACTACCATAAGTATAGATACAATACTTTTAACCGATACCCTGAATGCTATACTGTGTCTTTTTAAAACTAAATCTAACATTCTCAACTCCTTGTTTAAACCTCAATAAGCTCGTAATCCCTTAAACCTACACCAAGCTCCGCAGCGGCCTCAATAGTATGTACTCCGTTTCTGCTTTCCACCCTTTCAAGAAAGTGTTTCTGCCCTGGGTCGCCCTTAGCCGCATAAACCAAATCAATACAAGCCTGATCAATAGCTACCGCATCGGTTGAGGCAAGTATACCGATATCCTTAATGCAAGGATCTTCCGCAACAGCGCAACAGTCACAGTCAACCGACATATTTTTCATTACATTAATGTAAACCGCATTATCCTTAAAATAATCTACAATAGACAATGCGGCATCCGCCATTGATTCAAGAAAGCTGTCATGATCCGAAGTCCAGATATCTTCCGCAACACCCGCTCCGTGAATATAAGCTTTACCGTATGAAGAAGCAATTCCAATGGAAAGCTGTTTCAAAGCTCCACCGTATCCGCCCATAGGATGCCCTTTAAAATGGGAAAGCACAAGCAACGAATCATAATTTTTAAGATTTTTACCGACATAATTCTTATGTATAACTTTACCGTTGGGAATATCAAGCACCAAATCGGGGCCCTCGGCATCCAATAAATCGACGTCAAAATATTCAGTCCAACCGTGGCGTTTCATTGTTTTAAGGTGTTTTGCCGTAGTATTGCGTTCGCCCTCATAGGCAGTATTGCATTCCACTACGGTTCCGCCAACCTGTTCAATAATAGGTTTCCAGAAATCGGGCTTTAAAAAGTTTTGGTTGCCGACTTCGCCCGAATGTAGTTTAACGGCAACTTTGCCGCTCAATTTTTTGCCGAGCAGTTTATATAAACTTGCAACATTTTCGGGAGTAATTTGTCTTGAAAAATAAACTTTTGACTTCATTATGAACTCCTTATATACAGTAAAACTTCCTAAGATAACTTGGGAAGTTTAATCAAATCAATATTATTTTATAATTTTTTCCTTGCTACCGCAATTCTTATTTTACGACCTGCCCTATCTTTAACAGGTTCAATATGTTTTGCAGCAGGGTTAACCTCTTCAACGACAGTGTTTTGTTCTGATATAATTTTTTCCGTTTTCACTGTTTCCGCTTCTTTTATTTCAATAACTTCTTCCTGCCGCGCATCGGCAACCGCAACTTCTTCAACGACGCTATTTACGGGTTTTTCCGTTATTTGTGGCTTGGAAGAAAAATTATTGTTCTCCCCCGAAACGGGTCTTGCGTCAATTTCAACATTCATTCCGTTTGAACGCATCATATTTACGTATGATATTGCGCAAGGATAAATGCTTGTTTTTTTACAGCCCTTACAAAAGGGCGCGTACATTCCGCATAGGTCGAAACCGCTGACTAAGCTGTTTTTATATTTATCGGCTTCTAAAACCAACTGTAATTTTTCAAGGTTTTCTTTGCTCAATTTTTCGGGCATCGATTTTAAAAGCTGTAAAGGCGCATTGCTATCCCACATAATAAATCCTACTCCAAAATAATTTATTTAATTATACATTATATAACCGTAAATTTCAAGTGTTATTTTCAAATTTCTTCAACTGTCAACGAGGAAAGTATTTCCTCATATTTGTCTTTTTTAAAAGATATGCTTTCGGGCGAAGTTACAGCAGCCGTTCCTGCTGCCACACCGCAACGCAAAACATCCTTCATATCAGCACCCTTCACAAGTGCGCCTGCGGCAGCGGCAACCATCCCGTCGCCCGCGCCTACAGTAGAATTTTTAGCAACGTTCACACTTTTGCAGTGATAGCTTTTATTACCGTCCGTTATAATTGCCCCTTTCTTTCCGAGTGAAAGTAAAACGTACTGCGCACCTTTATCTAAAATTTCACGGCAGCCGCGCAGCATATCTTCTTTGGAATTTAACGCCCTCTTTAAAGTGCGTTCCAATTCGTCAAGATTTGGTTTAACAAGCTTAACACCGCATTTCAACGCCTGCATAAGCCTTTCGCCTTCTGTATCGACAATCTTTACCTTGTTAGAAGGAACAGCATTTAAAACGTCGGAATAAAAATCGGGACGCATACCCTTTGCAAGTCCCCCCGAAAGAACTATCCCGTCAAGCTTTTGTGAAATGCTTGATATAAAACTAATAAGCTCGTTCTGCTTTTCCCTGCCCACACATGGACTGATATCGTCCACCTCGGTAAGCATTGACCTGTGGTCTATAAATTTATAATTTTCACGAACCCTGCCCTCGCTCCAAATAAAACGGTACGGCACACCCTCACGATGAAGCTCGCGCTCGAATTGAACGCCGTTTTCCTCATACATAAAGCCTGTTGCAAAAACATCCTCTTTAAGCCTTGCAAGACCGATGGCAACGTTTAAAGCTTTTCCCGTATAGAAAGTTTTTTTACTGATAATTTTATTTGACATTCCCACACTTAACGAGTCAACTTCTATGTTCACATCGATACACGGACTGGGACAAACGGTTACAATCATAAAAAAGTCCTTTAAAAATTTTCACATTAAAAAAGCCGCTATATTTAAGCGGCCTTTAAAAACGTCACATTGAAATCATTTGAAGAGTTTCATACAATTCGTAATTGAATTTCTTCTTCATACTTACAGCCTCAATGATATCCATATCTATGATTTCATTTTTACGTATTCCCACCACTCTGTTTCCGATACCTTCGTTAAGAAGACGAACAGCTTTATTTCCGAACTGAGCGGCAAGCATTCTGTCCGCCATAGAAGGAGAACCTCCGCGCTGGATATGCCCTATAGCCGTAGGTCGAACGGAATACGTCGTTACCGATTGCAGCTGCTTTGCAAATTCGTCGGCAGTACAGACTCCTTCGGCAACAACTACGATATTGGAATGCTTACCGTTCGCGCGGGAGCGATTTATCTTCATAACGATATCATCAAGGTCAAACACAACTTCGGGAACTACAATTATTTCTGCACCGCTTGCTATGCCCGCATATAATGCGATATCTCCGCAACGTCTGCCCATAACTTCAACAACTGAAATTCTTTCGTGTGAAGTCATAGTATCCCTAAGCTTGTTTATTACATCAATACAGGTATTAACGGCAGTATCGAAACCGAGAGTATAATCGGTATATTCAAGGTCGTTATCAATCGTACCCGGGATACCTATCGTCGGAATCCCGTATTCTTCGGAAAGACACTTCGCTCCCCTGAAAGAACCGTCGCCGCCTATAACTACCAAACCTTCTATCCCTCTGGCTTCAAGAGTCTTAACAGCCTTTTTCTGTCCGGCTTTGGTAAGCATTTCAAGGCATCTTGCCGTTCTGAGCTTCGTTCCGCCTCTTTGAACGATGTCTGAAACGGAACGCATTTCCATAGCTACCATTTCGTCCTCGATAAGTCCTTGGTAGCCGCGCTCAATTCCGTAAACTTCCATTCCGTAATAAAGTGCAGTACGAACAACCGCCCTTATGCAAGCGTTCATACCGGGCGCGTCGCCGCCACTGGTTAACAAGCCTATTCTTTTCATAAAAACCTCCGATTGAATACGCCGTTCACGCTTACCCCCCCCAAAAGCCGCAATGAACTATTTTAAATCATCATCAATTTGTATTATAACATAACGATAATAAAATTACAACAATTTTAATAAAAAAATTATGTTTTATCAATAAACTTAATATCTTCCGTATTTATAAAAGAACTTAGCTCAGCCAAAAGTCCCCTGCAATAATTCACTCCGAAAGGCAGCTTATAGCGTTTGCTTCCGCGGACTATTTTGCAGATAGTATCCCCTTCATAATTGGAAAGCATATTTACAAATTCATCAAACTCTTCATCGCCGAGTTTTCCTGCGTTCAGCCACAAAACCGCCTCTTCACGCTTTGCATTGCCCGATAAATTTTCACCGTTTATTTTTGAAGAATCCAGCGGCTGGATATCGTCGATAATAAGCGAAACACCCTTTTCGGTATCCACGTCAAGCTTACCTTTAACCTTAACTATTCTATCGTTTGCAATTTCGCCTTTGAATTTTTCATACGCTGCTGGAAAGCATACGCATTCTAAACTGCCGTAGACGTCCTCAATCGACAAAATTGCCATATAATTACCCGTTCTCTTGGTCATAGTGCGCCTGAAAGAAGATATTATGCCTGCCATAGTAATACGCATACCGTCTGAAATACGGTTAAATGTACGGTTTCCGTCCTCATCCTCAACATAATCTTCCAAAAACGAGCAATCAAACGAACAATCGGGAAAAGCATTCATATATTTTTCAAAAGGATGTCCGCTTACATAAACACCGAGGACAAGCTTTTCTTTGGATAACTTCTCATTTAGTTCATACTCGGGAACATCAGGATAGATCACGTCCAATTTTTCTTCTTCAAGCACGTCCCCGAAAAGACTCATCTGCGCGCTGCTGCGCTGCTTACTTATCGCCTTCGCCCTTGAACACAACTGCTCGTACACCGACGCAAGACGGGAACGGCTTATTCCCATTTCATCAAATGCGCCTGCAAATATTAAACCCTCTATAAGACGAGAATTAAGCGAGTTTACGCAACGCGAAACAAAATCCGGGAAATCCTTGAAAGCTCCATTTTTGTTTCTTTCTTCTATAATACAATCAACAACCGCCTGCCCTGCACCTTTCAACGCAGATAAGCCGAAACGCACGCCGTTTTCTTCAACGGTAAATACAGTTTTACTTTTATTTATATCAGGCGGAAGAACCTTGTATCCCTTTTCTTTCAGATAAATTACGTATTTGGTAATTTCATCAATCTTGTTCAGACGGTTATTTAAAAGCGCGCAGATAAATTCTTTGCAATAATACTTCTTCAACCAAGCTGTCTGATAAGCCAGAACGGCATACGCCGCCGCATGCGACTTATTGAACGCATACGAGGCAAATCCTTCCATATCGCCGAAAATCTTATTTGCAACTTCTGCTGGAATACCTCTGCTGACGCACCCCTCTATTTTGCTTCCGTTTATATCACTGATGCCGCCGTTAATAAATTTTTCTTTCTGCGCCATAAGGGTTTTCTTATCTTTCTTGCCCATTGCGCGTCTTACGAGGTCCGCTTCGCCGAGAGAGAAACCTGCAAGATTCTGGAAAATCTGCATTACTTGTTCCTGATAAACGGGTATTCCGTAAGTAACCTTTAAAATCTGTTCTTCGGCGGTACAGTCGTAGGTTATATTCTCTACACCGTGTTTTCGGTTGCAAAACGAATCGATAAACTTCATCGGTCCCGGACGATATAACGAAACGCCCGCAATAAGATCTTCAAGACAGTCGGGTTTAAGCTGTTTCATAAACCGTTTCATACCACCCGCTTCAAGCTGGAACACGCCGTCGGTATCGCCGTCGGAAATAAGAGAATATGCACCTGCGTCGCTATATCCGATTTTATCAAAGTTAATATCCTTATTAAAATCTTCTTTAATATATTGTATACATTTCTGGATATCGGTAAGGGTAACTAATGCCAGAAAGTCCATTTTCAACATTCCGAGCGACTCGATTTCCTTTGCAACGAATTGAGTGGTAACGTCCTCGCCGTTTCTGGACAGAGGTACGTTGTCGGCAATACGCTTTTGGCAAATAACTACGCCCGCAGCATGTATACCCGTTTGTCTGGGCATACCCTCTATCTTCAACGCCATATCGATTACACGGCGGAGCGCGTCGTCAGTCGAGTAAATCTCGCAAAATTCACTGTTTCTGACCGCTTTCAGCTCGTTCAGCTTACCTTCAAGCTCAGCCTTTTTATCTTTGTCGGTTTCCGCTTCATACTTTTTATGCGCACCGTCGATACGTCTGCCTAAAAGATCGCTTATCGAAGTCTTCCCGTCCATTATTTTCGTAAGCCTATCGGTTTCCGAATAAGGAACGCGCATTACCCTTCCTACGTCTTTTATCGAGTTCTTTGCCGCCATCGTACCAAACGTCACTATCTGGCAAACGTTTTCCGCACCGTATTTACGGCGGACGTATTCTATCGTTTCCTCCCTCCTGTCCGTACAGAAGTCAATATCGAAGTCGGGCATCGAAACACGGTCGGGATTAAGAAATCTTTCAAAAAGTAAATCGTATTGCAAAGGCTCGACGTCCGTTATACCAATCGAGTACGCGACTATTGAGCTAACGCCCGAACCGCGCCCCGGACCTACGGGGATGCCCTGCTCCTTTGACCAGTTAATAAAGTCCCAAACTACAAGGTAATAGTCGGCATAACCCATACCGCAGATTATGCCCAACTCGTACTCGGCGCGTTCAAGCTCCCTTTGCGACGGATTGCCGTATCTTTTAATAAGTCCCTCGCTTGTTAAACGGCGCAAATATTGCTCCGCCGTACTGCCGTCGGGAGGCGTATACGTCGGTATAAGCGAATTATCTTTTATGGGATAACCCTTAGCGTTAAGATTGAACGCAGGTTCAGTGACCTTATCGGCTATAACACGGGTGTTTGAAATTGCCTGCGGCAAATTGGGAAAAAGCGCAGACATTTCATCGCCCGTCTTAAAATAGAATTCATTAGTTGAAAACTTCATCCGCTTAGGGTCGTCAAGCTGTTTCTTCATCTGGATACACATCAGGACGTCCTGCATCTCCGCGTCTTCCTCGGATAGATAATGGACGTCGTTAGTAGCAACAAGCTCAACACCTATTTCATTTGCAAGCTTAACTAACAACGGCAAAACCCGCTTTTCTTCCTCAATACCGTGATCCTGTATTTCTATGTAAAAATCATCCTTGAAGATGTCCTTAAAATATAGCGCAAGCTTCTTAGCCCCCTCGTAATCCCCTGATAGAAGCCGCCTCGGAATACCGCCCGCAAGACAAGCAGAAAGGCAAATTACACCCTCGGAATGTTCCTTCAAAACTTTGTAATCAATTTTCGGTTTATAATAAAAGCCGTCGACGAAAGCCATAGAATCAAGCTGGACAAGGTTTATATACCCTTTCCTGTTCTTTGCAAGCAAAATTAAATGTTCTGCCGTATTCGAGGACTTGTCGTGCATATCCTTTGTAAGGTAAAATTCGCAACCGATTATATATTTCAGTCCTGCAACCGACGCTTTTTCGGCAAGCTGTAGCGTGCCGTACATATTACCGTGATCCGTTATACAAACCGTATCTATTCCGTTTTTCTTGCAGTGTTCTATCAAATTATCTATCTTGCACGCACCGTCAAGAAGCGAATATTCGGTATGCAGGTGCAAATGTATGAAATCAGTCATATTCTTCCTCAGTCTTTCCCAAGCGAGTTCGCAAGTTCAAAAATTTTTCTCATTCTGTGGTTTATACAGCTTTTAGAAATTTTAAGTCTTTCCGCAAGCTCTTGCATGGATGCGTTTTTGTCGGCAAGGCGCGCTTCGGCAACGTCGAAAAGCATTTTATCAAGGCTTTGCAGACCAATTGTTCCTGAAATAATTTCTATTGCCTTAACCTGATTTACCGAAGCCGTTACCGTCTTATCGATATTTGAAACAGAACAATTATTTACCCTGTTTTCATTGTTTGTCCTATCTTTAAGCTCTACTATTTTATTAAGCTTTTCAAGACAGGAATTTGCAGCAATTACATGCAAAATATCGGAAATAACCTCTTTACTTTTCACATAGACGACTGCCGAATCTTTTCTGGCAACAAGCTTTGCAAGAATTTCAAAATCACACAAAAGGTCACAAAAATCACTTGCGGTTATCTTATTTGCAAACACAATTTCAAAATGATATCCAGTGCGGCTGTATGACCCTTCTTCCGGCAAAGTACAGCTTCCGCCGCCGAGAAAGGCACCTTTAAGATACGCAGACTTACAGTTTGCTTTTTCGACCAAATCCTCTTCTATGCCGAAATTCAAAAACAGTTCGCCCTTCTCTTCCCTAATAATACGCATTTCACGCAAAAGATTTTGAGCCGCGGCACCGACGCATTCAAAGGTAAGCTTGTCCCTTCCGCTCATTACGTCAAACTTTGCACTCGCAACAGTCAGGTGTAAACCAAATGTTCCCTCAAGAATATCCGAAATAAATTCTGCCGTACTCTCGTTCTCCGTAACAATTTCAAAACCCAATTCGCCATTACGTGAAATAACGCTTCCGCTCGTTCTGACAAACGCAGATATAGCCGCAAGCTTACAATCCACGTCCTGAAGAGGTACTGAAATTATTTCGTTTTTAATCTCTTCGGTAAAATTAAGCATATTATAATTTTTCCGCCTTATATTCTGCAAATCTGAATTTGGGCAATCTGCCGTCTATATTATCTATTTGTTCAAGCGGAACTTCCGCCTCGGCTAAAATCTCTTCTGCAATTTTCGTGTCGCCCACCCTATCGGCAGAGTGCGCGTCGGAATCTATTACAAACCTGACGCCGGTAGACGCCATCAGATTCAGCTCCTCCGCAGAAACGTGGCGTTTTTTGGTATTTATTTCTACATACGTCCCGTAATCGGCACAGCATTTTGCAACTTCTTGCAGATTACAATAGCATTTGTAGTTGATATGGGTAAGTATATCAATTGGGTTACTCTTTATAGCATTGATGTAAGCTTTGGTTGTGTTTGCAATAACTTTGTCAGACGGTTTTCTGCCAAATTTGTAGGCAGAATAATTTTTTAAAAAAATATTATACATATCGGAAATGCTTTTAAACCATAACACTTCGTGGATACCGCACAGATAAATATCAAAGTCTGACAAATCGGTCTTTTTCATATCAGTTGAACCGTCAAGCGATATGAGATTACTTTCCATACCCAATAAAACTTTGACCCCCGTAAGCT
The DNA here is from genome assembly GCA_910587365.1 of uncultured Christensenellaceae bacterium. Taxonomy (GTDB): domain Bacteria; phylum Bacillota; class Clostridia; order Christensenellales; family Borkfalkiaceae; genus Coproplasma. The sequence continues at coordinate 120,159 of CAJUKJ010000001.1, read as the reverse complement.
TTTCGGCTTCAATAATTTCAGCACGAAGATCCGGAAGCTTTTTACGTTTTAGTCCAAATAATATATGATTGAAGCCGTGATCCGTGATAGCTATTTCTTTAAGCCCCTTTGCCTTAGCAACCGTCGCATTTTCAAGCACGGTATTTTTACCGTGCGAATACGGCGTATGCGTATGATAATCAGATGAAAGTATCATTAAAAATCTCCTATGTAGACGACCTCTTCTTCAAGAATAATTCCGCTAATTTCAAACACGCGCTTTTTAACCTCTTTAATAAGCGCGTAGACATCGGCAGAGCTTTTACCCGTGTTTATTATAAAATTCGCATGCTCTTCGCTTACCTTTGCCGTACCAATGGTCAAGCCTTTTAACCCAGCCTCGTCAATTATTTTACCTGCGCTTACGTTCCCCGCATTTTTAAATACACATCCGCAACTCTTACCCTTAGGTTGCAAACTCCTTTTTTCGAGAAAGTAAGTAATATTTTCTCTTACAATTTTATCGGATTTTGGCGTTAATTTAAGCTCTGCACCTAAAATAACACTATTTATGTCACGCATAATACTATATTTATGACCAAAATTGCAGCTTTTATTTGAAATTTTTTGCATTTTGCCATCATACAGACTAACGCTGTCTACATTATCGCATATTGTAGAACCGCCTGCACCGCCATTCATAAAAACAATACCGCCGATGGTGGCAGGAATTCCGGCAAGGTATTCAAGCCCGCTTAGACCGTTATCGGAACAATACTTTAATAAAGAACTTATCATTGTCCCCGAATAGCAGAATACCGTATCACGTCCTGTACGGCGCACACCCTTCAAATTTTTGGTACAGAGTACTGCACCATCGTAAAATTTATCCGAAGCCAAAATATTTGAACCGTTACCGAGAATTATAAATCTTATGTTTTCACAATTCAAATAGTCAAAAACGGCGACCGTTTGTTTTACAGTTTCAGGAAAATATGCGTATTTAGCTATCCCCCCGCTACCGTAGGTTGTATTATTTGCAAAGCAGAAATCGTTTGATTTTTGTGTTGTTTCTACAATTTTAATGGTGTCGTTTTTTACCAAAATACTACCGCCTATATAATAACATTTTTTTTTGTGTTTTTCAATTATTTAAGCAGATTTTTCAACATATTTATATCGCCCGCAGAAATTAAATTTTGTAATTGATTTTTTGTATCGGCACTGACGGGCGCGGTAAGCTTATATTCATAACTTATCCCCTGCATAATCTTCATTTCATCATCATATACGGTATTTTCGGAAAGTAAACCAAGATTTATTACCTCATTAGTTCTGGACATAAGATAATCAATAAAATTTAACGCCGATTTAGCATTTTTACTTTCTGTAACAACCGAAATATTCTGATACAAGTCATTAAATTGCGTAACGGGCTTAACAGCAAAACTTACTCCGCGCGTTTTTAATCTGTAAATATCGCGCTGTGTACCTAAAAGATATTTGTATCCGCCATTAATCAATTTTACGTATGCAGCGGTAGGCTTTTCGGTTGCAGCACCTTGTAAGCCGCAAAAAAGTGCCGCCGCAGATACGAGATTGCCTTTACCTTCGTTTATTATGACGTTCTCCGAATTGATATCAGAAAAATCCGCATTTGCGTCAACAGTTAAAATGCAATAACCGCCGTGACACCAGGTTTTATATGAACTTATATGGTTTTCCAACCCGCTGATGCCTGCCCCGTAGGAAATGATGTCAGGAATATTGCCTTCCTTTAAATTTAGAACGGCAGCATCCTCAGACAATGAAACAACTGAAACGTAACAACTATTTTTATCAGAAAAATCCTTACTGATTTTTTGGATAAAATCCGCACGGGAACCTCTTCCGCCTTCAAAACTGTCAATCTGCCACACCGTTAAAACGCTTTTTTCCTGTACAGCGTCTACTTTATTATCTTTTACAGTTAAACACAAAAATGTTATAAATACCGCTATACAAAGCAAAAAACAGATTAGAGGTTTAATTTTTGGAAAAAATTTCTTCATAACATATTGTACTGTTAAACTTCGCCGAAAATTCATAGGGGAGCAACCGTAAATTACGGTTGCTCCCCCGCCGTCCTGCTAAAACGAAGTAATTTACCACGTTTTAAAAGAGCGGCTATATATCAAAGCGTTGCCGCTTGTAACAATATCTTGCGTAAATGCGATTTTTTTATACAAAAATTCATTACTAATTATCTAATGAAAAATTTAAATTTTTAAATTCAGCGAATAGTTTTAAATCATACGGCTACTTATACAAAAAAGCTGCATTTTATCTTTCGACAAAATACAGCTATTTCTGTGGAGCAGGTGACGGGAGTCG
>CAJUKJ010000001.1:0-117707 GCA_910587365.1 uncultured Christensenellaceae bacterium | reverse complement strand
GACCCGCCGAAATCAGCTTGGGAAGCTGACGCCATACCGATAGGCGACACCTGCATCTTCAATTTTTCTCCCGTAGTGACGGTAGTACCGCGCAACGCGTTGCACGGTGGCTCTGCACGGACCCGCCGAAATCAGCTTGGGAAGCTGACGCCATACCGATAGGCGACACCTGCAAAATCTAAGTGAGTTAACTATATCATAATTTATAAAAAAAGAAAAGCAAATTAATATAACAATTTTATTTTTTTATTACTGATTAAAAATTCTTCCGCTTGGTAAAAACTAACAAGGAGGCTAAAAATGAACCCTATAAAAGAAAAATCAAAAAGTTTGGAAAACAGTTTTTTACCACTGAAAAAAATGTATCCTAAAAGCTATAATAAGGATAAAACTTCCCCTTACACAAAAACACGCGTAATTTTAATGAACGGAACCGAATTTGAATCGCAGTGGTTTATGCACAATTTTGCAAGGCATTGCGACGAACCTGAAATTTTAAGTACTCTTGCAGTTATACGCCGTCAGGAACAGCAACAGCAAAAACGCATTAGCTGTCTGAAACCCCTTAACGAAAGTATTCTTGAAACTACAATTGCATACGAGCAGCTGGCAATTGATTTGACAGCAGTACTTGCAAGGCACGAAACTGACGCTGCAAATATTAAAGCTTTGAACTTCGCGCTTTTAGAGGACTTCGACCACCTCTACCGCTATGCTAATCTTTTAAAAATCGATAAAAACGAAGATGCGGATATGCTTGTTGGTAAATATACCGAAATAATGCCCGGACGTCCTACAGTAGCAGAACACCGCTACCCTTCAGACGACGTTTCGCCGCATATGAACGCGGAAAAAGCCGATGTGTACAGCAAGCTTGTTGCAAGTACTATTACCGCTGCCGAACAGCAAACTATGAATTACTATATGAACATCGCACAGTGGTACAAAAATGATTTAGGCAGAAAGCTTTATGCTGAAATTGCCATGATTGAAGAAGCGCACGTAACGCAATATGAAAGCCTGAAAGACCCTAACCTTACCTGGCTTGAACAATGGGTAATGCACGAATATTGCGAATGCTGGTTATACTACTCTGCTATGCAGGACGAAAGCGACGAATATATAAAAAAGATTTGGACAGAACACTTCAAAATGGAAGTATCGCACCTTAAAGCCGCAGTGAAGTTATTGAAAAAATACGAAAATAAGACGTTTGAGTCGGTTTGCGGCAACGGCGAATTTCCCCAACTTTTAAAGCTTGGCGGAAATAAAGAATATATCCGCAAAGTATTGCAAGATACTGTAAAGTATACCGCAGACAATACAGAAGTTATCCGTGATTTTAAGGACATCAAGAAAATTCCAGACAGTCATAGATATTTCGACTATCAAAAATATATGTCAGGCGACCCTGAAAGAAACCCCTCACATCTTGTAATTAAAAAGGCGATTGAAAGGCTGGGTAAAGACTACCGCTATCAGGACAGCGAACATCCGATTAAAGAATTGAGAAGCAGGGAAAAAGACAATACTACAATTTCAAGAACGAAATAATAATAAAGCAAGAGCGCGGCAAGTCATTTACCGCGTTCTTGCTTTATAAACTTTTTAATCTGCTTAAAGGTATGCTTTTCGCCCTTCTCCTTCAACATTGTCAAAAAATAGCGCAAGTCTTCACACGTGGATGGGTTCATTCCCTCTTTATCTGTTTTTTGCTCGAAATATTCAAGCGGTGCCGCTTGGGTATACTTACCCTTCAAATAAATTTTACAGGCGGCAATTCTGTCACAAATCATTTCGGCAAAATATTTTGCAGGCATCTTTACGAAAACCCTTTTGCCGTTAACGTAATCTGTCCAGTATTCAAAGTGATGCTTGTTTCTACCCTTGTGATGAAGCCATGCAGGCGAATAACCCAAAACCTCACGCTCCTTAGCCTGAGGGCTACGGTTGCCCTGATAGTATTTGGCACCCGCCCAAAACTCCGACGGACTGTACTTAGACAAATCATGACATAACCCTTGCCATACAAGTCCCACCTTAAAGCAATTGCGCATAACGGCATGACGATGACGTGTTACGGTAAAAAAATGCTTAAATACGTGCATATTTAAATTTCCAATAAAAGACCGTCATATGCGGCAGTAACGCCATATTTTTCTTCAATACTTTTCAAATGCGCACGCGTTGGGTTACAATTATGAGAAAAATGCGAAATTACAATTTTTGTATTTACGTTTATTATGTCTCTGTCCAAAAGCTTTTGTTTCATAAGCATATTATCTTCAATGCCCATATGGCGGGCAAAATCGCCACCAGTGTGTTCCGCAAATGTGCAATCAAAACAAACGAGGTATGCCTTCGCTCCGTTTTGGGCAAGGAACTCAAATGCTTCATCCGTAATTCTGCCGGTATCATATAAATGTAGATACCCCCTACCGCCTTTTTCGATATAAAAAAGAAGTGCTTCTTCGGTTTTACTGTGGTTTGCAGGTAAAGTTATTATCTTGTAATCCTCTACGGTAAAAACTTGATAAGGTTTCAACATTTTGACTGAAAGTCGCGGCGCAACTTCCGGTTTAAGCTCGCGCGCAGTACATTCGGAAAAAACCTTGTTTACTTCTTCATTGCCGAAAATTTCAAGCTTAGGCTCGTCAAAGTACGCATATTTATATCCGCGTAAAATAAAATCGTGCGCATAGAAATGATCCATATGCGAGTGGGTAACAAGCAGATATTGGATTTTAGACAACTCAATACCGAATTTCAGGGAATGCGCGTAAGCTTCCGGCGGAAAATCGATTGAAAGTATTCCGTCTATAATGACCTGCGAGCGGGTACGATATTCCCCCTCGCCTAAACTTCTTATTTTTTTGCAGTTGGCGCATTCGCAGAATACGGCAGGCACACCTTCCGCCGCTCCTGTGCCAAGAAAATGAATTTTCATATATAAATAGCCGTATAGGGCGAAACAATTCGCCCTATCATATCTCGTAAATAATAGTTACAGGTCCGTCATTGAACTGCTCTATCTTCATATCCGCACCGAATACACCTGTTTTGACAGTCATTCCAAGACTGCGCAACTGTTCAGAGGTATATAAGTATAAACTGTTTGCAGCTTCGGGTCGCTCAGCCTCTATAAAACTCGGACGGTTGCCGTGCGAGCAGTCGCCGTAAAGCGTAAACTGTGAAATGAGAAGAATTTCCCCTCCGACGTCGGCAACGGATAAATTCATTTTTCCGTCACTGTCCTCAAATATACGGAGCTTTGAAATTTTCTTTGCCACAGCGTCAGCCTGCATTTCGGTATCGCCGCATTTAACGCCTAAATAGACCGCAAGCCCGAACGGTATTTCCGAAACAAGTTTGCCGTCTACTTTAAGCGACGTGTGTCTTACACGCTGTATTACAGCTTTCAATTATTTGCCGACCCTCGACATATACTCGCCTGTGCGCGTATCGATACGAATAATTTCTCCCTCTTCGACAAACATAGGCACCTGTATAGTCGCGCCTGTTTCAACGACAGCGTTCTTCAAAGCATTGGTTGCGGTATTGCCCTTAACTCCGGGTTCGCACTCGGTAATTTTAAGCTCAACAAAGTTTTCGGGTTCAACAGAAAACGCAACACCTTTAAGGAATTTGATAGTAACCATATCGTTTTCCTTAATATATTTGAGTGCGTCTTCGACCTGGTCGAGATTGAGCGTAATCATATCGAACGAGTCGGGATCCATGAAATAATAGAACTCGCCGTCGGTATACGAATACGTCATCTTCTTCGTTTCAACCTGAGCCGTTTCAAGCTTAGCCGTAGGGTTAAAAGTTATATCCGAAAGAACCTGTCCCGTAACTACGTTTTTAAGCGTTGCCCTTACGAAAGCCGCGCCCTTACCGGGCTTAACGTGCTGAAATTCAGTTACCGTATAAACGCCCTTACCGTTGTACTCGAACGTACTTCCCTTTCTGATGTCGCCTGCTAAAATGGATGCCATATTTAATCTCCTTGTTTTAAAACAATTTATATAATTATCAAATTTTTATCTGAATCGGTTAAACTTACAGTTTTGCCTTTTTCAAGCATAACCGTATCTTCTATCCTTATTCCGTATTCGCCTGCAAGATAAACCCCGGGCTCGTCCGAGAAAACCATACCGTCTGAAAGCTTGTCCTCGCTTTTCGGGGAAATGTAGGGAAATTCATGAACGTTAATACCTATTCCGTGACCAAGCGAATGGGTAAAATATTTATCGAGTCCGTAAATTTTAAGGCAATTCCTCGCTGTTGCATCCGCTTCTTTACCGGTCATACCGGTTGTAATGTTCTCTTTTGCACGCATATGCGCTTCAAGAACTCTTGAATAAGATTTCTTGAAATTTTCGTGCTTTTTATCGTCGCCGAACAGAAAAGTACGCGTACAATCTGAACAATAACCTTCATATTTACAGCCGAAATCAATAAGAATAATGTCCCCGAACTTCAATTTGCGCATACCAGTTTCGTGATGCGGTACGCTTGAATTTTCGCCGAACGCAACAATTGTAGAAAAGCTTGTACCGCTTGCCCCTGATTTACGCATTAAATATTCAAGCTCTGCAGCAACCTCGTTTTCAGTCATTCCCTCTTTAATAAGCCCTAAAAGACTATTGAAGGCTTTATCGGTTATTTTGCAGGCATGTTTAATACTTGAAAGCTCGTACCTCTCTTTAACGGACATAGCCGAGGTAAAAGCGGGCAAACTGTCAACAATTTCAAACCCTGAATTTTTTAACTTTTTATATTCGGGATAAAGAGTTCTGCCTATGGGGATTGCTATTTGCTTATATGACTTCAATAAGTCTTCTAATGGAGCTTTGAACTGTCTGACAGCAACTTCAGTTCCTTTTAAAGCATTTTCCGCGCCCTCTAAATACCTTGAATCGGTATAAAATACGGTACCGTTTTTATCTGAAATAACATAACCGAACGTAGTAGAAAGTCCGGTAAGATACTTCCGCAAATCATCTGCTTCGGTCAGAACAGCTTCGGCACCGACGAGATTATAAATTTTTGACGCATTGGTACAATTCATTTAAAATACCTTGCCTTTATTTTAACAAATTTAAAATTATATGTCAACACTTCCGTATATGCGTTTCATTTCAAGTGCGTCTTCTACCTGCGTGCCAGCGGATTCACTTACAATATACGGTTCGAGTTTAAGCTCTTTAAGTGCAACGGCAAGCGGTTCAAATTCAGGACCATAGACATCATCTTCAAAAGTCAAATGCTTAATTTCGCCTTTGCCTCCATACATTATTTTTGAAAAATGCACGTGAAAATGCTTTACCCGTTCATAGCCGAGTTCCGCAATCATATATTCAAGGCGCGACTTGTAGTCTTCAACTGTCTTTAAGCTTCCGCCCTCACGCGCATTGAGATGCCCGAAATCTACCGCAGGCAGATATACTTTGTCAATCTTACAGAAGCTTACAACTTCTTCCAATGTTCCTATCTGGGCAAGCTTACCCATAGTTTCGGGGCAAAAATATAAGTCTTCGAGATTGTTTAAATATATATAGTCTCTTAAAACCTTTAATCTGTCCCCAGTGACGTTAACAGCCGTTTCACGCGTTGCCTTGCCCTGTGCGGCAGGGTGGAATACCAGCCTATTTCCACCGAAAAGTTTTAAATATTTTGCACTGTTTAAAACATAGTTATATGATTTTTGGGCAGCCTCGTCGTCAGGATTAGCAAAGTTAATAAAATAAGGCGCATGGACGCTAATTTCAACGCCCGCATCTTTGAATGCCTGTCCTATCGCCAAAGCCTTGCCTTCGGAAAGAAGTATTCCCCTGCCGAAAGAATACTCGTAACAGCTAAGACCTAGATTTTTACAGTACTGCGCCGCTTCTTCCGTATGTTTATGCCCGTCGGCATAAAATTTTTCGCCGTTGCCGCTTGGTCCAAATTTAATCAACTTTTATTTCCTCTTTGATTTCAGCGTTTACGTCATTCTCGTTGGCGAGTTCTTCCTCGGTCTTTCTGCGAAAAACCATCATATCCATACCCGAATCGCGCACCAGTATATCTTTCGGATATCTAAGCATTTTATAAGTACAAAACAAATCGCCGCAGGCACCTGAAACATTTTGTATCTGCAAAAACCAAATAACCCAAAACCACACTCCGCTGTGGAAAAACACGTTCAGAACACCGAAAACAATTCCCCAAAGAACAAGCGGCGAAAGTGATATGAGAATATAATGCTTTTTATCAAAATAACCGCTACTTCCCGCGTAAGCAAATAAAACGTTGAACCCGAAATTAAGTTTTGCTTTTACCGAAAGATACATAACCAGTCCGTGAGTTGCCTCGTGCGCGACTATATAAACAATCAGACCGACTATCACTACAGCTACTGCAATTATCATAATTATAGGTTTTTCATCGGAAAAGAAATTAAATCCTGCGATAAAGTAGCCGATGACAATCATTATAGCCATCATCAGCAAACCTATTCCTTGAACAATCCAAAACTGTTTTTTGTTGTTCTTCAAATCAATTTTTTCAAGGAAAGTATACCCTTCGGGAAATGTTTTATAGCACATATATCTGTTAAACTTTAAGTTTAGCCTGCTTCAAATCAAGCTTTAGCTGCGCTTTAAGCTCCTCTGCGGATTCAAATTTTTCAGTATCCCTTATGTACTCAACAAATTCAATCGTTATGCCTCTGCCGTATAGAGTGCCGACGAAACCGTCAAGATAAGCTTCCAATATCGAACTTTGTTCATTAAACGTAGGGCGCGGACCGTAATTGGCAATACCTATAAACTCCTCGTCGCCGACAAGGACTTTAACTTTATATACTCCCTTTTTTACCTCTATTTTTTCAACCGGATAGCGCATGTTGACCGTAGGGAAACCTACAACTTTTTTACCGCGGTTTGCTCCTTCGATAACGAAGCCTGAAACAGAATAATTTCTGCCAAGGAGCGCGCCCGCTTTGACTAAATTGCCCTGTTCAATGCAGTTTTTAATCAAAGTAGTGCTGACCTTTTCGCCTACGTAGGTCAAATCTTTGACCTGCATATACCAGACGCCGTTTTCCTCGTCCTCGGCATAGGTTTTAAGGGTTGATGATTTGCCCTTTGCATCTTTACCGAAACGGAAGTCCCTACCGCTCATATAAGCTTTTACATTAAGCTTATTTTCGATATTCTCCAAAAACTGGCTCGCGGAGGTTTCCTTGAAGTCATCTGTGTAGTCGATTGCAAGCACGAACTTGACATTATACTGTTCAAGAAATTTTTGTCTTTCTTCAAAAGTATAAACCTGTCTGCCGCCCTTTCCGTTTACAAACATCATTACGCCCAAATCAAGACCGTTTATTTTAGCCTGTAATTTAGCTTTTTTCAGCAGTTCTGCGTGTCCGATATGAAGCGCGTCAAAACAGCCCAGAACAAGTAAACAAGGGAAAGAATACTCGTCTTCATTGTACTTAATGATTTCTAACATAATTTTGTCCTAACCTTTAAAATATTATGTTTTACTTCGGCAAGTCCGTAAAACGAACTGTCTGTACGATAAATTTTATAAACTCCGTCGGAAAGGTCACAATTAACGGTCAATCCGTTAAACAGTTTTTTTCCTTCCCTCTCCGTCGGTTTTATACTTTCAAACGGTAAAACGCTGTCTGTAGGTATAATATATTCCCCAATATTTTCAGCCGTCAGATTATCTGTTTTTACCGAGTTTTCAAGAGTGAAACAACCGCTCTTCGTTCTTAACAACGCACTCATAATTGCGCACGTGTTCAAACGTTTGCCCATATCGCGGGCAATAGAACGGATATATGTTCCGCCGCCGCACTCTATTTCAAACGAAAAACTATCTTTTGATTTTTTATTTAAAAGCTTTATTGAATATATATTGACTTTTTTAGGTAAAAGTTCAAATTCTATGCCCGCTCTCGCAAGCTGGTATCCTCGCTTCCCCGCAACGCTTTTAGCACTGTATTTAGGCGGTATTTGCATAACCTCGCCGCAAAGCCCTTCAATAATTGAAAGAATTTCGCTTTCAGACGGTATATAGCCGCCCATCTCCGTTATTGTTCCCGTTGAATCCAACGTATCGCTGTCAACACCAAATGTAAAAGTTGCAATGTAAGTTTTGCGTTTATCTAAAAAATAATCGAAAAGCCTTGCCGCATTACCTATTGCAATAGGCAAAACTCCGCTTGCCATAGGGTCAAGCGTACCCATATGACCGCACGAAATTCCCGTTATATGCTTTATTATATTAACCTCACGCGCTGAACTTACCCCCAACGCTTTATCGACCGTTATAAAACCTGTCATAAATTCTGATAAACTGCGTATGTGACCTTTTCAATTACTTCTTCTTTTTCGCCGATAAGCATACAACCGCTGGCAAGAATATGCCCGCCGCCGCCGAATAAGGAAGCTACTGCATTTACATTTACAGTGCCTTTGCTTCTCAATGATATTTTATACTGCCGCTTTTTAACTTCCATCATAGAAACCGAAACCTCAACGCCGTCGATAGTCAACGGAAAATCAACGAAACCTTCGGTAACGCTTTTGTCTGCACCCGTAGCCTGTAAATCGTCAAGAGTTGTTACTATAAAAGTAAGTTTATCTTCAAGCGCAAAGCGGATATTTCCCATAACCCGTCCGTAAAGCAACGCTCTTTCTTTGGGCTGTCGGGAATACATATTGTAGTTAATAAGATTAACGTCCGCGCCTTTTGCACGCAGCTTAGCCGCAGTATTAAAAGTTTTTTCGCTTACGTCACAGTGTGTGAAGTTTCCGCTGTCGGTAATAAGTCCTAACATTAACAGGTCGGCTATCTCCTGCGTTATTTCAAATCCTGCTTCTAAAATTATATCAGTAAGTAATTCACAAGTAGCGGTACATTCGTAAACGTAATTGTATTTAGCAAAGCCTTTATTTGAAACGTGATGGTCGATATTTATCGTATTGCCCGAAAACTTAACGTAGGCTTCCCCGAAAATACCCATACGCGCAACGTCTGCGCAATCTACGCTTATAAATGTGTCGAAATTAGGTTTTGTGGGAAGTCCGCGCCTTACCCCGCTCATCGACTTTAAAAAAGTATATTTTTCGGGAGGCGCATCTTCACAGCACATTACCGCAAATTTACCTGCATTTTGCATTGCCGTATATAGTGCCAAGCCTGCTCCGAGTGCGTCTCCGTCAGGCCGTGCGTGACAGAATATTGCAACAGTTTGCGCCTTTTTAAGTTGTAAAGCTATTTCGTTTAAGCTATTATTTGTCATTTTTATCCGCGTCAAGACCGTTTAAAATTTTATCTATCTTTGAACCGTATTCCATACTTTCGTCAATATGAAAACGAAGCTCCGGAATAGTCCTTATCCGCATTACTTTGGCAAGCTCGTGACGAATAAAACCTGCGTTTTCTTTAATTATATTAAAACTGTTTTTACTTCTTTCCACGTCCGTATCGAAAATACTGATATATATTTTCGCACTTTTAAGGTCAGGCGCAACGTCAGCCTCGGTAACGCTTATTATTGCGCTTAGTTCGGGAAAATTATTGCGAAGCTTTGTAGATATTACAGTAGATATTTCTTTTTGAAATTCGCCCGAAAGACGCTCTCCTCTGGCAATTTTCATAATTTAATCTCCTTAGCCTGCTATTTGCTCAATCATATAACATTCGATGATATCGCCGATTTTAATATCATTGAAACCTTCGATTGCACAGCCGCATTCAAATCCGAAAGAAACTTCCTTTACATCATCCTTAAAACGTTTAAGCTGCTGGACATTGCCTTCAACCACAAGGACGTCGTCCCTGTATATCCTCAATTTGCCGCCGCGTATAATTTTTCCGTCAAGCACGTAACAACCCGCAATATTTCCGACGCCCGTAATTTTAAATGTCTGGCGCACTTCGCACTTGCCAAGATATACCTCGTGGTATTTGGGCGAAAGCATACCTTTCAGTGCAGCTTCCATATCGTCAAGTAAATCGTAAATTATTCTATATGACCTTACGTCAACCTTGCTTCTTTCCGCAAGGGTCTTTGCCTTGGCGTCTGGACGAACGTTAAATCCGAGAATTATAGCATTTGAAGAATCCGCAAGCATAACGTCCGTTTCGGTAATTGCACCTGCTCCGCTGTGAATAACCTTTACCTGAACTTCTTCGTTGGAAAGCTTTACAACGGACTGTTTTACCGCCTCTACCGAACCTTGAACGTCGCCCTTGATTATTAAGTTCAAAGTTTTCAGATTGCCGTCTGCAATCATACCGAACATCTCTTCAAGAGAAACCTTTGACGCGGCTTTGACCATTGCGTCGCTTGCCTTTCTCTTTCTTTCGTCAATTACTTCTTTCATCAGTGCCTGTGACACTGCAAATATCGAATCGCCTGAATTGGGAACTTCTTCTAAACCCAATACGTTTACCGCCATTGAAGGACCTGCTTCTTTAACGGTTTTACCCGTATCGTCTATCATTGCACGGACTCTGCCTGTAACCGTACCGGAAATCAAGTTGTCGCCGGTGCGAAGAGTTCCGTTTTGGACGAGAACGGTTGCAACGGGACCTTTGCCCTTATCGAGGCGGGCTTCGATAACTACACCGCGCGCCTCTCTTGCGGGATTGGCAAGAAGCTCTTTCATTTCCGCAAGTAAAAGCAGATTTTCAAGCATAGCTTCTATTCCCTCGCCTGTTTTACAGGATATGGGACAAAGTATCGTGTCGCCCCCCCATTCTTCGGGAACGAGTCCGTAATTTGTTAAGTCCTGCTTAACCTTATCTACGTTGGCACCCGCTTTATCTATTTTGTTTACAGCAACTATAATCTGTACTCCTGCGGCTTTCGCGTGGTTGATTGCTTCAACTGTCTGTGGCATTACGCCGTCGTCGGCAGCGACTACAAGAATGACGAAGTCGGTTACCTGCGCACCGCGTGCGCGCATTGCAGTGAACGCCTCGTGACCGGGAGTATCGATAAAGGTTATACCCTTACCGTTTACATTTACCGTATAAGCACCTATATGCTGGGTAATACCGCCTGCCTCTCCTGCCGCTGCATTTGATTTTCTTATATAATCGAGTAGTGAAGTTTTACCGTGGTCAACGTGTCCCATAACGGTAACTACGGGCGCACGGGGTACAAGACTTTCAATCTCTTCAACGGTATCCGCCTGTCTTTCGATAAGCACTTCCTCGGCGGTCTTTTCGGGCTTATATTCAAGCTCTATGCCGATTCCCGCAGCAAGAAGAGCTGCCGTATCGTAATCTATTGACTCGTTAACGGTTTTCATAATACCTTCTTTGAAAAGGCGTTTCGTAATTTCAACCGCTGAAATGCCAAGCTTTTCGGAAAGTATTTTAAGGGGTATATCGTTAGTGGTAACGATTGCGCGCTCGATTTTAATTGTCTGTGAGTTTTGCTGTTTTTTATCTTTTTTGACGCGAAGCTTCCTGTAACCGCTCTTATTTTCGTCAAAATCCTCAATGCTTGCACCCTGCTGTTTTTGCAGTGCGCGTTTGGAAACAGTCCGTCTTTCCTTTTCGACATACGTTTTTTCGTAACTCTGCTTTTTCTTGTCAGGTCCGAAATTTTTAGATTTAGCCGGTTGGACTGCGGTAGCCGCTGCGGGGGTAGCCGAACCGTTGAATTTTGCCCCGCCGACAGGCTTGGGACGGTTTACTCCGCCGTTATTATATGCAGGCTGATTGCCGCGGACAGGGCGGTCTTTCTGGGGGCGGGTATCACGGTTTATAAACGTCTTATTTTCCGCGGGACGCGGCGCACGCTGAATTATAAAAGACGGTTTATTGTCAGTCTTTGCCTCGCTTTTAACTTCGGCAGGCTGTTTGGGAGCAGCAGGCTTTTCAGCTTTTTCAACCTTTTCCGCCTTTTCGGGTTTTTCGGCTTCTTGAGATTTTACAGACTGTTCCGCCTCTTCCTTTGCCTTAGCTTCCGCTTCACGACGCGCAGCTTCCTCCGCTGCAAGTTTTTCTGCCGCCAGCTTTTCTTCGGCAAGCTTTTTAGCGAGTTTGGCATTTTCCAACTCGGACAATTTTTTTAATATTTCAGCGGCTTGCTTCTCTGCTGCGCTTACTTTTTTTGAAAGCTCGTCAATGGAGCCTCCCTTTATAAGCTTACCTATATTTTCAATATTTTCGTATTTTTTTGCCATATACTATTCACCGCCTCCGGTATATAATTGATAGCTGGAATCTCCGCTATTCAATATCGCTTCCGCAAGACTTTTGTCTTTTATTGCCGCCAATCTGCACATTGGCTTATTTACTGCCTCTTCAAAGCCGTCAGTACAGACAAGAAGCGGACAAGCGAATTTATTTTTAAATTTTAATGCGTATCTTAAAGAATTTTTTGCCGCTTTCCCATCGAGGATAAGCAGATATACTCCGCCTTTCAAGGTTGCAATTGCATTAGAACCAAGTGTTATTTTACCCGATTTAATACAAAAACCGATGTACGAACGCACTTTACTTTGCGCCAAAGTATTCCTCCTCGATTGCAGTATAAATTTCTTCGTCTACCGCAGTAGAAAAAACTTTGTTCAAAAGACGCTGTTTTTTTAATTTCTTTATACATTCGGGACTATCGCAAATATACGCGCCACGTCCCGATGCCTTGGAAGAAAAATCAAGAAAAATTTTGCCTTCGCTGTTTTTTACTATACGCAGCATAGATCTTTTTTCTTTTAACCCTCTGCAAGCAATACACATTCTTAACGGTATCTTTTTATCGGGCATAACTGTTAAGCTAAATCTCCCTCGTCTTCGCTGCTATGTGTTTCTATGCCAAGCTTCTTAGCTGCAGACTCACTTTTTACGTCTATCTTCCAACCCGTAAGTCTTACGGCAAGACGAGCGTTTTGTCCGTCTTTACCGATAGCGAGAGAAAGCTTATCGTCGGGTACTACAGCCATAGCCGTTTTATCGTCGTCAAGCTGGGTTACGGAAATTACCTTTGCGGGAGATAACGCTTTCGCTATAAATTCAAGCGGATTCTCCGACCAAGGGATAATATCTATTTTTTCGCCTTTAAGCTCTTCAACTATAGCGTTAACGCGCGCGCCCTTATTGCCCACGCAAGCACCGATAGCGTCTACGCGGGGGTCTTCAGAATAAATTGCGATTTTTGTTCTTGCGCCAGCTTCTCGGCTGATTTCCTTAATTACTACAGTTCCCTGTTTAATTTCGGGAACTTCTTCTTCAAACAATTTTCTGACAAGTCCTGCAGAAGCTCGGCTTACGAGAACCTGTGCGCCGCGGAAACCGTTTTTAATACGTTTTACGAAAACCTTTATTTTATCGTTAACGTTGTACTGTTCGCCGGGAACCTGATCGGAAGGAAGCATTAACCCCTCTATCTGACCTTTTCCGAGTTCGATATAAACGTTTTTTGCATCGATTTTGCGGACGACGCCGACAAGCAACTCGCCTTCTTTATCAGAAAATTCATTCAAAGCGGCGTCCCTTTCGGTTTCGTGCAGCTTTTGAAGTATAACCTGTTTCGCCGTTTGGGCGGCTATTCTCGAAAAGTCCTTAGGCACAAACTTTTCCGAAGCTCTATCGCCGATTTTATAGCTCTTTTTTATCTTCTGCGCGTCTTCAAGGGAAATTTCGCTTTCGCAGTCAACAACCTCGTCAACAACGGTTCTGACCGTGAAGAACTCTATAGTTCCTTTTTCGGGATTGGTTTTAATTTCTACCGTTCCCATTGCTCCTGCGTATTGCTTTTTGCACGCCGAGGCAAGAGCGTTTTCAAGCGCGTCCAAAAATACTTGCCTGGGGATTCCCTTTTCCTTTTCCAAATCTGCAAGGGCAGCAAAAAAATCTTTATTAGTCATTACTAATTCTCCTTGAAAATCAATCAAATTTAATTGCTTGGTTAATTTTTGCTATTTTATTTAAACTTATTTTAATTTCTTCTTTCTGTGTTTTGACAGTTACGGTATTCTCGTCGAAGCCTATCAAAAATCCTTCTATATACTTTTTACCTTTTAACGGGGCGAAAAGTTTTATTTCAACTTCTTTTTGCAGGTTCCTTTCAAAATCGCGTTTGGTTTTAAACGGTCTGTCAAGCCCGGGACTTGAAACGTTTAACGTATACGGCTGACCGAAGGACGGATCAAACTCATCAATAGGGTCGTTTATGGCATTATGAAATTTTTCACAGGTATCCAGGTCAACCCCTTGATCCGTATCTATATAGACAGTCAGCGTTTGCGCGCGTTTATCAAACTCCACGTCGACTATTTCTATATCCATAGGCGCGGCGATGCCTTCTAAAAAAGCACGTATTTCATTGATTGGCTTTAACTGCATAATTACCCCTTGTTAATCCCTTTATATAAGTATTGAGTGCCTTTAAAGGCACTCAATCTTAACATTTGATTAAGGTTGAGTATATTTTACCATATTAATTTGCAAATTGCAAGTCTTATTGCAATTTTGGCAAAGATTTTTTTATTTTTATGAGTTCGATAAATATTTTAGCCGTAACGTAAGCATCGTCTATCGCGCGGTGATGGTTGAAAATAATACCGAATTTATCCGCAACGGTATTTAATTTATAATTGGAAAGAAACAAAAGCTCTTGCGATAACGGTATTGTATCGATTATCCTTCTTTCCATCATATAGCCAAGCTTCGCACAGTAATAGTCAACAAACTTAAAGTCAAAGCCTGCGATATTGTGTCCGACAAGTACTGAACCGTCACAGAACTTGAAAAAGTCCGGCATAACCTGCTCATAGGTAGGAGCGTCTTTTACCATTTCTTCTGTGATACCGGTAAGGTTAATAATTTCTTCTGATAGTTTTTTCTGTGGGTTTAAAAATGTTGTAAAGCTTTCCGAAATTACTCCGTCTTTAACCTTATACGCACCTATTTCGATAATTCTATCCATATTGCCCGACGTAGGCGCGCAATTCAGTCCCGTAGTTTCCAAGTCAAGTACGACAAAAGTTTTGTCTTTAAGGCAATCGGGTATTGACGTATCGGTAAACATATCCGCCTGTGAAATATCGGAAAAGGGCTGAGGCTTTACGACCGAATAATATTTCGGTACAGGCTTGGAAGCACGCTTTTCGGGAACGAAATTTTCAGGTAAAGAACCGTAATCGATGACGTTTGCGGTAAAACGCAGCTCCCCCTTAAAAATTTCATTTTTTCCCGTACACACTATACTGTCCCCCACTTTGAGTTCGCGGATTTTTTCAATACTTCGCTGTCTTGTAAAGTAGGTTGCCCGCAGGTTAGCGGTAGTATCGCTTAAAATAAACGAATAATATACCTTTTCTTGATTTTTTCCGTTGACGTAAGTGCGTTCTTTTATATCCTCTATAACACCGCAAATCACAACCTTTTCACTTTCAAAGTTCAAATCGCTTAAATATACGGCACTTTCCTGTTTTTCACTTCCTTCGAGAAATGAAAAATCTGCAATTTCAAATCTGCGAATGGGAACTTCAAACTCAATATTTTCGTGTTCCTCTTCAACCTCTATTGCGTCGGCATTTTTTGCATTGTGAGCGCACTTACCGTCAAAACTCCCACAATAGCATTTTTTTAAATATGCGGTTACTTTATCGCATATGCCGTTTACGGAAAGAGAGGGCATTACGGAAATTTCGTATTCAAAACCGTTATCTGTTTTTTTTACATTTATATCGCTTTTATCCAAAGTTACCGACAGTGCTTTGAAGCTTGTATTGACGGCTTGCAAAATTTTGCGTCTGACCATTTCGCTATCGGGAGTAAGCTTGGATATTTCAACCGCACATTCAAATATTTCCGGTACGTACTTCCTTACGGTTTTCAATACCGTAGCTCGGTCTGCTTCCGTAAAAGCTTTATCGGTAATAAGCTTAACCGTAACGAGATTTTTCTCGCGCTCCAAAACGATTGAGCTTACAATTGCACTATTTAAATTTTCAAGAGAACGTATCTCTTTTAAAAAATTTTCAATCATTTAATAAGAGGTCTAACTCCTTAAAAAATTCTCTCTCGGCGTCTGCCGAATTTATACGCCGCGTTATTTCGCCGTTTTTGAAAATTACACAATAATCCTCTGCCCCCGCTATTCCGAGTTCGCAGTCCTTAGCTTCGCCGGGACCGTTTACCACACAACCCATAACAGCTATTTTTGCGGGTTTGGAAAAACGTTCAACATATGCCGAAATTTTTTTAGCAAGCTCCATTGAATTCCAGCGGCAACGCCCGCACGTGGGACACGAAACAACATTGACAAAATTTTTATCAAGCCCGACAGCGCGCAGGATACGCTTTGCGGCAAAAACTTCTTTTGTGGGGTCGTCCGTTATGGAAACGCGGATAGTATCCCCTATTCCGCTCAACAGCAACGAACCTATAGCCGCGCTTGACTTCACAACAGCCATTTCATAGCAACCGGCTTCGGTTACGCCGATATGAAGCGGATAGTCCGTCCTTTGCGAAAGTAAAGTATAAGCACTTACCGTAAGAGGAACGTCGGACGCCTTGACAGAAATTACTATATCGTTAACACCGTATTTTTCAAGCAAAGAAACGCTTTTCAGCGCACTTTCCACAAGCGAATATTCGTTTTTGCCGTACTTTTGCAAAAATTCTTTTTCTATACTACCTGTGTTAGAACCTACGCGAACTGATATTTTATGTGATTTTATACAGTCCGCGACTGCCTTAACCGCGCTTTCGCTGCCGATATTTCCCGGGTTTATACGCACTTTGTCGCAGCCGTTTTCAATTGCCGTAATTGCAAGCTTGTATGAAAAATGTATATCCGCAACAAGCGGAATATGTATTGCGTCTTTAATGCGTTTGATTGCAACCGCATCCTCTTCGTCGAGTACGGAAACCCTTATAATCTCGCAACCCGCTTTTTCCAGACCGTTAATCTGCTTTACGGTTGCTTCCGCATCGGAAGTTTTGGTTGTACACATCGACTGGATTTTTACTTTTTCACCGCCGCCGACTAACAAGCCGCCGACGTTTATTTTTTTAGTCTGCTTTGCCATATTTCTGCAAAAATCAGGCAGTAAAGCCTACTGCCTGAAAATCCTTTATTTTTTACTGTCCATCATACTTTGCAGTTCTTCCAAAAAGCTTGAAATATCCTTGAACGAACGATACACGCTTGCATAGCGTACGTAAGCAACTTCATCATATTTTTTGAGTTCTTCCATAACCAATTCGCCGATTTGCTTGGAAGATACCTCCTGCTCCATAGAATTATATACCTGCTTTGTAACAGCGTTGACTATATCGTCGATTACAGTCATAGAAACGGGACGCTTTTCACACGATTTAATGATGCCGTTCTTAATTTTTTGCGGGTCGAATGCTTGACGCGCGCCGTTATTTTTTATTACGAGTACGGGTGTGTCCTCAATGGTTTCATACGTGGTAAATCTTTTACCGCAACTGAAACATTCGCGGCGTCTTCTTATCGTCCTGCCTTCGTCTGCCGAACGGCTGTCGATTACTTTACTGTCTTCATAACCGCAGTAAACGCATCTCATTTTTACACCTCACAGTTATTATTTAAAATACTTTACTCCGCTTTCAAATATTTTCATATCAAAATCGCCCGAGTAATTTTTATAGAGATTTTTCCCTATTCTTTCGCTGTGTCCCATTTTACCGAACACCCTGCCGTCAGGCGAAGTTATACCCTCGATAGCAAGCATACTGCCGTTTGGATTATAAGGACTTTCCATAGTGGGTTTACCCGACAAATCGACGTACTGTGTTGCAATCTGACCGTTAATACGCATTTTGTCAAGTTCGGCTTGGGGAGCTACGACTTTTCCCTCTCCGTGAGATACGGGAACGGCATACACTTCGCCTACCTTGCAAGCCGAAAGCCAAGGACTTAACACGGAAGCAACGCGGATATTGACCATTGTTGAAACGTGACGGGAAATATTATTGAAAGTCAGCGTAGGCGAATTAGAAGTCAACGGACAAACCTTTCCGTAGGGAACGAGTCCGAGCTTTATCAACGCCTGGAAACCGTTGCAAATTCCCAAAACGAGTCCGTCACGGTTTTCAAGCAGGTTCATAATCTTTTCGGAAACCTTCGGATTTTTGAACGTGGTTGCGATGAATTTACCAGAGCCGTCGGGTTCGTCGCCGCCCGAGAAGCCGCCGGGGAATGCAATTATGTTAGCCCTTTCAATAGCTTTGATAATGGCTTTAACACTATCTTCAATGTCTGCGGGAGTGCGGTTTTTTATTACGACCACTTCGGGTTCAGCACCCGCTAAACGGAACGCCCTTGCAGTGTCAAGTTCGCAATTGGTTCCGGGGAAAGCCGGGATGAATACACGGGGTTTTGCAATTTTGCCGACAGACGACGCCTTACCGCTCTTTACGGTATAGTCACAATTTGGAACTGCGCCCGTTGCGGGAGCAGTTACGGGGAACACGCCGTCAAGCTTATCCGTATACGCCTTTTCCGCATCTGAGTAGCCGACGCTTTCCTTACCGAGTGTAAACGCGCCGTATGATGTTTTACCTAAATAAATTTTATCAAGTCCGTCAAGAGTACTTTCATCTTCAACGCAAACGATTATATCGCCGTACTTTTCAGCGAAAAGTACGTTTTTATCGCATTCAAAATCATAACCCAAGCCGTTGCCGAAACAGCTTTTTGCAACTGCGGCAACTGCGCCACCCTTTTCGACTACTGTCGCAAAACTTATCTTGCCGTTTACTATGTTTGTATTTACGGCAGTGTACAGCTTTTTGAGATATTCAAAATCGGGAACATAGGTTTCATCCTTGCGCATAGGCAAAAGGTAAAGCTTCTGTCCTTTATGCGTCAACACATTTGTTATCAGCGAGGACGCCTTTGCGGGAGCAAGCGCGAAGGATATTAAGGTAGGGGGAACATCAATATCCTCAAACGTCCCGCTCATAGAGTCCTTTCCTCCGATTGCACCCAAACCTAAATTCATTTGGGCATACAACGCGCCTAAAAGTGCAGAAAGAGGAACACCACATCTCTTCTTATCGTCGCGCAGCCGCATGAAAAATTCCTGCAAGGTAAGACGCACGTCTTCAAATTTTGCACCCGCCGCTACAACCTTAGATACAGACGCAATAATGGAATATACGGCACCGGTAAACGGCGACGTTGACATAAGCTCGGGATTGTATCCGTAAGCGGAAACCGTACAGTCGTCAGTTTCGCCGCCTGTAAACTTGGCTGCCATTGCGATAACGGGCGTAAGCTGGTTTTTACCGCCGAAAGGCATATAAACCGATTTTGCACCGATTGTCGAGTCAAACATTTCGGCAAGACCCTTTTTTGAACAGACGTTGAACTGTGAAAGTGTTTCTAATACTTCTTTACTGAAACTGTTTATATTTCTCTGTTTAAAGAAAGACGTGATGTTATCGTTAATTTCCGCATCGGTCACACCTTTAACACCGTTAGTATCAAGGAAATCACGCGAAATATCCACTATCGGTTTGCCCCTATGGAACATCTTCATCCTTCTGTCGCCTGTTACGGTTGCAACTACGGTTGCGGTAAGATTTTCTTCCGCTGCAAGTGCGATAAATTTTTCCGCGTCTTTTGCGGAAACCACTACTGCCATACGCTCCTGCGATTCGGAAATGGCAAGCTCGGTACCGGACAAACCCTCATACTTTTTTGGAACTTTATCAAGCATAATTTCAAGTCCGTCCGAAAGCTCGCCAATTGCGACTGCTACGCCTCCCGCACCGAAGTCGTTACACTTTTTAATCATACGCGTGGCTTCGCCGTTTAAAAACAGGCGTTGAAGCTTACGCTCTGTAAGGGCATTACCCTTTTGTACCTCAGCACCGCAGGTCTGGACGGATTTGATATCGTGCGCTTTGGACGAACCCGTTGCTCCGCCGCAGCCGTCCCTGCCAGTTTCTCCGCCCAAAAGCAGAATAACGTCGCCCTTCTCGGGCTTTGCGCGGTAAATCATATCGGACTTTGCTCCACCTACGACGAAACCCGTTTCAAGTCTTTTTGCCTTGTAACCGGGATGATAAACTTCTTCAACCTGACCTGTTGCAAGGCCTATCTGGTTGCCGTATGACGAGAAGCCTGCAGCGGCGGTTTTGGTTATAACCCTTTGGGGAAGCTTGCCTGATATGGTCTTATCGATAGGCTCCGTAGGGTCGGCACAACCCGTAACGCGCATTGACTGTAACACGTAAGTTCTGCCTGAAAGAGGGTCGCGTATAGCACCGCCGAGGCAGGTTGCCGCGCCGCCGAAAGGCTCTATTTCGGTAGGATGGTTGTGTGTTTCGTTTTTGAACATTACGGTATACTTACACTTTTTACCGTCAAGTTCGGCGTCAACCTTGATAGAGCATGCGTTTATTTCGTCAGACTCGTCAAGGTTATTCAACTTGCCTTCTTTTTTAAGTTTTTTAACGCCGATTGTGGCAATATCCATAAGACAGGGATATTTATCCTGCCTGTCCTTGTAGAGTTCCCCGAAAAGTCCTCTGTAAAGGTCGAGCGATTTCTGGATATGTACGTTGTCGCTGTTGACCTGAATATTATTAAGCTCGGTTGCAAACGTGGTATGACGGCAATGGTCGGACCAGTAAGTGTCTATAACCTTAATTTCCGTTTCAGTAGGATTTCTGCCTTCGTTTTTAAAGTAATCGCGAACGAATGCAAGGTCGGCTACGGACATAGCAAGACCCATTTTAGCATGATATCCTTCAATTTGCTTATCGTTATAACCGATAAAACCGTCAAGCTTTTTAACATCGGGTGCTTCTACCGTTACATGTGCAAGAGATACGGGTTTACCCAAGCTTACCTCTTCGCTTTCAACGGGGTTGATAAGATGTTTTTTAATTCTTTCAAGCTGTTTTTTATCGACGCCTTTAACAGCGTATACCGTAGCGCATTTGATTAAAGGACGTTCTTTCTGGGTTAGAAGCTGAACGCACTGTGCGGCACTGTCGGCACGCTGGTCGTACTGCCCCGTAAGGTATGCTATGGCAAACACCTCGTAGTCCTTGCCCAAAGATATCTCTTCATTATAAACGTTGTCAACGGGAGGTTCGGAGAATACGCAGGGAACTGCCGAAGCAAACTGCTCCTTGGTCATTCCCTCAACGTCGTAACGTATAAAGCTCCGCACGTCCGATACGGATATTTTAAGGAGATTGCAGATATCTTCCTTTACTTTTTTTGCCTGTAAATTGTCTTTTTTTTCAACAAAAATTCTGTATATCATAATTTATTATCCTTTAAACCAAAATGCAGAAATTCGGATATTTACGCAGTTTTATCCCTTGCGGTACTTGATACCAATATCCTTACGGTAGTGCATATTCTCCCAATTAATTTTTTCTACTGCGGAGTATGCCTTATTTCTCGCTTCGTCGATATCCTTCCCCTTTGCAACCACGCCGAGAACCCTACCGCCGTTTGTGACGAGCTTGCCGTCTTTAATTGCCGTTCCCGCATGTATTAATGTTGCGTCGCCGATATCGCCGACAGTAATTTCCTTGCCTTTAACGTAGCTTTCGGGATAGCCGCCGCTTGCAAGCACTACGCATACGCACGCGCCGTTTTCCCATTCTATCTTCACGTCGGAAAGCTTGCCTTCGGTAACCGCTTCAAAGATATCCATTAAATCGGTTTTAAGCATAGGAAGCACAACCTGTGTTTCAGGGTCGCCGAAGCGTGAATTATACTCAACGACCTTCATTCCCTTATCTGTACGCATAAGTCCGAAGTACAGACAGCCCTTAAACGTTCTGCCTTCGGCATTCATAGCCTTCATTGTGGGAATCATTATCGTTTTTAAAACCTGCTTTTCAAGCTTTTCATTCCAGAATGGACAGGGCGAAAACGTACCCATACCGCCAGTATTAAGCCCTCTATCGCCGTCAAAAGCGCGCTTATGGTCGCACGAGGTTATCATAGGCACAATGGTTTTACCGTCGGTAAATGCAAGAACGGAAACCTCTTCGCCGGGGGTGTATTTCAGTCCGCGCATACATTCTTCGATAACTATCTTGTTCCCCGCCGTACCGAAAGCTTTATCAAGCATAATTTCTTTTAAGCCCTCTTCCGCCTGTACAAGCGTTTCGCAAATGAGGACGCCCTTTCCAAGCGCAAGACCGTCAGCCTTTAAAACTATAGGCGCACCCTTTTTGCGTATGTACTGCAAAGCCTTTTCGTAATCGTCGAAGGTTTCGGATTCGGCTGTGGGAATTTTATATTTTTTCATAAGGTCTTTGGCAAAGGCTTTGCTTGCCTCGATGACCGCCGCGTTTTTACGTGGACCGAAACAACGTTTACCCATACCTTCAAGCTCGTCAACCAAGCCTATTGCCAAAGGGTCGTCGGGAGTAACGACAAAATAATCGATTTCGGGATGGGCGGAAACATACTCCTTTACCGCCCCGATATTCATATAATCGACGTCTACGTTTTCGGCAATTTCGCTTGTTCCTGCATTACCTTTCATACAGTACAGTTTTTCTACGCGCTTGCTCTTTTTCAGCGCAAGCAAAATTGCGTGTTCCCTACCGCCGTTACCTATAACGAGTACATTCATAATAATTCCTTATATTTTAAGATATTCCAAACTTTAAAGATACGAGCAAGACACAGGGTATTTTTGACGGGAGTTTACAGGTAATAAATGACACCGTCAAAAATACACAGCAACACCGTATTGCGAAGTATATGCAAAGCTTAATGTTTAAAGTGGCGGTCGCCCACAAATACCATAGCAATTCCCGCTGCATTGCATGCTTCAACCGAGTCCTTATCCCTAATAGAGCCACCCGGCTGGATAATTGCGGTTATACCGGCTTTTACACATTCTTCAACACAGTCAGGGAAAGGGAAAAACGCATCGGACGCCATAACCGACCCCTTAGCCTTGCCGCCGGCGTGAGCTATGGCTTGCTGAGCCGCCCATATCCTGTTGGTTTGCCCCATACCTATACCCGTAGTTCTGTCGCCTTTACCTATAACTATAGCATTTGATTTTGTGTGCTTTACCACCTTCCAATTGAAAAGCATTGCCGCGATTTCTTCTTCGGTGGGAGCGCGGTCGGTTACAACTCCGAGTCCGTAAACAGTTTTTTGTTTGCCGTCAGCGAGAGTACTTGTTTCAACCGACGCTTTTTGTGTAAACAGCCCCAAATCCTCTCCGCTGATAAGCGTTTCGTCGTACTGCTGAACCAAAAGCCCGCCGTAAACTTTTTTCATATCGAAAGCGGATTTTTCGCGCCTTGACGAAATTTCGTCAATCTGTAAAAGGCGGATATTCTTTTTGCTTTCAAGTATTTCAAGTGCCTCGCAGGTGTATGCGGGAGCTATTACTATTTCAATGAATATTTTATTTATCTCAATTGCCGTTTCTTTGTCCACAGTGCCGTTTATGGCAAGTATTCCGCCGAATACCGAAACGGGGTCGGAATTATAAGCGCGCATATACGCTTCGTAAACATTTTCGCCCGTTCCAACTCCGCAGGGATTAGCGTGCTTGCAGGCAACAACCGCAGGTGTCGAACCAAATTCCTTCAACAGCTCTAACGCGCCGTTTGCGTCGTTGATGTTGTTGTAAGAAAGCTCCTTGCCCCATATCTGGGTTGCAGAAGAAAGCGAGCCTTTGCGGATAAGCTGTTCGTTATAAAATACTGCCTGCTGCTGGGGATTTTCGCCGTAACGCATATCCTGCGCCTTTTTATAAGCGAAGGTTACTTCGTCGGGGAAAGTTATACCAAGCTGGGACGCAAGGTAGTTTGAAATTAAACTGTCATACACAGCCGTGTGCGCAAACACCTTGTATTGAAGGTATTTTTTCGTTTCAAGCGTAACGCCGCCGTTCGCAAGCTCGGCAAGAACCTTGCCGTAGTCCGCGGTGTCTACGATTACTGCGACGTCCTGATAGTTTTTGGCGGCAGCCCTAATCATTGTGGGTCCGCCGATATCTATATTTTCTATACAGGTTGCAAAATCCGCACCCTTTTCAAGCGTTGCCTTAAAAGGATAGAGGTTTACGCAGACGATATCTATGGTATTTATGTTCAGCTTTTCAAGCTGCGCCATATGCTCGGGGTTGGAACGCATTGCAAGCAAACCTGCGTGTACGTTAGGATGAAGAGTCTTTACCCTTCCGTCAAGACATTCGGGAAAACCCGTAATATCCGATATACCTATAACGTCAAGCCCTGCCTCTTTAAGAGTCTTTGCCGTGCCGCCGGTGGAAATTATTTCAAACCCGTTTTCAACGAGTCCTTTACAAAAATCTACTACTCCCGCCTTGTCGGAAACACTGACAAGAGCCCTCTTTTTCATTTCCATAATTTGTTCCTTCCTCCGTAATTTATTTTATTATAACTTTTCTGTCCTGTTTTTCTATTAAACCAAGACAGAGTTTTTTTACGCAATATGGAAGAAGCTTATGCTCTTCCTCCAAAATTTTCGTCTGTAAACTTTCTGCAGTGTCGCATTCGGAAACTTCAACCGCCTTCTGCGCGATTATCGCGCCGCCGTCGGGAATTTCGTTAACGAAATGAACGGTACAGCCCGAAATTTTCGCACCGTAATCAATTACCGCCCGATGTACTTTTATACCGTAAAAGCCCGCTCCGCAAAAAGCGGGAATAAGCGACGGATGAATATTTATAATTCTGTCACTGAACGCCGATATAAAGCTTTCGGGTATGATTTTAAGCCAACCCGCAAGCACTATGTAATCAACACGGTTGATATTTAAAAGATAAGTGAGTTCTGAATACAGAGTTTCCAAATCTTTATAATCTTTTGCAGAGAAAACAGCGGTCTGTATTCCGTTCTTTTTTGCACGGTCGATTGCACCTATACCTTCCTTGGAAGCTATCAAAAAGGATATTTCGCAAAACTGCTCCTTTTCATTTGCGTCTATTATAGATTGAAAATCAGTCCCGCCGCCCGAAGCAAAAACCGCTATCCTCTTTTTCATAAAAGCTTAACTCCGCTCCCCTGTACGGTTTTGCCGAGAACAACGCACTCCTCGCCGGTAGATTGAAGCTGGGAAATAGTTGCGTTTACGTCCTTTTCGTCAACACACACAACCATACCTATACCCATATTGAATGTATTGTAAATTTGTGCGTCGGTAATTTCGGCACGCTTTTGCATTACTTTGAAAACAGCGGGAACTTCGTATGACTTTGTGTCTATTTCACAGCCTATTCCTTCGGGGAATATGCGGGGGATATTTTCAATAAAGCCACCGCCCGTAATGTGTGCAATGCCCTTAACTTTAACCTTTTCGATTAAAGCAAGAATACTCTTAACATATATTTTGGTAGGTGTCAATAAAACATCGATAGGCTTTGATTTAAGTTCATCGTCGTACTTTTCAAGCACGGAAATATCTTCGCCAAACAGCTTGCGCACGAGCGAGTAGCCGTTTGAATGAATACCGCTTGATTTAATACCGATAAGTACGTCGCCCGCTTTTATAGTGCTTCCGTTAATTATCTTATCCCTATCAACAACGCCGACGGCAAAGCCCGCAATGTCGTACTCTCCTTCGGGATAGAAACCGGGCATTTCGGCAGTTTCGCCGCCGATAAGCGCGGCACCCGACTGTCTACATCCGTCGGCAATGCCCGAAACTACGGTGGCAACTTTTTCGGGGCTTAGACTTCCCGTTGCGAAATAGTCGAGGAATATCAAGGGTTTTGCGCCTTGGCAAACGATATCGTTAACGCACATAGCAACTGCGTCGATACCGATAGTATCGTGCTTGTCCGAAATTATAGCGTATTTCAATTTTGTACCTACGCCGTCCGTACCTGCTACAAGAACAGGCTGTTTCATACCTTCCGGCATTTTGAAAAAGCCGCCGAACGAGCCTAAGTCGCCGAGTACGCCGTCCGTATAAGTGGACTTGACATGCTCCTTCATAAGCTTTACCGCTTTATAACCTCTTTCAACGTCCACTCCACTGTCTTTATATGAAATTGCCATTTGTATTCTCCTTATTCTAATTTGAGTTTATCCGCCTCGTAACCGTTTAGCGGATAGGGATATTCTCCGTTAAAGCAACCTAAACAGAACCCGACGTTTGCACCTTTACAGGTTTTTATCAGTTGGTTTACGGTAAGATATCTTACGCTGTCTGCGCCGATGCTTTCGCATATCTGTTTTTCGTTTTTGTACGCACCGATAAGTTGTGAATAGGTCTGAATATCTATTCCGAGATGGCACGGATGTTTGATTATCGGCGAACAGACGCGTATATGAACTTCGCTTGCGCCCGCGTTGCGAAGCATTTTAACTATTTTACGCATTGTCGTTCCGCGCACGATAGAGTCGTCTATAATTATAACGCGTTTACCGCAGATATTGGAGCGGAGTGCGTTCATTTTGACGTTTAAGCTGCTTTCCCGCTGTCTTTGGTCGGGTTGAATGAACGTTCTGCCGACGTATCTGTTTTTAGCAAGTGCCTCAACGAAAGGTATTCCACTTTCCTCTGCATAACCTCTTGCAGCAACGTTGCCCGAGTCGGGAACGCCGGAAACGAGATCGGCTTCAACGGGACAGTGTTTTGCAAGAAGTCTGCCAGCCTCCTTCCTTGCCTCATATACGCTTTTTCCGTCCAGCACCGAATCGTGACGTGCAAAATATACGTATTCAAATATGCACATTTTACTATGTTCGGGTATCGAGTCCATAAAGTGTGAATGGATACCTTCACTGTCAACGACAACAATCTCGCCCGGTTTTACGTCGCGGAGATAATTCGCGCTTACAGCGTCGAGTGCGCACGTTTCGCTTGCTACTATAATATCGTTTATTGTCGTACCTATACACAGCGGACGTATTCCGTAAGGGTCGCGTACCGCAATAAGCTTATCCGCCGTCATTATAACCAGTGCATACGACCCCTTAAATTTGGGGCAGGCACGCTTGACGCCCGTTATAATATCTCCGTCCGACAGACTGTTTATAAATACCGCCATCACTTCGGAGTCGATTGAAGTCTGAAACACTGCGTTCTGCGCAATCATTTCGTCGCGGAGCTGCTTGGTGTTAGTCAAATTTCCGTTGTGGGCAAGTGCCATTTTACCGCACTTACCCGTAAACACTACGGGCTGTGCATTTAAAAGCTGGCTTGCGCCTGTTGTGGAATAGCGCACGTGTCCTATTGCAATATCGCCTTCGGGAAGCTTTTCAAGGTTGCCGCCGGCAAAAACGTCAGGCACAAGCCCCATTCCCTTATAATAGGTTATTTTATCTGCGTATGCAACGGCAATACCTGCGGATTCCTGCCCCCGGTGTTGGAGAGCGTATAGCCCGTAATACACTGTATGTGCAACGTCGCGGTTTTCCTGGGAATATACGCCGAAAACGCCGCATTCCTCGTGGATTTCGTCGTCCATTGTCACTCCTTACCTGTCCAGCAATATGTACAAAGCTTACACGGCTCAATGCCGATTGCTTCAACCAGCCCTTCCAAGGACTGAAATTCAAGAGATTCAAATTTAAATTTATCGCAAATAGCTTTACGCATTGCCTTACCGCGTTCGGTTTGGGAGCTGCTGTATTCCGCTATATGCTTTAATCCCTCTTCGCCTTCAAGTTCAACCATAGTTCTACGGGTAATAAGATCCATATCTCCCGAAGAACGTGAAAAATTCAGATATTTACAGCCGTACATAATGGGCGGACAAGCCGAACGCATATGTACTGATTTTGCACCGTGGGAATATAAAAATTCTACCGTTTCGCGAAGCTGCGTTCCCCTTACTATCGAGTCGTCCACAAGAAGAAGATTTTTACCTTCAATAAATTCGTGGACGGGAATAAGCTTCATTTTTGCTATTTTGTTGCGCTCCGTCTGGTTAACCGGCATAAAGCTACGCGACCAGGTAGGCGTATACTTTATATAGGGACGCGCAAACGTTATTTTACTTGCGTTTGCATATCCTATCGCATGTGGAGTACCTGAATCGGGAACTCCCCCAACGTAGTCTATAATGCTTAAATCTTGCGTCTTTGCATCGCTTTTTGCAAATATTTCCCCGTTTTTGCAACGCATCTTTTCAACGTTCACGCCCTCGTAAGTTGACGTGGGGTAACCGTAATAAGACCACAGAAACGAGCAAATGCGCATTTTATCCCCGGGAGGAGAAAGCTGTTTAATTTCGTCTGCGGAAATTTCAACTATTTCGCCCGCACCAAGCTCGCTATAATCCGAGTAGCCCAATTTTTTATAAGCAAAGCTTTCAAAAGATACGCAAAAACCGTCTTCACTCCTTCCTATCTGCACGGGAAGCCTGCCGAATTTATCCCTTGCGGCAATCAATGTACCTTTATCTGTCAAAAGCAGTATAGACGCAGTTCCTTCAATTTGATCCTGCGCATATTTTATGCCTTCTACGTAACCGCTTTTACTGTTGATTAATGCAGCGACGATTTCATTTGAATTGACCGTACCGCCCGTCATCGCGTCAAAGTAGGCCCCGCGTGAAAGCAGCTCCTTCATTAACTTGTCGGTATTGTTTATTATTCCTATGGTACATATTGCATAAGTACCGAATTTTGAAACCATTAAAAGCGGTTGCGGATGCGTGTCGCTTATACAACCGATAGCGGCGTTGCCCTTCATTTCCGACAGGACGCGCTCGAACTTGGTTCTGAAAGGGGCGTTTTCTATGTTGTGAATTTCACGCTGTAAGCCATTTTCTTTATCGTAAGCCGCCATTCCGCCGCGTTTCGTTCCGAGATGCGAATGATAGTCGGTACCGAGAAAGACGTCGAAAACCGCGCTTTGCTTTTTTACAGCCCCGAAAAAGCCACCCATCTATTATTCTCCCGTAAGGCGTTTGAACACTTCCTGATATGCGTCTTCAACACCACCCAAATCTCTGCGGAACCTATCTTTATCAAGGCTGACGTGTTTAGTCGTATCCCAGCTTCCCGCTTCCCAGAAACGGCACGTATCGGGAGAAATTTCATCTGCAAGGACAATTTGTCCTTTGAACCTTCCGAATTCAAGCTTGAAGTCTATTAAATCGATGTTGAGATGCTTAAAAAACTCTATCATAGCGTCGTTTACTGCAAATGCCATTTTCTTGATAGCGTCTATTTCTTCTGCTGTTGCAAGATTTAAAGCAAGTGCGTGGTAATCATTGATAAGCGGGTCGCCCAAGTCGTCGTTCTTATACGAAAACTCTATCGTGGGAGCCGAAAATTTAGTTCCTTCGGGAACGCCGTATCTTTTAGAAAAGCTTCCTGCGGCAACGTTTCTTATTATTACTTCGAGGGGAACGATGCTTACCTTTTTAACAACGGTGTTTCTGTCGTCTATCTGCTCAACCAAATGAGTAGGTATACCCTTCTTTTCAAGCATAGCCATCATAAGATTGCTCATCTTGTTATTGATGACGCCCTTGCCCGAAATAGTACCCTTTTTAAGGCCGTTAAACGCCGTCGCGTCGTCCTTATATGAAACGATAACGTAGTCGGGATTTTCGGTTGCGAAAACCTTTTTTGCCTTGCCTTCGTAAAGCTGTTCCTTTTTCTGCATAGTATTTTCTCCTATAAAAAATAAAAAATTTATTTCAAAAATTATTTTAAAAACCCGCAGGGTGTACTGCGGGTATGCGTCAAAGCTGCTCCAACTCCTGTTGAAGCGCACTGTCGTCTGCGTTTATTTTATCTCTCATCTTGCTTTTATACTCTGAAAGCTTTTCAGCCACATCGGGATATTTTATACCTAAAATTTGTAGTGCGAGAAGTCCTGCGTTTTCGCCGCCGTTTACCCCTACCGTAGCTACGGGTATGCCTGAGGGCATCTGTACAATAGACAAAAGACTGTCTAATCCTCCCATCATATCCGTTTTTACGGGTAAGCCTATAACGGGAAGTGTAGTATTCGCTGCTATAACGCCGCCGAGATGCGCCGCCTTACCTGCTGCGCAAATTATAACCTCTACTCCGTTTTTCTTAGCGGATTTGGAAAATTCGTGCGCCTCTTCGGGAGTTCTGTGCGCAGATATAACCCTTACTTCAACTTCTACGCCGAAGCTTTTAATTATGCTGACGGCGGGCTTAACTACGCTAAAATCAGACTTACTGCCCATTATTACTGCAATTTTAGCCATAAATGCAAAACCTCTCAGTATTAAACCTTTATTTTTCGGCATACTTCTTGTATGCTGCTATTATACATTATTTTTATTGTGTATATCCTTGCCGTAAACTTTTATGCCGTTATACTTTTAAAATCACAGCGCGACGAATGCGACGGCGACGAAGGAAAAATGAACAGCGGCGACGGCAAGCTTATTTTAACCGCCATACTCGGCGGAGCAATCGGTATTTACGTAAGTATGTTTATAATGAAATACCGTCTTAAAAACCTGTTGCTTATGATACTTATGCCCGTCATCGGCGTCTTGAACGTTTACTTATGTATCGTCGCATTCCGTTCGGGATTTACCTTTTTCATAATAAGATAACACAATATCTGCAACTTCTGAAATAATTATAACACAACATATTGGGAAAAGGAAAGTTTTTGAATAAGGTTTTTTTGAATTTATATATAATTTTTTATAAGCCGCGTCTTAAACCGATAAAAAGATAGCTTACAACTATAAAGCCTGCGCCAAAACAGCGCAGGCTTTTAAATTTAATCATTATTTACCTGTTGTACCTTTAAAAGGCCGCGTATTCCCCTTAACAAATCGCCAGTCGTTTCAATGGGCGCGACAGCCTTTTCGGCGATTGTTTCCTCTGCCTTTGCCTCTTCTTCGGTTATTTTGCCTTTTTTAAGCTTCTTTTCGATTGCTTTCCTTTGATTTTTCCTTAAATTCTGTCCGCCGTAACGGATAGAATTTATCGTCTTAATAACGATGTATAAAATAGATAATTTTTATTGTCAAGTGAAAAAATTGTATTTTAAAGCAACGCTGAAATAAGTCCGCTACGCAATTCCTCCGCCTGCCCTAAAGCGCGCGGCGGCTGCCCCTCTGCCCTGCGGTCATAAATTATCTTTCCGCCGTTAATCACAATAATCCTCTGAGCCACAGATACCGCTTCGTCAACGTCATGCGTAACGAATAACACCGTTCTTCTATCGCCGCACCAAACTTCAAAAAAAAGCTCCGTCATTTGGGCTTTAAGCTTTATATCGAGAGAAGCGAAAGGCTCGTCCATTAAAATAATGTCGCTTTCAAACAGGAATGCTCGGGCTATTGCCACGCGTTGCGCCTGACCGCCCGAAAGCTTTAACGGGAAGCTGTGCGCCTTATCTGAAAGCCGTACTTTTTCAAGCATATCGCATACTTTTTTTTCATCCTTGCAGATGAGCTTTAAATTATCGTAAACGGTAAGATTGGGAACCAAACGCGGAGTCTGGAACACGTAAGAACATTTCAATTTAGGGATGCTTCCCTCGTATTTAATAAGTTCGGCAATCGCGTTAAGTAAAGTTGTTTTTCCGCTTCCGCTTTCGCCGAGGATACAGGTAATTTCCCCTTCCGTTATGGATAAATCGAAATTTTCGTAAACGGGCATACCCGAATAGGTTTTAGAGAAATTTTTAATTTCTATCAATTGCCTCCCTCCTTAACGTTCCATTTAAAGGTTACCCTTTCAAGCAACGAAAAGCAACCGTCGATAATAAGCCCCAAAACGACGGCAACCAAAGTAAGTGCGGCAAGACGGGGCATTTCGGCATAAAGTTTTGCATTTTGCATAAGCCCGCCAAGACTGTTAAAAGTATTTGCAAGCACTTCCGCCGATACCATAAGCTTTATTGCAAACGACGCGTTTGCCCCCGTCTGCGAAAGAATATTCGGGGAAACGAGCGGAAGATAAATTTTAAAAAGCCTGTCGCGTTTTGATAAACCGTATACTTCCGCCATTTCAACAAGTCCCGAATCAATTCCGCCAATAGCCGCGGCAAGCTGGGCGTATATCATAGGAAAAAGTATTAAAACTGTTACAATTACGGGTGCGATTTTGGGATTTGTCCAGACAAGTAAAATTAAAATTACCGCCAAAGTAGGCAATGTGCGCAGAAATACCATTACAGGTTTTACGAACGCACAAAATGCCTTGCTTATAGCGGACAGAGCCGCAAGCACCGTAGCAAGCGCGAAAGAAACCGCAAAAGCTATTAAGGTGCGGACGAGCGTATTCAATAAAGCTAACCAAAATACGCCGTCGGCAAGACATTGCCCAAGACTTATCAGCGTATCCATAAACGACGGAATTATATAATTGTTCCCGACCGAGTAATAAGCAATTACCCATACAAGGCATAACGTGATAATTGAACAAACCGTACAGATTATATTAAGTTTTCTTTTTAATAAAAAATTTTTTATGCTATACAATTTCTTCGTATTCTATACCGTTATTTTTTAATAAGAGCTTAAACGTTAGACCGGGGACGGCGGAAAGATTTACAACCCCCACCGTTTTACCTTTCAGTAAATCAAAATTTCCGATAGTGATTTCAGCCGCATTGTCCGACACCATATAAAGATTTCCGTGCGTAAGCGTACCTAAAAGTTTATACTTTTCCCCCCCGCCCAAAAGCTTGACGGCAAGGTTTACGGGAAGCACGCAAATATCCGCTTTGGGGGAATTGCCCGTAACGTATGTCTGTATAAGGCTTGCGTCCACTACTTCATAATCCACTTCACAAGGCAAAGGTTCTTCCCCCGCAAGCAGATTGGCTATACCGAGAGCAGGCGCGCCGTTGGGAACGTAGACGGAAACTTTTCCGCTATACTCCGCCGTACCGTAATTTCCGCCGTGGAAAAATTCAACGTTAGGTGTACCGAACGGAGTATCGCTTACGGAATTGAGCTTGTCCATAAATTCTTGTATTTCAGAGGCGTCTGCGGAAGCATAAGTCAAATTTATTCCGCAATTTCTTATTACGTCCTTCGTGAGATTTTTAGCCGTAAAAACGGGACTCATTCCGTCTGTTAAATATTCATTGACGGCGTTTACTATCCTTTCGGAGGAAGTGTTTTCATTTAAAAGCCACTCGCGGTTACGCCCGACCGCATCCATAAGCAGACCGATAAAAGACGTATCGACCAGTTCGTTTTTAGCGACGATTATCGCCTGCGGATAGCCATTTCCCCCGCCGTAAAGCTGCTGCAAATCTCCGACGAATTTTAAGCTTCCGATAGCGTTAACCTTTGCACTTGCGGCAGGCTCTGCAACGACGTAATAATCCACTCCGTCCATAACACCAACCTGCTCGCCAGAAATTGCAACGAGCTTTACGCTTTCTTTGTTTCCCGTTTTAGTACAAGCGGTAAAACCAAGTGTGCAAACCGCAGCAACAAGTGTACATATAACCAAGTTAAAATATTTTTTCATATACCACCTTTTAAACCTTAGAAGTTAAAGTTTTTGCCGTTACCCCGCCAAGCATACCTATTTTGCCTGTAAGCGTATTTATAATTTCCATAGGGGCGTCTATAACTACGCTTAGTACCGAAACGCCCTTTTCCCTGTACGGTATGCCCATTCTTCCTACTATGTAATCGCCGTATTCGGAAAGCAGGGTATTTATTTGAGGGCTTTTGCTCCTGTCCTCAACGATTATACTAAGCACCGCAAGTCTTTTTTCAGACATAAAAAAATTCCTCCCGTTAACCGAAGGAAAGGCAAAATAACGCATTTTCAAAATGCGCAAATAATTAAGCCCTTTACCCTCAGGTTATTCCTTTAAGTTCAGGTAATCTTATCTTAACATATTATAAAAATATTTTCAAGCGGTTGAATAATGATTATAAAATTTTACATACTGCTTGTATGAAAAAGTTTATATTTTTGGTTATTTCTATACTTGCGATAAGTTCTGCGGCAATTGCAGGCTGCCAGGGAACGAATACGGGAGCAAACGACGCTTTGCCCGATAACGCGTACAACTTAGTTCAAGGCGGCGACAAAGACTGTCAACCCTCTAATTCGGAAACCAAAACACCCGAACCCCGCACACCGCACGCCGATAAAAGAACGAGCGATACCGACGACGGTAATTGCGAGGACGGCGACTGTGATGACAGCAAAGACAAATGTCCGCACTGCAAACCGCGTTTGCCGCGCAGACCGCACGGAAACCACGATAAAGTTCCCGTTCCGCGCCCCGCACCCGTACAACCCAAAAATTAACATTTACCCCTCGAAAAATTCCGAGGGGTAATTTTTTGTATTAATTTACTTGTTTTTATTGTAATTAATCAGACAGCCGTCCAAAATAATTTTCTTTTCCTCGGGGGTAAGCGCACCTATCTCCAAAGTAATATTTTTTACGTTTCCGCCCGATATGTGCTTTGCGGGGATAACCTCCGCATTATCACGTATAAGACTTCTTATATTTTCAATATAAATATAGTCGCCCTTTTTAAAGTCGAACTTACGGCATACGAGAGGCAGCATACCCCAGTTTATAAGGTTGGAACGGTAACGCTTTGTCGCATACTCCATCGCGATATTTGCAATTCCTCCGAGAACCCTTTGGCAGGATGCAGCCTGTTCCCTTGCCGAACCGTCGCCGGGCTTTTTGGCAACAACACAGCTGCCGTAAAGGGTGTCGGGTTTGATTTTTATGGCGACTGCTTTTAATACGCTTTCGGGAAGAATTCCTTTTTCGCGGCGATATTCCTCGTCCGCCTTTACCGCTTTTGCCTTTTTAACGTATTCGGGGTCCTTTCTTGAAAGGGCAAACTCGGCAAGGCGCAAAGGGTTAGAACGGTATGACGAGGTTTCCCCCGAAGGTATAAGCTCGTCCGTGGTGGTTACGGCGTCCTTGATTACAGTCACGGCTTTAATTAACACGTTTTCCGTTAATGCAATCTGTTCGGGCCAGTCCGCAATGTTGGGTCCGCATATCACTTCCGCCTTTTTATCGGGCTTACCCGCCCCGCGGTAAACGCGGTTATCATAAATGGTTTTGTCAAAATAATACTTCTTTATTTTTTTAGTATACTCCGCCTCGGTTGCAGGGATTAAAACGCCGCCGTTTGCCGCCGTAGCCGCAATCGAACGCGCGTCCATAAGCGCGACCGCGGCAAGCTGACCTTCGGTAGGCTTAGAACCTTCGCGGTTTTCAAAGTTGCGGGTTGTGTGTCTGATTGAAAGCCCGTTGTTTGCGGGAGTATCGCCCGCGCCGAAACAGGGTCCGCAGAACGCAGTTTTTACTATCGCGCCGGAACTCATAAGAGAAGAAACGCTGCCATTATCCGCAAGGCATTTGAACACCGGCTGGCTTTGAGGGTAAACGCTTAACTCAAATTCGCCGTTGCCGCAGCTTTTGCCGCGCAGAATTTCTGCGGCTTCGGCAATATTTTCATAAGTACCGCCCGCACAGCCCGCAATTACTCCCTGACTGATATGCACCCCGTCTTTTTTTACCTTATCGCGGAGTTTAAAGCTTTCTTTACCCAATAGCGCGTTGCCCTTAGCTTCGATTTCGCCGAGGATATCGTTTGCATTATCTATAAATTCTTTTACGGTATACGCGTTTGACGGATGGAACGGCAAAGCAATCATCGGCTCTACCGTGGATAAGTCTATTACGACCGCACCGTCGTAGAAGGACGTTTCAGCGGGGTGCATAGGTTTGAAATCGCCACCCCTTCCGTGAAGTTTGAAATATTCTTCCGTAATTTCGTCCGTTTCCCAGACGCTTGAAAGGCACGTCGTTTCGGTAGTCATAACGTCTATGCCGCAGCGGAAGTCCATAGAAAGATTTTTTATTCCGGGACCTATAAATTCGAGAACCTTGTTTTTGGCAAAGCCGTTTTTAAAGGTTGCCCCGACGAGGGCAATTGCCACGTCGTGCGGACCTACTCCCTTTTTGGGTTTGCCTTTTAGGTAAACGGCAATTACCTCGGGACGCTTTATATCATAGCTCTGTTTTAAAAGCTGTTTGACGAGTTCGGGTCCGCCCTCGCCTACCGCCATAGTACCCAACGCGCCGTAACGTGTGTGACTGTCCGAGCCGAGAATCATTGCTCCGCACTTCGCTTCGGTTTCGCGCATATACTGATGAATTACGGCAAGATGCGGGGGAACGTAATTTCCTCCGTACTTCTTTGCAGCGGTAAGCCCGAACAGATGGTCGTCCCCGTTGATAGTTCCGCCGACTGCGCAAAGCGAGTTGTGGCAGTTTGTAAGCGTATACGGCAGGGGAAATTCTTTAAGTCCCGAAGCCTTGGCCGTCTGTATTATACCTACGTAAGTTATATCGTGCGATACGAGCGCGTCAAACGAAATTTTTAAATTTTCTTCGTCGCCCTTGTTGTGCGTCTTCAAGATATTGTAGGCAAGAGTACCTTTTATTGCCTTTTGTTTTTTTGCTTCGACCATAAAGGCAACGCTTTCCTTGACAAGCTTGCCTTCCGTGTAGTACACCCCGCCTCGTATAAGTTTAATCATTTTGTAAATTCCTTTTGAGTTTTATATTATTGTAACTTATATTTAAAATTTTTTCAATAGTTTTTTGTTGCATTTTGAATTGATGCAAAGTATAATTATGGCTATGAAGGTTTTTAAATACAAATTTACCAAAGTTACCACCATATTGATATATGCGGGAATTTTTCTTTGCGCATTGTGTGTGGGATTGAATATTTTTTCGATAGTTACCAGCGACTTATCTTCGTCTGCAAATATCGTATACCCCGTTATACAGTACACTCTTATGTTTTTAATACCTCTAGCATTGGCAGTGATATTGGTAAGCCTGTTGGTTTCCTCCTACTATTCCATTGACGAAAAGTGGTTAAAAACAAGCTTCGGGGTAATTAAAAGCAAGTACGACTTAAAAGATATTAAAACTTTGCTTTTGGACAGAACGACAAATAAACTTTCAGTATATTTTAATAATGAAAGCTTTATCGTAATTGTTGTTAAGGAAGACTGGTACGACGACTTTATTGACGCACTGTGCAGCGCGAACGATAAGATAGAGTTTACGATTAACTCGAAGGAAAACAAAAAAGACGACGAAGAAAAAAAGTAAACCTAATCCGCCTCTTTCACGCAGGCTACGAGGCACCTTCTTTATTAAAGATTTAGGCGGGGAAGCAAATGCTTCCCCGCCGTTTTAGTTTTAGTTTTGTTTTGTCCAGAGATATCCGCGGTGTGTGTATCCTCCCGACGAAACGCTCAAAATATAGAATTCCTTTAAAAGCTTAGCCGCCTTTGAAGCGTCGGCTAAATCCTCGGCGGAAATATTCTCTTCCCCGTCGTCAACCGTTTCGCCGCTCAATAGCTGTACCGAGCGATGCCAGCCCTCTTTATCCGCAAAACTAACGGAATTGAGATTATTACAGCTATCAAATGCCCACTCGTTTATCGTAGTAACGCTTGCTGGAATATTTATGCTTGTAAGATTTCTGCAATAAGCGAACGCGTATTCATCAATTTTCGTAACTCCCTCAAAAAGCATTACGCTTTCAAGATTATAGCAGGAACTGAAAGCGTTTTTACCTATTGTCTGGACGCTGCCCGCAATAACCAACTGCTTTAAACCTTGATACCTATTAAATGCATAATCATTTACTTCGGTCACGCCTTCGGGAATAATCAACTGGGTTACGGCTTTACCGCCTATGTATAACAATGCCGATTCACTATAACACAATGGATTAGAATAATTATTTGCAAAGTTTATTTTGCACCAGTCGGCAACAGTACCTAAGTAATTTATGGCAGTAGTTGCTTTACAATTGATAAACACATCTTTACCTATTGAAGTTAGACTTTTAGGAATAGTAACGGAAGTCAGATTACGACAACCAAAAAATAATCTATTCTCTATCGAAGTCAGCCCTTCCGATAAAGTTAAATTTGTAAGATTAAAACAACTCAAAAAAGCATAGTCGCCGAAATTTTCGACACCGGCAGGAATAGTCAAACTCTCTATTCCTCGACAACTGGCAAACGCCCAACTACCTATTGATGTTACTCCGTCGGGAATAATTATACTTGTTACATTAGAACAACTCAAAAATGACCTGACGCCAATTGATTTTACCCCCTCCGATATTGTAATGCTTGTAATGCTTTTTAAAAAGCTGAAAGCATAGTCGTTAATTTGTTCTACGGTGCCGGGGATTACAAGCTCGGTAATAAGCTGATTATTGACGTAAAAGTTTTCACAGTGTCTGAATAAATCATTCGACCCTTCAAACGTAATTGCGCACCAGTCGGCAATATCGCCGAGGTAATAAACGTTTTTAATGTATGTGTTACCGAATGCCCTATTACCTATTTTCGTTATACTTGCGGGTATAAGCACCGAAGTAATTTTATTTGTATAACCGTTAAAAGCCGACTCCAAAATGCACGTTACGGGTAAACCCTCGTATGTAGCGGGAATACCGAGTTCGGAATCGGTGCAAGTACCCATTCCCTTTACCGAATAGCTTTCGCCGTCTTCGTTTAAAATGTACTCCAACCCCTCACTGTAAACCGACCTTTTACATACGGTACAAATTCCGTCAACGTAGCTATGAGGTTCGCGCGGCGTAGTTACCGCTTTAACAGTTCCGCACTTCGAGCAGAATTCAAACGATAAGCCTTCCTGCGTACAGCTTGCCTCAGTTAACGTATACCATTCTTTGAATGAGTGACCCAAAGCCTCTTTAAACGAATATTCGGTATAGCCGCACTTTGTACAGGTAGTGGACTCGTATCCGATTGATGTACAGGTGGGAGCAACGCTTTCGCCTTGCGTAAAATTATGTATACAAGCGGTTGCATCTTTACCGTCACTGCCGTCCTCGCCGTCTTTGCCGTCCTCGCCGTCAGCTCCGTCTTTTCCGTCAGCCCCGACAACTTTTCCACAATTAATAATGCTGTTGTCCGACAATACAATAATGAGGAACCCGTCGCCGTCAACACGCGCAGACTTTATGCCAATGCCGTCTTTTCCGTTGATACCGTTCAATCCGTCAGCTCCGTCTTTGCCGTCCTCGCCGTCTTTACCCGAAATTAAAATTATAAACTCGTCAAGCGTGCCTGAATAGCCAAGCTCGGTTGCTTTTGCGTAAGCTTGCTCTACCGTTTGGACGCCATTATTTACGTCCGAAGTTTCTCCGTCTTTACAAGCTGCAAGTCCAAGCACGCAGGATAAAACTGAAGTGAGCGATAATAAAGCAATTAAGAGTTTTTTCATAAGATTCCTCCCGTTAAACCGAATAACCGTAAGAAGATTTTTTTTGAAATTATTCGGTTAATAAAATAATAAGAGCGTCCAATTTAAGGACGCCCGCAAAGAGTATCCATAAATTGTCGCTCAACAATTCCGGACGTAACGGAAAATCGGATACAACTATGCCGTTGTAGCCGTAACGTCCATTTAATTGTTGAGCAACTACATTATAACACAGTAATTTCCAATTTGCAATATATTATTAAATTTTATTTTTGCGTTTGATTACGCGCGTGCGGCGTTCTTCGCCTGCAAGAAGTCTGTATATATTTTTGTGGTGGGCTATCCAGGTTAAAAGATTGATTAAAAGCAATAGACCAAAAATTGCGATTACCCAGCCTTGCAATAAATTTTTTGAATATCTTAAAACGAAGATTGCCGCCTGCCAGACAGTGAAGCCCGCAACGCCGAGCAGTGAACCCATAGAGCCCCATTCGGTTAACGCAATATAGCCGAGAATTGCGAAATGCAGAACTACGAGTATAAAGAAAAACCACCACCTTTCACACGACAAGGCAAACACGAACATTCCGAAAGTGGAAGCAATGCCCTTACCGCCCTTAAACTTCATAAATACGGGGAAAATATGACCTATTATTACAAATACGCCGAAAAAGTAGCGCGCAAAGTCGGCAACGAGGATATCCGTTCCTGCAAAGACGTAATCCTTGAAAATGAGATATCCTGCCAAAGCAGGCACTCCGCCCTTGATTAAATCAAGAAAAAAGTTTACGGCCCCCACTTTCATACCGAAGGTGCGTGTCATATTCATAGTGCCGGGGTTACCGCTTCCCACTTCCCTTATGTCCTTTTTTTTGAAGTGTGAAATGAGTACGGCAAAATTGAAACACCCTATTAGATAGCAGACTGCCGCGGCAAGCAAAAACCAATACCAGCCGTCTGAAATGTTGAACTCTTTCATAATCAGTCGCTCTTTTTCTCCCTCGTAAGAATTTTTATGGGCGTACCCGAAAAATCAAAAGACCTTCTTAACGTGTTTTCCAAAAAACGTTCGTATGAGAAATGCAACAGGTCGGTACTGTTTACGAAAAGCACTACCGTAGGGGGCGCAACCGCAACCTGCGAGGAATAATAAACTTTAAGACGTCTGCCGTTGTATGAAGGCGGCTCGTTGGCGCGCACTGCGCCTGAAATTACGTCGTTTAAAATGCCCGTGGCAATACGGTAATGCGCGTGGGCGTAAACTTCGTTTACGATTGACAAAATCTTTTCGGTGCGCTGACCCGTCTTTGCCGAAATATAGACCGACTTGAAGTAGTCCATAAATTTAAGGTCTTCTTTAAGCTTTGCCTCAAACTTGTTTATGGTATTGGTGTCCTTTTCTATAAGGTCCCACTTGTTCATAACTATTACCGACGGTTTGCCCTGTTCGTGAACATAGCCGATAATTTTCGTATCCTGTTCGGTAAGTCCGTCCGCACTGTCAACTACGAGAAGGCAAACGTCCGCACGGCGCACCGCGTCGAACGCACGCATTACCGAATAGTACTCCACGTCATCTTCGACCTTGCTCTTTTTTCTTATGCCCGCAGTGTCTATTATTGTGTAAGCTTTGCCGTCGTAGGTAAATTTTGTGTCGATAGCGTCGCGCGTAGTTCCCGCGATATTAGTTACGATAGAACGCTCGAAACCGAGTAGCTTGTTTACAAGACTGCTTTTACCTGCGTTGGGTTTGCCAACCACGGCGATTTTTATGCTGTCGTCCTCTTCAAGCTCGCCCTTTTCAAACCAGCTTACAGCCTCGTCAAGAACGTCGCCTATGCCTGTGCCGTGTTCAGCGGATACGGGAAAGGGTTCGCCAAGCCCCAACGAGTAGAACTCGAATACCTTTTCTTCTGAATATTCGTCGATTTTATTAACTACGAGAATGACGGGCTTTTTGCTACGGCGGAGCATATCCGCCACGTCATAGTCAGACGTGGTAAGCCCCTCTCTTCCGTCAACGAAAAACATTATTACCTGCGCGGTGTCTATCGCAACTTCCGCCTGTTTTTTAATTTCACGCCACATAGTGTCCTCGGAGCGCATTTCTATACCGCCCGTGTCCACCATTGAAAAGGCTTTACCGCGCCACTCCGAATCAGCATACAGCCTGTCGCGAGTAACGCCCGGTCTGTCTTCCGTTATGGAAATTTTTCTGCCGGCTACTTTGTTGAAAAACGTGCTTTTACCTACGTTTGGTCTGCCGACTATTGCAATTAAAGGATTAGACATAAATCTCCTTTTATAAAAATTTGCGCAAACGCAAATTTATTTTCCTATAAGACTTGAGAAAAAATTTTCGGGTTTTCTGTTTATTATTATTTTTTTGCCCTTTAAACGGCGTTTTAGCTGTTTTACCGTCATATCGTCCAAAAAGACGTCTTCCGTTTCCCTTAGCGTGTTAGCGGAAATTACAGCACAGTCGAATTTGTCGGCGTTTTGCTCAAGCGCAGCCGCGATATCTCCGCCTGTTAAAAGCCCCGTGCAGGTAACCGAATTTCCGAAAAAACGGTTTTCAACCGCAAGTGCGAATGAATTAAGATTTTCCGCATTTTCATTTGCAAGCTTGCACATTTCTTCAATTGTCAGATACGCGCTTACACCCGTTATAACCGCAACGCGGCGGGGCTTTTTAAGCGTAGTTTTATACATACTTTCCGTGGCTTCGGCAATGAACTTGCTTGTCATACCTATACCGTTTTCTATCTGCGAAAAGTCGCCGTAAAACTCTGCGGGTTTAAACTGTCTGCCGCTTTTTATGAAGTATTCGTCGGCGGGAAGAATGAAGTTAACGCCGAACTCGGTATTAAGTTCGTCGCACAGCTTTAAAATACTTTCCGCTCCCTCTTTCGTTATATCGGGTATGTACGTAAGACCTTCGCGGAATTTAGTAAGTCCCGTAGGGACAACCGCAACGTCTGCAATATAGGGATACATTTCAAACAGCTTTCGCGCGGTGTATTCAAGGTTTTTTCCGTCGTTTTTACCCGGGACGATAACCGCCTGACAGTGTATAGTAATTTTTGCGTCGGTAAGTTCTTTCAGCTGCTGTGTTATTTTACCCGCAAAGCGGTTGCCCATAAGCTCACACCGCAGCTTTTCATCCATAGTGTGGACGGAAACGTACAACGGCGATAAATGAAGCCTTATAATTCTTTGCAGTTCTTTATCGTTAACGTTTGTGAGAGTCACGAAGTTACCGCACATAAAGCTCATCGTATAGTCGTCGTCCTTAACAT
The DNA here is from genome assembly GCA_910587365.1 of uncultured Christensenellaceae bacterium. Classification (GTDB taxonomy): domain Bacteria; phylum Bacillota; class Clostridia; order Christensenellales; family Borkfalkiaceae; genus Coproplasma. Next base: position 75,199 of record CAJUKJ010000001.1, on the reverse strand, counting down.
ACAGGCTTTCGCGCATTCCGTCCCCCATCTGGTCTACAAAGCAGAAAATGCAACGGTTGTGACAGGTTCGTATTTTTTCTTCGGCTTTGAACGTGAGGTCAAAGCTTTCGTCCTCGGGCTTGTCCACTTTTATTTCCCGCTCGCCGTCCGCGCTTAAAACGCGCATAGTAAATGTAGGCTTACTGTCGTAAAAAAGGTAATCGAGTACGTCCTCGGCTTCGTATCCGTCAAAGCCGAGAATTTTATCGCCTTTTTTAATTTTATATTTTTTTGCAAGCCCGCTCTTTGCGGAAATAATTTCAAGCATACGTTAATTATATAATATTTAAGTAAAGTTGTAAAGTAAATTACACAACCCTCATCCGTCCGCTATGCGTTTACCTTTTCTCGAACGGTGTAAGGACAACACATTGTTCCGTTATGGGAAACACACCAAAACAAATGCAAATCCTAATTAAAGAACAATTACTTATCAGTTGTAATTATTTTGGAAAAATAGCCAATAAAACGCTGTTTTTGCAAGCAGGTAAAGAAAAAAGTCAAAATCTATAGATTTTGACTTTTTTGACGCTCGGCTTTCGCCGCGCAGGAACAATCGGAATACCCTATTTTATAATTGTAAATTATGTCGATTGTTTATATATCAATGTACCGGATTCAAATTTGGAAGATGAACATTCGTAAACACACAAAATTCACAAATAGATACATTAAAATGCTTCTTTAACTGCTGAAAAGGCTAACTAATAGATATATTTTTTGTCGGCGTTATTGCCGACAAAATAGTTAGCAATCACTAACCGTAAATCATTATAGCAAATCTTCCTACTTACGTCAAGCGTTAGAAACGCCAATACGATACCGACAACGAGCGTCGCTATTATGAACAACGATACCGTAAGTTCGGTTGCCGCCGCCGCACGGGTAGAATTATGTTTCATTTTCTTTGTTTCTTTGAGCAACAGTTCACTGCGGCGATTTACTTCTTTTTCACGTTCTGCTCCTGCATTATTCAGTACGATGTCTTTAATGCCCTTTATACTATCAAGGAAGTACGCATTGAAACTTGCGAACTCCGCACGGTACTTTACGCCGCTCTCTTTAAGCCTTGAGGAAGAAATTGTAGGTACGACTATTCCTATCATCAGATGCGCGACCACCGCGACAAGTGCAAGATACCAAGACGATACAAAGCCTATCTTTGTAACTTGCTTCCGATAAAATCTATTACAATGAGATAATCAGTAACTTCTTCAGTCCTTTTTTCCGTCAAAAGGATTTTCTTTCCGTTTTGGCATAAGTATCCGCTTGCAATCAATTTAACTACCGCCCGACAAACACTTACCTTAGCTACGTTAAGTCTTTGCGCCATAGCTGCCATTCTTGCGCCGTTGCCGTTATGGTTCAATTCGTTTGCCGCTATCAGATATTTAAGTTCCGAAGCCGTCATAATCTTCTCCTGTTTTCTTTTCAACGGTTAGCGCAAACTAACCATACCGTAAAAAAATATTCGTTTATTACGCTCGTCGGTAAGCAATTGCTAACTCAAAAACAAAAAATTGCGGAGTTGATTTCTCACACTCCGCAATATATATTAAACCCAAGTTAATTTTTTGTCAAGCGAATGTTAGCGTTCACTAACCGTTTTTTAAATATTCTTTTAGTATCTCGAACAGTTCGGGCGTTATAACGTGTTCGATACGGCAGGCGTTTTCTTCCGCAATTTCACGGCTTGCCCCTGTTTTTTCGAGCAATTTTGTAATTACGGTATGACGTTCGTAAATACCTTCCGCTTTTTGTTTTCCCGCTTCGGTAAACTGAATTTCCCCACCGCTACCGATAGTTATATAGCCTTTTTGAATCAGTAATCCCATTCCGCGCGATACGGACGGTTTGGAATAACCAAGTTCTTCCGCTATGTTAATCGCGTGTACGTTTGCACATTTTTGTTTGAGAAGCAGTATCGTTTCAAGATACATTTCTTCGGATTCTTGATATTTAACCATAACCACCCCTTGCGTTAGCCTATGCTTACTTTATTGTATATGATTTGCTTGCGTTTGTAAAGTGGGCGCATAGTCTTTTAGCAAAGTTTTTCAATTATTCCGCACCTTTTAATGCTTCCTCCATACTGATTTTTTCTTATGGGCAACGAATAAACCTACCACAAGCGACACGCGAAAGGCACCAAAATACTGACGTAATATGCGAGATTGCCGAGCATTATTTTCAGTTCGTATTCGCTGTTGTACGAATCCATTATAGCAGCTTTGGTCTGCGTTCCCGAAACATATTCAACGGCTTATATTTCGACGGGCGCAATATTTACGAACGCCGCCGTGCGTGGAAAAGGGCGATTTGTCAAGCGGTTTAGCGGCGAACGCCCTTTCTCGTCGGCGCAAACTTCGCTTTAAGTCGGCTTTGCAAGTAAACCCGACAATTTTGTTTCGTTGTGTCTCCTCTTTCCAAAAAGTTCTTCAATACTTTTTGGAAGCCTTATTTTTCGTTTAAATTACTTTTTTATTTTGCTCTCTTTCAGTTCGGGCGTGAGCTTGTCCGCCATTAAACAAATTTCTTTAAAAGCTGTTGATTTTTTTTAAAAAATGATTATAATTAAAAGTGCCAAATCAACTGAATGTTTTTGCAAGAACTATTTTTATCTTTAAGGGATAATTATATTCTTTTATGCTATTTACATATGAATTTGATAAAAATGCAAATTCCTACTGTAAATGGCATAGATTAGTTCTTGCTTTATCAGTTGGTTTGGCGACTATCGGAGTTTGTGTTTTTTGTGCGCTTACTTTGATAGGCGCACTTTTTTTGGGGGAAGTGCGTTCCGCCGATTGGGGCAGAAAATATCTTTAATTTTTACAGGAGGCAAAAAATATGGGTAAAGTTTATATTGTTGACCAAGAATACAAAGCCAAATATAAAGTTTGGTTTTGCGACCAGGCATACAAAGAAAAGAACGCTGAAATTATCAAAGGTTGTCAACTCGTTAAGCAAGAATATCAAGCAGACATAAAAGTTTTTATTGTTAGCCAAGAATATAAGGCTGACATAAAAATAATGAGAAAAAACTTCCCCGCATAATAATTCCGCCCCAACGGCATATATTTTGTACACTAATTATTATTGATTATTCTTTTAAATTTTTATATAATATATCTAATCAATTTAAATATAATCACATAAGGAGAAACATATGGCAAAATTGAGCATAGACCAAAAAAACATAAAAGATTTGTTTGAAGATAAAAAATCAGACTTTCTTATTCCTGACTATCAAAGACCGTATGCGTGGGAAGATGACGAGTGTAAAACTCTTTGGGACGATATTTTTGAGTTTGCGTTCCCCAATAATAATGTTGATGATTTTAATAGTGAAGAAGAATATTATTTGGGACCTATTGTTACTTTTAGAAATGATGGCGGAAAGAAAGAAATTATTGACGGTCAGCAGCGTTTAACAACTTTAATGCTATTGTTGCGAGCTTTCTATGTAAAGTTTGGCAAAATGCAAGACGAGAACTCAAAGAAGATGCGAGAGAACATTGAAAAATGTATATGGAAAACTGACGAATTTGGTAATCCAAACAAAAACGCTTTAAAAATAAATTCAGAAGTTGCCACCGATAACGATAAAGATGAATTTCTAAAAATACTGAATACTGGCGACGCTACTAATATGAAAAGTAGATATGCCGAAAACTATCGCTTTTTTCAAAGCCAAATTGATGAGTTTTTAAATAACTATCCGTCATATTTTACATATCTACCTGCACGTATTCTTAATAATTGCATACTTCTTCCCATAGAAGCTGATGACCAAAATACAGCATTGCGTATTTTTTCTACGCTTAACGATAGAGGTTTGCCATTGTCTGATGCTGACATTTTTAAAGCTCAATTCTATAAATATTATTCTGGAAAAGGCTCAAAAGCTGAATTTATTGAAAAATGGAAAAAATTAGAAGAAGTCTGTGGAAAAATCTTTAACCCACAAAGCGGAACGCCTCTTGATGAATTGTTTTCTCGCTATATGTATTACGAAAGAGCCAAAATGGGGAACACGTCATCTACAACCGAGTCATTAAGAAAGTTTTATGAAAAAAATAAATATGAACTATTAAGGAAAGACGCAACATTAGAAAATCTTATTGATTTAGCGGATTTTTGGAATGATGTTGCCGACCAAAATAACGAGCGGTTTTCGGAAGAAGTTTTGAAACGTCTATTTGTACTTAACTATGCGCCAAATAGTATGTGGACTTATTTTGTTTCAGTCTATTATTTGCATAACCGTAATGTTGATGGCGAATTAGACAATGTCGCATTTGATAAGTTTTTGCAAAAAACTATTGCATTTGTATGGGCTCACGCTGTGTATATGCCTGGCGTTAATGCTTTGCGTACACCAATTTATACAGCAATGGTCAACATAGTAAATAATCAAACTGTTGAATTTGCAGATAGAAAATTTGATTTGGTGCAATTAAAAAGTATGTTTGAAAACTACGAATTTAATAATAATCGTCCTATTACTAAATCAATGCTTGCTTGGTGGGCATATCAAGATAATAATCAAGCTTTGTTAAGTATAGAAACTTCGTATGATATAGAACATATTTATGCTAAAAACCGTAACGACAAGGAAAACAGTTTAACAAATATTAAAAATATAGAAAAGCTTGGTAATAAATCATTGCTTGAAAAGAGAATAAACATTCGTGCATCAGATTATAGGTTTGAAGATAAGAAAAAGTATTATGAGGGATTTGTTACTGTTCGAGGGAAAGTTAAAGAGCCCACAAATATTGAGTCTTTGAAAAAGCTGACAAGCAAAACGGATTTTACAGAAACTGATATCCTACAAAGAAATAATGAAATCATTGAAGCATTTATGGAATATCTGAAATCAAATAATTTAAATAAATAATTTGATTTAAATTACTGCGAATTAAAATAAAAAGTCGAACTGGGTGTTTGGCTTTTTTGAAATAAATAAAAAAACGTAAGCAAACATAGTGTTCAACTTACGCACCTTTTGGCGCAGAGAGAGGGATTCGCGCCTTGGGCGGCGCGCACGGTTGACAGCAAAAGTCAATTGCTGTCAAGTCTGCGGTAGAACCCGCAGCCCGGCGCATCTTTAATATGCTTGCCTCCCCTCGAATCCCTTTATTCTCTTCTTTGTAATAACGCGTCTGTCGACAAATGTCAACAGACGCGTTATGGCGCAGAGAGAGGGATTCGAACCCCCGTACAGTTGCCCGTAACACGATTTCGAGTCGTGCGCGTTCGACCACTCCGCCATCTCTGCATTTTTTGTGATTAAGTTTTTCGAGTGGGCGGACGCGCAGCGTTCGTCGTACCGAAGCACGTAGTGCTTACCACTCCGCCATCTCTGCATTTTTTGTGATTAAGTTTTTCGAGTGGGCGGACGCGCAGCGTTCGTCGTACCTTACCACTCCCCTTTACACAGTATTAATATAATATTAGATTTATAAAAAAAAATCAAGCGTTTTTTATTGTAAATACAACGATTTTAATTAAAATACTACACATACCTTTTTTTGAATTATCTCATATTATCCAACGTTAATCGCGAAACGCATTTTCTACAAAGCTATAATTTCATTGACAATTTAAGTTATTAATTATATAATTTTCAAAAAGGCAGGAAAAATTATGCTTACGTTAGACAAGGTTTACCACGCCCAATACGCTTTAAAGGACGCTACGAGAAATACTGATATAATTTTTTCTCCCGTGCTATCCGAGCAAAGCGGATGCGAAGTATATTTAAAAACGGAAAATTTACAGCTTACAGGCTCCTTTAAAATACGAGGTGCATATTATAAAATTTCAAAGCTGTCAGATGAGGAAAAAGCCAAAGGCGTAATTGCATGCTCGGCAGGAAATCACGCACAGGGCGTTGCGCTTGCCTCGAAAAAATTTGGCGTTAAAGCAAAAATATGTATGCCTGACGGCGCACCCCTATCAAAAGTCGAAGCAACCAAAAGCTACGGTGCGGAAGTAATTTTAGTACCCGGCGTTTATGACGACGCACACAGTGAAGCCGAAAGACTTAAAGAAAAATTCGGGTACACTTTTATTCATCCGTTCGACGATGAAGACGTTATTGCAGGGCAAGCAACCGTCGGACTTGAAATTCTGAATGAACTAAAAGACGTTGACGCAATTGTCGTACCTGTGGGCGGCGGCGGGTTAATTTCAGGCGTAGCTTTTGCCGTTAAGTCGCTTAATCCCGCAGTCAAGGTTTACGGCGTACAGTCAGTCGGCGCGCCCAGCATGGCAAACTCTGTACACGGGCATAAAATACAGACTCTGTCTTCCGTTTCCACCATTGCGGACGGAATTGCAGTTAAAGAACCCGGAACGCTTACTTTCGATATTTGCAGTAAATATGTTGACGATATCGTAACGGTAACAGACGATCAGGTTTCAGCCGCTATTCTCGATTTGATTGAAAAACAAAAAATGATTGCGGAAGGCGCAGGCGCAGTCGCGCTTGCGGCGGTTACATACAATAAAATACCTAATATAAAAGGTAAAAAAGTAGTTTGTCTTATTTCCGGTGGAAATATTGACGTAACTATTTTATCACGCGTTATCAATCGCGGGCTTTTAATGTCGGGCAGATGCTGTACACTTACGGTAGAACTTGTCGACAAACCCGGACAGCTTGTAGACGTTTCCAAAATAATTGCAAAATGCGGCGGAAACGTGACGGGCGTTCTTCACGAACGTTCAAACGAAGGTTCCGCTATAAACGGTTGCTATTTGCGGATACAGATTGAAACAAGAAATTTTGAACACATACAAAAAATTAAAAACGAACTTAAAGCTAAGGGATTTAAGCTTATTTAAGGAGATTTATTATGAAAACTGTTTTTACAGAAAACGCACCTGCTGCAATAGGACCTTATTCACAGGCAAAGATAGTCGGAAATTTAGTTTTTACTTCAGGACAAATTCCCGTAAACCCCGCCACTTCACAAATCGAGTCCACTACCGTTGAAGGACAAACCAAACAGGTATGCGAAAACGTTGCCGCCCTTTTAAAAGCATCGGGGTCCTCAATAGAAAAAGTAATTAAAACAGTCTGCTTCCTTTCCGATATGAAAGACTTTGCTGCATTCAACGCTGTTTATGAACAATACTTTACCTCTAAGCCCGCAAGAAGCTGCGTTGCGGTAAGGGATATTCCAAAAAATTCTTTGGTAGAAATTGAAGCAATTGCCGAAATATAGTTTTAATATAATTTGCGTAAATTTGTTGACTAATCAATAAGTTTTTTGTATAATTTGGTTAGACTTTCAAAGGAGAAATACAATGAAGACAGCAATTGTTACTGACAGTAACAGCGGAATTACGCAGAAAGAGGCAAACGAACTCGGTATTTCAGTCGTTCCGATGCCCGTACTTATTAACGGAGAATTGTACTACGAAGATTTAACGCTTACGCAGGAACAATTTTATGAAAAGCTGAAAGGCGACGCCCAGGTTTCCACATCGCAACCTAACCCTATTAACGTCGGCGAAATATGGGATAAAGTTCTTGAAGAATACGATGAGATAGTTTATATCCCTATGTCAAGCGGACTTTCCGAAACCTGCCATACCCTTCAACACTTTGCCCAAACGGAAGAAAGATTTAAAGATAAAGTATTTGTTATAGATAACCAAAGAATTTCCATAACCCAAAGACAGAGCGTTATAGACGCATTAAAAATGGCTGAGGAAGGTAAAACGGGTAAGGAAATTGCAGAATGGCTGATGCAGACAAAAATGCTATCAAGCATTTACATTATGGTTGGAACCCTTAAATACCTTAAAAAGGGCGGCAGACTTACCCCTGCCGTTGCAGCAATCGGTACGTTGCTTAAAATTAAGCCTGTTCTTCAAATTCAGGGTTTCAAACTTGACCAATTTGCAAAACCGAGAAAGCTTGCCGATGCTAAAACAATAATGATTAACGCATTAAAGAAAGATTTTGAAACGAGATTTAAAGACGTTGTTAAAGCGGGTAAAATGACTATTGCCGTTGCCCATACCGAAAACTTTGAAGAAGCCGAAATTTTCATAAAAGAACTCAAAGAAGAACTTCCCAACGTGGAATTTACTTACGTCGACCCCCTTTCTTTAAGCGTTTCTTGCCATATCGGTCCGGGTGCGCTTGCGTGCGGTTGTGCGATTAAATATTAAAAATCAGAACAATCCCGTCTGGATACAGACGGGATTATTTATAAAAGATTTTTGTATTCCCTTTTATTTTTAAAAGTTCCGTTATAAATTACCCCTACAACGAAGCAGCTCATCATTACGTAGCACCAAAGCAAAAATATTATCAACGACGCGATTTTACCATACAATTTTTCAGGATTTGCAAATGATAAATAGACTGTAAAACCAATTACACAAATCAACCATAGCGCAGTTGTCAGAAGGCTTCCCGGAACGGCGTCTGCCGCCTTCAACTTGAACGGGCAGGCAAATAAATTAAGGACAAGTGCCGCAGCAAACGCAGTAGCTGTAACATAAGTATAAATAATCGCTTCGGCTATTTGGAACGGAAGTAATTTTTCCAATATCCACGAACATACTAACGTCAGTACAGCAATGAGCGCAGCAAGCAGAATTGTTGTAAATATCAAAAAGAGCGAAGCAAGCCTTAATTTAAGTCCTCCCTTTACACGTTTTGAGTTATAAATAATTTCCCCGCTTCGGCGAAGATGATAGAAAAAGTTTGTTGAAGAATATAACGTCGTTACAAGCAAAACAATACCTGCACCGCTTGCAGCACTTTCCGCAGAGGCTTTCAAGTGCCTTAAAAACGGACTTACGCTAACAAACAGCTCGTGCGAGAGGAAGCGTTCGACATTGATATTGACATTACCGAGCAATAAAGTCAGCCAGAGCATAAAAGGCGCAATACTCATTAAAAGGAAGTATACCAGCGTTCCCGCTATCGTCGAAAAACGCTTATCTGAAAAACTTTTATATAATTCGATTGCTTTGCGCATATTGTTATTTTCTGCAATTTATAAAATTTTACAAAAAAATAAGGGTATCCGTAACGGATACCCGTTTTTATTGCGTCAGCTGTTGCATCCGCAGGAATTGCAACCGCAACCGCCCGACCTTGAATAAGCCGAACAACCGCAGGAGTTGTTGCAAAGTCCGTACTGCTGTGCATAATAGGCGTCATAACAGCCGCAACCGGAACAAGGGTTACAGCTATTGGAAACGTTATTAAGCACACTGAACATATTTGACGCATTGCGGCAACCACAACCGCAACAGTTTACACTTCTGTTATTACCGCAAGAATTACAACCGCAATTTGTATTGCGCGAATTTACGCAGGAATTACAGCAGTTGCAGGAATTACAGCCGCAAGTGTTACGGAAGCCGCCAAACAGAAAACTCAAAAAACTATTGCAGCCGCAGTTGCAGTTATTGTTACAAGTATTACAATTGTTATTACAATTACACATTAGTACTTCTATCCTTTTATCGTAAAGTTTAAGCAAAGGTTTTCCCCCTCGCCTATAATTTAATATATGATAAAAGCACGGTCGGAAGTTCCGACCGTGCTAAATTATCTTAATTATACGATATTTATTTAGTTAATTCATCTTTACGCCTATTATACTCTTCTTCATTAATAAGCCCATCATAAAAAAGAATTTGTAGCTGGGCTAATTCTACAGAAACTGTCTTATTCTCGATTTCTTCATTACTATCAGTTTTTAATCCTTCATAACTGTCTAAAAATTCTTTCAGATGTTCGTTATTTATCCCATACAGCTTATTGCGAATTAATTTTATATCACATAAAAAAGAAATCAGCAAATTTGTAAAAACCCAAAATAAAAAACAAAAAATCCACCCCACAAAAATAACTATAAAATAAACCCAGTTAATTAATACCGCCAAAGATACACCTACAGCTAAACTTGCTACTGCACATATTATTATAAGCATCGTTGTAATTGTTTTAGCAGTAAGTAAAATTGTATCAATCTTTTTAAACATTAGTTAAATCCTCCAAAAATATATTTTTTCGGGGAATAAAAAAAGTGCGCCTCAATTAGAAGGCACACCCCGAAAATATACCTACCTAATTGCTGCGACACAACTTCCTAACACACGGAAAGTAAGGCGGTACATAATCGCATTGTACGCCGTGTGTCTTTATGAAGTTGTGTCGCATTTACAATGGTAGCACAAAAGCATTTAATTGTCAATTATAAAAAAACAGGATAGAAAATTGCTTCTACCCTGTTTTAACTATTATTTAGTTTTAATTAGAAATATCTTTTAAGAAGACCTGCAAAGCCTGCGCCGTGTCGGGCTTCATCTTTTGCCATTTCGTGAACGGTGTCGTGAATAGCGTCGTAGCCGAGCTGTTTAGCACGTTTAGCTATTGCAAGCTTACCTTCGCATGCCCCTGATTCTGCCGCTGCGCGAAGTTCAAGATTCTTCTTAGTGGAAGGTGTTACGACCTCGCCGAGAAGCTCTGCAAATTTTGCTGCGTGTTCAGCCTCTTCATAAGCATAACGCTTGTAAGCTTCGGCAACCTCGGGATAGCCCTCACGCTCCGCAACTCTTGCCATTGCAAGATACATACCTACCTCGGTACATTCGCCGTTAAAATGGGCGCGAAGTCCTTCAAGTATTTCCTTATCTTCTACTTGTCCTTCGCCTACGATATGTTCACAGGCATAAGCAGGCTTTTCATTGCCAATCGGCTCGAACTTTTTTGCCTTGCAAACGGGACATACTTCAACGCCGTCTTCTACTATTTCTCCGCAAACTACACATCTTTTCATAATTAAATTGCTCCTATCTTTAATATTTTAAGTATATAAATTATACCATATTTATCCACAAATATCAATATCTTTACCAAAATTTTTTAATGAAAATTATTTTTGATAATTTCGTAAATATCACTGAAATTTTCAGCGAATAAATTCGCTCCGACTTGTTCAAGTTGCTGTTTTGTACGATACCCCCACAGCACCGATATACATTTTATTCCTGCCGCCTTCGCGGTCAATACGTCCGTTTCCCCGTCGCCGACAAATATGCATTCTTCTTTTTTTAACATTAAATCGTCCAAAATTTTTAATGTCGAGGACGGATTTGGCTTTAAAGGGCAGTACTCTGTTTGACCGAGTACTTTATAAAACCCGAATTTTGCCAAAAATTTAGCATAAACGCGTTCCGTTGCGCGCTGTGGTTTATTGGTAATTATTGCTAACTTAATCCCTTCGGATTTGAGTTTTAACAGCGTTTCCTCTTCTTGGGAATAAAGTTTTGAACGGTTGTTACCGCAAGCGGCAAATTTTTTTGAATAATATTCGTAAACTTTTTCTACCGTTTCAGAAGGTCTATTCCCTACTGCCTGTTCGATAAGCCTCCTTGCACCGTTACCCACAAAGCATTTTGTTTGGCTTAGCGTAACCGCAGGTAGTCCGAACCGGTTTAAACTTTCATTGAGGACAAAATGAATATCGTCAATGGTATTTAGTAACGTGCCGTCAAGGTCAAAAATAATTGCTTTTATCATATCACATCTTATCGGGAACGCCTATTCCCAGAATGGATAAAGCGTTTTTAAGAGTCTGCAAGACCGCTTGCGTCAAAGCAAGCCTGAAAGACTTGGCGTCCCCCTCCGCCGTGAGAATTTTACAATCGAAATAGAATTTATTGAACTTTTGCGAAAGGTCCACTGCATAGCGCGCAATATAACAAGGTTCGTACTTATCAGCCGCCTCGGTAAGAATTTCAGGGAACGCCGCAAGCTGTTTTACGACTTCAAATTCCTGAGCGTTAGGTTGATAATTTTCAGGAACGGTGCCGACGTTTCCGCTTTTCATTAAAACAGAATTTGCACGTGCGCACGTATACTGAACGTATACGCTGGTTTCTCCTTCAAAGCTTAATACCTTATCATAGGAAAAAACAATATCTTTAATTTTATTATTATACAACGCACCGAAAATTACCGCACCTATGCCAACCTTTTCAGCTATCTCGGATTTGTTTTCAAGGTTAGGATTTTTTTCCTGAATAACTGCAAACGCTTTTTCCACACACTTGTTTATAACGTCTTCAAGCCAGATAACCTTACCCTTACGGGTGGACATTGCGCCATCTTCAAGCGAAACCATTCCGTATGCAACGTGAACCATATCCTTAGCCCACTCATACCCCATAAGTTCGAGAACCTTAAAAATTTGCTTGAAATGTAAATTCTGCTGATATGCAACGACGTACAGACATTTATGAAACCCGTAAGTTTTTTTACGGTAAAAAGCCGCAGCCAAGTCGCGCGTGGCGTAAAGGGAAGCCCCGTCCGAACGCAAAATCAGACAAGGTGGCATACCGTACTTATCGAGATCGACTATCTTAGCCCCTTCACTTTCTTTAAGCAGATTTTTTTCACGAAGCTCGTCTATAACGGGTTGCATTTTGTCGGTATAAAACCTCTCGCCCGCATAACTGTCAAAAGTTACGCCCAATTTTTCATATATTCCATTTACGTATTTTAAAGTAAGCGATTTAAACCACTCGAAAATTTCATTAGCTTCCTTATCCCCGCTTTCTATCAAACGGAAATATTCGCGCGCTTCCCGCTCCATTGACTCGTCGGCATCATTATTAAAACGCACGTACAGGTCGTTAATTGCATGTATTCCGCCCCTTTCAACCTCATCCTTATTACCCCAATGCTTATATGCGCATATAAGCTTACCGAATTGCGTACCGTAATCGCCGAGATGGTTTATACCGACCACGTTATAACCTAAAAATTTGTAAAGCTTGTACAATGCTCCGCCAATTACCGTAGTTGAAAGGTGACCTATATGGAAAGGTTTTGCTATATTGACCGAAGAATAGTCGATACAGATAGTTTTACCGCTACCGTCCACTGAGGAACCGTATTTTGCCCCTTCCGTAATAATATCGTTTAAAACTGCCTTTGTAAGACCTATTTTATTAACCTTAAAATTGAGATAGCCGTTTATAGCGGAAACTTCGCTTATAACATCGTCGGTTATATACGCAGACTTCAAGTCCTCGGCAATAATTGCGGGGCTTTTTCTTAAAACTTTCGCAAATTTAAAGCAAGGCAAGGCATAGTCGCCCATTTCGGAATTGGGAGGAAGCGCGATAGACGAATAAATTTCATCCTCTTCCACGCCGTCTAATTTAATTCTTTCAGCTATATATTTTTTGTAGTCCATAAATATTTCCTTATAATTTAGATTATTTTACCATAAAAGCAAAATTTTAGCAACTTTACCGCTTATTTGTTTTGATTATTTTTGACGATTATATTATAATTTAAATACTAACTAATCCGCCCCTTTGAGGGTTGCGGGACGCATTCTCCAAGGAGAAGTAAATATTTAAGGAATATGAATTATGAAATTAGGTGTTGTAGGACTTCCCAATGTCGGAAAATCCACGCTGTTTAATGCAATAACCCATGCCGGCGCGGAAGCCGCGAATTACCCCTTCTGCACGATTGAACCCAACGTCGGAGTGGTTGCCGTTCCGGATGAAAGACTTGATAAGCTTGCAAAGCTTTACGACAGTAAAAAGGTTACCCCCGCTATCGTTGAATTTGTAGACATTGCCGGACTTGTAAAGGGTGCCTCCAAGGGCGAAGGTTTAGGCAATAAGTTTTTATCGCACGTAAGAGAATGCGACGCTATCGTTCACGTTGTGCGTTGCTTTGAAGACGAAAACATTACGCACGTAAACAACAAAATCGACCCCATAGCCGACATTCAGACTATTACTCTCGAACTTATTCTTGCCGACATCGAAGCCGTCAGTAAACGCGAGGACAGAATTAGAAACACTGCCCGCGGCGGAGCGAATAAAGAGGCTGCCGCCGAGTTTGCTCTTTTGGAAAGGCTTGAAAAGTTTTTAAGTGAAGAAAAACCTGCCCGCCTTTTTGAATGTACGGAAGAAGAAAAGCCTATAATAGACAACCTGTTTCTTCTTACAGACAAACCCGTAATTTACGCGGCAAATATATCAGAATTCGATATGGGCAAGTCGGAAAACGACATTCCTCTCGTCTGTACCGTTAAGGATTATGCGGCAAAGGAAGGCAGTGAAGTTCTCGTAATATGCGCAAAAACCGAAGAAGAACTTTCAAAGATGACGCCCGAAGATATGGCTATGTTTTTAGAAGAACTCGGACTTCAAGAAAGTGGCTTGAACAGGCTTATTAAAAAAAGCTACGCACTGTTGGGGCTTATTTCATACCTCACTGCCGGCGAAAAAGAAACGCGCGCCTGGACTATTGTTAAAGGCACAAAAGCTCCGCAGGCGGCGGGTAAAATTCACAGTGACTTTGAAAAGGGATTTATCCGTGCGGAAATATGCGACTGGCAAACGCTTTTGGAATGCAACGGGCTTGTCGGCGCACGCGAAAAAGGTAAAGTACGTTCGGAAGGTAAAGATTACGTAATCAAGGACGGCGACGTGGTACTCTTCCGTTTCAACGTATAATATGACGGTTAAAATATACGGTTCTCTCCCCGAAGAAGCAGCTCAAATAAGAACAGCCGTATTTTGCAAGGAACAGAGATTTAAAGACGAGTTTGACGCAACTGACTGCATTTCTACCCATTTTGTTGCGTTTGACGGTAAAACGGCTATTGCGACGTGCAGAGTTTTTAACGACGCTATCGGAAATTATCACATTGGAAGAATTGCCGTGACAAAGCCTTTCCGCGGAAACAAAGTCGGAGCTAAGCTTCTTGCAGCGGCGCAGGAATTTATAAACGAAAAAGGCGGGAAACAAATAGTGATTTCCGCACAGGTACGCGTTAGTAAATTTTATAAAAAGCTCGGCTTTCTGCCTGTCGGCGAAATTTATTCCGACGAGGGCTGCCCGCATATTAAAATGATAAAAAAATTGTAAATTAAAAGCCCCGACTACTGTCGGGGCTTTCAGTTATATTTAATTATTTAAGTTCAGCGAAGTACTTAATTGTTCTTACCATCTGCGATGTATAAGAATTTTCGTTGTCGTACCAGGAAACAACTTTTACAAGAGTCGTTCCGTCGCCGAGAGGCATACACTTTGTCTGTGTTGCATCGAATAACGAACCGTAGGACATACCGACAACGTCGCTGGATACGATTTCTTCTTCTGTATAACCGTAAGAAGCCGATGAAGCAGCTTTCATTGCAGCATTAACAGCCTTAGCGTCGATTTCGCCTTCGCATACTGCGATTAACTGGGTAAGCGAACCGGTAGGAACGGGAACGCGCTGCGCACATCCATCGAGAACGCCGTTGAGTTCGGGGATAACAAGACCGATAGCCTTAGCCGCACCCGTGGAGTTGGGAACTATATTTACGGCAGCTGCCCTTGCTCTTCTTAAATCGCCCTTTCTGTGAGGTCCGTCGAGAACCATCTGGTCGCCCGTGTAAGCGTGGATAGTCGTCATATAACCTTTCTTGATTTTGCAAAGCTTATTAAGTGCGTCTGCCATAGGGGCAAGGCAGTTTGTGGTGCAGCTTGCAGCCGAAATAACGGTATCGCTTGCCTTTAAGGTCTTTTCGTTTACGCTGTAAACAACTGTGGGAAGGTCGTTACCCGCAGGTGCGGAAATAACGCACTTCTTTGCACCTGCCGCGATGTGCGCGGAAGCTTTTTCTTTCGAGCAGTAGAAACCCGTACATTCCAAAACAACGTCAACGTCGTGAGCCTTCCAAGGAAGGTTTGCCGCGTCTTTCTCTGCATAAATCTTGATGGTTTTACCGTTAACGGTAATGCTGTCTTCTCCCGCTACAACCGAGTCACAGTACTTGTATCTGCCCTGAGCCGAGTCATACTTCAAAAGATGAGCAAGCATTTTGGGGCTGGTTAAATCGTTGATTGCTACGATTTCATAACCAGCTGCGTCAAACATCTGTCTGAATGCAAGACGACCGATACGTCCGAAACCATTGATTGCTACTTTTACATTTGCCATAAATTAAATTCCTCCGAATTTTTATTTTTTAATTTACTGAGAATAAGTATACCAAAAATTTCCATTTTAGTCAATAGGTTTATAAAAAATATACTGAACCGATAATAAAATACTTATTCCTTGATTTGTATTATACGCTTAATTATTAACTTTGAAAAGTATTTTAACGCTAATTTTTTAAAATAATTTTGTAAATTAACTTGAATTTTACGCCGTAATGAATTATACTTAATTTATATAAAATTAAATATCTATTCGGAGGTCATTATGGCATTAGTATCGGCAAAGCAGATGCTTGAAAAAGCAAGGGACGGAAAATACGCCGTCGGACAGTTTAACATTAATAATTTGGAATGGACAAAATCCATTTTACAGACCGCTCAGGAGCTTAACTCCCCCGTTATTCTCGGTGTTTCCGAAGGCGCGGGCAAGTATATGACGGGCTTTAAGACCGTTACGGCTATGGTTAAGGCAATGATTGAAGAATTGAACATAACCGTTCCCGTTGCACTCCACCTCGACCACGGTTCTTACGAGGGTTGCTATAAATGTATAGAGGCGGGTTTTTCGTCGATTATGTTTGACGGCTCGCACTTCCCTATCGCAGAAAATATCGCAAAAACCAAAGAGCTTGTTGAAGTTTGTAAAAAGAAAGGTTTGAGTCTGGAAGCAGAAGTAGGCTCTATCGGCGGCGAAGAAGACGGCGTTGTCGGTTTAGGCGAATGTGCAGACCCCGATGAATGCAAAAAGATTGCAGACCTGGGCGTTGATATCCTTGCGGCAGGTATCGGTAATATCCACGGCAAATACCCCGCTAACTGGCCCGGACTCCGCTTTGACGTTCTTGAAGCAATCAAATCAAAAACCGGCGATATGCCCCTTGTTCTTCACGGCGGCACGGGTATCCCCACTGAAATGATTAAGAAGGCAATTTCGCTCGGCGTTGCGAAAATCAACGTTAATACCGAATGCCAGCTTGCGTTCCAGGCTGCTACAAGAAAGTACGTTGAAGAAGGCAAAGACCTTGTAGGCAAAGGCTTCGACCCCAGAAAGCTGCTTGCCCCCGGCGCACAGGCAATTAAAGATACCGTAAAGGAAAAGATGGAAATTTTCGGAAGCATCGGCAAAGCTTAAATTTCTTTTATAAAATATAAACCTCTGCGCTTACAGTAAGTTCAAGCCGCAGAATTGTTAGATTAAGGCGTACATTAAGCTACGCCTTTTCCATTGTCTTTTTCTTCGTAGTCGAATTGGGTTACAATCGGCATAGTGAATTATAGATACTTGCAAATAAGGGCATATCGTGCTAAAATTGATATATAAAATGCTTATTCTTCTAAAAATAACTTGGAGAGTCTATGTTCGGCAAACACACACAACAACAGGTTATAGATAATCAAAAATACACGCAAGAGTGCAATAAAATATATCACAGTTTCCGAATAGCGCAAGTTAAAGAGTCTGACGTTAAGGAAGCCGCAATCCCGATGTTTTCGAGTATATTCTTAGCAATGATGATTATGGCTTTTATAGTGTGCGTTGTGCGCATTAAAGTATACGGCGATATGGATGGGGATAACTGGCTGATATTTGTCTATCTTTACATACTTATAGCCGCTTTTGTACTTTCTGCGGCAGTATGGATTGGTTTTTCGTTGCGAGTACACCTTAAAGGAAGAGATAAAAATTTTTACCGCTATTTATACCGTGATAAAACAGGTCTTTTTGCAATAAATATGGTAAAAAATAAGGATAGGTTTGTTATTACTCAGATTATAAATTGTGATAGATTACTGTGCTTTGATGGAATTGAAAAGGACAAAAAGGATTGGTACGGACGCAAATTTGAGAGATATTCAGGTATAAAGCAATTTGTAATTTCGCCCAACGCCGTATTTTCCGACACTAACCAAAGTTTAATAGTTCATAAACATAAATTAAAGAAAAAGGTTACAAGGGGCAATACTGTAATTTACAAATTTTATAATGTGCAAGGTCTTATGATAGGCGCACGGCACGGACATTGCCTGGTTGTGAAAGACGGAAAAATACAGTATGCAGTCGCCCACTATATGCACAAATATTCAAGCGGTCATCAAGGGTACAGTCATTGGAACGTTAAACACACGTATTCCCATATAGATGATGACAGCATTAAAATTGTTTTCAGCCGTGAATTTTTAGAAAACGCTAAAAAAGCAAAGTTCGATTTACCGCAACCGTCTGTAAATATTATCTATGAAAGTATCGAGTAAAAACACTTACGGCATCCAGGTACACCCTTTTTATTCAGTGGTTTATTTTTTGTTTTTTGCGCAAGATAATGAATATGAAAAGAAAACTAACTATTCTTATTGCCATATGCTCTCTACTTCTTATTCTTATTCCTGCCTGCGACGCACGCGAAGCAGGTTCGTTAAAGGCATTGACTAAACCTTATATTGCTCATTATGAATGCACCGACGCAACACTCGGCGAAGAAAATCTTTTGGATAAGTTTGAGTATATAGAGATTATTCTCGTCAATAAAGAGAAAATGGAACTTATTTATAAACAGAAAGACGGCGAAAAACGTTCATTGGAAAGCAAGTATTCCTTCAACCCCAAAACAAGGGAGCTGACCGCAGAAATAGGCATTTTAGGATATACATTCCGCCAATCAACCATAGTTGAAAAAGGAAAATTTACCATAACAAAAACAATCGGCAACAAACAGCTTATTATGAAGTTTAAAGTTAAATAGGAAAGGCGGCTTACTGCCACCCTTCCTATTATCTTTTATTCGGGATTATAATTGCCCGTAATTTCTTCAATACCTTCGATTTCAATCTTATTAAAGGCGTCGTCTATTTTTAACTGAACTTCCTCCGCTTCTTGCTTTTCGCCATTTTGCGTTTCCGCCTTTCTCATTCCGTTTTCTATCAGTTTTAAAGCCTCGTCGTCAAGCGGAACGGCATCGTAATCTGATTTGTTAAAGTTCCTATCGGAATATACCTCGTGAAGCCAGGCTTGAAGTTTTGCTTCCGCCTTGCGGCGATGCGCCAATAAAATGAAAAATATAAAAAACAATACGCAAAACAGGCTAAGCGCAGTTATTGCAACAATGTATTTGGGTTCCATAAATTTATTTTACTACTCTTTTTGTTTTATGTCAACTTTTAATTTGATTTAACCGCCAAAACCGTGTATAATACAGTTAACATACTTTGCGGAAACAATTTATGATATCGGACAAACGAATTATTAAAACCCGTAACGGAATTAAAACTGCGTTTATGCAGCTTCTGCTTGAACAGGAAATAGGTAAAATAACAATTTCAAACTTAGCCGCAACGGCACGTATTAACCGTTCTACCTTCTATCTGCATTACCCCGACGTAAATGCCGTAATGAAAGATATTGAAAACGAAATAGAAACGGAAATTTCCGAATGTATAAGCGGTTTTGAAATTAATCGTGTTTATGAAAGCACTTACTCTATCTTGACTGCTTTAACTAAACTTCTGAATGCAAGACCCGACATAAAAAACTATATTTTCAAATCGACCTCATCCAACTATATTGTAAGCAGAATAAAAGAAATATTAACCGATAAATCGATTGCTGCAATAAAACAAACTTACGAAGTTGAAGAGTCAGACATATTATTGCCACTCACTTTTACGGCCGGCGGTATTTTGGATACATACGTAAAATGGGTGTATTCCGACAAAGCTATATCATTGGAAGAACTTATAAAGACGGTAAGCGAATTTACAAAGCATTTTCTTGAATATATGAAAATCGTATAAGTTAAAGCGGATCTTACGATCCGCTTTTAATTTTCATAAATTAAGGCAATATCCAATATATTAAATTTATGAAAAAGATTATGTTTTGCGGCGGCGGAAGCGCGGGACACGTTATCCCGAACGTAGCCCTTATAGAACGGTTGAAAAACGACTATTTGATTTGTTATGCAGGAACCAACGGCATTGAAGAAGATATTTGCAACACTAACGGAATAAAATTTTTCAAATTTGACGCGGTAAAGCTTGTCCGCGGAAAGATTTTGTGCAATCTTGCAATACCGTTCAAGCTAATAAAAAGCATAAAACAAGCAGGCGAAATACTTGATAAAGTTAAGCCCGACCTCGTATTTTGCAAGGGCGGTTACGTTTGTATCCCACCCGCTTTTGCTGCATGCAAACGTAAAATCCCGATAATCGCGCACGAGTCGGACATCAGCGCAGGACTTGCAAACAAAATTATTGCGCGTAAATGCAAAAGGGTTTTAACTTCGTTCCCTTTAACCGCCGATAAATTTAAAAACGGCTTTTATACCGGTTCGCCAATGCGTGAAAGCTTATTCAACCGCGACAAACAGCAAGCAAGAAATAGCTTAGGAATAGATAGCCGTCCTACACTTATCGTTTTCGGCGGCGGAAGCGGGTCAAAAATAATAAACGACAGTCTACGCAAAATCGTATTCGAGCTTTGCAAAAATTATAATGTAATCCACATATGCGGTAAAGGCAACGCAACGCATACAAACGTTTACGGATATAAACAGATTGAGTTTACTAACGATATGGGTACGGTTTATGCCTGTGCCGACGGTGCCGTTGCAAGGTGCGGCTCAAATTCCGCAAACGAGTTAATTGCACTGAAAATCCCCACCCTATTTATTCCTCTTCAAAATTCAAGCAGCCGCGGCGACCAGGTCAAAAATGCCGAATACTTTTACAATGAAGGGCTTTGCCGCGTTCTCAGCGAAAAACAGCTTACAGCAGAAAAACTAAAAAAAGAAATTTTTGAATTGTTTGACGACGAAAAATTAAAAATCGCACTTACAAAAAGCTTTGTAAAGTGCGGAAATGACGCTATTATAAAAGAAATTGAGAATACTATTTAAAATCAAAAAGGTAAAATACCGTAGCCGCTTAAAACAATTTTAACCCCTATAAGTATAAGCACTATGCCGCCCACAAGCTCGGTCACGCCCGTTTTCTTACTCAATACGTTTCCAACCTTTACGCCCAAAACAAGACCCAAAAGACTTATAATAAACGTAGTACAGCCTATAATAATCACACTTACAAGTACTGCCGGAATACTTTCCGAAAGTACGCCCGTTGCACCAAACATTCCCACAAACGAAACACCTACAAACAACGCGTCTATACTGGTAGCAACGCCTTGAAGTAAAACTTCCGTGAAAGAAAACTGTTTTTCAGCAACTTCTTCTTCGGGAGTACGAAAATCTTTTATCGCGTCGATAACCATTTTACCGCCTATTAACAGAAGAAGCGCGAATGCTACCCAGTGGTCGAATATATCAAACACTTCTTTAAAAGCCTGCCCTAATCCAAATGCAATAAAAAAACCTATAAGCGGCATAATTGCCTGAAAAATACCGAATATTGCAGGAATTGAAACACACTTCTTTTTTGTCAGGTTGCGGTAACATAGCCCATCCGTTACGGAAACCGCAAGTGCGTCCATAGAAAGCGATATTCCTATTAAAAAGACTTCTAAAACCAGCACCCAGTTAAGCATAAATGTATTATATCATACGTAAAAGCCGTTGTAAACAGTTAAATAAAATTTGTTTTTAAAAAAAACCGCAAAACACCGCAAAACTGTTTGCATTTTGAAATATTTTAAGTATAATAATATTTGCTGTTATAAATATCTTATTGAGGTGTAGCGCAGTTTGGTAGCGCGTCTGGTTAGGGACCAGAAGGTCGTGGGTTCAAGTCCCGTCACCTCAACCAAATGCGAAAGAGTTAGAACACCGCAAAACGGAATATATTTTCGTAAACGGTGTCGCTGGTTTCGTCGCATACCAATAAGCAAAAAGCACAAGGTTTAAAGCCTTGTGCTTTTTCTATTGTTAAAAGACAACCCCACGCTTAGCGTGGGGTTGTCTTTTAACAAAACAAAATTTTTTATATTACCATTGACAAAATTTATTATGCGGTATACAATTTATACGTAAAAAATTGTAAAGGTACAGATGATGCAATCATTGCGTGAAATTTATAAAATAGGACGCGGACCGTCAAGTTCGCACACTATGGGTCCAGAAAGAGCGGTTTTGATTATGCGGGAACGCTTTCCCGAAGCGGACGAATTTATCGTTACGCTTTACGGCTCGCTTGCGCTTACCGGTAAGGGACACGGCACCGACCAAGTTATAATTCAGACTGCTGCCCCTCTGCCTTGTACGGTTAAATTGGATACGGCGTCCGCTTGCCCGGTACACCCCAATACTATGGATATCGAGGTGCTTAAAAGCGGTAAGCAAGTTGCAAAAAAACGTATTTACAGCGTCGGCGGCGGCACAATAGAGTTTGACGGCGAACCCTCGGAGTTATACGAGAAATACGCCGACGACAGCATTTACCCTTTGAACAGCTTTAATGAAATTTCCGAGTACTGCAAGGCGAACAATATCCGTCTTTGGCAATATGCCGAACAATACGAAGGAAAAGAAATTTTCGACTACCTTTCCGAAGTCTGGGAAAAAATGAAACAATCCATTCACGAAGGACTGACAACGGCGGGTACTCTTCCGGGGGGACTTAAAACCCAAAGAAGGGCGCAAATGCTTTACAACCAACGGCATATAGACGAGTCGGCGCAGACGCGTGAAAACAGGCTTGTATGTTCATACGCGTTTGCAACAAGCGAACAGAACGCAGCCGGCGGGATTATAGTTACCGCGCCTACTTGCGGAGCCTGCGGCGTAGTGCCGTCGGTTTTGAATTATATGCAGGAATCACGCGGGTTTACGGATAAACAAATTGTCCGCGCCCTTGCGGCAGGCGGAATTATCGGCAATTTAATAAAGAAGAACGCTTCGATAAGCGGTGCCGAGTGCGGCTGTCAGGCAGAGATAGGTTCGGCTTGCTCTATGGCGGCAGCCGCCCTTGCCGAACTTTTTGAAATGGGGTTGGGACAGATTGAATACGCCGCCGAAGTTGCAATGGAGCATCACTTAGGGCTGACCTGCGACCCGATTGCGGGATTAGTGCAGATACCGTGCATAGAGAGAAATGCAGTTGCGGCAATGAGGGCGATTAACGCGCTTTCTCTTGCAAACTTTTTGGCGGACACACGCAAAATAAGCTTTGACATAATTGTAAAGACAATGTATAACACTGGAAAAGATTTACTTAACAGCTACCGCGAAACTTCCTCCGGCGGACTTGCAAAATATTACGAATTAAAATAAAATTGCATATAAAGCACCACCCCGCGCTTTTTATTAAGCGCGGGGTGGTTTCAATCAAGAAAATTGTATTGCAATATTTATTATACCGTGATATACTTGTTATTGATTAAAAACACACGGAACACTTTAAAGTGAAAAAAAATTTAAAAACCTATATATCTTTAATTTTAATAGTAATATCCGCGGCTGCCATTATCGTATTCGACGTATGCAATTTCGTATATACTGACGACGACATACTCAATTCGCTTTTGGACGGCATTATTCCGCGCCTGATTGCAGGCGGCGCGCTAATTGGCGTGTCGATATTATTGGACTACAAGCAGTCGCTGACCCCAAGCTTGAAACAGCTTCCGTTTCATTTACTTTGGTGTATCCCCTGTTTTTTAGTAGTATTTGCAAACTTCCCGTTCACGGCACTAATAACAGGTTCGGCGCAAATTTTGCGAAGCGATCTTATTGCCCTGTTTCTTTTAAAGTGTCTTTCAATAGGACTTATGGAAGAAGTATTGTTCAGAGGATTGTTTCAACAGACGATAGCGCAAACGTTTGAAAACAAACCGCACGGACAATTTTTTACGGTTTTGATTACTTCCGCCGTTTTTGGTCTGATACATTTTTTCAACCTGTTTGCCGGTGCGGGCGTAGGCGATACTTTTTTACAGGTCGGTTACAGCTTTTTAATTGGGGCAATGCTTTCAGCAGTTATCATAAAAACGAATAATTTATGGCTTTGTGTGCTGCTGCATACCATTTTCGACGTCGGCGGTAACATAATTACCGATTTGGGAAAAGGACACTTCCAGGATACGGGTTTTTGGATATTTACAGCCGTAGCAGGGATAATTTGCTTAATTCATATTTTATATTTTCTGATAGAACAGGACAGAAAAACCGACGTAAACAAAAACGAATAAACAATCAAATATATAAGCTTACGGCGCGAAAGTTAAAACTTTCGCGCCATTATCAATTTTATTTATTTTCTTTAACTTCTTTTGCGGCTTCTTCCTGCTCTTTGGACTTTTCTGCATTAGCTGCCGAAAGCCCTACAACGTGGTCTACCGCCAATGAAAAAGCTATTCCCTGCCCCTCTGACTTTAAACCGGCAGACTGGTATATAGCGTGAAGCACTTTATCTTTGATATCCTGGGGAACAAGTATCATTACAATTTCTTTATCGGGCTGGATAGTAATTTTGAAGTACTGCTCTGCTTCCTTATTGGCTGTACCTCTTGCATGAATTACAGTACCGCCCCTTGCCCCGACCTCTTTAGCCGCGTCCATAACGAGTTCGGAATAACCTGCGTTAACAATACAAAATACTGCTTCATAATTCATTTACTTATCCTCCTTGACCGTCATTCGGTTATTGCTTAAAAATCTGAAAATAAGTGTACCGATTACACTTGTAAGCGGTACGGAAAAGGCTATTCCCTTACCGTCCTTAATCGTTCTGAATTTATATTCGAGAACGCTTAACGCATTTGAAAGATTGTTTTGTTGGATAATGCTGAATATAACTGCCTTCTCAGAGTCGGTAAGCCCGAGATACACAAGCATTTTTGCGTCAGCCGTGCCGTGTCCGAATGCCGTTGCCTGTAAATTTACGTCGAACGACTGGATAAGATCGGTATAATATTCTGCCTTGTTTTTGTTAACTACCGTAATCAACAATTCAAGTTTATTTGAAGTTACCGCATTGTTATTCGCTTTTTCCGACGATGATTTTGCGGTTTTTGATGAAGAAACCCTTTTGCGTCTTTCAGCCATAGCCATCTCCTATTTAAAGTATATAATCTGCTCGTCATCGGCAGAAAGGATACGTTTAAGCTGCAATTTATTGCGTACTTTTGCTGACATAACAGCTTTGAAACCAAGTACCTGAATAGTAATCAAAGGGGTCATAGCAACCATAGCAACAACGCCGAACGCCTCTGTTAAAATATCTCCGCCAATCGAGACGCACGCACCTACCACTAACGGCAGAATAAAGCTTGACGTCAACGGTCCGCTGGCGACGCCGCCGGAGTCGAATGCTATTGCGGTATATATTTTAGGTACAAAAAACGAAAGCCCCAAAGATATAAGATAACCGGGTATCAGATAATATAGAAGAGAGAAATGGCATAGCATTCTGATTATGGAAAGACAAATTGAAATACCAACTGCTATTGAAAGCGCGATAAGCATTTCAAGCTTTTTGACGCCTCCGCCCGTTACTTCCTCAACCTGCTTATTGAGGACGTGGACGGCAGGCTCAGCCAAAACTACGACCATTCCTATGAAGAACCCGAACACCGCCAAAAGCGGCTGGCTGAACTGCGCGATTTGTTGACCGAGCTTAAAGCCTATCGGCATAAATCCAACCTCAACCGCGACGAGGAACATAACCAAACCTACAAACGTATAGACGATTCCTATTCCTATTTGAATTAACTTAACCTTAGGAAGCTTTAAAACCGCAAACTGTAAAATCAGGAAAAAGACAACTATAAGCCCGAGAGCCAACGCTACACTTCCTAAGTTATGTAAAATTATTTTACCAAATTCGGAAAGACTTTCGCCAACCGTTTCATATTCGCCTAATCCGCTTATTTCCCCGCCGTCAGATAACAGCGACAATACCATTACCGCTACCATAGGACCTATGGAGCAAAGTGCGATAAGACCAAAACTGTTTTCGTTTGCATCACGTCCGCCTATCGTAGAAGAAATACCGAAGCCGAGAGCCATTATAAAGGGGACGGTAACAGGTCCCGTAGTGACTCCGCCAGAATCAAAAGAAAGCGGGAAAAAGCTTCCCTTTCCGTTTTCAAATAGCATTGCGCAAATTGCAAAAACCATTAAATAGAAAAACATTAAAAGTGCCGATAGATTTTTATGGAAAACGATTTTTAAAACCGCTAATACCAAAAACAACCCGACGCCTACACCTACCGTTGCGATAAGCAGAGTGCTACTCATTACGGCACTTACCTGCTCTGCAAGAACGGACAAATCGGGTTCTGCTACGGTAATTAATAATCCCATAACAAAACAAATGGGAAGCAGAATTTTTAATTTTTTCGACTTAGTCAATCCCGTTCCGACGTGTCCTCCCATAGGCGTCATTGCCATATCCGCGCCAAGGTTAAACAGACCTATTCCCAATATAAGGAAAATAGCCGCTATTGCAAAAGTCAATATCTCCTGTGCCGAAAAATCGAGGAACGGCATTATGATAAGTACTATTGTCGTTACAGGCAGTACGGATATTAACGATTCTTTAAGTTTTGAAAACAGAATTTTTAACATTTTCTTTCCGACAATCAGTTTTGCAAGTTTTTTCGTCTACATTATATCACAAAAAATAATACATTTCAATAAAAGCTATGAAAAAATTCAATTAATTTCTTCTCGTTGCCAAATGTATTTTGCATAATATAAATTTAATAATTTTGCAATTTCCGTTTTGTTTTGTATATACTCTGCGGTAAGTTCAGTTTTTTTATCCATCGTAATACTGTCTACCGTCATCCACCCGTTAACATTTTCAAAAGTAACCTCGTTAAGACTGTTGCAATCTGCGAATGCATTTACGCCTATCACGGAAACCTTTGCGGGTATAGTTATGCTTTTCAAAGCACTGCAACCGTTGAACGCCCTTTCCCCTATGCTTTGCAACGATGAAGGCAAAATTATCTCTTCTATTCCCGCGCAATCGAGAAACGCTTTCTCCGCTATGACGGTGCCGCTTAGAACAGTAACGGATTTTAAAGACGCGGGAACGCAGTCTTTATTTTCCTCCCCGACGGTAGCACCGAAAAGATATCCTAAAAACGCGTTTTCGTCACAGTCGATACGCCCGCCGACAAACGGCAAAATAATGCTTTGTAGATTAACGCAACCCTTAAACGCTTCAAAGCCTATTTCGTTTATACATAGCGGAACGGTAACAGATAAAATATTATTATCAGCGGCGAACGCGTTCGCCGCTATTCCCGTAACGGGTTTACCGTTATGGGAATCCGGAATTACAAGTTCGGTCGAAGTTACGCTTCCTATGCCGCGGACCGAATACGAGCTTTTATCGTCGTTAAGCGTCCATTCAAGCCCCTTTAACCCGCCGTCGTCATATCCGCAGGTAATACAGGCGTTATCTTTCCAATCGTGAGGGCTATATTCAATAACTTCTTCACAGTTTTTACAGGTTTTATAATGAGAAACGCCGTCGAAAACGTAATCAGTATTGGAAACGTGTCCCGTTGCCGCTAAAATTTCCGTTTCAAGTTTACTGTGGCAGACCGTACACTCTTTATAGCTTAACCCTTCCTCGGTACAGGTGGGATTTACTGTAATCAAAGAGCTTACGGAGTGTGCAAGCTTTTCTATAACCCTTGTTTCTTTATGCGCATTATTGCGCGAACACACCCGCTCTTCTTCGCCTTCTTTCATACAGGTTGCCGTAATTACGGTATGCCAATCGCCGAAACTATGCCCGAGCGGTAAAATCGTTTCCGCTTGTAAAGTTAAACTGCAAACCGTACATTCCTTAAACCTACTGCCCGCGCGTTCGCAAGTGGCTTCGGTAATTTTCCAATCGCTTTCGGTATGCGGAATTTTTGGAATACTTCTCGTTTCTTTATGGCTTTGATTATGCGAGCATAAGCGCGTTTCTTCCCCTTCGGTAATACAAGTCGCCTGTTTTGTAACCGACCAAATTCCGAAATCGTGTCCTATGGGCGCAATTTCCTGTGTTTGGAGCGTCAGCGAACAAACAAGACAAATTTTAAATTTTTTTCCCGCAGACTCGCACGTGGGTTCGACCGTATTCCACTCGCTTTCGGTGTGAGATAATTTTGCAAGCGTTCTGTATTCCTTATGGCTTGCGTCGTGCCTGCATACCCTGACTTCGCTTCCGTCGGCTGAACAAGTCGGTAACAACTCCGTTGACCAGCCGCCGAAATCATGACCCAACGCCGCCTGCCCGACATAAGTAGTATAATTGCAATGCGTACAGGCTTCATACGCCGTATGTCCCGCAGTCGAACATGTTGCCGCCTGCGCCTCAAATTTACGTATATCGTGACCGAGCGCGGGGATAGCTTGCTTTGTATTATATTCGCATCTTTTACAGGTAGCGTATTCTTCCCAACCGGGTTGCGTACAAGTGGCTTCCTTCCCCTCGTGTACGACTAAGTCGTGACCGTAGGCGGGTATAGTTTTTTTAGTAGTATATTCGCAGCTTGTACAGGTAAGATATTCTTCCCAGCCGTATTGTATACATGTTGCCGTTTTACCTTCGTGTGCTATAAAATTATGCCCGCAAGCAGCAATTTTAGCCGTCTGTTTTTCTCCGCACACACAATATCTTTCGCGTTCCCCGTCTTCCGTACACGTTGCCTGTTTGACTGTATTCCATTCGTCAAACGAATGGATATGCGTTTCGTTATCAGAAGTATTACTATCTTTCTGTGCGGCATGTGAACCGCAACCGCTAAGCCCCAAAAAACAACAGAGTGCGCAGACCGAAAAAGTTAACCCCAACAGAAATTTTTTCATTAGTTTATCCTTAAAAATATATTTCAGAAAAGCATACTTGCTTAATTCCTTCAATAAATCAAAGAACAACACATCCGCACTTTGCAGATGTGTTGTATCTGGTGCGGATAACAGGGGTTGAACCTGCACGGTTGCCCACAGGATTCTAAGTCCTGCGCGTCTGCCAATTCCGCCATATCCGCTTACATTTTTAAGTATAACATATTTTTATGAGTGCAAGCAAGAAATTCTATTTCCAAAAAAATATATTTTTTATCTATCGGGATATAAAATCGCAGATAGTACGCATTACATCCCCATCCTCTTGCGTCGCGGCTGTAAAATCGAAGGATGAAAAATCTTTTGTACCGCTTTTCAAACCGTTTGTAAGTTCGGCTAAAAGCTTTTCCGCATCAGCAGTATTATAAGGATTGTGCGCTTTACCTTTTGCCAATAACTTGGTTACGTTCTTACCTTCCGCTTTTGCAAATGCCGAATTTTTAAGTCTGACTATTCTATCATTATCGCCGTGTATCAAAAGCGAAGGTACGCCGTTTATTTCGGCTGCCTTTGCGGCATTACTGTTGCCTTTTGCACCGAACTTAAATAAATTGACAAGCCACAAGAACGGACGTAGCATATAAGCAAGCGGTTTTGAAATTATAGGCGCGGCTCCGTCGCATATCGTCATTGCAGGGGTAGCGGGTGCGCTTATTGCAACAACTCCGTCCACCTTTCTTTTTGCGGATGCACAGAGCGCGGAATATGCTCCCCAACTGTGACCGACAAGAAAAACTTTATTATAATGCAAAGTTTTTGCAAAATCGATTGCGGCAATTACAGTTTGCACTCCGCTATACATTCCCTTTAAATTTTTGCCTTCCGAAAAGTTACAGCCCCTGCTGTCAACCGCAAGCACAGTAAAACCGTTATTGCAAAAAAACGCAATCTCGGTAGTATACGCTATATGCCCGGGTCCCATTCCGTGACAAAAAATTATAAGCTTGCCATTATGTAATATTCCGTCTTTTTTGTAAATAAAACCGTTTAATCCGTTTTGCAGTGAAACAGGTTCGGCGGAAAGGCAAAAGTCTTCCGCCGTAAAATACTTCACAAGAGGATTTTTATCGCACCGCTTGCCGAATACAAGATGCTCGGTCAAAATTGCAAACGTAAAAAACATTATACTATATACTTCTTATCGAGTGCGGGAGCCGCGTCCATTTCGGCTTTCTGCGACTCGTATCCTTTTTTGCCGAGAAGGGCAAACGTTGCCTTTTTTCCGTTTTCCACTCCCGGTTGGTTGAATGTATTAATATTGAGAAGCGCGCCCGTATATGCAGTCTGTAACTCTAACATATACATAAGCTGACCCAAAGTAAATTCGTTGACCTCGGGAATATTTATTGTATAGTTCATTCTGCCTGCGCACATAAGAGCATATGCGGTTGCCTTATTTTCCGCCTGTATAAGTTCCTGCATAGTGTGACCACCGAGGAACCCAACGTCGGGTATATCTTCGCAGCCGTAGGCAATGGGCATTTCACAGGCATATTTTCCAACCGAAATAAAAGTTATTACCTTATCGTAAGGTCCTTCGATATAGAGCTGAACTTGCGAATGCTGGTCGGTTACCCCCAAGCTTTTTACGGGTGTTGTGCCTGCATTTACCACTTTACCGTCATAATCCACCGCCTTACCGAGCGACTCCGCCCATAGCTGGCAATACCAGTCCGCCATTAATTTGAGATTATCCGAATAGGGCATAAGCACGTTTATATTCATACCCTTATTCATAGTTATATATTGAAGTACGGCACACGCAAGCGCAGGGTTTTCCTCAACGGAGGGCTTTGAACAAAGTTCGTCCATATATGCCGCGCCTGCAAGCATAGCCTTTATATCAATTCCGAGTACAGCCGCAGGAAGAAGTCCTACGGGACACATTTCGGAAAATCTTCCGCCTACGCCGTCGGGAAGAACGTATTTTTTAAACGCACCGCCAAAGCTTTTATCGATTTTAATAAGATTTCCGCGGCTTGTATCTGTCGTAAAAATGACATTATCGGGAAGAGAAACTCCCTTCTTCTTTAAAATATCCGCAATAATGAGATACTGCGCCATTGTTTCACTGGTTGCACCCGACTTTGAAATTACATTAAAACAAGTTTTCTCGGGTTCGATAACGTCTAAAAGCGCGGACATACGAACAGGGTCTACGTTATCTTCAACGTAGAATTTCGGTCCGTTACGCTTCGCGTCGGGAAGTTCGTTATAATGTAAGTGTTTAAGTGCATTAAAAGCCATAATGGGGCCGAGCGCGCTTCCGCCTATGCCCAATACAACAAAATACTCAAACTTTTCCCTTACATGCTTTGCCGTTGCAAGTATATCTTCTACGATTTCATTCTGGTTATAAGGAAGCTCAGTCCAGCCCATAAATAAATCGTCCCTGCCGCGGTTAGCTTTTACATAACCGAAAGCCCGTGACGCTTTGTCTTTAAGGGCAGATAATTCGCTGTCTTTTATGCCCTTTTCGCCAAGCGACTTTGACATCATATAATTGTAGTCCACCGTTACACGCAATGCTTCTTTATTTTTTAAATCCATAATCAAGCCTCCAAAAAATTTTCCGCTAATCATTATATATTAAAATTTTATGATAGTCAATTAATCGGTTGACAAAAATTGCATTGCTGTAATTTTAGTTGCTAAAACGTATGTTTATATGCTATAATGAACTTATGGGCAACCAACTTACCGCTGACCAGATTAAGGCAGACAAATTAATAGAGGACTGGTTTTTGCACTCTACGCGGCAGGTGTTCGTACTTGCGGGATTTGCGGGAACGGGCAAAACAACGCTTTTAAAGCATACGGTTACCCAAACGCTTAACCTTATACCCGATGAAAGCGCGGCGTTCGTTACCCCGACGGGAAAGGCTGCAACTGTGCTTATCCGCAGCGGTATTCCCGCCACCACCCTGCATAGGCTGATTTACCAATCTATACCCGAAGAGCAGGAAATAGAAATTAACAGCAAAAAAGTTAAAATTGAAAAGCTTACGTTCAAACGCCGTGAAAACATTGACAAAAGCATTAAGCTTATAGTTTTGGATGAAGCTTCTATGGTTTCGGACAGCGTGCTGTGGGATTTGATGGAATTCGGCGTAAAGCTTTTGCTATGCGGCGACAACGCGCAGCTTCCGCCCGTGGAGGGCTTTAACACCTATTTAAAGTCGCCTGATTACACACTGCGCTCTATCGTGCGCCAGCAGCTTGACAATCCGATTATTAAAATTTCAGAACTTGCGCGGGAAGATAAATATATACCATACGGCAGATACGGCGACTGTGTTTCGGTTATCAATAAACGGCTGTTTACAGGCGAACGCAGGAAAAACTATCTTTTGAAAGCCGACCAGATTATATGCGGTTTAAACAAAACCCGATACGCATTAAACGACGAACTA
This sequence comes from uncultured Christensenellaceae bacterium, assembly GCA_910587365.1. Lineage (GTDB taxonomy): Bacteria > Bacillota > Clostridia > Christensenellales > Borkfalkiaceae > Coproplasma. Next base: position 42,941 of record CAJUKJ010000001.1, on the reverse strand, counting down.
CGCACGTTGCGCGGTTTGGGAGAGTTGCCTGAAAGCGGCGACAAGCTTATTTGTACCCTGAACAACTGGGAACAGTACATTGACGGCGAATACCGCTTTAACCTTGTGAACGGCATTATAGGCACTGCCTACGACCCCTTTTACGACAGTTCTTCGGGAATAGGGTTTATGCAGTTTAAACCCGATTTTTTGGACGAACTTTGCCCCGAAGCACTACCCTTCGATACGGGAATTTTTACCGACGGAAGATACCGCTATAAGCACGGAGATTATTTTGAAAAGTTCAACGAGGACGGCGAAGCCGTTGGCGCGTTTACTTTAAACCGCTTTGAATACGGCTATTGCATTTCCTGCCATAAAGCGCAGGGAAGCGAATTCGATAACGCCGTGATTTTCGACGAAAGCTACGCTTTCAAAGAAGATAAAAGCCGTTGGCTTTACACGGCAATTACAAGGGCGAAGAAAAAGTTGATTTTAGTAAGATAAGTCAACTTATTTTTAAACTTTACCGACCGCGACAGCGGGTTGCAAATAAAAAAACTCTCGGCAAAAATTTACCGAGAGTTTTTTACTCTGCTATTCTATGGTTTTTAAAATCAGTCGGGCGAGGTCGGCGGCGTTTTTGCTGCCTAAGATACCCGCACCCATACTAACAGCGGTATTCATTTCGGTTAACGAGCTTACCCCGTATGTCTTAATCGTGCATTTGTCTTTGACGGCGGAACGCATACGCGAAATAGTTTCGCCGTTAATTCCAGCACGGTTTACTCCGGAGGATACGCAAAGCGAAGTAATTCCGCAATCCGACGCTACGGTACATATTTTTGCTATCTCCGCAGGAGTTAAAAGGTCGCTTTCAATATTTATTCTTAAACCGCATCTTTTTACTGCCCCTTTAAGCTTTTTAAATTCGCGCTTAACATAAGCCCAGCTTCCGTCCTTAACAAACGCGAGCGGAGCGGTAACCTCCACCTCGTCGACACCCTCCTTTACTGCGCGCTTGACTGCAGCAACCTTTATTTCGGTAGTGTCGCCCCCGTGCGGATAGGATATACATGCAATAAGCGAAGTTTGAGGATCAGAGCCGAGGAAGTTTACGCACGACTTTACAAAACAGGGAAGAACGCAAACCGCACCTAATTTCAGCGAGTTTGCATCCTGACACGCACGGCGCAAAGTTCCCTTATCTATGGTTGCGTCAACAAGGTTATATTCAAACTTGCTTATCTGCGCCTGAGTAGCCTGAATATTAAATTCTCTTTTAAAATCGTTAATCTGCTGTATATCGGTTTTTTCAAGTTGGTTTATATCTGTCATAATTTCCCCCTTTTAATGCAAATTATTATTAATTTCCTCAATTTTTTGAGGCGTGCGCCTATTATAATTGACGTATGCTTATAGGTTTATTATATTTGTTTTTAACTTTCGTAATATGTTTTATTCTCGTACACGTAATAAAACTTGCATACATTGGTTTTATAAGTATGAGAAGAAAACCCGAGCCGCCGAAAGCCGAGAAGCCAGACCCCAAACCCGAGCCTAAGCCTGAACCCGTTTATTACATAGTGGAAAAAAAGCGGTCTAAAAAATCGTCTTATTCCGAACCGAAAGAAATACGGTTTAAGAATAATCAGTCTTCGTAACGGGTAAGGTTTTCGCCGTCTTCCCAAAGCCTTTCAAGACGGTAAAAGTCGCGTTCCTCGTCGCCGAAAATATGGACTATCACGTCGGCGTAGTCCAAAACAGCCCATCTTCCGCCCTGCACGCCTTCGGCGCGGCGGGGGGTTATTTCATATTCTTTTTTAAGTTTTTCTTCAAGATGTTCCGCAAGAGTCTTTACCTGTATTTTATTCCTACCGCCTGCTATTATGAAATAGTCGCAAAGACTGGTTTTGTTTTCAACGGCAATATACACTATATCGGTTGCCTTTCTGTCAGATAAAATTTTACATATTAAATTTGTTTTTTCTTTACTGTTCATTTTTGTTTTCCTTTAAATATTCGTATGCGTGCAAGGTTAACGGATAGATAGGCTTGCCCGCGTTTTTGAGATACACAACCTGATGTTCAAACGAGAAATAAAGTGCGTCGTCTATGCTGTGCGAAAATATTTCGCGCAGCTTTTGCACGCCTTCAAACTCCCTTCCGTCTTCAAGCATATCGCAAAGATACAATAGCTTTGTAAGAGGCTGCATATTCTGCTTTCCGCTTGTATGATACCGTATAGCTTCAAGAATTTCCTTGTCGGTTATACCGAAGGTATGCTCCGCAACGTATGCACCGACATATTGATGAACAACTGGTTCGGGAACGCCTTCGGGGCAAGTGAACCCCGCAAGGGCAGGACTGTCAGGCTTTAAATATTTTGCGCAATCGTGTAGCGCAGCGGCTGTTATTGCCTTATGTTCAGGTATTTTGAGCCGTTGGCAGTTTTCTGCCGACATTATAGCTACCCTTACGGTATGCGCCCAACGCTCGGGCGTAAGATAGCTCTTTACCTTCAATAGCTGCGGCAAAACATAAAGATTATTGTCTTTTATATATGTTGCCACTTTTTCATCGGTGTATCCCTCTATACTTTCCCCGAGAGCGCAAAGCGTGCGGATTTTAGTTGAGCTGACATTTTTGCCGACGTAGTTAAACATTACCGGGATTTGCCCGAAAGCTTTTTCAAAGCACTGGATTACTTTCAAAAGCGATTCTTCATTCTCTCTTGCACATACGGCAAGTTTAACGCATTTTAAAATCTCCCCGGGGTTTTTCCATTGCTGAAAATTTTCAAGCATATCCGCGCCGACTATAAAATACAAATCGTCATGAGGGTATTTTTGTTTTATCGCACGGCAGGTCAAATAGGAATAGCTTATACCACCCTGCGTTAATTCATAGTCTGAAACCTCGGCTGCATCGACGCCTTTAAAAGCAAGACGGCACATATTTAATCTGTCTTGCGATGACGCGGAAAGTCTGCCCGACTTGTTGGGGGTTTCGCAAGAAGGCATAATTATTACCCTGTCAAGGTAAAGCGAGCTTAAAGCCGCCTTTACAATATTAATATGTTCGCTGTGGACAGGGTTGAATGACCCGCCGAAGATTGCAATTTTCATTAACGTATTATCTGTATAAATTTTGTCAATAACCGAGGTATGAGAAGAATTAATTTACCGCTTATACTTGACACGGTTTTCAGTGCCGCATGCGCGTTTCTACTGTTTTTTACCGCTATTCGTTACTATACCCGCAACGCATACATCGCGCTCGGCTTCGCAATTTGCGCATTTTTATTGTTCGGGGCGTTAAGTTTTTTATACATAAGCAAAAAACAAAACAAAAAGCTTTTGATTTCCAAAAACGAAAAACAAAAAAAGCTGCTGTCTTTGCACCTTTCGCTTTCATCCGATGAATATATCTGCGAATTGTTTAAAAAATGTATGAAAACGGAGGACAATGCCGCCGAAGTAAAGGGCGGAAAAGTCTTCACCGACGACAGCGTTTACTTTTTTGAATTTATGATGCAGCCCATAACCGAAGACGACGTTGCAAAGGTCATAAAATATAAAAGCGAACTAAAAAAGATTATATTCTGCTGCCGCCTGTCGCCCGAAGCAGCAGCACTTGCGGAAACCTTTTTAATTGAAATAAAGGATATAGATTACATCTACAATACTTTGGAAAAGAAGCAGCTTTTACCCGAAAAATACGTGTACGAAGGCGCGAAAAAGATAAGCTTATTAAAGCGTATTAAGGCGCGCTTTTCACGCAGAATCTGCGCCCCGCTCTTCTGGTCGGGAGCCGCGCTGCTGTTTTTAAGCTACTTTACCTTTTTCCCCATTTATTATATTGTAAGCGGAGGAATAATGCTTATTCTCTCCGCCGTTGCGTTGGTAATAAATTGAGTTCACGATTTTTGCCGAACGCAAGCTTTGCGTGAAGTTAAATTGAAATTAAATTTCAATGTGTTCAATATCTTTGCGCTTTGACTTTCTGTACAAAACCGCCTTTCTTCCTATTACGATTACGCATTCTGCGGAAAGCTTTGCGGCAAGCTCGCGCCCGATATCCTGAGGGTCGCCGTCGGAATTTTCAAGTATATTGATTTTTATAAGCTCGCGCTTTTCAAGACAGTCGGAAAAGCTTGCAAGCATATTTTCGCCTATTCCTTCCTTGCCCACCTGCCCTATCGGCGACAGGTTAGCGGCAAGGCTTTTTAATTTGCTGCGTTGTTTTGAAGTTAGCATAGCATATTCCTTTATAAAATATTTATGTCGCCGACAAACCTACGTTTTTTGTCATGCAGACAGCATTTGCGCACACCTGCGCCTTAATTTACAAAATCGAATTCCACGTCGCCGACGATTACGGTATCGCCTTCATTTATGCCCATTTCGCGGAGCTTGGATATTACTCCTTTCTCGCGCAAAATCTTCTGGAAATACGCCATAGAATCGGGGTCGTCCAAAGATACGTTACGGCAAAGCATATCAACGAGCGTACCTACGACAACGAACGCTTCGCCGTCCATATAAATTTCAAAGCCGAGGTTACCGCTTTTTGTATAAGTAAAGCTTTCGTCGCTTTCAATCCGCCTTACGGGGGGAAGCTGCTGTAAAGCGTCGAACACACCACCGATAAGCGCGTCTGTTCCCGTGCCGTCAACGGCGGTTATGGGAAATATTTTGTATTTGCGCGAATACTTCTTTTTAAACTCTTTAATGTTTTCCTCCGCACCGTAAACGTCGCATTTGTTGAGTGCGATTATCTGAGGTAACGAAGCCAATACCTTACTGTAACCTTTAAGCTCGTCGTTTATTTTTTTGAAATCTTCAACGGGGTTTCTGTCCTCGCTGCCTGAAATATCCACAACATGCAAAAGCATACGGGTGCGTTCGATATGTCTTAAAAAGTCGTGACCCAAGCCCGCGCCCGAAGCCGCGCCTTCAATAAGACCGGGAATATCCGCCGCAACAAAGGAATTATCGTAATATTTTACGACTCCGAGATTGGGAGAAAGCGTAGTGAAATGATAGTTCGCTATCTTAGGGCGCGCCGCCGAAATTTTGGAAAGAAGGGTCGACTTACCTACATTGGGAAAGCCGATAATACCTACGTCCGCTATTACTTTCAGTTCGAGAATTAAAACGTGGGGTTCAGTCTTTTCGCCCTTTTGCGCGAAGTTGGGTGCGTGCCGCCTTGCAGTTGTAAAGCGGACGTTGCCCTTACCGCCCCTGCCGCCCTCGGCGATAAGCTTTTTTTCGCCCTCGGTAAACATATCGGAAATTACCGTGTCGGTTTCCGCGTCCTTTACGACGGTTCCTACAGGAACTTTTATTATTACGTCGTTGCCGCCCCTGCCAAAGCATTTGTTTGAGCCGCCGCGCTCGCCGTTTTCGGCAAAATATTTGCTTGTATAGCGGAAAGACAGTAAATCGTTCATGCTTGAATCGGCAACGATATAAACGTTGCCTCCGTTTCCGCCGTCGCCGCCGTCGGGTCCGCACGCGGGTTTGCCTTTATATGACTTGAACGAGTTCATTCCGTCGCCGCCGTCGCCCGATTTAATTGTAATTTTTACCTTGTCGGTAAACTGGTTTTTATCTGCCATAATCTAAAATTTTCCGCATAGCTCTTCATTGCCGTCGGTTTCGTCAAGAAGCGATATGATTTTTTGCAAAGGCTCGCAGCGAAGCTTTGCCGCAACCTTGATTGTATTTGCATCAAGCAATTTTTCGTCGCCGGAGGTATAAGTATTTTCCATATCCACGGGCGGATAGACGCGCATACGCGCAAGCTGTCCCGAAAGAGTTATGCGCATATTGCATAAATCCTTCAACCCCGAATATACGGCATCGTCCACACAGTCGCCGCCCGTACTAAGCGCGGAAATTATAGTGAGGGACGCTCCCTCTTCGGTATTTTTAGCCGCAGAAAGATATTTTTTAACCTCGTCAAGCGCGGAAACTTCCAAATAGCCGCTGACTTGTCTGCCGCAGGAATTATACGCACGGGCAAGGCGCGTTAAATCGTCAAGAACAAGAACGGAATCCAAGCCCTTTTCCGCAATGCGCTTTGCGTACTGCAAAGCAAGGTTAGCAGTGCGCACGTGTGCATTTGCCCCCGCACCGATAAGAGAAACGAATACGTCCGTATCAGGGAAAGCACGCTTGAAATCGGACGCCTCCTCGGGGAGGGCGTCGATTAACACCAAAATTACTTTTGCCTGTGAATTGTTTTTTTTAAGTCCGCACGCAATTTCTTTAAGCACCGAGGTTTTGCCGCAACCGTGCGGAGCAACGACGAAAGCGCGCTGCCCTGCGCCTACGGGGGCAAACAAATCTATAATTCTTCCTGTTAAATCGTTACGGCTGCGTGCAATTTGCAAATGTCTGTCGGGATATACGGGCGTTAGCTTTTCAAAAGCAACTAAGCCGCGTGCAGTTTCCGGAGTACAGCCGTTTACAGTCTTTATCGAAGAAAGACCCGCTATTTCGTCTAACGAACTGCGTTTGCATTTTCCCGAAACGCAGTCGCCTTCACGCAAGCCGAAGGCGTTTACGAAGTAGTCGCTAACAAATATATCTGTTATGAAATCCTCGTTTCCTCCATTTACGCGCAAAAACCATTTTCCGTCCGTCTTTTCGAGTATTCCCTCTGAAATAAAGTCGAGCGGGTCGAATCCGACTCCGCTTCCGACACTAAGCACCGATGACTGTTTATAAACCGTTCCTGTTCCGCCTTCGGAAAGGCATATTTCACGGCATCGCAAAACGTCCGCAACAAGCTGTCTGTCGTATTCGGACGATTTGGGATGGGCACCTCTTACAGAAGGCTCGGCAGGGTCGCTTTTTCCCGACGCAATCTGCAAAATATATTCGAGAATGCGTTCCTTCCTGCCGTCTGCGGGACGGGGAACGCCGAGCGCGCGGGCAACCTGCCTTAATTCGTGTATAGTTTTGGCTTTAAGCCGCTTTTCAATTTCTTCTAAAAGTTTTCCGCTCATATCAACGTCTCCTTAAAACGATAACCTTCGTTTCGCCGTTAAGGTCGCTGCGCATAAGCTCGAGTCCGTCCTCTTCAAGCTCTTCAACATAATCTTCGTCGAACAGGTCAATGAACTCTTCAACCTTGTCGATATCGAGAGTGCATCCCTTTTCGCGGTAGTGCATAGGAATTACCACGTCCGGCATAATTCTGTCCACGTACTCCTTTGCCATTTCCGCATCTATCGTGTAAGTTCCGCCAACCGGGATTAATAAAACGTTTACGGGCAACAGCATATCTATAAGCTCCGACGAGCAGGCTTCCCCCAAATCGCCGAGATGGCAAATATCTATTCCGTCCATACGGAATTTGAAAATAAGATTTTCCCCTCTTGCTTTACCGCGCGAAGAGTCGTGAAAGCTTTTTATTGCGTTTATTTCTACGCCGGGCAAATCATAACAGCACTCCTTATCGATTACCGCAGGATTGCCGTTGACCGAAGCGACGGCGTCGTGGTCATAGTGATGATGCGATACCGTGACCGCATCGGCTTCTACCTCGGGCATTACGTAGCCCACAGAATCATCATAAGGGTCGCATACGACCGAAGTGCCTGTGCTTTCCGTAAGTTTAAAGCATGAATGTCCCAGATATTCTATCTTCATAAAACTCCTGTCATTTTAAAATTTTTACTGCCGTAAGAGTGAGTTCGATAAGTTCGCCGTCGGAACCGTTTTCATATTCGAGCAAAAGCTTATATCCGCCCTTGCCGCAAATAAATTTAAGGCGTTTTGTTAAAATTTCATACGAGCCGTAAAAGCTACCGCTACCTATTTCACACTTTGTGCGCTTGCCTTCCTGAAAAGAGATTTTAACGCACTGTCCGCCATTTCTTTCCTGTACGGCTTTTCCGTCCTTTACGGTAAGAACGCATTCGTCGCCGTCCAAAGAATATTTAACGGTAATTACGCCGCCCTCTTCATAAATTTCGCCTTGGACGCTTTTATAATCGCTCCATCCGTCGCCGATTGAACTTATGTTAACCTTATATATATCCATTATACCACATATTTTTAAAAATTACTTCAATTTTAACACTGAAATATCGGGCGAGGAGGTTATTTTTTTACAGCTTTCAAACCTCTTTCTGCCGTCGCTCAAAAGGCATTTAAGCGCGTCGGAATTTCCGCAGTCGATTTCGTTTTTAATATGCTGTAAAGAAGAAATCAGTCCGCCTATCTTTTTTGAAAGATTTTCCGCATTGAGCAAATATAGCGAAGACCAGACCTCCTCATCTACGCCGGCTATCCTCGTCATATCCTGAAAGCTTCCGCCGGTAAAGCCAAGACAACAGTCAATGTCATCATCCTTTACATACGCGTTGGATACGATGTGGGCAAGCTGCGAAGTGTACGCAATTTTTTTATCGTGTATTTCCGCAGAGCATTCCACGATATATTTAAAGCCCATATCGGCGGTAAGCTTCTTTACTGTTTCAATAGCCTTTCTATCTGTACGGCTGTCGGACGTTATTACCATACTGGCTTTATCGAAAAGGTCGCAGCAGGCGTTAGCTATACCGGACACCTCTTTACCTGCCATAGGATGACAACCGACGTAGCGGAAATTGCGCGGCTTTGAATATACCGCGTCTTCTATAAATTTCTTGACACCGCAAATATCGGCAACAATCGCACCGTCCTTAAAAGGCGTAGAATTGATAAATTTAACCGTAGCTTCGGGCGGTAATGCCACGCATAGTACTTCATATTCGTCAAAATTTACTGCTTTTTCATCGATTATTTCGTTTTTTAAGGCAAATTCGAGAGGCTCAGGCGAACGGTTCCAACCTGCAACGGTATACCCCGCACGTTTTAAAGCCATACACATTGACCCGCCTATTATGCCAAGTCCGACGACACAAATCTTCATATTTCCCATTATAACATGATTTAATTTAATACACAACCGTTTTTTGATAAATGCGGAAAACCATAAGGCTTTCCGCATTCCGCTATTTATTTTAACCCGTACTGTGCCGCTTGTACTGTAAACGAAGTAAGCTCCTGGTCGAAAGTGATGCTGCTGCTTAACCAATTCTGGACTAACTGCCCCCTATATACTTCAACCTGAACATTATCCCCTGCCTTTATTTGCGACATTGCAGTATTGTATTCCAAAATTGTTGAAACCGTTTTTCCGTTTATAGAATATATTCTGTCATATTGCTTGAACGTGCCTTCCGCGGCATTGCCCGCGTCCGTTACGTAAACTATTGACTGCGGCTGGGCGTTTATTCCTCCGCCTGATATGCTCCCCTGCGCAAGCGTCAAATTGAGCGTTGCCCTGCCGTTAATGTATCCGTAATTTATAAGGTCGCCATACACCGCACGGGCGGTATTTGCGGGTATTGCAAAACATATGCCCTCTATCTCTTCGTCGGTAGTTTTAGCGTTAACAACACCGATAAGTTCGCCCTTCATATTGAAAAGCCCGCCGCCCGAATTTCCCGGGTTTATTGCCGTATCGGTTTGTAACAGCGTCATTGCGTAATCGCCCACGGAAATACTTCTGCCCTTGGCGGAAAGTATTCCCTTTGTAACCGTACCGCCCAGACTTCCCAAAGGATTGCCGATAGCAATTAAATCTTCGCCTATTTTTAAATCGTCGCTGTTGCCCCAGACCGCAATTTGAAGTTCGGTTTCCGAAGTTACGGTTACAACGGCAATATCGGTAGAATCGTCCGTAGCTACAAGCGTCGCCTCATAGACGGTTCCCGCACGGGTACTCACTGTAATATCATTCGCCCCGTCTATGACGTGGTTGTTTGTGACAATATAATATAAGTCATTATCCTGTCCGACTATAACGCCGCTACCCGCACCCGAAACGATATATTGCATACCCCATTGGGTTGCAACCGATTCCGTTCTGATTTCAACTACGGTATCGGCAACAGCCTCCACTACCTCGGCGGTAGAGCTGTACACCGTGGAGTTAACGGATACGTAAGACACGACATTTCCGTCGCCGCTATCATTTTCACTGTTGTTGTTTGCACAACCTGCCGCAGTGACCGCAAAGCAAGCGGAAAGAAGGCTTATTGCAAAAATTTTTTTAAAAGAATTTTTCATAATACTACCTTTGACCTCGCAAATATTATAATGGTATATTTCCATTTTTGCAAACCATTATTTTAACCGTGTAATAAAAAAATAAAAACCGTGTGAAAAACTTTAATCTTTACCGAAAAAACAGAAAGGCTACAATCGTGCCGTTGGAATTATTTGGTTAAATTTATTGACATTTTTTATCAGTTAAATTATAATGATTAAGTAAAAAAATATTTATTTAAAAGGAGTTTTTAACTATGAATAAGATGTCCGTTAAAGACCTTAAAGAATTACACGGCAAAAAGGTGCTTGTGCGTTGCGACTTCAACGTTCCTATGAAGGACGGAGCTATTACCGACGAAAACAGAATTATCGGCGCGCTTCCCACCATTAAATATCTTTTAGACCACGGCGCAAAGGTTACGCTTTGCTCGCATATGGGTAAACCCCACTCCATTTTCTCTTCCGAAGTTAAGCTTAACAAGAAGGACCAGAAAAAAGTCGACGCGGGCGAAACCACCAAAGAAGCTATTATCGAAAAGGCGAAAAAGGACGAACCCAAAAAACTTACGCTTGCACCCGTTGCTAAAAGACTTAACGAGCTTTTGGGCGGTAAAGTAGTTTTCGCGACCGACGTTATCGGAGCGGACGCTAAGGCTAAACGCGACAACCTTAATTGCGGCGAAGCCGTACTTCTTGAAAACCTCCGCTTCCACTGGGAAGAAGAGAAAAAGGATGAAGCTTTCTGCAAAGCACTTGCTTATGACGCAGAAATTTACGTCAACGACGCTTTCGGCACGGCGCACCGTTCGCACGCCTCGACTGCCGCAATCGTTGAATACGGTATTATCAAGACTGCCGTTTGCGGTTTCCTTATCGAAAAAGAACTTTCGGTTATGGCAGACACGCTTGAAAACCCCAAGCGTCCCTTCGTTGCCATTTTGGGCGGCGCAAAGGTTGCAGATAAGCTTAACGTAATTTCTAACCTCTTGGAAAAGTGCGACACGCTTATCATAGGCGGCGGTATGGCATACACCTTTCTTAAAGCAAAGGGCTATGAAGTAGGCACTTCTCTCCTTAACGAAGAAAAGATAGATTACTGCAAAGAGATGATGGAAAAAGCAAAGAAAGCGGGCAAAGAGCTTCTTCTCCCCGTTGACGCGGTTATAGCATCTTCCTTCCCCGACCCCATCGACGCGGCAATCGACGTTAAAACGGTTGACGCAGACAAGATACCCGCAGACAAGATGGGTATGGATATCGGCGAAAAGACGAGAAAGCTTTACGCAGAAAAAATTGCTTCGGCTAAGTCGGTTATCTGGAACGGTCCTATGGGCGTGTTCGAGAACCCCACCCTTGCAAAGGGAACTATCGCCGTGGCACAGGCTCTTGCAGACGTTTACGGCAAATGCACCACCATTATCGGCGGCGGCGACAGCGCGGCGGCTGTTCAGCAGCTCGGCTTTGCAGACAAGGTAACGCACATTTCCACGGGCGGCGGAGCTTCGCTTGAACTGTTTGAAGGAAAGGTTCTTCCCGGCATTGCTTGCCTTAACGAGAAAAACTAACAATATAATTTAAATCAACCTAACGGCGGAGATACGAGCAAGACAAGGCGTGTGCGTATTGGCAACTGTAAATTTACTAAATAGTAAATGCCCAAAAACAACCGTAAACGCAACGCTGTATTGCGACGTATGTACGCCGTTAGAATTTATAAGGAGATATAATATTATGTCAAGAAAAGCATTTATTGCAGGCAACTGGAAAATGAATATGACCGCGGAAAGCGGAGAAAAGCTTATTAAAGAGCTTGCTCCCCTTGTAAAGAACGCAAGTTGCGACGTCGCGCTGTGCGTACCCGCTATACTTATTCCCGCAATGACGAAAGCCGCACAGGGCACGAACATCAAAATCGGCGCAGAAAACGTACACTGGGCAAAGTCGGGTGCGTACACGGGCGAAATTTCCACCGATATGCTTAAAGAATACGGCGTTGAATACGTAATTATCGGTCACAGCGAAAGAAGACAGTATTTCGGCGAAACGGACGAGAGCGTAAACAAGCGCACGCTTGCCGCACTTGCCGCAGGTCTTACCCCTATTGTCTGTGTAGGCGAGCTTTTGGAAGAACGCGAAAACGGTTCCACCGAAAAGGTGCTTGATAAGCAGCTTACCGTGGGACTTAACGGCATTGAAGACATAACCAAGGTGGTTATCGCATACGAACCCGTTTGGGCTATCGGCACGGGTAAGACGGCAACCGACGAGCAGGCACAGGAAACCATTGCGTATATCCGCAAAAAGATTGGCGAACTGTTCTGCCCCAAGTGCGCGGAGAAGGTTGTTATACAGTACGGCGGAAGTATGAACGCGGGCAACTGCAAGGGTCTTATGGCTCAGCCAGACATAGACGGCGGACTTATAGGCGGAGCTTCGCTTAAACTTGACTTTGCAACCATAGTCAATTACGACAAATAATAAGGAATATTACAGTAAGACAGCGTTGCCGATTGAAACGGCAACGCTGTCTTTTAATTTTCTTTTCTGTATTTTATAACTATAAATATAAACGTAACCAATGAAATAACCGTTGCTACCGCACCGAGAATTATAAACAGCCTGATTGACAGAAATATAAAATTACAAAACCTCCGCCATGCGGGGGAACTTATTTACTTGACTTTTAAAAAATAAAATTATATGATTATAGGCGAAAATAGTTAAGGAGCATTTTATGAAAAAGACACCTTATGCAATAATTATTATGGATGGCTACGGACTTGCAGACGCTGGCGAAGGCAACGCGATTTCCATTAACGGAAGCAAAAACGTAAACGAGCTTATTAAAAAGTACCCCTCCGCCACTCTCGGCGCAAGCGGACTGAGCGTGGGACTTCCCGACGGTCAGATGGGAAACAGCGAAGTCGGACACCTGAATATGGGCGCGGGCAGAATCGTTTACCAGGATTTAACGAAAATTACCAAAGCGATTGAGGACGGCGACTTTTTTGAAAATCCCGCACTTATTAAGGCGATGGATTCTGCAAAGAAAAACGGTAAAAAGCTGCATCTTTACGGACTTTTATCGGACGGAGGCGTTCATAGCCATATAACGCACCTTTATGCACTATTGAAAATGGCAAAAATGCGCGGACTTGAGCAGTGTTACGTTCACTGCTTTATGGACGGCAGAGATACTGCTCCCACTTCCGGTATCGACTTTTTACGCGGGCTTGAAGCGGAAATGAAAAGCATCGGCATAGGCAAAATTGCTTCCGTTTGCGGAAGGTATTATGCTATGGACAGGGACAACAACTGGGACAGGGTTGAACAGGCTTACGATATGCTTACCCTCGGTACGGGCGTGCAATGCACCAACCCCGTTAAGGCTGTTGAAGAGAGCTACGCCGCGGGCGTTACCGACGAGTTTATAAAACCTACCAATGTTTACAGATGCGGAAAAGCCGTAGGGCTTATTGAAAAGGGCGACAGTATAATTTGCTTTAACTTCCGCCCCGACCGCGCGAGAGAAATTACCCGCGCCGTTTCGCAAAAGGAATTTATCGTTCCTAAGGGAAATGTTTTCGAGAGAAAGACGGGTTACCTTGAACCTACCTACGTCTGCTTTACCGTATACGACGCACAGTTCGCGGGACTTGATATCGCATTCCCCAAAACTTCTTTGGACAATACTCTTGGCGAATACCTTGCAAAGAACGGCAAAAAACAGCTTAGAATTGCGGAAACAGAAAAGTACGCGCACGTAACCTTTTTCTTCAACGGCGGCATAGAACAGCCGAACGAAAACGAAGTGCGCGACCTTATTCCCTCGCCTAAGGTTGCAACATACGATTTGCAGCCCGAAATGAGCGCGTACCTTGTAACCGACAAAGTACTTGAAGAGCTTGACAGCGGCGAATTTGACGTGGTTATATTAAACTTTGCCAACTGCGATATGGTTGGACACACGGGCGTTATACCTGCTGCGGTTAAAGCCGTAGGAACGGTTGACGAATGCGTCAAGAAAGTTACGGACAAAATACTTGAAATGGGCGGCGCGGCACTGCTAACCGCAGACCACGGCAACGCGGATAAGCTTTTATCGGAGGACGGCTCCCCCTTTACAGCACACACGACTAATCCCGTACCCGTAGTGCTTGTTTCCGATAAGTACAAGGGTGCAACGCTTAGAAAGGATGGTGTGCTTGCCGACCTTGCCCCCACTCTTCTTACCGTTATGGGCTTGCCTGTACCCGAAGAAATGACGGGAAAATCACTTATAAATAACTAAATTATTAAAACTTTAAAATTATTAATTAAGTAAAACTGCGGACAATTGTCCGCAGTTTTACTTTTTGTTTTTGCTATCACAATTTTTATAGGTCAATCAAACGCAAATATATTGTAATAGTACGTTGTCCTGTTGTCAAGTAAAAAATTGAACATTGTGCTATATTTTTTGTATGATAAGCATTAATGAAATTCAAGTAAGATTGCGTGAAGCAATAAAAACAAACCAGCTCAGCCAAAAAGAGATTGCAGCGCAACTTAACGTACACCCCACTACTATCAATAAATATATGAAAGCGGATAAATTTCCGTCTTTGGAAACATTTGCGAATTTGTGCAAAATACTTGACGTTTCAGCGGACGAAATATTAGGACTTAAAGATTAGGCATATTTGATTGCCTAATTTTTTTATTTGCAATATAATAATAGTGTTGAGCATTTAACAACCCTCAATTGTATTTATGATTATTAAAGAGCCGGAAAAGTTTTTTTCAAAAAGTTATGTAGTGTGCTTAGGTGCTATAATATGCTGCCTTTTATGGGGCAGTGCTTTTCCGTGCGTGAAAATAGGTTATAAGCTTTTTGCCGTGGATACGGAAAGCATACCCTCGTTAATGCTGTTTGCGGGTATGCGGTTTTCGCTGGCGGGAATACTTGTAATTGTGTTCGGCTGTATTACGCAAAAAAAGTTTTTACTGCCAAAAGCGAAAAATCTTTGGCGGATAGGGCTTGTTTCTGTTTTTCAGACCATTGCGCAGTATTCCTTTTTCTATATAGGGCTTGCGCATACTGCGGGGGTTAAAGCTTCGGTTTTAAACGGACTCGGCGTGTTTTTTACCATAATTTCCGCGTGCTTTATTTTTCGTACCGAAAAGTTTAACCTTATAAAGCTTTTAGGGTGCATTTTAGGCTTCGGCGGAATAGTGCTTATAAATATCGGCGGGGATTTTTCTTTTACCTTTTCACTGCTTGGCGAAGGATTTGTTATATTTTCGGGGTTAAGCTCTGCAATTGCGGCGGGGCTTGTTAAAATTTTTTCAAAGTATGAAAATACAACCGCGCTGTGCGGTTACCAATTCTTCTTCGGCGGAATAGTTTTAATTATTTTAGGGCTTTCTTTAGGCGGAAAAATTAACGGTGTTTCGGTCGGGGCTGTATTTATGCTTTTGTACCTTGCGTTCCTTTCGGCGTGCGCGTTTACCCTTCAAGGCTTTCTTTTAAAATATAACCCAGTTTCAAAGGTTGCGGTTTTCAAAAGCACTAACCCGCTGTTCGGCGCGGTGTTCTCCGCAATAATTTTAGGAGAAAGCGAACAGCTTTTATCCTGGTTCACTTTGCTCGCGCTTGTTTTGGTTTGTCTTGGAATATTCATAATAAATAAATTCGGAGAAAAACGTATAAAAATTGAAAAAAGCGGGTAAAAAAGATTGTAAATATTTTTTTGCTGTGATATACTTTTTAAGTAAAACTATTTGAGAGGTTTATTATGGGTTTACAGTTATTGGCATTAGGCGATACTGCCTGGACTTTATATATTACTTTTGCCACTATATTTCTCGTAATTATATTTATTACCGCGCTGGTATCGATTATTATAGTATTGTTCCAGAAAAGCAATTCCGACGGTATTCAGGGTATTACCGCTTCAAGCGAAACTTTCTTCGGCAAAAACAGAGGTCAGTCGATTGAAAACAAGCTGAAAAAATGGACCTGGGTATGCTTGGGTGTAATGGCCGTTTTGTCATTCGCGCTTTATATTATAGGTTTAATCGTTCAATAAAATATTAAATTAATCAGGGCGGCTTAATCAAGCCGCCTTATTTTTTAGCTATGAAGAGATTTAAAAGTTCAACAAAACAACGTAAAAATATTACTTTTACCGCTACCGTTCAGGGAAACGAGCGCGGATTTGCCTTTCTTATCCCCGACGACAAGGATAAATATAAAGGCGACTTTTTCGTACCGCGTTCACGCCTGAACGGCGCATACGACGGCGATAGGGTTGTTGCCGAACCTGTGCGCGGAACTAAGGACGAAGCGCGCATTATAAAAATTTGCGAACGCGGGACAAAGCGCGTTGTGGGTACTTTCGGACGGACGGGAAATATTGCGCGACTGTACCCCGACAAGTCTTGCCTGCCCGAAGTCATTATCCCCCTTCCCCTTTCTCTGGACGCAAACGACGGCGACAAGGTTTTATGTGAAATTACCGCATATCCGCCGAAAGGACTGCCCAAAGGCAAGGTTATAGAAATTTTAGGCGAGGGCGGCGATTTTGAAGCCGAAGAGCTTTCCATTATCCGTTCGCACGGGCTGTACGAAACTTTTTCCGACGAAGTATTGTCAGAAGCGGACAGGGTTGCAAAGCAAAGCATAATCCTAAACGGGCGAAGGGACTTACGCAGTAAGCTTATTTTTACAATCGACGGCGAGGACACGCGCGATGTGGACGACGGGGTTTCACTTGAAATTAAGGACAGTAAATTTATTTTGGGCGTGCATATCGCCGACGTCAGCAATTACGTTAAGTATAATTCCGCGCTCGATAGGGAAGCCTATGCGCGCGGCACGAGCGTATACTTCCCCGACCGCGTTCTGCCGATGCTTCCCGCACAGCTTTCAAACGGTGCCTGTTCTTTAAACGAGGGCGAAGACAGATACGCTATGACGTGCCTTATGACCTTTGACAGTAACGGCGTAAGGCAAAGCTATGAAATATTTGAAAGCGTTATTTGCAGTGCGCATAAAATGACTTACACCGCCGTAAACGCTATTTTAGACGGCGACAAAGCTACCTGTAAAAAGTTCGGTGACATAGTCGACACGGTTAAGAATATGGAAAAACTGTGCCTTATTATGGAGAAAAACCGCAAAGCCGCAGGAGAAGTAAGTTTAGATGTGCGCGAGGCAAAAATTTATATCGACGGCGACGGCAACATAGTCATACCCGACTATTTCAGGGGAGTTTCCGAAAGAATTATAGAGCAATTTATGATTTCTGCCAACGAGGCGGTTGCGGAGTTTTTACTTAAACGCAAAGCCCCCTGCCTTTACCGCATACACGAAAGTCCCTCGCCCGAAAAGGCTTCCGCTCTTTTGGCGTTTTTAAGAGATTTAGGCATCAATGCAAAATGCAATACAGAGGACGTCCGTTCCAAAGACTTCCAGAATATATTAAAAAAGGTCGAGGACAAGCCCTACTCTTCCGTAGTAAATAAGGTTATGCTGAGAAGTATGCAAAAAGCGCGCTATTGCGAAGAGAATTTAGGTCACTTCGGGCTGGCTTCGGACTGCTACTGCCACTTTACATCGCCGATACGGCGTTACCCGGACTTGTTCGTACACCGTACTTTAAAGTGCATATTCCACAGCGAAAGCTATAAACGTTATGCGGAAATTGCGCAGGAGTACGGAATAGAATGTTCCGAAAGGGAACGCATTGCCGACCTTGCTGAACGCGACGTGGACGATTTGTACAAAACCGTTTATATGTACGACCGCATAGGCGAAATTTACGAGGCTACCGTTTCGGGCGTAACCAACTTCGGGGTATTCTGCGAACTGGACAATACGGTAGAAGGACTTATACCCGTTGAAACCCTGCCCGACGACAGTTATGAATTTATTGCGGAGAAATTTTTGCTTAAAGGCAAAAGAAATGCTTTCCGACTTGGCGACAGACTGAAAATACGCGTAGATAACGCAGACTTCGGCAGAATGCGCGTAATATTTTCTTTGGTACGGTAAAAAAATTCTTTTACTATTTTCAGATTTGTGATATAATAAATTTATGGCAACTATTACTTACAACAAGTACGCCACTTACGAATATTTTATACTTGAAAAGTACGAGGCGGGAATTGCGCTTGAAGGCGCGGAGGTTAAGTCTTTGAGGGCAGGAAACTGTAACCTTAAAGACAGCTTTTGCTTTATCCGCAACGGTCAGCTTACGCTTAAAAACGCACATATAGCTGTGTACGACAAGGCAGGAGCGTTTTCCACAAAGGAGTCGAAGCGCGACAGAAAGCTACTTATGCACCGCTACGAAATAGATAAAATTGTAGGAAAGATTAACGAAAAGGGCTATACGCTTATTCCCCTTTCACTCTACTTTTCGGGAAGTCTTGTAAAGGTTGAGCTTGCGCTTTGCAAGGGCAAGCAGAACTTCGACAAAAAACGTACCATTGCGGAGCGCGATCAAAAACGCGCTTTGGACAGAGAAATCAAGCAATACAGATGAGGAAATTACAGTGATGAATTATAAACTTGACACATTGTGCGTACAGGCGGGATATTCGCCCAAATCGGGAGAGGCGAGAATACCGCCCATAGTCCAGTCCACCACCTACGCTTACGACAGTACACAGGATATGGCAGACTTATTCGACCTCAAACGCGACGGATATTTTTACACCCGTCTTGCCAATCCCACCGTTGCCGCTTTCGAGGGAAAGGTTGCGGCTTTGGAAGGCGGCGTTTGCGCGATAGGCTGCGCTTCGGGTATGAGCGCGATTACACTCGCAATTTTAACGGTTGCGGGTGCAGGCGACAATATCGTATGTTCGCAGGCTGTTTACGGAGGAACTTTTAACCTTTTGGGAACTACCCTTCCCAAGCTTGGTATAGAGTGCAGGTTCTTCGACCCCGACGCTCCTGCGGAGCAGATAGATAGGCTTATCGACGGCAAAACAAGACTGATTTTTACGGAAACGATTGCAAATCCCGCAATCGTTGTGCTTGACTTTGATAAATTTGCGAATATCGCAAAAAAACACAAGGTTCTGTTTGCCGTTGACAATACGCTTGCCACTCCCGTTTTTTGCCGTCCGAAGGAATGGGGCGCAAACCTTATTATCCACTCCTCTTCAAAATATCTTGACGGTCACGCGGCGGCCCTTGGCGGAGTTATCGTTGACGCGGGTAATTTTGACTTTAAGGGAAACGAAAGATATCCTTCGTTTAATATCCCCGATGAAAGCTATCACGGACTTGTTTATGCGGATTTACCCGTAGCGTTCGGAACGAAATGCCGCGCGCAGATGATAAGGGATATCGGGGCGATTATGAGTCCGCAGAACGCATTTATTTCATACATAGGCTGCGATACGCTTGCGCTGAGAATGGAAAGACATTCTTCAAACGCGAAAAAAGTAGCGGCTTACCTTTCCAAACACCCCAAAATTGAATGGATAAAGCACCCCTCCCTTGAAGATAACAAGTACCATAAGCTTGCAAAAAAGTATCTGCCCGACGGGCAGGGCGGAATGATGAGCTTCGGTATTAAGGGCGACGTCAAAAAGTGCGCTGTGTTTATGGAAGCGTTAAAACTGATTACGCAGGAAACGCACGTTGCCGACGTGAGAAGCTGTGTGCTGCACCCTGCTTCCACCACACACAGACAGCTTTCCGAAGAAGATTTAGTAAAGGCGGGCGTTCCGCACAACCTCGTAAGACTTTCCGTGGGAATAGAAAATCCCGAAGATATTATAGCCGACCTCGAACAGGCGTTAAAGCAAATTTAAAAGGAGTTTAAACCGCAGTGCCTATAGTTATCGATAAAGACTTACCTGCCTATAAAATTCTTACAAGCGAAAGAATATTCGTAATGGACAAGCAACGGGCTTTTTCGCAGGAAATAAGACCTATTGAAATTGCAATACTCAATTTAATGCCCACCAAGGAAACGACGGAAACGCAGTTTATGAGATTGCTTTCAAACTCGCCGTTGCAGGTTAACGTAACGCTTATCAAAACGTCGACGTATAACTCAACACATACGGACAAAAGCCATTTAGACAAATTTTACAAGACCTTTGAAGAAGTTAAGGCAAGCAAGTTCGACGGTATGATTATTACCGGCGCGCCCGTTGAAAGTATGCCGTTTGAAAAGGTTGCATATTGGGCGGAGCTTAAAGAAATACTCGATTGGACGAAAACAAACGTTACCTCCACAATGTTTATATGCTGGGGTGCGCAAGCGGCGTTGCATTACTTTTACAAAATAAAAAAGCACCCCTTAAAGGAAAAGTGCTTTGGAATATTTGCGCATAACCGCGTGCGCGACGGAGTTCCCGAACCGCTTATGCGGGGGATTTCCGACGAGTTTCATATGCCCCACTCCCGCCATACGATTATTTATGCAAAGGATATTTTAGACGTGAAGGAATTGAAAATACTTGCGTATTCCAAGCGCGCGGGTGCTTCGATTGTTAAAAGCGTCGATAACAGACAGGTGTTCGTTACGGGACATATGGAATATGACCGTTACACCCTTAAAAACGAATATGAACGCGACAGGGATAAAGGCTTAGACATTAAGCCTCCCGTCAATTATTTTGCGGATAAGGATATGAACGACGTTAAAATGAACTGGTCTTCGACCGCAAATCTGTTTTACATAAACTGGCTTAACTACTACGTTTACCAGGTTACGCCTTACGACATTAACAGCGAAAGATAAAACCGTGCCGATGTATTTAAGGAAAAAGATTAAAGATTGCAAAAGAGTGCGCATATCAGCGCACTCTTTTTTATGCAAAATGATTGAAATGACTGCCTGTAAATTCAAGTATAACTTCGGCAGTTTCGCCTGAACGCTCGACTGTAAGCACGAGCTTATCGCCGACCCTTACCGAAAACATCAACTCAGACAAATGGTAACTACGGGTTACGGATATTTCTTCCTTTACCGTTCCGTCGGAAGTGACTACCTTTGCCGTTTTGAAAATATCGTCTTTTAAAAGGTTGCCCCTCGAAGGCGCGCCGTTTACGGCATATACCTTAACCAGCTCGTATATTTCGGCAATACCAGTCTGCTCGTTAAACCGCGCATAGCTGTCGGAAACGACTGTCTGAATATCCAGATAAGCTTTATCGATACCGCCTTTGGAATTCATTTTGTAGCCGTCTGCTACGTAGCTGTCGTACATAAGCTGCAAAAGCCTTCTTACGTTGTTTGCGGGAAGGGCGTAACCCATATTATCTATTTCCGCTTCCTCGTCCTTGGCGTTTACGATTGCAACTATTTCGCCCTTGCTGTTATACAGTGCGCCGCCTGAATTACCGGGGTTTATCGGTGCGGTAGTGCGAAGAACGCGGTATTCGTTAAAATCGTTTTCGTCAACATCGGAAAGACCGACGGATATAGTTTCCGTGTCCTTGCTTATGATGCCGTTAGAAGCCGACATTCCCTCGCTTGACGCGTTGCCTATCGTGTATACCTGTTCCCCTAAATAGACGTCCTGCGCAGTTGAAAATTTTGCCGCTGCGGCGTCGCTACGGTATAGGACGCTGCTGTCGGTTATTTTCAACAGAGCGATATCGTATGTTACGGAAGCACCTATAACCTCTGCCGGAATACGGAAATTTTCGTCGCCCGATATATTGCCCACACGGTCGATAACAAAGTTTACCCCTTCTGTATCCTGACCGTAGAGATATAAACGGACGTCATTAGCAAACCTTTCATTTGAAGAATCGTCGTAAACAACGTGACAGTTTGTTACGACGTAAGCATCGCTTGTCTGGGCGGTTTCATCTTTGTCAAGCCACAAAATAGCACCCGAACCCGTGTAGACGTTATAGCTTCTTGCAGGAAAAGACGAATATGAAAATCTTGTAAGAATAGTTACGCCTGACATCAAAGAGCGGTTTATAGCGGTTTTCAGGCTTGTAATCTCGTTAAGCTGGGAATCGTTATAGCTTAAATATTCCCTTAAAAACTCGTCAAAAGTAAGGTTTTCATTTCCGTCGATACTTTTTGCGGCTTCGTAAATTTCGTAAATGGAAACGTCCTGTCCGTCTTTACCGTCCCTGCCGTCGCGGCCGCCTGACATACAGCCGCACAAAAACATTGCCGTAATCAGTGCTGCCGAAGCAATAAATGCTAAAATTTTTTTCATTTTGTCGTCCTTGTTATATTTATTGACATTTATTTTAATAGTAAATCTTTTAATTACAGCGATACGCCGTTTTTAATTAAAAGCGCGCGTGCCGATTCGACGCTGTCCGCACCTGTCTTGTTTTTTACCGGTGCAAACTCTCTTTCCCTTTCAACCTCGTATGCAAGACAGCTGCCCATCATCTTTACCATATCCACGACGAGGGTTTCAAATTTGTAGCCGTTGGGTTGGGTAGGTTCGACAAGTTTGCCGTCTTTGATATGCTTAACCGCCTTTTTTGCAAGGTGGTACGGAAGCTTGTTTGAAAGCGTTCTATCAAGCGCGCCGACATTGAAAAGATAATTTAAAATTACGCCGTAGCGGTAAACAAGCTCGCCATCCCCGCCGCGGAGCGACGCAAGCTCGGCAGGCATTTCATAATATTCGACAATACAGGGTTTTCCGTTTTGTTGGCACAACACCCCGACCTTTTCCTCTGCACAGGTCTTTTTTACAACCTTTGACGAACAGGCGCAACCCGACAGGTACGTCGCACCCAAAAACGCAGGGTCGCATATCCTCTGCAAAACGTTATCAACGCCATAAACGTTAAGCCACTCTATACCCTCTTTACGTATAACCTTGTCAAGTCCGCTTGATATAAGCGAAGAATACCAACCACCGTTTCCGTTGGGAGATAATGCAATGCGGTGTTTTTCCGATAAAAAGATTTTCCCGTCGAAGTCGCACGCGGGTTCGGTATCCTGTATAAAGAAATGTATTTTATCTTCTGGATATCCGAAATAGTTATTCTCCTTGAAAAAAGCTATCGTGTCGCCGTTGTTTTTATCGCTGGTCATAATAAACAGCGGAAAACAACGACCCGCAAGAGAAGTTACATCTTTTATATTATTCATCTGCTGTTCAAATATTGACAGCTTGCGCGTTATACCTATATTGAAAGTACCCTTCGGCTTATCAAACCCGAGTCGCGTACCCTGACCGCCCGCAAGCAGTACCGCACCGACCTTATTTTCACGAAGTAGCTTTAACCCTGCTTCTTCGTATGACTTTTTATTTATTGCAATGTCGTCAAGGCTTCTTGCGGGAATAGGACTTAAATTGCCGGTTCTCTCCTCGGCGTTGGAATTAATATTTTCCACTACCGATATGTTAAGCTTTTCGATTTCGTTTAAAAGAATACCGCGCTGCTCGTCCGT
This sequence comes from uncultured Christensenellaceae bacterium, assembly GCA_910587365.1. GTDB lineage: Bacteria > Bacillota > Clostridia > Christensenellales > Borkfalkiaceae > Coproplasma. The sequence goes on along the minus strand of CAJUKJ010000001.1, from coordinate 19,456 downwards.
AAGTTCTTCATAATAATCAAGAAGATGCATCTGCCCGTGACGGCTTAAAAAGTTTTTTGCTGATTGGAAGTCCACTTAGTAACCTCTTAGTATAATTATTAAATATAATTATATATTATTTGTGAAAATAAGTCAATAATTTGGTTAAAAATGGTACCGAACTATTGAAATATTGACGCTGATGGTATATAATATAATGTGTAAAATGATAAAAAATTTCCGTCCATTTAAAGACGGCAAGGAGGAAAAATATGTATTGTAACGAATGCGGAGAAAAACTTTCGCTTATGTTTAAGCGGGATGAAGGACTTGTTCCTTATTGCAAGAACTGTAACGAATACCGCTTCCCACGCTTTGCTTCGGCGGTAAGTATGGTTGTCACTAACAGGAGCAAGGATAAAATTTTGCTTGCAAAGCATATAGGAAACGACGATTACATCTTATTTGCAGGCTATATAAAAAAGGGCGAAACCGCCGAAAAAGCTGTAACGCGCGAATTTAAAGAAGAAACAAAGCTTGATACGGTTAAGTTTAAATATATGGGGTCACGCTATCACGAACCGAAGAACGTACTTATGCTTAACTTTCTTATTATGGCTGAGGACGGCGAACCCGTTCCCGATGAAAACGAGCTTTCGGAAGTTAAATGGTTTACGGTTGAAGAAGCCCTTGAAGCTATCAGAAAAGACAGCACAGCGGAAACGTTTTTAAAAAACGCGCTTGCGGAAATTAAAAAATTATAATCAGGAGAAAAAAAATGAATTTATTGTTAACCGGCGGACAGATTGGCGGGATTATTGCAGGTGCGGTAATTGCACTTATTGTTATTATCCTCATTTGCTGGGGCATTTCTGCGCGAAACAAGTTTGTGCAGATGGAAAACCAGTACGAAGAAGCTTTCCACAACATCGATATCTACCTTAAAAAGCGTTACGACCTCATTCCTAACCTCGTTGAAACGGTTAAGGGCTATGCGAAGCACGAAAGCGGCACGCTGCAAAGCGTTATAGAAGCGCGTTCCAAAGCGCAAAGTGCAACCACCCCCGCCGAAAAAATAGAGGCAAACGCTCAACTTACGCAGACTATGCGCAACTTCAATATGGTTATGGAAAGATACCCCGAATTGAAAGCAAATACCAACTATTTAGATCTGCAAAACCAACTTAAACTTATCGAAAGCGAGCTTGTGAATGTAAGAAAGTATTACAATGCAACCATTAAACAGTTCAACACCAAAATACGCATTTTCCCCGCTTCGATAATTGCGGGAATGATGAAGCTTGAAAAACAGCCCTACTTTGAAATTGAGGACCCCGAAGAGAGAAAGAACGTTAAAGTTGAGTTTTAAACTTTAAAAAAGAGCTATGAAAAAAGTTAATAAATTATCTTTTATACTACTGTTTGCGCTTACGGCTTTGGTTGCCGTAAGCGTATTCGGGTTTGCAGGTACGAAAACGGCAAATGCGTACACCGACCCTTTATACCGTTTCGAGGTGGCAAAGTACGACGTCACATACGATATAGCAAGCAATTGCTCTATCGCGGTTACGGAAGAATTGACGATATCATACCTCGGCGTCCAGAGTACGGGATTTATACGCGACATTCCCGTAAACAAAGGCGCGCAGGTACGCGACGTTGAAGTTAAAAAACTTGTTAACGGCGAAGAACAAAATGTTTACTACGACGTATATATAGAGGACGGCGATTTTATATCTGTGGACATAGGCGACTATACCAACAAGTACAGGCAATCCGAAAGTTACCGTCTTACATACACCTACAACATTACAAACGAAGTTGTTAATAAAAGTATGTTGCCTTTAAACCCTATCGGTCAGGGCTGGGACTGTAATATTTACAACGCTACGGTAAAGCTTATACTCCCGGACGGATATACGGACGCAAAGTGTTACTACGGTATTTCGGGAAGCACTACTACCCTGCCTTTTATCGAGCAAACAACTGACGGAACTACGGTAATTACGACTTCGATAGATAAACTTGACGCATACAACGGCATTACATTCGATTTGAATTTTGAAAAGGGAGCGATAAAAAACTTTACCGACCTTACCCCCTATCTTTTCGCCGTTGCGGGTTTGGTTATTCTTGCAATTGTAATTTTGTTAAAGCTGTTTGTGTTCAACAAAAACTATCTTACGCCCGTTGTTAATTATGAAGCTCCGAATAAGATGGACCCGCTTATTATGGGCAAGCTTATAGATAATACGATAAACAACGAAGACGTAACCTCGCTTATATTCTACTGGGCAAGTAAGGGATATATTAAGATAAATTTTGACGACAAGGACGACCCTTCTATAATAAGGGTTATGAAATCGCTTCCCGAATCCCACCCCGCTTACGAACAGCTGATGTACAACAACCTTTTCCAAAGGGGCGGCGAGATTATAAAGCCGTCACAACTAAAAAACAGTTTCTATAAAACCGTTGAACAGGTAACCTCTATGGTAAACAAACAGACCAAGGGATTATACGAAAATAAAAGTATTACCGCCTCGGTTGTCTTTGCCGTTATCGGCGGGCTTTTATTGGGGTTTGCGCCTATGCTGCTTGCGTTTATGCGTATTTCAAGCAAAATGCTGTTACTTGTTCCGTTTATAGCGGTTATCCCCGCTTTTGTCATAAACGGGTTAGTACAAACGCTTAGTTATAACAGATTGAAGCTTAGCAAAAATAAGTTTATAGGGTTAAGCTTAGGTTTAGCTGCAATTTGCGTCGTTGTAGGAATATTATATGTGATGCTCGTGCCGACGTCGATTATCGGTACAGGTCCCAAGATAGTACTTTATGTCGTAAGCAGTTTAGTATTTACCTCCTCTGCATTACTGTTAATGCGCTCGGCAAGCTATACCGAAAAGCTTAACGATATTATAGGCTTTAAAAACTTTATCCAGCTTGCGGAAAAAGACCAGCTTGAAATGATGCTTGAACAAGACCCGCAATTTTATTATCATATACTTCCATACGCGCAGGTTTTGGGCGTAACCGATAAGTGGGAAGAAAAGTTTGCGGATATTACCATACAACCGCCACAATGGGCTACGGGTAACGTAATGACAACCTATATCGAGTTCAGAATTATTAACAGTATGTTACGAAACAGTATGCGCAATATCTCTTCGGGAATGGTTTCCCGTCCCTCGTCTTCGGGTTCCAACGGCGGCGGTTTCGGCGGGGGATTCGGCGGACGTTCGGGCGGCGGTTTCGGCGGCGGAGGCGGCCGCGGCAGATAGCGCGTCGCTACACCAAGGTATCTTATTAACTTGGACTTATGTATTTTTTATAACTAATTAAACGTAAACATCAAGGGCGGGCGGTTTATTAAAACCGCCCGCCCTTAATATAATACTCCTTCCATCTGCTTTCAATTTTACAACTTTCACAATTCCGGAATTTCAATATCTTTTAATAATATTCCCTCTTTTATTTCATCAAATTTGCGGTACTCGGGACGATAAAACATTTTTGCCAAAACGTTATTATCATTGATAAAGTTTAACGTCTTTTCAAATGCTAATTTTCCATTAAATACCCAATACAACCAATTATCTGCCGAATTATTATTTTCATATTCTCCAACTGCCTTTTTATTCTTTTTTGTCATAAACCAAATCTCTTGCGGTTTATAGTATTTGATTTCGGCACATAAAATATTATCCATAATTTGAAGAGTTTCCTTACAGGTGCTATCATCCGGATTACCGAGATTTCGGTTTGAAATTTTGAATAAATTCGTCCATACCAATCCATCCGTAAAATTTGCGTTTTTACAATTTCCGCTCTTAAACATCAGATATCTAACAAACTGCCAATACTTAGAATTTTTTATCGAAGCTTTATGCTCTTCGCCATTGCGTTTTTTCGGTCCGTTCTGATATACCCAAGACAAACCGGCATCAAACCAATTCTTTGGCACACAATTAATATTCTCATAAAAGTCCATAGACCAACCATTGGGAGCTCTTCCGACTATCATAATTTTCGAGTTGCAGTTTTCATAATCAGCACCGCAAATTGCAGGCACAAAAGCTAAATTTTTCTCTTTTTTGCTTTCAACATAATTTATTGCTTCATTATACAATCCTTTTAATTCAAACACATTTGATTCCATAAAAAATTTCCTCTTATTTCAATTATATCAGAACGGGACTATATCGTCAATTGGCTTAATGCGTTCGCCTTGAAACAGCTCTATAAACAGTCTTGCCGTTATTAACGCTCTGCTTAAACTATCCTGCCTTCCGTAAAATTAAACAAATCATTCAAAGCTGCATTTAATGACGGCGTGCCAATTAAATGTTCTGCCGTAATTCCGTCAAATTCAGGGTCATTATCAAATTTTAAATCATATTCATCGCAACCGTCTATATTAACGAAGGTTGAATAATTCCCAACAATTTTACCGTTCTTAATTTTTACCGCTGCCATTTCAATTATTGTAGGAAAATTCAAACGCACTTGAAATTTATTCTTTTTTGTTTCAATATAGTTGTAGTAACCAATTGTTACCACCTCTAACACAGCATAAGTTCTGTCTTTTAAATCATACATAATTATTTCTCATAAAGCTTTTTCATTTCATTAATATCATCTTTGATTTGGTCAACGAGAGTTTGCGGGGAAATTTATTTCAAAAATAGGTTTAACGGGTAACGATGTAAGAGATATTTCTGAATTTCTGTCAATTCTGCAATATACAAAATTATTGTACTTTTCATAATTGCACGCTAAATAGTACCGACCGTTTTTTAAAAATAACTGATATGGATTGACGAGCGAGTTATTACCCCTGCGGCAATGAAGTTTTTTGTCCGTATCGTATGAATTTGTAAAAAATTCAATTCTTACCTTTTAAACAAATTAAAAATATCCGCGTTGAGTTTAGTTGAAACAACTAAACTCAACGCGGATGAAATTACCACTGCTTTTATTCTAAAAAATTTAAACATTACTTATCCGCAAGCGGCAATACTTATCGATTGGCTTAAATAGCTTTACAGGCGGGCGGTTTTAATAAACCGCCCGCCGTATTGTATGATTGATTAGCGTATAGTTAACCAAAAGAACAAGTAATTAAGATACAAAAGCGTAAGCATTGCTTACTCGCTTTCAACCGTAACGTTTATTTTTGAAGAAATGCCCTCCATCAGTTTTAAGTCCACTTCGTAAGTACCCACGTTTTTGATGGGCTGGGCAAGGACAACCTTTTTCTTGTCTACACTGTATCCTGCGGCTTGAAGCGAATCGGCTATGTTTGCGCCTGTGACTGAACCGAATACCTTTCCGCCCTGCCCCGCTTTTATTTTTACTGTAAAGGTTTTGCCTTTAAGCTCTTCCGCAAGGGCTTTGGTTGCCTTTACCTCTTCGGCTTTATGGTAATCTGCCGCTGCTTTTTTTTGCGATAAATCGTTAAGCTTGGACGCAGTTGCAACTTCGGCAAGTCCTTTTTTTACAAGGAAGTTGCGGGCGTATCCTTCATTAACATCAACCACTTCGCCCTTCTTGCCCTGTCCCTTCACGTCCTTTAATAAAATGACCTTCATAAATTTTCTCCTTTTAGGTATTGTACAATTAAACTTAAATTTTGTCAATCCCTTTGCATAATTTAAGATATTGTACGCAAAATAATATCGGAGGGTATTATGGAAAACTTCAATAACGATATAGCTTGCAGCGTTAATAAATGCAAATTTAACTATAACGGTTGCAACTGCACACTTGACCACATTAAAGTAGGTTGCACGTGCAACAGCGAGAAATGTACTTGCTGTGAAAGTTATTCAGAGGATATTTAACCCTGTTTAAAAGAGGGGCGCGTTAAGCTTTTGCTTAACGCGCCCTTATACTTTTTTCAGGTAAGTAAATCTTTTAAAGGCAAATCCAAGTTTACCGGATTTTTGTCGTATATCCAGGTAGCTATACCGCTTTTTTCAAAATAAGCGTTAAACACGTCCATAAACTGGACTTCATAAATTGTTTTTAGCACTGCTCCAAGCATAAAGATAATACCGAAACAAACTGCTGTAAATATTATTGCGCCGAAAACGCCGTCAATGCTGCGCACAATTACACTGTCCCTTGCCCTGTCGATAAGTCTGGGGACAAAAACCGCAATAAGGATTACCGCAACAAGCATTAAAGCAAAGATACCTATTCCTATTAAAATTTCACACAGTTTAAGCGTGGTTAAGCCTACCCCTTCAAGAATACCCGCAACACCGGCAAGCTTGTCCGCAAGCTTAGCTTCGAGATTGCCCGCAACAGACACAAACGAAGGTACGGTAGTTGAAAGATGGAAAGAAAGATAACCCGCACCGCCGATAAGACCTATTACAACAAGCGTCCATACCGCAGAAGAGATTCCGCTTGAATAGCCGCTTTTAATACATACCATTAAAATTCCGACTAACAGAAAATCGAAAATGAAATTTTTAAAGAACGCCCATATACTGCTTGAATAAATACCGCCCAACGCTTCATAAAGCGCGCCTCCCTCTGCGGGAAGTCTTGAAAAATCGAGAACGGCAAGCACGACAGCAAAGAATATTCCCGACATCACCGCGCCCTTTATTGCGAGCGTTACACCGCCGAAAACCCTGTCAACTACACCCCAAGCTCCGCCGGACTGTCTGAACTTGCGCTTTGTAAGCTTGTTGTATGTTTTTGTATCCTCTTTGCCGAGCGCAGATAAAATTTGTTCTGTATTACCTTCTATTTCATCATAATGCTCGTAATACCACTTTTGTTTGCGCTTTTCAATACTCTTTGAAAGCCGCTTACGAAGAATTACGAAAACAAGCATTAAAAGGCAAACGAGGACAAGGCAAATACCGAGTGACAGTATTGCCTTAACAGTTCCGTCGTCCAGTTTGGATGAGAACAGTTTTGAAAGCGCGATGCTTATTACTCCCGCAAGCAACATTTCAACCGCCCAGGACTTAACCTGCGTGAAGCCTTTTGCCACGCCTGTTACTGCCCCTATGACGGCGAATAACGCTATCAGGGATACTATTATGATACTTACTATATCCATACTACCTCTCGGTAATTATTTATTGAAGTTATCTTTTAGTGAAACTATTTCGGAAAGCACTAACCCGTCCCCGCTACTCTTTTTATAGTAGCCCGCGCGCATAAGTTGGAAGGGTTTACCGTCCGCGCACTCCGCAAAATAAGGTTCCGCCTTACCGTAGAACGTTTTTTCGCTATCCTTATTCAATCTTTCCGCGTAGTCCTGGTCGGGATAGAGTTCGTCGGTTAAAAGGGGCTGATACTGCCTGAACTGCACGTCTTTTCCGTACTTTGCGTCTACCCACTGGATAACGCCCTTTGCCTTGATTTCCGATTGAACGTCGCTCCCGCTTCTTGTTTCGGGGAAATATGTACAGAAAATTTCCTCCGCTTCGCCCTTTTCATTAAGCTTTACGTCGTCGCAACGGACGATATACGCGCTTTTAAGACGCACGGTGCCGCCCTTATAAAGACGCTTGTACTTAGGAGGAGGGTTTAAAGAAAAATCGTCCCTTTCTATATATACTGTACCAGAGAATTTTATATCCCTTGAACCGCTGCCTTCCTGCATAGGGTTTTTGTCGAAAGAAACGTCTTCTTCGCCTTTGTAATTGGTTATCGTCAGCTTTAAGGGATTTAATACTGCCATAGCACGTTCGGCATTGGCGTTCAGGTTGTCACGTATACAGCTATCAAGCTGGGCTTGGTTTACAACCGAGTACGCCTTTGCAACTCCGACGTCGGCACAGAATTTTTTAAGTGCCTCAGGCGGGACCCCCCTGTTTTTAAGTCCCATTATAGTGGGCATTCTGGGGTCGTCCCATCCGCGGACAAAGCCTTCGTCCACCAGCTTTTTAAGATAGCGTTTGGACATTAACATATTGGTAATATTCAAACGTGCAAATTCAATCTGTCTGGGCAGAGGAGCTTTGAAACCGGCTTTTTCAATAAACCAGTTATAGAGCGGTCTGTGATTTTCAAATTCGAGCGAGCAGAGCGAATGGGTTATCCCCTCTATCGCGTCGGAAACGGGGTGGGCAAAATCGTACATAGGATATATGCACCACTTATCGCCCGTGCGGTAGTGTGGAACGCGGGCAATGCGGTAAACTACGGGGTCGCGCATATTGACGTTGGGCGAAGCCATATCGATTTTCGCACGCAAAACCTTAGAGCCGTCGGGATATTTGCCCGCCTTCATTTCGCGGAAGAGTTTTAAATTTTCTTCCACGCTTCTGTTTCTGTATGGCGAAGGCGTACCCGCTTCGGTAAGCGTTCCTCTTGTTGCGGAAATTTCATCGGCGGATAAATCGCACACATAAGCGTTACCGTCAGTTATATACTTTTCCGCAATTTTGTACAACCTGTCATAATAGTCGGAAGCAAAAACAAGCTTGTCGTATTCAAATCCAAGCCATTTTATTGCGTCTACTATGGAGTTAACGTATTCATAATCCTCTTTTGCGGGGTTTGTGTCGTCCATACGCAAATTGAGCTTGCCGCCGTACTTTTCCTTAACCCCGAAGTTTATGCACATTGCCTTTACGTGACCTATATGCAGATAACCGTTGGGTTCGGGCGGAAAGCGCACCTGTATTTTATTTCCCACACTTTCAAATTTACCCGCTTCGAGTTCTTCGTTTATAATTTGTTCTATAAAATTTGTTGCTTCGGGTATGCGCATTTTAAATACTTCCTTTTAAAATTAAGATAAACCCACTATTTTGCCGTTTTCGTCAATATCAATATGTTCCGCACAAGGCACTTTACCGAGTCCGGGCATAAGCATAATTTCGCCTGCGACTGCAACGATGAAGCCTGCACCGCCCTTGTAAATTATATCGCGTACATAAATTTTAAACCCCGAAGGACGGGAAAGTTTTTTCGCGTCGTCTGAAAGCGAATACTGGGTTTTTGCTATAATTACGGGCAAACCTTTAATACCCTTGCTTTCTATATCCTTAATCTTTTGCAGAGCGACTTCGGAAAAGTCCGCGCCGTCGCCGCCGTACACATTTTTGACAACGCCCTCTATCTTAGCTATTATACCGTCGTTTAAACAATAGGCATAATGCAGCTCGCTATTTTTGCCGCACTCTTTTATAACTGCTTCGGCAAGCTCTTTTCCGCCTTCGCCGCCCTTTAAGAATACGTCGGTAAACACTGCTTTTGCCCCCGCTTTTTCACACGCGGAAAGCACCTCTTTTATCTCAGCTTCGGTATCGGTTGCGAACCTGTTCATAGCGACGACTGCGGGTTTATTGTAAACCTTTACAATGTTTTCAACGTGCTTTAAAAGATTGGGAAGTCCCGCTTTGAGTGCCGGAAGATTTTCTTCCGTTAAGTTTGCCTTATCCGCACCGCCGTGAAGCTTTAACGCTTTTACCGTTGCAACCACAACGACGCAGTCGGGCTGGATACCTGCGATGCGGCATTTTGCGTCAAGGAATTTTTCCGCACCCAAATCCGCACCGAAGCCCGCCTCGGTTACGGCATAATCCGCAAGCGTCATAGCCGTATAAGTTGCGCGTATCGAATTACAGCCGTGCGCAATATTTGCAAAGGGTCCGCCGTGTACGATTGCGGGCGTTCCTTCGAGGGTCTGCACGAGATTGGGCTTTATTGCATCCTTTAAAAGGGTTGCCATTGCTCCCTCGGCTTTCAGTTCGCAAGCACGGACGTAATCGCCGTTTCCGTTTATTCCCACAACAATATTGCCTAAACGCTTTTTAAGGTCTTTCAAGTCCGTTGCAAGGCAAAGTATTGCCATAATTTCCGAAGCGGCGGTAATTTCAAAGCTTTCCTGACGCTGATAGCTTGAACAACCCTTCATAGTGCCGGCTTCGCATTTCAGATTTATATCGCGCAGGGCGCGGTCATTCATATCCATACAGCGGCGGAAATACACTTCTGAAATATCGAGCGCGTTACCGCGGAATATGTGATTGTCAATCATTGCGCATAAAAGGTTGTTCGCCGCGGTTATGGCGTGCAAATCACCTGTAAAGTGCAGGTTTATATCCGCCATTGGAACTACCTGCGCGTATCCGCCGCCTGCCGCGCCGCCCTTAATTCCGAAGACCGGACCTAAGGAAGGCTCTCTTAAAGCCAGACAAACCTTTTTGCCAAGCCGAGCCATTCCGTCGGCAAGACCTATGGAAACAGTGGTTTTACCCTCTCCGCTTGCCGTGGGATTTATTGCCGTTACCAAAATAAGTTTTGACTTGGGATTTACTTCTTTCAAGTCGATTTTAGCCTTGTATTTTCCGTACAGTTCAAGCTTGTCCTCGCCAAGCGACAGCTTTTTCGCAATATCGCGAATATCTTTCATTTTACAGCTTTCGGCAATTTCGATATCTGACAGCATAAATACCACCTTTCATTTTTTGAATATTATATCACATTAAGGGTAAAAAAGTATATCATTTAAAACAACTTTTTAAAGAATTTGCGGAGACTGATAAAATCAGACTCCGCAGATATATATATTTTAAATTTTTTCAATAGTGAACGGATTTCCCTGCGCAAAATTATAATGCGGTTTCGCAAGAAGATTTACGTCTTCCGTTCCCGCGGCAACCGTGTAGGAAACGTTCATAGTACTTGAATCGATATAAATCAAGGTTTCCTCGTCAAAAATATCTGTCGTTACGGTCTTGCCGTTTTTGAGCCTGTATTCCCTGAAATTTTTCCCGTCGATGTTATGGGTTGCGTATTCTTCGGGACACTGTACATACAAATTAATTTTAGATGCGCATTCTATGATGCTCCATTTTCTTTTAACAGAAAGTTTTCTCATTTTTTAATTCCTCCGAAAAATTATATTCCAAACGGTTGACCGTATGAATCCTTTGTTTCTTTTTCATAATGATATAAATCGGTTATTTCGCCCGTCCAGTACTTACAGTCAGCCACAAAAACCGAATTGCTTGCCAACGGATTTGCTATCAGCGGAACTATCTTACCGTGAAGCCGACCGAACGGCAACTGACGACGGCACACCATTACCACCGTAATGTAAACTTCCCTGTTTCCGGTTTGCTCCGTACAAATTTTTACGTTTGAAAAATATTTGCTTTGATTTGACAGTAAACCGTTTAATCCGTCTTTATACACCCATTCCGCAATATCGATAAGTTGCTTGGGATTTGCCGAAAAATAATCGTCTGTACTGTAAATAAAGACGGCGGGAAATGTTTTAAAAACGAAACGCGATGACTTGAATAAGTTTTCATTTGCAATTACAAGACAGCCGTAGTAAATATTTCCGCTTTGCAGTACGGAAAAATCACAAAACTTCTTTACATTGTAAACGTTAGGTTTTTCTATACGGTTTTTATTTTTATCATTGTCTGAAAAATAGTTTTCACGAATCTTTTCAAGGCAAGCTTTATATTCCGTATCACACTTTTCCCCGTTCTCCCGCAAATCAAGGAATTCCATATAATCCGCGTATAGTTTTAACCATCTGAGTTTAAGGTTATTATCGGGAAAAGAACTTAGAAGAAAGAAAGTAATTACACCTGCGGTACCGCAAATTATCAGCGAAACCGCAACATATGTTATATTCACGTTATCGTTTACGTAAGCGTAATACAGTGCCATAGCACCCAACCATAAAACCACTGCGCACACTGCCGTTAAACATAAAAAAATTTTTCTGCGCTTCAAAAATAATTTTCCTTACAAACTTTAATAATTGCTTACGCTTATTATAGCATACATTCGCTTGACTTGACAAGTTTTTTTTTATAAAATTAAAATGTTAAATAATCAGTCCGTATTAAGCCAAATACGGCAAAAGGAGTTTTATATGGCAGAGAAAAAACGCGCCGTGACTATGGAAAAGCTTGTCGCGCTGTGCAAGAACAGAGGCTTTATTTTCCCCGGAAGCGAAATTTACGGCGGACTTGCAAACACCTGGGACTTTGGTCCCCTTGGCGTTGAGTTTAAGAATAACGTTAAAAAAGCGTGGTGGAAAAAGTTCGTACAGGAAACGCCCTACAACACGGGGCTTGACTGCGCGATTCTTATGAATACGCGCACCTGGAAAGCTTCGGGACACCTCGGCGGGTTCTCCGACCCCCTTATGGATTGCAGAAGCTGTAAAGCAAGACACCGCGCGGATAACCTTGTGGAAGATTATTGCAAAAAACACAAGCTGGATTTAAGCGTTGAAAGTATGGACAACGAAGCTTTGGAAAGCTTTATTGCCGAAAAGAAAATTAACTGCCCCGTATGCGGTAAAAGCGATTTTACGCCTATAAGAAAATTTAACCTTATGTTTAAAACTTTCCAAGGGGTTACGGAAGATACCGTAAACACTGTTTACCTCCGCCCCGAAACCGCACAGGGCATTTTTGTAAACTTTAAAAACGTGGCGCGCACGTCGCGTCTTCGCGTGCCTTTCGGCATAGGTCAGATAGGTAAATCGTTCAGAAACGAAATTACGCCCGGAAACTTTATTTTCCGCGTCCGCGAGTTCGAGCAAATGGAGCTTGAATTTTTCTGCAAGCCCGGAACAGACCTCGAATGGTTCGGCTATTGGAAGGACTATTGCAAGAACTTCCTTCTTTCGCTTGGACTTAAAGAGGAAAACCTTAAACTGCGCGACCATTCGCCCGAAGAGCTGTGCTTTTATTCAAAGGCAACGACCGACTTCGAGTACAACTTTGCTTTCGGCTGGGGCGAGCTTTGGGGCATTGCCGACAGGACGGACTACGACCTTACACAGCACGCGAAAGAGAGCGGGGAAAATATGGAATACACCGACCCCGCAACAAACGAGAAGTACGTACCATACGTTATAGAGCCTTCCCTCGGTGCGGAAAGAATGGTGCTTGCATTCCTTACCGACGCTTACGACGAGGAAGTTTTGGACGCTGAGAAAAACGACGTGAGAACGGTTTTAAGACTGCACCCCTTCCTTGCGCCCTACAAAGCTTGCGTACTTCCGCTGCAAAAAGGACTTACGGAAAAGGCTGACGAAGTTTACAGACAGCTTGCAAAGAAATTTTCAGTAACCTACGACGTGACTGGTTCGATAGGTAAGAGATACCGCCGTCAGGACGAAATAGGCACACCCTACTGCATAACGGTCGATTTTGACACGTTGAACGATAACACCGTTACGGTACGCGACCGCGACAGTATGCAACAGATAAGACTTAAAATCGACGAGCTTGAAGCTTATATAGAAAAGAGTTTACAGTTTTAATTTACGAATTAAGCCCCGAGGCGGTTTTTAACCGCCTCGGGGCTTTGCTTTATTTATCTTTTTGCTTGGTACTTTTTTCTATTTGTTTATCAATAAAAGGTTTTGCTATTTTCTTTAAACCGAAGTTTATTAAACGCGATTTTACGGTTTGTTTTGTCTTTTCCTCTTCTTCTATGCTTCCTTCAAAATTCAAATCCTTACAGGGGTCGAAAGTGACGTATCCGCATTCGGTCGCGTAAGCGAAAATGCTTTTTAAGGTTCCCTCAACAAGCGGTCTGTCCTCTTCCGTCGTGTCGTCCACCACGCTGAGAATTTGCGCAGGTCTGATTACCGAAACGTATTTTTTGCCGAGTGCGGGAATAAGGAAATTATCAAGGCATACGCCTATTTCGTCACAGTACTTTCTTGAAACGCGCTTTACGGTTTTGCTGTTACCTGACGAGGTTACCGCAAGCTCGTACCATTCGAGGGCGACCGCAGAAAAACGGTACTTGATTTTTACAGGCGATAAAAGCCAACGGGCAAGCTTACCGAAGCCGCCGCATACAAGCGGTATTACCTGAAATATAAGACATATTATCGAAAAGATAATAAGCAGTATATCAACCGCAATATGCTGTGCGCCGTAGTCGCCGCCCATAGTTGCAAAAACGAGTGCCATTATAGTTATCGCAAGCGATAGCAGCCTTACAACGAGCCTGAAATACGAAAGCACTTTGCTGTATCTTTTTATATTTTTTGCTTTTGCACCTATACCGCACATAGTTAAAATAAACAACGTTATAAACAATGCGCCGTATACGCCCAAAAAGCAATAAAGCACAATTTCCGTTTGGACACTGAGTTTTTTCAATAACCCCGTACCGAGTATGTAAGCAACGTACAAAAGCGTAAAAACAAGACTTACGGATAGCGACAGAACGTTTAATCTGCGCGCTATTACCGCACGGTTGCCGTATATATTTTTTATAAGAGTACGGATATCGTATACATCTTTACCGAGAGTGAACGCCTCTTCGGCGTTTATCGTATGCCGTACCGTTACCTTCTCTTCCTCTTTTTTTTCTTCTTCCATAGCTTACCTATTATATCACTTTTTCATACTCATTGTAAAGCCTGTCAAGCTGTAATTTTATTCCTTCAAGCTTTTTTGAAAGCCCGTTAACCAAAACATAGTCGCAAACTATTTCGGGAAGGGACAGTTGTCGATTTATTTCCGCCTCTTCGTTTTCTAAAACGGAAATTTCTTCTTCAAGTTTTTTTACAAGCCTTTTCCTGTTCTCTTCCTCGGCGCGTTCCTTCTTTGAACGGTATGAAGTTTTTTCAGGTTCGCGCTTTGGCGTTACCTGCACGGATTGGGCTTTCTTCTTTGTTTCGTTATAGCTTTCGTATCCGCCTTCATAACGGTTAAGCGTTCCGCCTTCAATCTCGGCTATGCTTTGCGCAACCGCAGATATAAAATACCTGTCGTGCGAAACGAAAATCAAAGTACCGTCAAAGTCTTTCAAGGCTTTTTCCAGCCCCTCGCGCGCAGGAAGGTCGAGGTGGTTGGTGGGTTCGTCCAAAAGCAATACGTTGCCCCTTTCGCATTCGAGAACGCACAAAGAAAGCTTTGCCCTCTCTCCTCCGGAAAGCGATTTGACCGTTTTATCCATATCGTCGGCAAACAGTCCGCAGCGCGCCAATGCCGAACGCGCTTCCGTCTGGGTATAGCCGACGTGCCTTTCCCACAGTTCCTGCAACACAGTATTTTCGCCGTTTAAATTTGCCGATTCCTGGTCGTAAAAGGCAAATTTTACAAACCTGCCTACTTTAATTGCGGGGTCAGTCTTCAATATTTGTTTTAAAAGCGTAGATTTGCCCGTTCCGTTTTCCCCGACGAGTGCAAGCTTTTCGCCGCGCTTTACGTTTAGTTTTCCTTTGGTTATAAGCCTTTTTCCGCCTATTTCAAGGTTTAGCCCGTCTATTTCAAGGACGCGTTCGTAAGGTTGGATTTCGTATTCAAATTTAAATGTCGGAGGCTTTGGCGGGGTAAACGGCTTTTCGAGAATTTCCATTCTTTCAAGCTGTTTTACACGGCTTTGCGCAGACTTCGCTGTGGTGGCGCGAACGATATTTCTGTCAACGTAGTCCTGAAGCTTTGCCCTTTCTTCCTGCTGCGCTTCATACTCTTTTAATTGTCTTGCATAGAGGTCGGCTTTTAAAATTTTATATTTCGTATAGTTGCCCGAAAACGAAGTTAACCTCTTATTCTCTATTTCAAGTATACGCCCTACCGTTTTATCCAAAAAATATCTATCGTGCGAAACGACGAAAATTCCGCCCTTGTACGACTTCAAGTATTCTTCAAGCCAGAAAAGTGTGGTTATATCAAGATGGTTGGTAGGCTCGTCCAAAATGAGTAAATCGGGATTTTCGAGAAGAAGGCGTGCAAGCTTTAAACGCGTTTTTTCTCCGCCCGACATAGTGTCGATAACCCTGCCGTACATTTCGGAAAAGCCCATACCGTTGAGAACGGTTTTGATTTTCACGTCCACGTCAAAGCAGTCGCGTGCGGAAAGAAATTTGTGCAGGCTTTGCATTTTTGCCGAAAGAGCGTCATACTCACGACTCGGATAGGGTGTTTGTGAAATCTGAGCCGAAAGCGAAGAAAGCTTTTCAACGGCGGAAAGCTCTTCCTTAAACACTTCGCGCATTTCCCCGTAGACGGTATTTCCGCTTAAATAGCCTCCGTTCTGTTCAAGATATCCTATTTTAAGTCCGTTCTTTTTAATTACCGCGCCTTGCTCGGCTTCAAGTTCGCCTGAAATGAGTTTGATAAGCGTGGTCTTACCCTCGCCGTTTGCCCCGATAAGACCTACGCGTTCCCCCTCGTTAATTGCAAAGGTTACGCCTGAGAAAATTAAGTTGCCGCCGTAGCCGAACGCTACGTTTTCCAAAGATACTAACATTTTTCAGAAATCCCACTTGGGTATAAAATCCTCAGTCGCGCTTTCAAGGTTTTGTAAAAACACCCTTTTAAGTCCGTATTCTTCTACTGCCGAAAGAACCTTTTCATATTCGCGTTTTGTAATTTTACGCTGTAATTCTTTCAGGTTACTAATTGCCCCGAAGGGCGTATACTGACTCATTAAACTAAAATAAACGCTATGTGGTAAAGTTGAAATGAATTTGACTATATTTACAGAATCGTAAGCCGCAAGCGGCAATATAAGATGCCTTACTATACAGCCCGAAAGCATTTTTCCGTCGTCACGCATTACCAAAGACTTTTGAGCCATAAAACGTATTGCGGGCAGGGCGTATTCGGCATAGTCCGGTCTGAAAGTGTACCGCTTTGCAAGAAGCGGGTCGATAAATTTCAAATCGGGAAGATAGATATTTACGAATGTATCCGCCGTTTTCAGACTTTCAATACTTTCGTAACCGTGGGTATTGTATACAATTGGAATACGCGGACGGTATATAGCAAACGCTTCCGCAATATCGCTTAAATAATGCGTCGGGTTGACGAGATTTATATTCTCCGCACCCATATCTTCAAGACGTCTGAATATTTCCGCAAGCTCTTTAACTGAAATATCTTTTCCGCGGGTGTTGCGGGATAATTCAAAATTCTGGCAGAACGCGCATTTCAAGGAGCAACCGCAAAAGAAAATGCAGCCGCTTCCGTTTTTAAAGGATACAGGCGGTTCTTCAAAAGGGTGCAGATAGTATTTTGCAATTCTTACCCCCTTAACACCGCACGCGCCGTTATTAACTTTTCTGTCAGCCCCGCACTTTACGGGACATTGCGTACAAAACATAGATATATTATAATTTATATATCCGATAATTGCAACTTTTGTTTGACAATTATTTATAACCCGTGTATAATATCATCAAACCTATAAAGAGTGTGCGAGAGAACGGCTCTTAGACCACACAGCAACCTGCAAAGCGTTTTGCAAGGTGCTAACGCCGGGGACTATGGGACAATATTCAAATTAACCCGCGCCCGACGAGAGCGCGGATTTTATTTTATACACGGAGTAAATTTATGAGAAAACTTTTTACGAGCGAAAGTGTTACCGAGGGACATCCCGACAAGCTTTGCGACCGCATTTCCGATGCGATTGTAGACGAAATTTTAAAAAACGACCCTAACGCAAGGTGCGCAATTGAGTGTTGCGCCGCATTCGACAGGCTTTTGATTATGGGCGAGGTTACCACTTCTTGCACTGTCGATTATGAGGCGATTGCAAGGCGTACTATTAAAGATATAGGCTACACGTTCGGCACGTTCTCTTACGATAAATGCAGCGTGACGGTTGCGGTACATCGCCAAAGCCCAGATATTGCTATGGGTGTGGACAGCTCCGTTGAAAACAAGGCGGGCGGTTCTGAGGAAGATTTACTCGGCGCAGGCGACCAGGGTATGATGTTCGGATATGCGTGCAGAGAAACCGAAGAGCTTATGCCCCTTCCTATATCACTTTCGCACAAGCTTGCATACAGGCTTGAAGAAGTTAGAAAGAACGGAACACTGCCCTACCTTCGCCCAGACGGAAAAACACAGGTTACCGTTGAGTATGACGGTAAAATACCTAAGCGCATAGATACTGTCGTTGTTTCCGCACAGCACGATGAAAAGGTTACACAAGACAAGCTGAAAGAAGATATTTTAACGCACGTTGTAAACGTTATACCCGATAAGCTTTTGGATAAAGATACGAAATTTTTTATTAACCCTACGGGCAGATTTGAAATCGGCGGACCCGAGGGCGACAGCGGGCTTACCGGCAGAAAAATTATTGTCGATACTTACGGCGGAAGGTGCGCACACGGCGGCGGAGCTTTTTCGGGTAAGGATCCTACAAAGGTTGACCGTTCGGCAGCGTATATGGCAAGATACATATGCAAGAATATTGTTGCCGCAGGACTTGCCGATGAAATCGAATTGCAGGTTGCCTATGCGATAGGCGTTTCGCGCCCCGTATCGGTGTTCGTCGATACATTCGGCACGGGAAAGCTTACCGACGGCGAAATTGCAGATATAATCGTAAAAGAGTTTGACCTTCGTCCATACTCCATTATCAAATGTCTTGGACTTCGCGCCCCGATTTATTCACAAACGGCAGCATACGGACATTTCGGAAAGTCTTTGCCTTGGGAAAGGGTTGACCGCGCTCAAGACCTGAAAAAATATTTATGGGCAAATTAGGCAGATTTTTGGCGGAAGCATTCTTCCCGACGGACTTTACATGCGATATATGCGGCATTGAAACTTTCGGAGGAAATTTATGTCCCGACTGTAAAAAGACCGTTACTTTCAATGACGGCTTTACCTGTCCTGTTTGCGGAAGAAAGAACTTTTATGCGGAAATCTGTATGGAATGCAAGGCGCGGGTACCTTTATTCAAAAAGGCAGTTTCTCCCCTTGTTTATGAGGGCGGCAGTACAGTCCTGATTGCAAAATTTAAAAACGGCGAAGGATATCTTAAAGAATATTTTGCCGACCTAATTGCAAAAAAACTGACGGAGTTTAATGAACTCAATTGTATAACTTTTGTGCCTATGACCAAAGACGCCGTTCGCGCAAGGGGTTATAATCAAGCCGAACTTCTTGCAAAAGCCGTTTCAAAACGTCTGGATTTACCCGTCGTTTCAGCCGTCGTAAAACAAAAGAATACCGAAGCACAAAAAACACTTTCAAGAAAAGAACGCGAACAAAACCTTAAAGGCTGTTTTAAAGTTGAAAAACGTCCCGATATAAAAGGAAAAAATATTTTGCTTATTGACGACGTTTTGACTACGGGCGCAACCGCCGACGCGGTATGTAAAAAGCTTTTAGACGCCGGTGCTGAACGGGTGTTTCTTGCAACCGTCGCTTCGGTTGAATATAAGGCGCAAAATTAATTGACAACAGCAATTCCATTTGATAAAATATAAAAGCTGTCTGCATAAGGCATACAGCTTTTTGTTTTAAGAGCGGTAACTTCCAGTTCATTTAAAAAGTGCCAAAGCTTTTGCAGAGATGGCAGAGCGACGAGCATTGTACCTCTAACAAACAGTAGTTACCTACTGTTTGTACAATGCGAGATGAGTATGCGTATATGTTACGCGCATACGTTGCCTGAAAACGGTGTTTTCATTACACCGTTTGAGTAAGCACTTCGTGCTTCGGTTCGACGAATGCTTCGCATTCTCCCGCTCTCCCTT